>JAGPFA010000008.1 GCA_018056765.1 Syntrophaceae bacterium
CCTGTGCGGGGGCCGGGCATTATAGTCCGCCATCCGGGGATGGCAGGCTCGTTTTGATGATTTCCGGCAAAAGCGGCCCCTTTTTTTACGTCGAGCACGCCCGCCGGCTGTCCGCTTTGGGATATACCGTGCTGCTTCACGACGGCAACGACTTTCCGCTCGATCAGCTTGAGCCGTGTCGCGCCAGGATACGGGACATTTTACACGAGGCTGGCCTATCTTCCGTCGCACAAAAGGGGAAGGCGGCGATAATCGGGTATTCTCTGGGAGGCGCGGTGGCTTTGGCTTGTGCATCATCAATGGAAGAGGAGATTGCCGGTGTAATCGCTTATTATCCGGCAACCGCTTTCTTCAAGGATCATGACGGGTGTGTGGAAAGGATGAATGTGCCTGTCCTGGTGATCCAGGGAGAGGATGACCATTTTTTCAATTGCTGTACAGTTGGCCCCATACGGAAGATATGCGACGAGGCCGCCGGTCAGGGCAGAAGGGTGGAGCTTGTCGTTTACCCCGGCGCGGGGCATGGATTTAATTTAGGCCCTTTCAAAGACACAAAGCTCAATGAGGATTCCTGGGCGAGAACAACGAAAATGCTCGAATTGTATTTTTCTCCATAAAGATGCAATGGCAAATGGGAAGAAACATTATGCGCGCCGGTATTTTGTCGTGACGTTTTAGATCCCTCACACGGTAAAGAGCCTCACCGGTCGGGCCGGCATTTTAGTCCCTGACAATGATTACAGGCACGTTTTTGTCATGGTGGAGTACGCCGTAAGAGACGGAGCCCAACACGGTGGCCGAAAGAGCGCTGCGGCCACGCGATCCCATCACGATCAGGTCCGCGCCGGTACGCCTGGCTTCCTTGACGATTTCCGTCACCGGATATCCCATTTTGCTTATGGCTTTGAATGCCACTTTATTTTTTTTACAAAGCTCCCTGATATCCTCAAGATAATTCTCGGCCACCTCCTTCAGGTGCTCTTCAACCGGCTGTGTTATCTTTTTGCCGGTTTTCACCGGCACGGCTGTACCTTCCATGAAAAGTCGTTTGTCGATGACGCTCAAAGCGATGATGGATGCTCCCAGTTGCCGGGCAAGGTCAACTGCAAAAGACGCCGCCTTCAGGGATGTTTTTGATCCGTCAACCGCCACGAGAATTTCTTTTATCATACTCTTCCCTCCTTGATTAAGATACTTGATGGACAACCATATGATCTTTGCTCCGGCGGACACATGCCCGGCTCATCCGGGCCGGTGTGTCATATGGTGGAGCAGACGGCCCGGCCGAATTCAGTAAACCGCTGTTGCCAATATAGAGATATCATTCACGAAGGTCAATGAGATATTAGGTAGTTACCTGTATTTCAGCGGCTCCTTAAGATTCCATCTTGACAAAAATTGCAAAAAGCTAAATACATAATCAACTCCAAAGGGAGTCTTTGCGGAAACAGGTGGCGCGCCAGACCCTGATGATATGAAAAAAGGATGAGGTGAAAAAGCCCGGAAAACAAAATGACCCCGACAAGATCGGACGTAAACAATTCCAAGTGCCGGCGGAGAATCAATCCCTGGGCCCCGTCGGAGGACAAATAGAAAGGAAATTTCAAGAAAAATAAGAATTGCCCGGCAATGAGCTTCAGGATAAAAGCATACGGGAGTTGTCGACGATTTTAGCGTTCTGAGCGAATAAAATTGGAAAAGCTTGATTTGGGCCGGCTTATCAGAAGGCATTTGCGGCGTTGAAAAGGCGGTTGGAAAACCCCGACTGCGTGATTATCCAGCAAGACAGATAAAGATGCGTGTCTGTAGTGTTGGGAAAACAACAGCGGTACCATCAAATATTTTAGCTTCCCGCTTTCGGGGGGCTCCGGAATTCCAGTTACATTAGCCTTCCTGGCGTCTGAACAGAGCAAAAAGTGTGCAATTATTCCCATAGAGAGAATCCTTGCACTCATTTTCACCAGGATTATGAACACGACACCCCACAGCTTGTTGTTATGATTTTATGACAGACAAGACCTCGTTTTTTGTTTTGCTGTTCGAAGAAAGCAAGTTCTTGCCGAGTAATTTTCACGAATTTCCGCGATAAAGATGGCTTTGTGCCCGACACGTCCACGTAAGAAAGGATCAATTGAATTCATTTCGGGTTTACTGAGAGCTTTATAGCTCCGTACCCGGCAAAACAAAGAACAGGAGGAAGAAGATTTGAGCAAATTTCAACAGATGTACAAGGAAAAACTGGTGACCGCAGAAGAGGCGGTCAAGAAAGTGAAGCCAGGTGACTGGATTGACTGGGCAATGTTCAACGGCAAGCCGGTGGAGCTTGATAAGGCGCTCGCGGCACGGAAGGATGAGCTCTCCGACATCAAAATCATGGCCGCCGTGACTGTGCCGCCGGTTCCGGAGGTCGTTCAAAAAGATCCCAAGGGAGAAGTTTTTACATATAACGATCAGCATTTCAGCTTGCTGACCCGCATGCTTCAGGAGATGTGCAGCGGTGTTTTTTACCAGCCGACGCTGTACGGCGAATCGGAACTTTACGTCGTAAACGGCATGAACGATCCGAAAAAAGCCGGCACACCGTTGCGCGATCATTTTATGGCACAGGTTACCCCCATGGACAAGGATGGATATTTCAACTGGGGGTTGCATAATTCCTGCTGCTATTTACAGGCGGTAAGCGCGAAGAATATCATTTTGGAAGTCAACGAGAATATCCCCTATGCTTACGGGGGCAATATGGAACGCATCCACATTTCCCAGGTTCATGCAGTGGTTGAAGGTAACAATGCGCCGCTGGCCGAGCTGCCCATCGTCACCCCGACGGAAACAGACCGGAAAATTGCACAGAACGTTTTGGCGCATTTGAAGGATGGCGACTGTATCCAGCTGGGTATCGGCGGAATGCCCAATATTCTGGGGCAGATGATCAGCCAGTCTGATTTAAAGGATCTGGGTGGCTGGACGGAGATGCTGGTCGATGCCTACCATGACATGTGGGAAGCAGGGGTCATGAACGGCATGAAAAAAACCTTCGACCAGGGGAAAATCAACTACACATTCGCGCTCGGCGGAAAGAAACTTTATGACTGGATCGACCGTAACCCGGCGCTCGCGTCCTGCAGTGTGGGATACGTGAACCACCCCACCAGGCTTGCCCAGATAGATAATCTGATTTCCATCAATCAAGCCCTGCAGGTTGACCTCTATGGACAGGTCAACGCGGAAAGTTCCGGGTTCAAGCAAATTTCCGGCAACGGCGGTATGTCGGACTTTGTTTTGGGTGCGTACTGGTCCAAGGGCGGGCGCAGCTTCATTTGCCTGCCTTCCACTTATAAGAAAAAGGACGGCACGATCGTGTCGCGCATTGTCCCGAACTTTGAAGTCGGAAGCATCACAACCGTTACCCGTCAGATGGTCAACTTTGTTGTCACCGAATATGGTGCGGTAGCGCTTAAGACCTGTCCCACCTGGTACCGGGCCGAAAAACTGATTTCCATTGCCCATCCGGATTTCCGTGAAGAGCTGATCAAGGAAGCCGAAAAGAGAAAAATCTGGAGACAATCGAACAAGAAGTAACCCCCTGGCGAAAAACAACCACAGCCGCGGCGTCCGACCGCGGCCGTGGTTGTTTATTATCGGCGAATCTTTCCTGCCGCCATGTTTTTCCATCCGCCCATGTTTTGCCAAAACTGCGGCCTTTGCCTGCAGGGGGTAACGCCGCGGTGTTATCTGCCGGATAGGCTTCATTTGTGGAAGAAAGATGTCATCAGCCGTATTATCCATCCCCGGCCGGCTTATAAATCAGGAGGATTCATCGAGATTGCCGTCCCAGAGAAAATGCTTTGTTTCACTTATAATCACCTTATTGAGAACGAGCAATGAAATGAGATTGGGGACCGCCATCAGTCCATTGGCAATATCCGCGAAGGTCCAGACAATGGGAAGGCTCAGCACGGAACCGAGCATTACCGCGCCCACCCAAAGATACCTGTACGGGCGAATGGCTTTGGCCCCCAGAAGATACTCCGCGGCTTTTTCACCATAGTAGGACCAGCCCAGAATGGTTGAAAAAACAAACGTCATAAGACCTATGGAAAGAATGGCCGGACCAACAAACGGCAGGGCCGAAAAGGCCGCCTTGGTAAGGGCGGCTCCTTTATAACCGTGAATCCACTGACCGGAATTCACCAGAACCAGACCGGTCATTGCGCACACCACAACCGTGTCCCAGAAGGTTGCCGTTGAAGAAACCAGCGCCTGACGAATTGCATTTTTGGTCTGTGCCGCCGCCGCGACAATCGGCGCGCTGCCCATGCCGGATTCATTGGAAAACAGACCGCGTGCGACGCCGTAGCGAATTGCCTCTTTCATGCCTGCGCCCAGAAATCCGCCGATAACGGCATGGCCGGAAAAAGCGCTTTGAAAAATAAGCCTGATGGTTGCCGGTATCGTTTCATACTGCACAGCCAATAAAACCGCGCAGCCGAAGACATAAAACACCGCCATAAAAGGCACCAGTTTTTCGCAGACCCTCGCTATGGATTTAATGCCGCCGAGGATGACGACGGCGGTAAGCACGGTCAGCGTCAATCCGGTAATCCAGGGTGAAATATTGAAGGTTTCCTCGACCAGCGATGCGATCGAATTGGCCTGCACGGTGTTACCGATCCCGAATGCCGCCACCGCGGTAAACGCCGCGAAAATCAAACCCAGCCACCGTGCGTTCATGCCACGTTCCAGAACATACATCGGGCCGCCGGCCATCAGTCCTTCTTTGTTGGTAATGCGATATTTCAGCGATAAAACCGCCTCACCGTATTTTGTCGCAATGCCGAAGAAACCGGTCAGCCACATCCACAAAACGGCGCCGGGGCCTCCCGCGGCAACCGCTGTGGCCACGCCGACAATATTGCCAGTGCCTATTGTTGCCGCCAGGGCTGTGGCCAGAGCACCAAACTGGCTGATATCCCCTTTGCCTTCGCGCTTACGTGAAAAGGAAATTTTTATGGCCCTGAACATATATCTTTGAATGAACTTGAGGCGAATCGTCAGAAAAATATGTGTTCCGACGAGAAGCACAATCAGAGGCCAGCCCCAGAGCACATCGCTAATTTGCTGAAGAAAAGATTCAATGGCCTGCATGAAACCTCCAAATATTTATGAGCCTCAAATAAGGGATTGATATTAAGTCCCGGCAGTTTATAAAGGACGGGTTTCCGGGTGTCAATATAAAGTTCAATGTTCAATTGTCCGGCCGGTCACACTTAAAATCATGAAAACAAAAAGAGGGATCACCAGCGACGACATTCATTGGAACGAGGATGACTGATGTTTTAGTCCTACATTTCTTTGAGGAGTCTGTTTTCCGGCAGTTTTTCCAGGGCTTTGCCGAAAGCCTCCAAAGATGACGAAAGCACGGTGAATTCAGGCGCGTGGGCAAAAGGCATATCGTTCAAGCCTCTTTGTTCCAGAGCCAGGATAACGTCCTGAATGGTGAGCCGGCTTATATCCCGTGCCGGCTGATAGGCCTGCTCGCCGTTGCCTTCGGCTTCCGCTTTTGTAAGAATGTTACTTTTATTTAACTCAAAGAGAATTTCATTGGCAAAACGAATAGGAATTTCCAGCCGTGCGGAGATTTCACGGGCGGTGGAAGGCGGTTCGGCGCGGACGAAGTTTTTAACCAGATGATGGGCGATCTGAAGCGCCAGCAGGGTTTTAACCCTGTGGCTGGCCTGGAGGGCGTCCGGTTCAAATTCATAGGTGTCGACATTCTGGAGAGCAAAGGAAAGCTCCGCCCCGTATAAGACGATAAACCAGCTCAGCTGAAGCCAGACCAGAAAAAGCGGCAACGCCGCGAAGCTTCCATAAATGGCATTGTATTTTGCAACGCCGATCTGAAAAGTGATGTAGGTCCACTGGACAAGCTGAAATATTGTGCCGGCAACAATCCCGGCGTAAAGGCCGGAGGAAAACCGCACCTTTGTGTTAGGCATGAAAATATATATAAAAGTGAAAACACCCCATAAAAGAGCGTAGGGCAGAAACTTCAGAAAAGTGAAAACAGCCGGTCCGATAACTCCCAGGAAGGTGAACTTTTCCACAATAGCCGTTATCTGCGAGGTGAAAAAGATGGTCAGGCCGCTGGACAAAATAATCAAGACCGGACATACCAGCATCAGAGACAAATAATCGCCGAACATGCGCCCCAGCGATCTTTTTTCCTTTACTCCCCAGATGTCATTGAAGGAAACTTCAATTTGCCCCAGAACCTTCAGCACCGCCCACATCAGGACAAGCAGACCTGCGCCGGCAATCAGCCCTCCTTGGGTATTGGCCAGAAGCGCGTTGGAAAATTCGAGCACTTTTTGCAAAATATCTTCATGGCCGGCCAGCTTGTCGCGCAGCTGCTCCTCCAGTAATTTTTCAAAGCCGAAGCCTTTGGCAATGCCGAAGGCCATCGCCATGACCGGTACGATGGAAATCATCGAATAAAAAGTTAGAGCAGATGCCCGCAGACGGCATTGGTCTTCGTCAAAGCCTCTTACTGACAAAACTAACACCCTAAGCAGGTTCAGAAAGAAAGACTTCCCGGGAGGAAGCGAGGTGCGGCGTACCCGCCAGACGTCATGGCGTAAAAAATTGATGATTTTTTGTACAGGGTTTTGATTTTTATTCATATGTTTTCCTTCCCGGGGCACAAAAAAGCCCAAACGACATGAGTTGCTGCGGTAGTTTATCAGTATGCGGCGCCGTTTTTATTTGCCCGTGCTTTCGAGTGCACGAAGTATAAAAAGAACATCGCCACCTGTCAACCTAAAAGGGTACTTCTATGTGATTTGATTGTGTTTTATTGAGGAGGCGGTAATGTCGGCCAAGGAAGGGAATAAAGATGTGGCCCCCACAAACCGATAACGAGTTTTGAGGAGAGTTATGTTTTTACCTGGATGGAAGATATTTTACTGCCGGAGATAGATTGCATAAATGTCAAAAAATGACGGAACTTCCCGTTAAAATGATCAGGTCATTTTAGGCATGATTTGTTTAAATGACTTATCGATTTTGACTCCCGGTTGCTTGTTTATGTTCATTTTTTTTAATTGCTTGAAAAATCGGATAAAATTCATAAGCCCAATCAGGGCCAGGTATTGTGAACGAAGTAAGTAAGTTGGGTGGTCAGGCGCCACGGAAATTAACCGGCGGGCCGTCTGATTCGTCAAAGATTGTGAAAATAAACAAAAAATATGGAGATGGTATATATATTGCTTTGTCTTACATTGCTGGATATGCTAGTAAAGGGGCAAGAATATTGATGAATATTTCAGAAAGCGTGGGACGGGAAAATGATTAAGAACAGGACGACACAAAAAGAAGAACCTTATAAGCCCAGGAAAGCTGCTCCGGGAAATCCGGAGACCACCCATGCCGGCTCACATGCTCAATTGACGAGCGCGCTCAACAGCCTCACAGTTGCTTTGAAAACCCTTGAATCAAAAATTAAAGAGGCAGAATCTACGACGAACAGAATCGGGCAGATTCTTGTAGCCAAAAAGATTATCGAACCTTCTGACCTGGAAGAGGCGATGAGGAGGAAAAATAAGGAACCTCATAAGTATCTGGGACAGATTCTTTGTGAGATGGGCTTTCCACAGTCCATCATTATGAAAAATATTTATTTCAGCAACAAGAGGAAGAAGCTTGGTGAGATTCTTCTGGAGTTGAAGATGATCACTCCCCGTCAGCTCGAAGACATTCTGGAGCTGCAGCAGAGTCAAAAAAATTATGGCCGGCATCAGTATCTGGGCGACCTGCTGGCACGTAAAAGGATAATCAATGAAGATGAATATATGAAAGCGCTTTCCGCCCATTTCAGCATGCCTATCGTTTCCCTGAAGGGATTCCGGGTTTATCCGACAATGCAAAAAGCCATTGGAGAGCAATATGCGCTGAAAAACCGTCTTGTTGTTTTGAGCAACAGCCCTCAGAAGGTAGGGGTAGCGATGGCGGAGCCGCATTTGTCGATCTTCGAGCACCTGGAAAAAGCAATGCCGAAAGGCAAATACATTCTGTTTTGTATTGCCAGGTCCTCTGAAATAGAAACTTGCCTCGATGCCGCCTATGACCCTTTCAACCATCTGACTTATTAACTCCGCCGTCACAAGGCCCAACGACATTCGTCCTCCGGAGCAAGGGCTTTCCTGGGGGTGAAAGCCTCTTTGTCCTGACGGCAGAAAAAGGATTCAGAATGAACAAAGAGCAATATATTGCTGCAAAAAGGGCGGCCTGATTACCGTATGGATTTCAGGCCGCCCATATTCGAAGGTATGCCGGTCGACATCATTTCTGTCGGGTGATCACCCACCTTCCATTATCCGTCACCATCATCCACGAGCTATTAGCTACCCGCTACGACCTAAAACCTTTCCTCTCTACATCTTCATCCCGCCGTCACAGAAGATAACCTGGCCGGTGATGAAGGAGCTTTCATCGGAGGCCGGAAACAGTGCCAGGTTGGCTATGTCCAGCGGCGAACCTTTGCGGTTCATGGGTACCAGATAAGGCAGCATGAAGTCTATCTGCTTGAGCGTTTCCGGAGGCATATTCTTCATCATGTCCGTCAAGATCATCCCCGGGGCGATGGCGTTGACGTTGATTCCCTTGGCGCACCACTCCTTCGCACAAAAAAGAGAAGCTGGTTACTTATTGCAAGGTCCCAGATATCTGCCCTTCATTACGGTGGTCATTTGCATCGGGGCCTGTCCTTTAGCGCTGAAGGCGGTGGTCGTTTTCCCTTCCATGGTGTTTCCGCTGTAGACGATTTTTCCCGTCGCCCGCATGTTGCCCTGCGCGTTTTTACATTCCGAGGTATAAGTCATCGTGTCGCCGCTTATTTTTTGAGAGATGATTTTGCACTCCGTGCCTCTGTCCCGGTTTTGAGGAACAGCTTCTTTTTTGTTCAGGCATTGTCTGAACGTTACCGGCGGTGTTGACATCGGCATTCCTTCTATCTGTGTCTGCGAGGTGATTTCCCACAGCCCTTCTTTCATCTGGGCGAAAGACCAGGAGGGGACTGCCAGCAAAACCATGATAACCACTATAATACGTGATTTCCTGAACATGATTTTCTCCTTTCACTAAGGTTGACTGCAGATGTTCTTCTTCGGGCGCCCTGAATGCGGAAAGAGGCGCACCGCGAAGTAATTTAAGCAGTGCGCTTGCGGATTACTTCTTTGCACAAGGCGAGATAGTCCTCTGCGCCGTGGCTTCTGGGTGAGTACTCAAAAATGGACTGGCCAAAACTGGGTGCTTCGGCTACGGCGATGTTTTCGCGTATCACTGATTTGAATACACGGTTTCCGAAGCGTTCCCTTACCTTGTTCATGATGGCGTTATTGAGCTTTTTACGCCCGTCGTGGCGCATGGTGATAATCCGGTAGGATGGTCCCTGACGAGAGTATTTCTTTTTGATTTCTTCGATCATATTCAGCAGCCTGCTCATGCCTTTGAGGGCGAGAAACTCCATCTGCAGGGGGATGAATACTTCCCGGCAGGCCACCAGTGCATTGACGGTCAAAAGCCCGGAGGCGGGCGGGCAGTCGATGATGATATATTCAAAATTACGTGCGGAAGTCAGACATTTTTGTAAAAAAGCTTCCTTGCCCGGCCGGGAGGCGATCTCCGTCTCCAGTTCCGCCAGTTCCGGGCTGCCGGGCAGAACTTTCATTCCTTTTGTTTCAATCAGGGCCGCGGCAAGGGGGATCTCACCTTTCATTACGTGATAAACCGTGTTTTTTAATTCACGGGCGTCCAGGCCCAATGAATAAGTCAGATGAGCCTGGGGATCAAAATCGATAACCAATACTTTTTTCTTAAGCATGGTGAGACCGGCGGCGATGTTAAGAGCGCTGGTTGTTTTGCCCACGCCTCCTTTTTGGTTACAAAAGGCAATGACGTCAGGGGTGGTCATCATGATCAGTATGGTCCTCCTTGGCGGCAATCTCTTTGACGAAGCCGTTGATGAGCGCGGCGATTTCAGACGGTTTTTGCATGGGGATTAAATGCCCGGCTTCCGGAACGACCGCGTACTTACCCCGTTGCAACAGAGAAACGGCGCGCTGTATATCGACCAGCCCGATATTGGGGCTTTTTCCACCTTCAATGACCAGAGTGGGACATTCTATTGCGGAAAGAAGCGGCCAGGGATTACGACTCATACCGCCCATAAACAAGGCTGCCTCGCTTTGAGGGGTGCAGGCCAGTTGCACATCTCCCTCCGGCATTTTTTCCAGGCCGTAATTTTTGTACAAATCCAGGACGTCTTTGTCCCAGTCTGAAAAGAGCGGACGGGAATGCAGATAAGATGTGGCCTCGTCCACGTTTTTCCAGCGGTTCAGTCGCTTGATTGATTTGGAAGCCAGCGGATGGTCCTCGACTTTAATGTTCAGCTCGTAGAATTCCTCAGGCAGCAGTATCGGTTCGATAAGAATCATGCCACGAGGCTTTACGTCAAAGGACGCCGCGGTTATAATTGAAACTGTCGCCCCCATGGAATGGCCGATCATCAGGGGCTGGTCAATGTCACAGGCGCGGCAGAAAGAAGAAAGATCGCGTGCGATGTCGTTCCAGCTTAATCCCCCGTTATGAGGATCTCCCTCGCGATAGTTGCATATATACGGCGCCCAAATGGCATCGGCAAAGTTCAGTTCCTGGATAACCGGATGCCACAGCCACGGCAGGAATCCGGTCGCATGGCAAAAGACAGTTTTCCCTCCGTTACCCTGGTAATGGAGATAAGGAAGTTCCGCTCCGCCGACGTTCTGACTTTCAAGCTTGGGGATTGCTTTCCCCCTTCCCGGATGGCTATTACTGGTCATGGTGTCGCTATGCATCACAGAATTCCGCTTGCCGCCTCCAATTCTTCTGCGGACAGGATTTTATCGATATCCAGAAGGATTTTTATCCCGTCGCCTGCTTTTGCCATTCCCAGGATAAACGCAGTGTTGAGGCGGGTGCCAAAGGAGGGAGTTGGTTCGATATCGGTTCCCTTGATGTTGAGAACCTCTGAGACGGAATCAACCACAAATCCCATGATAATCGTTCCCTGCTTTGCAGCTATCTCTACGACGACGATACATGTCCTTTCTGTGAATTCCGCAGTGGAAAGTGAAAACCTGAGGCGCAGGTCGATCACGGGAATCACTTTGCCGCGTAAATTGATAACGCCCTTGATGTAGGAGGGAGTTTGGGGCACGACGGTAATCGGCATGATGCCGATGATTTCTTTAACTTTCAGGATTTCAATGCCATATTCCTCTCCGGCGAGGCAGAAGGTCAGATACTTCCCCTCCCTGTCTGTCATCACCTGAAGAGCCTGATCCATGACTTTTGTTCCTTCCGCCATTTTGATCTCCTTTCTCCATTGTTGACGGTGCGTCACTTTGGTTTTTACGTGCCGCAAGATTTTTGAAATGCCAACCCGCTGCCAGCCGACTGTTTTACAGGAGGAGGGCACTGCGAACGGGGATGCATTTCTTGTCCAGGCGCGTTTCGGTCTGGCGGCACAAAAAGTAACAGGCAGCGTCTTTGCTCGATGCCCAAATGCCGATGGGACTCTGCATTTGTTCCCGAACTTTTCCCGCGACTCTTACTTTAGCATACATCTAAATGTATAACAATCCTCCGTGGTGCCCTGCCTGCCCCGGCCTGTGGAACTCTCCACCATCTTTATTGCAAATGGGTAATACCAGAGCTTTGAAAAACTACACTTATTCGTCATGCCCGCGCGAAATCGGGGGGCCGGCATCCAGAAAGCTTTGAAATAACTGGATTCCCGCCTGCTTCGACAGGCTCAGCAACCAGCGGGAATGACAATATTGTTGTTTTTATGTGGTTATGCAAACGTCTCAATACATACCAAGATGGCGTTTTCGCAAATGTTGTAAAACCCTTTGGATGAAATCAGCCGTTTGTTTTCAATAAAAGCAATTTCCCCCGGCTCACTCGCCTTGTTTTAGGGCTTTCGTAAAGTTCGTGAGGTAATCTACACGAAATCGCCGTGAATGCAAAATAAAAAGAAACATCTATGAAGGGTGGGCACCTGTTTGTCTTGCCTGCGGGGGGAAAAAAGATTATATTCTGGATGATCGGTTCAGAGGTGTTTTATGAAAAAAGTTGCGTATTTGTCGGTTTTTTTTCTTTTGCTGGCTGGCTGTCTGTCTGTGCCGGAGAGTATCCGTGATGTGCGCGAATTACCGCAGGACCACGCCTCGTTTCTGTCACCGGAAGCGGCAGAAGAAGAATTTCTCGGCCAGGCCGACCAGGCACGGATGGACGAAGATTTTAACATTATTTTCTTTTCTGTGTGGCATCAGGAAAGGCCGTTTTATGCACGTCCGGAAAAGGTTGGCCAGGATTTCATCAAATACAACTTCAAGCCTGGCTACGGGGAAAATAAACGAAAACTTCCTTCTTCCTGGATAAAAAAACTACGGGAAAATGCCGTACTGGTGCAATACCCGAATGCGCTGGTACGGGGCATCACCATCCGCAACACGAACCTGAGAGAATTGCCGACGAACTCGCCACACTTTACCAGGCCGGATAGCGACAGCGACGGATGGCCGTTTGACAATTTGCAGCGTTCAGCGGTCGCGGCCAACACCCCGGTGTTTGTCTGCCATTTCAGTGCGGACAGGGCCTGGGCGCTTGTGGAGACATCATTTACGTTCGGCTGGATTCCCGCCGAAGATTTTGCACTGGTGGACGAAGATTTTGTCCGGAGATGGGAATCGGGCCGTTATGCCGTCATTATCCGCGATCGGACTCCGGTTTTGGATGAAGGAGGCAGGTTCGTGTTTATGTCATCCGTGGGTCATGTTTTTCCGATGAATGACCGCCGGGATGATAAAGTTCGTATTTTTATCGCGGTTGCGGGACCGGACGGACAGGCACTGATCAGGCAGGGTGTTGTGCCGGACACGGCGGCGGCGGCCAAACCGTTTAGGATGAACCGGTTGAACGCGGTGCGGGTTGCCAATGAAATGATCGGCGAGCCTTATGGATGGGGGGGGCTTTATGGAAACCGGGATTGCTCCGCCATGACCCGTGATTTTTACACGGTATTCGGTATCTGGCTGCCGCGCCACTCGGAGGATCAGGTGCGTGAGGCCGGTATTTTCATTGACCTGCAAGGGCTTACCCCCGGGGAAAAAGAAAAAGTCATCCTGGAAAAAGGTGTTCCTTATCTGAGCCTCTTGTGGCGCAGGGGGCATGTGATGCTCTACATCGGGGCGAAAGAAGGCCGTGCTCTTATTTTCCACAATATCTGGGGTTTGCGGACGAAAGATCTGCGGGGGCGGGAAGGACGTAAAATCATCGGGCAGGCCGTCATTACCACGCTCGAGCCGGGTCGCGAGCTTCTCAACACAGACAGAGAGGCCGGCACTTTGCTGGATAATATCACGGCGATGAATGTTCTGAAACCAGTTTCCGGAGAAACCAGCCATTGAACAAATATAAAATCATCCTGGAATATGACGGTACCGGTTACAGAGGCTGGCAGATTCAAAAAAACGCCAAAACCGTCCAGGGAGCACTGATTACCGCCGCGGAAAAGTTTCTGAATTCGCCCGTCGAAATTCATGGCGCAGGTCGCACGGACGCGGGGGTTCATGCTCTTGAGCAGGTGGCTCACCTGGAGAGCGCTAAAAAAATCAATTGTGAAACTCTGCGGATCGGTCTGAACGATTTGCTTCCTTCCACCATCAATATCCTGTCCGTGGAAAATGCCCATCCTCGTTTCCATGCCCGCCACTCGGCCTGTGGCCGCAGTTATCTGTACCTGATCGCCGCGCGGCGGAGTGCATTTGCCAAGAGGTATGTTTGGTGGGTTCGGGACGACCTTGATGTCTTAGCCATGAAGCGGACTCTGCATATATTTGAGGGGTTTCATGATTTTGCCTCCTTTGCCGACAAAAGAATGGACAAACATGTTTCGACAAAGGTGGCGGTAGAACTCATCGAGCTTCACAAGCTTGAAAACATGTTGGTGATACGGATCGTCGGCTCGCATTTTTTATGGAAGATGGTCAGACGTATCGTGGGGGTGGCGGTTGAGGCAGGACGCGGAGCACTCACCGCGGCCGAAGCAAAGTCAATGCTAAGTGCTTATTCGGAAATTCCGGCGCGCTGTACAGCCCCGCCATCCGGGCTATTTCTGGAAAAGGTCTTATACGAAGGAGACTCACTACCGGAGCTACGCACACCGGTCATCTTGTAAAGATAATAGTTTATTTCCTGCCCGCCTAAAATGGTTGTATGCGGCGTGCCGGAGAAAGAAATTCGGTATTTTCAGAGCTTTGCCCTCCTTAAAGCGCCGCCTTATCTCCGGAGCAAGTAAATATTTCGTGATCTTTCAGAAAACCTTTTTTGCTCATCGATTTATAAAACATGTGAGAAACAGACAGAACCCTTGCCGACTGCCGGGGTGTCTCAACGGGAAGGGCGTCCCCGATGTAAAATGATGGCCGCGTGTGCCGTATCGTGAGGATGAGGATTTTTTAGATTCGGGATTGTATCGGGGCAAGTCAATTGTCGCCCCCAAAGCCGTGCGGCAACGAGTGGGGCAATGGGGCTCATTCAGCGTAAAACGTCCTTTAAAAACATCAGCACTTTTTCCTTGACTTCTTCAGAGGCATCCCCGCGTAAAATACCGTGATGGTCGGCGGGAACCTGAACCAGCTGCTTGGCGGAAGAACCAACGAGCGAAAATATTTCCGTTCCACTTACCGGGTTGACCACCGGGTCATCCGATCCCTGAATCACCAGCGCGGGTGTCCGGACATCACCGAGCCTCCCCTTGACGTATCTCATGAGGCGTCCCAGCTCATACACACCGCTGACGGGATTGCGTGTGTAATTGATGTGAGGATTTTCCGGTCGGTTGGCGACATAATCCAGCCTCACTTTTTTGATGCGCAAAGCTGAGAACATTTTATTCCAGGCGTGCACCAGCGGACTGAAACGGGCCGATGTGTCTTGCAGACGGGCAGGGCCGTTTATTGAGACGACGCCGGAAAACTTGTCCGGCTTGTTGGCCGCCTGTAAAAGGGCCACACCGGCGCCGGTGGAAAAACCTATGATGGCAAAAGACTTCACTGTGTTCTTCATGATAATGTAGGCACGGTTCACAGATTCATACCATTCCGGCCAGCTCCTGAGCGACAGATCTTCCGGCGCAGTACCGTGACCCTTTAGTCTTGCCGCATAAACACTATAGCCCTTGCGTTTCAAAAAGACCGCCAGCGGTCGGATTTCTTCGGGCGCCGCCATGTAGCCATGCACTAAAATGACGCCACGATTGCGCCATAACGAGCGCCACAGAAAAGGGGCGCCGATCACGGCAGGCTTGCTTTCCTCGTGGATATAATGATGCTCATAATCCTGCTCAAAGGCACGCCGGTCATCATCCAGAAAATGATTCCTGATCTTTCGCCTGACAAGACCGGGCGGGATAAGCATAAGACGATCCAGTCTTTTTGTCAGCTCATCCAGTGGTTCAATTTCATTTTTCAGAACCAAAACGATGTTGTCCTTGCGGATGGTGTGGAAGTGGAAATTTTTACGGAATCGTTGACGGTTTTTAATAATTAAACCTTCAGATCGTGTCAGCAACCCGTCATCTGAGGCATCGCGCATGAAATTTTCGTATTTTTTATGTTCGTCGTCGGTGAGCAGATGGATTTGATCATGTCCCAGCGACTGATGGTAGTTGGCGAAGCCGGTTTTCATGAGCTGCTCAACCGCCAGATAAATCCGGTTTTTGAGGTCACTCTCGGCAAAATGCCGCCTTTTGTATTTCGAAATGATGTAAGAGGCCAGATGGTCATGGTTGACGGTTGTCATGGAATAAATGGCGCGCATGTATTCATACATCAACTTTACATATATTTTTTTAAAAGGGGCGGCATATTTAAGCCCGGCGGGATCCAGATGAGGTCCTTCTTCGGCCAGCATCCGGCGAATGCCCTTTCCCTCGTCCAGGTATTTTTTTACCGCAATCGGAAGGCCGAGGTTAATATCGATATCGACACCGTCCGTAACCATCGAACCTTCTACCAGCGCTTCCTCTTCCATACGGGCCGTGACGTCGTCCACAAAACGGTTGATCAGCTTGCTGATGACATTGTCTTTGGCGCGCACCGGATAATAAGTTATATTCACCGGGACGATAAAGGTTTCTTTTTCGAGAATTGCATCGATATCAGCAGGATCCAAATGAAAGTGGCGGGCAATTTCGGCGATAGATTTGCGATCACCTTTCTTTAAACAAGTGTGCAGTTCCTCGCGGATAAACTGTGAGCGCAGCGCAATTCGTCCTGCACCCGTATGCGGCGGCCGCCTGCCGGTGGCGGTATTGATCAGATATTTGCCCCGTTCGACGATCTTTTTGTCTTTGATCATACTTCCTTCAGGGAAAATGATCACTGGATTGCTGCCGGTAAGCAAAGCCCTGATCAGGATTTTATCACGGTCCGGATCTGAGGTGGAAACTCCTCCGGCCAGACTCAGGATGCGGCCGGCCCTGCCGGTGAAAAAAGAGGCATCGGCGAGTGAAACAGGAAACTTCCCGAGATGTTTTTTGATGACATACGGCATGATGACCGTTTCCATGCGCGTGAAATGATTGACGACGTACAGAACAGGCTGATCAGGAACGTTTTGTATACCGTGCACGCGCACGTCGGTGCCGGAAGTTTTGAAAAGCACCTCCAGCGCGATCATGACTGTGCGTACCATCGCGTTGGAGATATTTGGTTGCGGCGGCGTCTGCTGGTTTTTTCCCATCAGAAATTCTCCAGTAAGCGCCTTAAGATATCCGGGCGGTCTGTAAAGATACCGTTTACACCGCGGGTGATCATTCGCATCATGCTTGGCTCATCGTTTGGCGAATAAACATTTACCGGGATGTTGTGTGCTTTCAGGTCGGCAAGTCTTTTCCTGGTAAGTTCGTGCTGTGAGCAATTGAAGGCATCTGCGTTCAGTGCCGCGACTATCTCCGACGGCCGGCGCCCATCGTCAAGCTTTTTGTCAAATAGAACAGCAACAGGTACGCGGCCGTCTATTTGTTTGATGTGCAAAACGGCGCGTGGATCAAAACTGGAGAAAACAGTATGTTCGCTCATGCCGGCAAGCTCGACGGCTTCGAGGCACTTTTCTTCTATCCCTCCGGAGATGGTCTGACCGACCGCTTCTGTCTTGATTTCAATATTGACAGCAATGCGCCCGCAGCACAGGCTTAAAACCTCGGCCAGTGTGGGGATTTTTTCTCCTTTGAATTTTTCATGAAACCACCTGCCTGCATCGAGCTCCTTGAGCTGCGACAGCTTATGGTCTTTCAGGCGGCCCCGTCCGTTTGTACATCGTGATATTTTTGCGTCGTGAAAAACAACAACCTCGTCGTCGGCGGTGAGCTGAACATCGAGCTCTACCATATCCGCTTCCTGGGCGATGGCACCTCTAAAAGAAGCAAGTGTGTTTTCTGGATAATAGGCGGATGCGCCACGGTGTGCGATGACGGTGCAGGGCTGTTTACCGGTGCCGCCTCGCTTATTTTTATAAACAAATTGATGATAAGGCTTGAACATAAAACACCGCCTGTGTCTGTAAACACCGCCTGACACAAGCATGGCATGCCAGGCGGCACCGCTGGGTGCACCGGCAGGTGGGATCTGCCTGGGCGGCCTTTCCTATTTCACCTGATTGGCACACACGGCGGAAAGAGAGGCATGGTTTTTTTCCAGGCAGCGGAAAACAGCACCGCCGGACTTGTCTGCATCAGAGCAAAAACGATCGATGTCCTTCTTACAGGCTTTTTTGAATTGTGCTGAATTTTCCTTTACCACGGATATATGCTGTATACATTCATCAGTCAGATGGCGGCTGTATTGCCTCATACAGCGAAGCAGTCTGCCCTTGCCGGGCGGGACGCTTTTACAAAATTTCTGGATATCCGCCTTGCAGGGACTATCTCTTCTCAGATCATCGGCGTGGGAAAATGATGACACACAGCACAAGATGACCATAACTGCCAGCGTTGATTTAAACACTTTCATAATCGTCACCCCTTATTTTCAGCGATTTCCAATAATATAACATAATTGAGCTGTTTGCTGTTATTTTTTTTCAGATGAAACTAATTATCTCAGGCGGAGGTGAGCGGGAATATGATTTTCCGTTCATGGTTCGACAGGCTCACCACGAACGGTCAGTAAAACTCACCACGAACGGTCAGTAAAACTCACCACGAACGGTCAGTAAAACTCACCACGAACGGTCAGTAAAACTCACCACGAACGGTCAGTCAGGCTCACCACGAACGGTCAGTAAAGCTTAGCGAGAACTGTCAATAAAGCGCGCAGCGCAACCTTCGTGTCCTCCGCTGGTGACTGTGCCGCAATCGTCAAAAGCTGTCAACATCGTCATGCCCGCGCGAAATCGGGGGGCCGGTATCCAGAAAATAATGAGCAAATAGCTCGTCTCGTAGCTGGTAGCGATTTACTCCACGGGGTGGAGGGGTAGAGGATTAGATGATTAGATGATTAGAGGGTTAGAGGATAGCTGATGGTTGATAGCTCACAGCCGGGGTGCGAAGAAGTATTTCAAAAAAACATATTGACATTCGTCGGCATTTTTCATAGCGTTACCTCCTGAAATCAACTTTCCAATGTTTTTATTTAGGAAGCAGTCAAATCACTGCCAGCCGAAGAAAGCACCATTTTGGTAACTTTGTAAGCGTAATGGCAGTAAGGTTTTTTGCTGGAGTAATTGTTCATTTACCCAAGCCGGACACCTTTTTGAACAGCCTGCTCAAAAGTGTGCTGATTTATAAGTAACATGGAGGATACATGAGAAACACTTTAAGATTGCTGTTGATTACGCTGCTGACGGGCCTGTTGCTTTGCAGTTACAGTTATGCAGCGATGAAGAAGACACAAAAACCAATGCCAACATCGAAAGGAGCTGAACATAAGATGAAGACCTATTACATGGGGAGATTCGCCATTGATCTGCCGGAAGATTTTAAACTGGAGATTCAGAGTAACCGTTTCAGGCTTGTAGAAATTGAAGAATATCCAAATCTGAAAGATGCAGATCAAAAATGGAAAAGTCGTCTTTCAGAAATAGAAAAATTGAAAAAACCGGAGGGCGTCAAAAAGATTATCATCAAAGAACAACCAATAGAGAGATTGGGCAAATGGGCAAGAGGGGTTTTGTATTATGGTGATTACATGTTTGCAAATCACTGTAACTGGGATTTCATGGTTTCATATGAAAGCAAAGCGGTTCTCTTCTCCCTTAAGGGTGGTCTCTTGGATAAAGAAAAGTCCATGTATGCACGCGTCTTGGAAGTGTCCAAGGCTTACAGTCCCCGTCCCTTTCTGAATCAGCCAACCAATCATCCGTTTTACACTGAACATGGTGTCATCGAGCTTCCCTACAAACGCCAGGAAAGCACCTATGCTCGTTTTGCCGGGCCGATGGAGATGAAATTGGAGATTGACATGAGCGAGACGCATGAAGTTGAGAAAGTGGGAATTCTGGAAAGTCTTGCTGCGGCCCTTGCTACCAATTTTGTACCGGGTGTCGATGTGGAAAAGATCAGAGGGCACAAAAGAACCGTTGCCGGATTAAAGGGCGAGGAACTTGTGACGAGAATTACAGCAGATATGGGTCCAAAGTTATATTTCGGTTGGAAATACAACGGCAAAGAAGATTCAGGGGAACATCCGGAAATAAGGATTTCTATCCAGCAAGCGCCAGATGGCAATCTCGACGAAAAAATCAAGCTCTGGGACGCGGCCCTCGATTCATTCCGTCCTGCTTATAAACGTTAATCGTAATATATGACCGGGGAGGAACTATCATGTCCAACGGACCCAATATAATCAAAATAAGAGCTTGGGATTTAAAAAATCCGATTGAAGGCCTGGAAACGGAAAGACAAAACCGCATTGTCATCGAGCGGGATGTTTTACCCATTATCTTCATTCCCGGTATCATGGGCAGCAGGTTGAAAAACACAGGCGGTAAAGTAGTTTGGGATCCCGACGACAAGTGGTTTATGTTTAAGACTTACGGCGTAAGAAAAGCAACTGCCGAATTCAAAAAAAGCATGCTCATAGGAGAAGGTGAATTCAACCCAGATCACCTTCAAGTTCTTGACGATGACGCCATACAAACAAAGCGTATCGCCGACCCCGGCGGCATAGACAAAACCCGTAAGGAACGAGGCTGGGGCGGGGTATCGTGGAGCACCTATGGCGACATCCTCAAGGTTCTTCAGAAACGCCTGTGGGATGAGACCGTGAGCCTCTTTTATGAATTTCCCGTTCATGCCTTCGGCTATAACTGGACCGCCTCCAACGATCTGGCCGGGAAAAAACTCGTCGAAGAGATAGACAGAATCATAAAGCTCTACAAAGACAAAGGCCGTCACTGCGAGAAGGTCCTTTTAGTCACCCACTCCATGGGTGGCCTGGTGGCGCGCAGTGCTTACATGCTTCATGGAGCTAAAGACAAGATCATGGGCATCATCCACGGCGTCCAGCCCTCCAACGGCTCTCCTGCGGCCTACTGGCGGATGAAAGCCGGTTTTGAGCGTCCGCACAGTATACCGGAAACCACTCTCATGCACTGGTTCAAAAACCCCGTGAAGACCTTGAAGTTCAAGAAAGACAGCGCCGTGAACAGCGTTGTGGGAACAGCCACCTCCTGGACATTGGGCACGGACGGCGAGGAAGTGACGGCTCTTTTGGCGAACATGCCGGGCGGGCTGGAATTGCTTCCAAATAAGCTTTACACAAACAACGACGGCTGGAACCGCTGGCTGGAGCTCATCGACGACGACGGCAACCGCGAGGCCCTGCCAAAGTCCGATCCTTACAAGGAAATCTATAAGGAAAAGGATGCGTATTACCGGCTGGTGAATGAGGAGTGGCTGAATCCGGGGAGGGGCAGGCTGTTGAAAAAGACTCATATACTGCGTTGCGCTTCAGTTCTCGCATGCTCACATACGCAAACAGTATGCTCCGCTGCTTGAACATCGCGACGCCTTGTCTTTGAGCCTTTTTGAACAGCCTGCATAAAAAGTGTGATGATTTATAAGTAACATGGAGGATACATGAGAAACACTTTAAGATTGCTGTTGATTACGTTGCTGACCGGCCTGTTGCTTTGCAGTTATAGTAACGCAGCGATGAAGCAGACACAAAAACCAATGCCAACAACGAAAGGAGCTGAACATAAGATGAAGACCTACTACATGGGGAGATTCGCCATTGATCTGCCGGAAGATTTTAAACTGGAGATTCAGAGTAACCGTTTCAGGCGGGTAGAAATTGAAGAATATCCAAACTTGAAAGATGCAGAACAAAAATGGAAAAGTCGTCTTTCAGAAATAGAAAAATTAAAAAAGCCGGAAGGCGTCAAAAAGATTATCATCAAAGAACAACCAATCGAGAGATTGGGCAAATGGGCAAGAGGGGTTTTGTATTATGGTGATTACAGGGCGGATGATGAATGTAAATGGGATATCTTCGTGTCATATGGCTTAAGTGGTGTATTATTTTCTTTGAGAGGCTTGTTGGATAAAGAAAAATCGATGTATGCATGGTTAAAAGAAATAGCCGCTGCCTACAGTCCCCACCCTTTTCCAAATCAGCCAGCCAATCATCCGTTTTACACTGAACATGGTGTCATCGAGCTTCCCTACAAACGCCAGGAAAGCACCTATGCTCGTTTTGCCGGGCCGATGGGGATGAAATTGGAGATTGAGATGCGTCAAATACACAAAGAACCAGAGAGTGGGGGAATCATTTCCAGAACCATTGCAGCCATGGCGACCGGTTTTGCGTCCGGTCTCGACATTGAAAAAGTTCGATCAAGAAAAAAGACTGCCGCAAATTTACCGGGTGAAGAAGAGATCTTGCAGGGTTCTGATGGGGAAAATCAAGATTTAAGTTTTGACTGGGAATATCTTGGAACAGTCGAATCAGGTGAAAAACCATGGATTCAAATTACACTCGATACGGAGCCTGATAATAGGGATGAAAAGATAATAATTTGGGATCAGATTTTGAATTCATTTCGTCCTGCTTATAAACGTTAATCGTAATATATGACCGGGGAGGAACTATCATGTCCAACGGACCCAATATAATCAAAATAAGAGCGCGGGATTTAAAAAATCCGATTGAAGGTCTGGAAACGGAAAGACAAAACCGCATTGTCATCGAGCGGGATGTTTTACCCATTATCTTCATTCCCGGTATCATGGGCAGCAGGTTGAAAAACACAGGCGGTAAAGTAGTTTGGGATCCCGACGACAAGTGGTTTATGTTTAAGACTTACGGCGTAAGAAAAGCAACTGCCGAATTCAAAAAAAGCATGCTCATAGGAGAAGGTGAATTCAACCCAGATCACCTTCAAGTTCTTGACGATGACGCCATACAAACAAAGCGTATTGCCGACCCCGGCGGCATAGACAAAACCCGCAAGGAACGCGGCTGGGGCGGGGTATCGTGGAGCACCTATGGCGACATCCTCAAGGTTCTTCACAAACGCCTGTGGGATGAGACCGTGAGCCTCTTTTATGAATTTCCCGTTCATGCCTTCGGCTATAACTGGACCGCCTCCAACGATCTGGCCGGGAAAAAACTCGTCGAAGAGATAGACAGAATCATAAAGCTCTACAAAGACAAAGGCCGTCACTGCGAGAAGGTCCTTTTAGTCACCCACTCCATGGGTGGCCTGGTGGCGCGCAGTGCTTACATGCTTCATGGAGCTAAAGACAAGATCATGGGCATCATCCACGGCGTCCAGCCCTCCAACGGCTCTCCTGCGGCCTACTGGCGGATGAAAGCCGGTTTTGAGCGTCCGCACAGTATACCGGAAACCACTCTCATGCACTGGTTCAAAAACCCCGTGAAGACCTTGAAGTTCAAGAAAGACAGCGCCGTGAACAGCGTTGTGGGAACAGCCACCTCCTGGACATTGGGCACGGACGGCGAGGAAGTGACGGCTCTTTTGGCAAACATGCCGGGCGGGTTGGAGTTGCTTCCCAATAAACAGTATAGAAACAACGACGGATCAACACAATGGCTGGAACTGATAGACGACCAAGGCATACGGAAAGCCTTGCCTAAATCCGATCCTTACAGGGAAATCTATGAACAAGATGATGTTTATTACCGGCTGGTGAATCCCGAGTGGCTGGATCCTGGGAAGAAAGAGCAGGCAATACAGAGCGGTCTTAAAAAACCTACCTCGTCATGGAACCTTTATCTCGGCTACCTAAATCAAGCCGAATCCTTCCACGAAAGGCTGACCGATACGGAACTTCACCCCGAGACGTATCAATTTTATTCCTCCGGCATTGCCAGTTCGGATCGTGTCGTTTTCGATATTGTTGATGACAATATCTGGGAGACATTCAAACGAAAGGCCGGGATCCTTAAGGATGAAATTCTGGAATATATCGAGAGCAGTATCAAAGGCGCGCCGGTAGCGGCGATATTGGGCATGACCCTGAGCAACACCGTGACGGGGCCGCTCAAAGCGGTGACATTAATCAAAGACGCAGGCAAGGTTGTCTCGAAACTGACCATTTTGGATATGAATTATTTTATCAACAAGGGCGGCTATCGAGACCGTGTGGATCAATCCGACAAGCCTGCAAAAGGCAGCGGGTTACGGATGGTCACCTTGCAGCTTCCCGACGGCGCGGGTGACGGCACAGTTCCGGAATCGTCGGGCATGGCGTTGAAACTGAATTCAGATAAGAAGCGCACCTTCTGCATTGCAGACAAGCGGGAGTTTGAAGCCAAAGCTATTGAAAAGAACAGTCGCCTCAAACCCAAGAATACACCGGACTTTGATGAAGGCTATTTCGATCGGGGGCATGAGCCTATCTACAAAACAAAAACCGCGCAGTTTATCACCTACACCTGTATAGAGAACATCTGCCGCAAAGAAATCAAAAACCTGCTCGGGAAATAAAGTAATCGGGATATAAGATAAGTTGCCCGTTCGTTATTAGACAAGCTCAGCATGAACGGGCATTTATTCTTGAATATAATAGAACTCAGCAAAAATAATCAATCAAACACGAAGCGCACCCTTCGTGTCCCCCGTTCACCCTGAGCCTGTCGAAGGAGGAGGTGAGCGGGAATATGATTTTCCGTTCATGGTTCGACAGGCTCACCACGAACGGTCAGTCAGGCTCACCACGAACGGTCAGTAAAGCTTAGCGAGAACTGTCAGTAAAGCGCGCAGCGCAACCTTCGTGTCCTCCGCTGGTGACTGTGCCGCAATCGTCAAAAGCCGTCAACATCGTCATACCCGCGCGAAATCGGGGGGCCGGTATCCAGAAAATAATGAGCAAATAACTCGTCGCTCGTAGCTGGTAGCGATTTTCTCCACGGGGTGGAGGTTTGTTGGCGAAAAACTTACCGATTCCGAGATGATGGCGAAGTTACTTAAGAGTTGGCAGGTAAGGGGAAGGAGAGCAGCCCTCTTACAGATATAATTTCATGTTTTGAAACATCAAAAAATATCTGGTCGAGGGCTGCTGCCCAAATCTGCACAAAATAGTTTCAGTTATCCGGCTTTCTAATATGCTTCTTTATAAAGAGCCGCTATGTCGCCGGGGTCATTAACCGGACGCGCATTGAAAATTGCCGCCGTATCGGCAATGGCATGAAATGCGGCGATGTCGAGGCCTTCCTCCTTCACACCCACGTCACGCAGGCGGGTTGGGTGACCGACCTTCTGCATCAGCGTTTCAATCGCGTCAGCGGCAGCCAGCGCCGCTTCGCGTTTAGACATGCCTGCCGTGTTCACTCCCAATGCCTGGCTGATCTCGCTCAGCGCTGTCGCTGCGTGATCGACGTTGTAGCGCATGACTTTGGGCAGGACGATTCCGCAGGCTTCCCCGTGTGGCAGATGGTGGAGAGTGCCCAGAGTGTGGGCCATCGCATGTGCCAGACCTACCTGTGCGACGGTGAACGCCCAGCCGGCAAGCGACGCGGCGATCTGGAGGTTGAGGCGGGCCTCTTCATCGTGGGGGTTGTTTGCCACCACCGGTAAATTGCCGGCGATCAGGCGAATGGCCTGCAATGCCTGTGCGTCGCAGATACGGTTGGACATGATTCCGCTCATCGCTTCCACGGCGTGTGTCATCGCGTCCATGGCGGTGGCCACAGTCATGCGACGAGGCAACGACATGGTGAATCGCGGATCAAGTATTGCTGCGTTGGGGGTGATAAATTTATCCGCGATGAAGAGTTTGCGTCCCGCACTATGGCTGGTGAGGACGGCAATGTTGGTCACTTCTGAACCTGTGCCTGAGGTGGTGGGAATGACTATGTGTGGTGTCTGCATTTCCGTCAGTACCAGCAGATTCAGATGGTCGTTGGCTTTGCCGCCGTTTTTCAGCGTTACTGCAACTCCCTTGCCTGTGTCGATGACGCTGCCGCCGCCGACGCTCAAAATACCATCCGCACCCGCCTCGCGGGCGAATTGTGTAGCTGCGTCCACTGCTTCCAGATCCGGATCCGGCGGTATCTGATCATAGATACCGGCACACAAATCGCCAAGAGCTGAAGCGGCCAGGTCCGCCAAACCCGCAGCACGCACGCCGGGATCGGTCAGAATAAGCACTCGGCGGCAACCAAGATCAACGGCCGTTTTATTGACCGACGATAAGGAGCCGTGTCCGGCGGTGACCATCGTCGGGCAGAAATAGGAAAAGCCGGCCATCTTTTTGTTGTCCGATAAAATAGACCAGGTCATGTTGGTGCGGGCATCGGCCATTGAGTTGATGTGTACGCGCTTGACCTGAACAAAGCCGTGGAGACATTCCAAACCGAAATCACGCCCGACGCCTGACTGCTTGTAACCGCCGAAGGGACAGAAGTCGGCAAAGATATGGTAGTTATTGATCCACATGGTGCCGGTGCGGACGTTTGCTGCAATGCGCTCGGCCCGTGCCGTGTTTCCGGAAAAGACACCGCCCGCCAGACCGAAAAGAGAATCGTTGGCGATGGCCACCGCCTCGTCGTCATCAGATATTTTCATAACCGAAACGACCGGTCCGAATATTTCCTCCTGCGCGATGCGCATGTTGTTTTTGACATTGATGAAAATGGAGGGTTTGTAGTAAAAGCCTCCGTCCAGACCGGGTACGGCCGCGCGCTGGCCGCCGGTAATCAGCTCCGCTCCTTCTTCCCGGCCGATTTTTACATAATTTTCGACTGTTGCCAGCTGCTCGGCACTGACCAGCGGACCAAGATGAGATGTAGGATCAAGCTGATAGCCGATGCGAAACGCCTCGGCGCGTTTTTTCATTTTTTCGATGAACTGATCGTAAATCCTGGCATGCACCAAAAGCCGCGTGCCGGACGAACAGACCTGTCCCTGATGGAAGAAAGTACCGAAACATGCGCCTTCCACGGCCAGATCGACATCCGCATCGTCAAGAATGATGTTGGCGGATTTACCTCCCAGTTCCAGGGTGACTTTCTTTACCGTGTCTGCGGCCAGTTTCATGATTTCACGTCCGACCTCCGTGGAGCCGGTAAGTGAAATCTTGTCTACGTCTTTGTGTGTACATAAAACCCGTCCCAGTTCCCCGCCCGGTCCGGTGATGATATTGAGAACACCATCGGGAAGGCCTGCGGCTTTGGCTGCCTCACCCAGAATAACGGCGGTAAGAGGTGTCATCGTGGCAGGTTTGATTACCACGGTGTTCCCCATGATAAGGGCGGGCGCAAGTTTCCAAATGGCGATATACAGAGGGAAATTCCACGGCACAATTCCTACGCATACGCCGATCGGCTCGCGTCGGATGTAGTCACGGCCCGGCGCGAAAACATTGCCGGAGGCGGGAATCTCCTCCTGCCAGGGAAATTGTTTTGCGGCCGCCAGACTGAGGTTGCGCAAAAAGGAAATACTCAGCAGCGGCCAGTACTTGGTCAGGCTGATAATTTGGCCGGAATCCATGCTTTCAGTCATTGCCAGTCTCAGGCCCTGATGGGCGATCTGATCGGCGAAGTCCTGCAGTTTTGCCATGCGGGCGGCAGGTGAAAGTCCGCTCCATACACCGCTGTCAAAGGCCCTGCGCGCCGCGTGAATGGCCGCTTCGGCATCCGCCGGACCCGCTTTGGCTACGGTGGCAATCGGCAGCCCCGTACCCGGATCGAACGTTTCAAATGTTTTACCGTCTGCCGCGTCAACAAACTGTCCATCGATAAACAATTTGTAGCTGTCCATGAATCCCTCCTTTGTTGGTGTGAATGTCTAAATAAGTTGAAGTCATCCTTCTGTGAAGAGTTGCGTTGAAAAACCGACTGGCAACAGATGCCGCCTGCGGCTGCATAGGAACAGCGGCCATGGAAGAACCGGCGGCGAGCAATGATAACAAGAAGTGCGGTTTCAAAGCAAGTCCATACTTGATGCAATTCTGGTTTTGTTTTCCGGTTGAAAAATAGAAAAGAGTGGGATAATTTAGCCTCTGGGATCGATATGGTCTATTCGAGGCGTCAATCGAATTATTTTCCGAAAGCCGACGGTCTTAGTCAGTCGGTGGTTTATTAACGGTCAAGTATTTGAAAAATCTCAAGGAGGCGGACATGGGAAGCAGGAGATACAAAGGTTTGTTGGTCAGACAAGTGGATGAAAACCGGTTTACAACAGATGTTGAAGAGCTGGCCACTGACGGGCTTCCTGCCGGCGACGTTCTGGTAAAGGTGTTGTTTTCGTCGCTTAATTATAAAGATATGCTTTCCGCCAACGGCAACCGTGGTGTAACGAAGAAATATCCCCATACGCCCGGCATTGATGCTGCGGGGGTTGTAGAAGAAAGCAGTGTGAAGGATTTCCAGCCTGGCGATGAGGTTATCGTTACCAGCTATGATCTGGGGATGAATACTTCCGGCGGACTGGGACAGTACATCCGGGTTCCTTCGTCGTGGGTGGTGCGCAAGCCGGCCGGTCTGTCTCTCAGGGAGAGCATGATTTTCGGGACTGCCGGGTTTACTGCAGCATTATCTGTTTTGCGTCTGGTAGAATTCGGTATGGATCCGGACGATGAAATTCTGGTGACGGGGGCAAGCGGCGGAGTCGGCAGCATTGCCGTTTCCATCCTTTCTCATGCAGGATACAACGTCACAGCACTCAACAGTCTGCACGATGAAAGCGGGTTTCTAAAGAAAATCGGAGCAAAGCAAGTCCTCGATCCATCAGAACTGATCGATACAACCGGGAGGCCGATGCTCAAAGAGAGATGGGCCAAATGTGTCGACACGCTGGGCGGCGATGTTCTGACATCAGCAATCCGCTCGGTCAGGAGTTATGGAGCCGTCACCTGCTGTGGTAATGTCGTTTCACCCGACCTGAAACTAACGGTTTTCCCATTCATTCTGCGCGGCGTGACCCTTTACGGTATTGACTCGCAAAATTGTCCGATGCCGCGGCGGCAGAGGGCATGGGACATGATTGCCGGCCAGTGGAAGTTTCCCTGGATGGAAAAGCTGGTTTCGGAAATTCCTTTGGAAGGGGTGGGCGGCGTTATGGATGAAATAAAAGCCGGAAAGCACAGGGGCAGAACGGTTGTAAATTTGTGGGATTGATTCGTGGAGATGATTCAGGAAGATCCAGACAATAAGAGAAGAAACGGGCACTGATAAAAAAGTTGGCGTCTGGCGGCACTGTCCATTACGGCCAGGCTTTCCCGGCTTTTTGTTGTACATGATCCATTTGCATACTTCCCGTTTTTCGAGATGTCCGATAAAAGGGATTTTCAAATATTCCCCAATCTGTGATCAGAAGAAATTATATTATTATTTTGGGAAAATATTAAAAATATTTAAACGTTGTCCATGCCCGGCCGCACAGGGGAATGAAAAAGGTGATTTTGCGGTTCGAACAAATGTATCCCGAGGTTTGCTCTGTACGCTTCGTTAACCATTTTTCAGCCAATGATATAAGCATCTTACAATTGCCGGTTTTTTAAATATGCAGGCAGGGATGCCGGGTGCTGTTTTGGAGTAAGAAACGGTCTTGACATTAGAACGTATGTTCTATAAAGTGAAGGCATGGAAAAAACAAACAGCATACAGGAGCTGCGCCTGCCTTTGGCGTATTTCCGGCCGGATACGACAGAGCCGGCCGTTTGCTCCCGGAAGATCGGCACCCATGGCGTACAGGAGGCGAAACACCTGATTCCAGGGGCACTGAATCCCTGTTGCCGTGTGGCGGAGAGGCGGGTAAGCGGGGAGATCTGTGCCGGGTTTCCGTCGCCGGCAGAAGAAGAGCTGCGCGACATTATTTCTTTTGACGAGTATCTGGTGGGGAACCCCGAAACGTCTTTTCTGCTTTCGGTGACCGGTGATTCCATGAGCGGTGCAGGGATCATGGAAAATGATCTGGTAATCGTACAGCGGGGGCGCCAGCCGAAAAACGGAGATATCATTCTGGCGGAGGTGGACGGTAACTGGACGATGAAGTACTTTCGACGCAAAGGGAAAACGCTCACGCTGGAGGCGGCCAATCCCAAATACCCGCCGATTGTTCCGCAAGAGGAGCTACGTATTGCAGGGGTCGTCACGGCGCTGGTGAGAAAGTATCATAAATAAGGCCCAAGCCCAGGGCGATGGGCAAGAGGGCCAGGATAACCGATGAGTCTCCGGCCGGCCTGCGTGAGGCGGTCTTTGTCTATCTTGATTATAGCGATCCGCTCCGCGGGATGGAGGGGTAGATGATTAGAAGATTAGAAGATTAGAGGGTTAGAGGGTTGGAGGATTGGAGGATAGTTGATAGTCGATGGCTGGTGGCTCATGGCCCATGGTTAATAGGCTTAATTATAGGTACTCATAGCCGGGAGGCGGTTTTATGTCTGATGTAATTTTTTCACTTCATTCCTGGCCGCGGGCCATTGTGCATATAGACGGCGACGCGTTTTTTACCTCCTGCGAGGAGGCGATTCATCCGGAACTCAAGGGGAAGCCGCTGGTCACCGGCGGTGAGCGCGGAATTGTCTCCTGTGCCAGTTACGCGGCCAAGAGGCTGGGCGTCCAGCGTGGTGTTCCCCTGCATGAGGCGCGCAGGATTTGTCCGGGGCTCATTGTCCTGCCGTCGGACTATGAAACCTACAGCCTGTTTTCGCGCCGGCTGTTTGCCGTGATGCGGCGTTTTACGCCCGACGTAGAGGAGTACTCCATTGACGAGGCATTTGCCGATATCACCGGGATGCGCCGTGCCCTGAAGGCTTCCTATGAAGAAATCGCCCTCAAAATGAAAACAGAGATCGAAAGGGAGCTGGCCATTGGTGTTTCGGTGGGGCTTAGCATCACTAAGGTATTGGCCAAGATTGCGTCCAAGCATCAAAAGCCGTCGGGACTGACGGTGATACCGGGCAGGCAGATCGCGCACTATTTGAACGATTTGCCGGTGGAAAAAGTCTGGGGAATCGGGCCAGCCACCACCAACTATCTGGCCAAATTCGGCGTGCGCACCGCGCTGGGCTTTGCACGAATGTCCGAAGATGCTCTGCGACGGAGATTGACCAAACCCGGCGTGGAAATCTGGCGGGAGCTGCGCGGAGAGTCGGTTTACCCGGTGGTGTCCGAAGAAAAAAGCGTTTACGCCTCAATCAGCAAAACAAAAACATTTGCGCCCCCGACCAGGGATGGGGCTTATCTTTTCGCCCAGCTTATGCGTAACGTGGAGTCCGCCTGTATTAAAGCGAGGCGCTACAGTCTGGCACCGGAAAGAATCCTGGTGTATCTGAAAAAACAGAACTTCGACGCGGCCGGTCGCGAAGCGGCCCTTTCGCGCCCCTGTGCCTGTCCGCTGGAATTTAGCCCTGTGGTACGTGCACTGTTTGACGACTGTTACCGGCCGGGCGAGCTGTACCGTGCCACGGGTGTGGTTTTGCAGGATCTGAAGGCTGATGCCGGTATCCAGTACGGTCTTTTTGACGATCCCGTGCAGGTGGAAAAAATCAGAGATGTTTATGCGGCGGCAGATGAACTGGCGGAAAAATTCGGCAAGCACACGTTGCATCTGGGCTCAACGCATCTGATGGACAAGCTGGGCAGGGGCAGAAGGGGTACTCCCACTGCCCGGGAGCAAACGCGCTTCAAAGGTGAAACCGCCAGGCGCCATTTGGGATTGCCGGTTTTGCATCTGAAGATCTGACGGGAGGCACCCCCCCTCTGTCTTGTCGGCCCCGTTTTCGTTGTGTAAATAAATTGTTTATTTTTATGACCTGTGGCCCGAAAAAATTTTTCCGGGTCCCTGAAGTGACGGCGGGCAAGGCAAAAAAAAAGGGCTTCAGATGAAGCCCTTTGCATCAATACAGTGATTCAGCGCAGTTCCTGAAGTTTGGAGCGGGCGACCCGCGCCTGGCTTGTGTCTGGATAGTCCTTGATGACCTGCTGCAGCAGCAGCTTGGCGCTGGCCTTGTCGCCGAGGTTTTGGAAAGAGAGGGCCTGCTTTACAAGGGCGTAGGGCACTTTATTGCTGCTGGGGAATTTTCTGGTGACTTTTTCGTACTCCAAAATTGCTTTTTCGAACTGTCTTTCGAAAAAGTAGCACTCACCGATCCAATATTGTGCATTGTCCGCGTATTCGCCGGAAGGGTAGGTAGCCAGAAACTCCTGGAACGCTTCTCTGGCCTTGGCGTAATTGCCGTTTTTAAAAGTCTGATAGGCGGCTGCGTAGGCGCCGGCCTTGTCCGATTTCCCCTGATCCTTGGTGGTTGAAGCATCATTGGCGTCACTTAGAGCATCTTTTTTCCCGATTTCCAGAAAATTCTCGATGAAGTTGATCTTCATTGCCAGCGTTTCAATTTTCGCCTTCAGCTCGTCGTCTTTCGGCGAACCGGTAGCTGTTTCCTTTTTGAGTGTTTCAATTTGCCCGCGCAGTTGCTGAAGCTGGTCGCGGATTTCGGTGAAGTCCGCGCCGGTGTTGGCGTGACTCTTGCGGATGGCGGCGAGCAGCGCGGCATTATCTTCCTGTTCCTGCTGAAGCCTGGCCACCCGTGCCTCCATACGCGCGTCCACGGCGGATACCTTTTCATCCATACGCTGATTAAGCTCCGCACGCAGACTCTTGATATCAGACGAGGTCGCGCATCCGCATATTGCGAAAACAGCCGCTAAAATAATTAGTTTCAATGATGTTTTCAAAGCACTGTCCTTGCCGGCTTATTGAAGAACAAATTGTGCGCGCCTGTTTATCGACCAGGCCTCTTCCGTACTGCGCGTATCAAGCGGTTTTTCCTTGCCGTAGCTGATTGTCTGCATGCGTGAGGCATCGATACCGAGGTTGATCAGATACTGTTTGGCTTCCTGGGCGCGTCTTTCGCCTAAAGCCATATTGTATTCAGCCGTGCCGCGCTCGTCGCAATGCCCTTCGATCACGATTTGGGATTTGCTGTTCTGTTGGAAGATTTCGCTGTTGGATTTTAATATTTCGCGTGCGTCCGGACGGATGGTTGATTTGTCGAAATCAAAGTAGATGTTCTGAATATTGAGCGCCGCCTGTGCCGCAGCACTTCGTTTCGCTGCCGCCTCTTTAGCCTCCCGAGCCTTTCGGGCCGCCTCATCATCGGTTGCCGCAGGCTCTGCCGGAGAAGTAGTTGCGGCGGGCGCTGACTGAACTGATTCGTCTTTGACCACCGCCTGTTTTTCTGCACAACCACTAAAAATTATCAGACTCAACGCCATCACTACGACGATTCCTGCCGCTGTGAAATACTTTTTCATGACCCTCTCCTTTCGTTATTGTTCGGTTTGGTTAAACGTTTGACGAAGCTAAACACAATTTACCTGTTAAGGTCAATATAAATGTGTATATGACAAATAAATACAGCTTGTTACACGATGTATGATGCCTGCGGTTTTTTGTTTTACCTGCTCATCCGGGGAGACCAGGACGGCATGGCCAGGCCGTTTTGGTCGCCCAGCAGGATGCGCATGTTCTGTCCGTTGGCGTTCATGATGCAAATACGGGTTTTTGAGCCGCGCCGTGAGCTGTAAACTATCTGGCGGCCCGACGGTGACCAGGACGGGTATTCATTGTCCGCTTCATCAAAAGTCAGCTGGGTTGGATTGTTACCTTCCGTATCAACCGTAAAAATCTGATATTTGCGGTCAATCAGCCCTTCATAGGCGATTCTGTCTCCCCGGGGGGACCAGGAAGGTGAAGTGTTGTAGTTGCCTTTAAAGGTGACTCTGTTTACGTTTTGGCCGCCGGCGTCCATGATAAATATCTGAGGTGTGCCGGAACGGTTGGAAACAAAAACAATTTTTCCCCCGTCGGGAGACCAGGCGGGCGATACGTCAATGGCGTAGTTATTGGTCAGGCGCGTAAGTTTCATGGTTTCCACATTTAGAGAATAAATTTCCTCATTGCCGTCCTTGCTCAATGTTAACAGAAGATTTCTGCTGTCCGGTGAAAACGAGCCGCACATATTTAAACCGGGGAAGGCCGCCACCTCTTTTTCTTTTCCGGTATGAAGGTTACGCAGATAAACGACAGGACGGCCGTTTTTATATGAAGTGAAGGCCAGGAAACGGCCGTCGGGAGACCAGCGCGGGGTGATGACGATGCTTTTATGAGCGGTTATCGGTGCCAGCTCTGTTGCGTCGTAATTGATGCTGAAGATATCGCCTGCTCCTTTGTTTTTGACGACCAGTGCTATTTTTGTGCCGAAGTCGCCCTCGTCGCCGGTAATGGTGAGCAGTATGTCTGAGGCGATGGCGCGGGCGGTTTCCCTTGTGTCACCAGTTGCTTCTTTGTATTTTTTTTGTAAAATGACTCGACCGCGGGCGATATCATAAAGGCGGATCTCTGCTGTGAGGCGGCCGCTTTCTCTGGTCACGTCTCCGCGCAACAGGAAGTCTGCCCCGATGAGCGACCAGTCGGTAAAGCGGATTACCTCCGGCAAGCCCGGTTCCACCCCTTCGAGGAAGCTGCTTTTATCCAGGAGTTCAAACAGGCCGGTCAGGCTCAGGTAGAATCTGACATCTTCGGCTATTTTTGTGTTTACTGTGTCACCGGACGTGGTCAGCCCGTGCGTGTTTTGAAAATCACAAACCGCAATCGGAAATTGCCTGAAGCCTGGCTCGTCAATGTCAATGTAGATTTTTGCCGTCGCCTGGCAGCAGACGGCGCAGACAAACAAGATGAGAAACACAGTTGGGAGAAAAAATCTGGAAGTCACCGGTAAATTTAATCCTTTCTCATTGTTTGGCGCAGTTCGTCGGAATGAAAGCGGATACCGATTTCAATGACGCGCCTGTCCGTCCATCCCTTGAGCGGCGGGAAGGGGGCTGATTTTTGCACGGCCCGCAGCGCGGAGTCGTCAAAATTGCGGTTGCCCGACCTTTTTTCAAAACCTGCATATTCCAGGGAGCCGCTTTCGCCGATGCGTACCTCGATGATGGTGGTGACACTTTGTGCCGGCATCAAAGAGGCGGGCAGCGTCCAGTTCTGTTTAATTTTCAGCCAGACAAATCGGCTGTATTCATCTATCTTCGACATGTCACCGGCAGGCGAGCCGCTTTCGCTGCCTGTCTCCGCACGGGATTTGTGTTTTTCGCGGATAGCCTCAATGGCTTTTTCAATTTGTGACCTGTCCGTTTCCTGCTTCTGAACCGGCTGCATCTTTTTGTCCGGAATCGCACTGCTGCGTTTCAAAATGACCGGACCGGCCAGGTTTGAGGTTTGATCTCTTGGCGCCTTGCTTGTTTCATCCGGCAGGCTTTGCGACTCAGGACCGACCAGAGAAACAAAATAGGGAGGAATGAAATGCGCCTGCCTCGACGACGCACCCGGAATGGTGATGGAAACAGCGGCAAAAACGGCCAGGTGAAGAACAAGTGACACAAAAAACATGTTGCAGTTGGTGCCGGTGCTGCCTGAGGAACTCTTGTGTGGTTCCCGCAATATCATTTTATCGCCTCGGGCGGCTCCGTGATCATGCCGAGTTTATCGATTCCCGCCTTGCGGATTTCGGACATAACTTCGACGACGAAACCGTATGAAACATTTTTGTCGGCGCGCAGAAAGATCTCCCGGTCCACGCGCTGGGCATAAATTGCTGTGAGTTTCGGTTTCAAATCGGTAAGAGCGACTGCTGTTTTATTGAGAAATATTTCCTTGTTTTCACTGATGGTCAGCACCAGCTTTTCTTCGGCGATATCAATACTTTTGGACTTCACACGCGGCAGGTTGACATCGATGCCCATCGACAGCATCGGTGCGGTTACCATAAATATGATGAGCAGCACCAGCATCACATCGACCAGCGGCACGACGTTGATTTCCGACATGGTGATTTTTTCGTGTCGTCTTTTTCTTCTGTGCATTTTGACGCCTACTCACTTGCCGATCAGGTAGCGTTCAACAATATTCAGAAATTCATCAGCGAAGTTGTCCATTTCCTGAACCATAGTTTTAGCTTTATTTAAAAAATAGTTGTAAAAAATAACTGCAGGGATGGCCGCGGCCAATCCCGCCGCCGTTGCAATCAGAGCTTCCGAAATGCCGGGGGCGACCACCGCCAATGTTGCGGAGCCGCGCGCTCCGATGGACTGAAAGGTTTCCATGATCCCCCAGACCGTGCCGAACAGGCCGATAAAGGGACTGACCGATGCGGTTGTCGCCAGAAAGCCCAGAGCTGATTCCAGCTTGGTCGCCTCCGCGCTCGAAGAACGATTGAGCGCCCGTTGCACGTTGTCCAGCGAAGAAAGGCCTATTTCCTCACCGCGTGCTGTTTCCCTCTGGGCCCGGTTCATCCTGGTGAGCTCCGTATAGCCGGCGCGGAAAACTTCAGCCGTCGTGGAAAAAGGATATTTTTTTGATGCGGGTAAAACATCGGCCAGTTTGCTGCTGCGGTGGTAATCGGAGTCGAAAAGTTCGTTTTCTTTTCTTATTTTTCCATAATACCTAAACTTGATGAAGATGATTGTCCAGGAGACAATCGAGAGAATAAGCAAAATCAGCAAGGCGAACTTAACCACCAGGCCCGCGTCGAGCACCATGCCCAAAACCGAGCCGTGAAAATTGCTCCCAATGTCCAAAGACCCGATATTTTTCACTTTATAATCTCCATGTTTGAAATTTGATGTGTAACGTAGAGTAAAAAAAAAAGCTTGTCAATATCTTTATCTTCTCAGTACAGACTCAAAGCGCCTCGGGAGTGAAGGCCACCACATCATCTATTGATGTGGCGTCCGCCAGAAGCATGACGACTCGGTCCAGACCCAGCGCGATACCGGCGGCGGGCGGCATATTTTCCATGGCGGCCAGAAAGCGCTCGGGCATAATGTAGCGTGCAAATTTTTTTTCAACACGCGCCTTTTGCGCCTCTTCGAAACGCCGCCGCTGCTCGTCGGGGCAGATAAGTTCTGAAAAACCGTTGGCCAGCTCCATGCCGTCGATATACAGCTCGAAGCGCTCCGCTACAGATGGGTCGTTTTTTTTGATGCGTGCCAAAGCCGCCAGCGGGGCGGGGTAGTCATACAGAAACACAGGTTTGTCCACTCCCAGATGAGGCTCTACATATTCAGTGAGGACTTCCTCGAATCTGTTGTCTGCGAGCGCCTTTTCGGTGCTCACCGGCGCGTATCTGCGGAAAGCTTCCGCCACGGTCACGCGCGGCCAGGGCCCCTGAATTCCGATGAATCTCTGTTGCCGGGGAAGAACAGTTACGTGCCCCGCATCGGTAAAAATGGAGCTAAGCAGGCACTGGCATTGCTCCATCATCTGCAGGTAATCGATGTCCGCTTCGTACCACTCCAGCATGGTAAATTCCGGCAGATGGCAGCACCCCCGTTCATCGGCACGGAAGCATTTGCAGATTTGAAATACTTTGGGATAGCCGGCCGCCAGAAGCCTTTTCATGCACAGTTCGGGCGAGGTCTGTAAAAACCATGCGCCGGATGCAACTGCTTCGATATGTTCTTCCGGTGCCGGTGAAGGTACGCGCACGGGTGTGTCCACTTCCAGAAAGCCTCGCTCGCCAAAAAAACGGCGCACCGATGCCTGTAAACCGGCACGCAGACGCAGGGCTTTTTCCTTGCGCGCCAGATAGAAGCGATCATCCTGAAATAATGTTTCCATGTTTACTGCTGCGTGCGTATACCGATACTGTCCCCGGCATATTAAAACGAATCGCCCTTTAGCACCACCGCCGCCATTTTCCTCAACAGGGTGTTTTTGCACTCCGCACGTTGCTGGCCAGAAGTAAGAGGGCTTGGAATTAATTTTAGACCCCCCGCTGCTCCTCTTATCAGACGGCTGCGAAGGAAAATATGAGACGTTGATTTGTGGCGAAGCCCGTCAGCCTTTGACCCGTGTCAGATACTCTCCGGTGCGTGTATCGATGCGGATTTTTTCTCCCTCAGAGATGAACGTGGGGACTAAAATTGTATAGCCTGTCTGTACCTTGACCGGCTTGGTCGCCCCGGAAACAGTATCGCCCTTGGCCCAGGGCTCCGCTTCGGTCACCACCAGTTCCACGAAGTTGGGCAGGCTAAGCCCGATGGGTTTATCTTCAAACAGCAGGATTTCCACTTCAATATTGTCGGTCATGAAGTTTACTGCTTCATCGACCTGTTCTTCGGTCAGAAAAACCTGTTCATAGGTTTCATTGTCCATGAAGCAGAATTTGTCGCCTTCCTTATAGAGATACTGCATCTTTTTTTCCCGCAGGTCGGCAGGCTCAAAAACATCTACGGAACGAAAAGTACGTTCAAACTGGTTGCCGTTGATCATGTTTTTGAGTTTCGTGCGATACAGGGCCTGTCCCTTGCCGGGTTTGACAAAGTTGAATTCAACGATAACATAAGGGTCGCCGTCGATTTTCAGGCGCAGTCCTTTTCTCAGGTCGCTTGCAGTGTACATAAAAAGTATTTCTCCTCGTCGGGTAGTTGGGCTTTCTTTGAAGTTTTCCCTAATTCAATTATTTGGAAAAGTCAAAAAAATCTTGATGTTTCTCCAAATTCTTTTTGAACGTGTCCGACAGGGCCCAAAGAGGGATCTTCCCTGTCTCTCCGGGCAGGTCCGCCACATAACGGGGCAGGGCGAGGCCCGAACAATTTTTGGCGAGTTCTTCCATCAGCCTGACCCCGGAGGCTGCGTCCGTGCGGAAATGCGCCGTACCGCGCACCGGCTCGCAATGAAACAGATAATAAGGGCGCACAGAGATTTTTTGCAACCCGGTGACGAGCTGCCGCATGGTAGCAGATGAGTCGTTTATGCCCCTGAGCAGGACAGACTGATTGGATACGGGGATGCCCGCCTCCGCCAGCATGTTGCAGGCGCGGGCCGCCTCTTTGGTTATTTCCGCCGGATGATTGAACTGCGTGTTGAACCAAAGCGGCCGGTATCGCTTCAGAAGGCGGCACAGCTCACGCGTGATTCTCATCGGCAGGACCGCAGGGGCGCGGCTGCCGATACGCAGCACCTCAACATGGGAAATGGAAGAAAATTTAGCCAGAATGAATTCGAGTGCCTCATCGCTCAAGGTCAGCGGGTCACCGCCGGAGACAATCACTTCACGGATCTGTGGATTGTTTGCGATGTAGCCGGCCATTTTCCCGACACGCTGTTTTAAGGTGCTACTGCCCTGCTCTCTCCAGAAGCGTTTGCGGTTACAGTGGCGGCAGTAAGTGGCGCAGTTTCCGGTGACCATAGCCAGAGCGCGGTCGGGATAGCGGTGGACAAGCTTCGGTACAGGCATCAGAGCGTCCTCCTCCAGCGGGTCCTGGGGGTAATCCGGCCGGCAGGTGATCTCGCGCAGATCGGGAAGACATTGACGCGCTATCGGGTCGTTTCCCGCACTATCGCTGATAAGGGAAAGGTAGTAAGGGGTCACCAGCATCGGATAGGCGGCCAGCACCTGGCCGATCCCATTTTGGTTTTTGGCGGCCAGACCCCGGAGCCCGGCCAATACGGCGGGGGAAGTGACGCGGTTTTTTAACTGCCAGCGCCAGTCACGCCATAAAGAGCCGGCGGCGCGCCGTATCTCGGATAGTGATTTGTGTTTCATCGCTTTTTCCATGCGCTCTGGCAAGTATCACAGTTTCCTGTCCGTTGAAAGCAAATCCATACGGGCGGGGATTAAAAAACGGGAAATTACCTGCCGGTCGTGATACATAGAAACTCAATGCCGAAACCGGGAGATAGCTCGTTGGACACTGTGCAGAAGAAAAAAGAGCGGGTGGCGATGTTGTCGGTCGCATCGAATTCCGTTCTGGTTATTTTCAAGGCCATTGCCGGTGCGCTGATCGGTTCTGTGTCCATTATATCCGAAGCGATTCACTCGGGGATGGATCTGCTTGCCGCGGTCATTGCATTTTTCGCTGTCCGGAAATCTCACGCTCCGGCGGATAAGCAGCATCCTTTCGGCCACGGCAAACTCGAGAGCATCTCCGGCCTTGTGGAGGCCGGCCTGATTTTTATTGCCGCCGTCTGGATTATCTTCGAGGCGTTTAAGAAATTCAGCACCGCCGGGGAAGTGGAGCAGCCGGGCTGGGGCGTAGCGGTCATGCTCGTCAGTGCCATTGTGAATATATTTGTTTCCAGAAAGTTGTTCGTTGTCGGAGCTGAAACCGATTCCCTCGCCCTGCAGGCGGATGCCTGGCATTTAAGAACGGATGTCTATACTTCTGCCGGCGTCATGGGCAGTCTGGCTATTATCTGGGGCGGCGGCTATTTTTTCCCGGGCGTGTCTCTCGGGTGGCTGGATCCGGCAGCGGCTGTGATTGTGGCGGTGATCATTATGAAAGCCGCCTGGAATCTGACCGCTCGCGCCGTGGGCGACCTGATGGACATGAAGCTTCCCTATGATGAAGAGCAGTGGATTCGCACCGCGATTTCCTCACTCGGCAACAAGCTATGCGGTTATCACCAGCTGAAAACACGTAAGGCGGGAAATTTTCGCTTTATAGAATTTCATATTAAAGTTGATCCCCAAATGACCGTGGAAACATCTCACCGCATCGCGCATGAACTCAAGCGCCTGATGAGAAAAAAATTTCCACTGTCGGCGACGACCGTTCACATCGAACCATGCGATGGCCATTGCACAAAAGAGTGTCTTGACGGTTGCTTCGTGCCGGAGGGGCAAAGACCGGCGCCGATACGGCGCGATGGCTGAGGCCGGTCTTTGTGTGTCAGCCCCTTAAAGATTCCAACTTATAGTACCGCCCGCGCGATGCTTTGACAGGGAATGAATTTTTCGCTATGGAGATGCACATGTTAAAAAAACAGCCGGGTTTTTCATGAGTAAAGCATACCACATCTTCGGTTTGAGCATCCTCTCCGAAATATCTTTGCCTGCACCGGAGGCCGGCGACCGGCGCCGATCTTCACCGCCGGATGTGGTCATTGAATACGGCGAGGTCCCCCGGCAACTTTCCCGCCCCCAGCAAAAAACAGCATGGTACGAGGCGGCCGCCGGAGAATTCCTGCTTAGCGCAGAGTCCATCGCGCGTTATTATGTGCAGGGAGGCAGCCGGATTGTCATCACGGCCGAGCCGGGAGTGGCAGAGGGAAAAATACTGATATACTTGATGGGCTCGGCTATGGGAGCGCTTTTGCACCAGCGCAAAGTGCTTGTCCTGCATGCGGGGGCTGTGACAAAAAAGAATTATGCGGTTATTTTTCTGGGACCTTCCGGTGCGGGTAAATCAACACTGGCGGCCGCCTTTCATCAGCGCGGCCTGGCCTTTCTGGCCGACGATGTGTGCGCCATAAGTTTCGACGATGGCGCCCCGGCGGTAATTCCCGGTTTTCCACAGCTGAAGTTGTGGGAAGATGCGCTGGCAAAACTGGGAAAGGACAAGGGCGGTTTAAAGAGAGTTGTCTGGATCAAAAATATGGAAAAATATTTTATGCCGGTCGAGCATGAGCATGACGGGCTCGTGCGCCTGAAAAGTGTTTTTTCGCTGGAGGCGGCCGACACCGCGCACATTGAAGTCCATGCGCTCAGGGGTGGCGCCAAACTGGAACCGCTCGTCGCCAATACTTACCGTCGGGGCTTCCTCGATGGTCTCGGGGGGAAAAAAGAGTATTTCCGTCAGTGTGCCCGGGTGGCGGCGCAATCCGAAGTTTATCGTGTTTTGCGCCCCCGTGACAAGTTCCTGCTCGATGAACTGGCTGATGTGCTGGAGGCGGAGTTTTAATGCAGCAGCACACGGAAAGCGATTGGCTTGATGGATGACACCGGCAGGAAATCGCGCCTCTATTCGTTGAAGATGGTGAGAGCGAAGTGGTTGAGACGCAGCCCGGCAGAAAGGGTTTTCCTTCTGGAGGCTTTTATATTGCTGGGGGCGGCGCGGTTATGCGTAGTGCTTTTCCCGATGAAATGGCTGGCCAGGACATTGGGAACCCATATGCACGATGATCAAACACCCCTGACACCCTCCTGTAGTGAAACTGCCCTGAACATCGGCCGTGCGGTGCGCTCCGCGGCCGGCTGGACACCCTGGGAAAGCGCCTGCCTGCCGCAGGCGGTGGCCGCCAAGTGGTTACTCAAAAGACGTAATATCCCGGCGACAGTTTACCTGGGCGTGATGAAGGATGAAAGTAAACCGGAAAAAATGGCGGCGCATGCCTGGGTGCGCTGCGGCAGGTTTATTCTGACCGGTGCCGACGGTCATCGCCGTTTTACGGTGGTTTCAACTTTTTCCTAGTGATGGGCGATGGGAATATGATCAGACAAATAAAGGCACTGGTGAAAGAATTAAAGGCGCAGCTTCCTTACCTTCCGCGGGCCTTTGCCCTCGTCTATAAGGCGGCGGGATGGCTGATGATTGCCTGGCTTGTTTTGCTGCTGGTGCAGGGGCTGCTTCCGGTGGCCATGGTTTATCTGACCAAGGTGCTGGTAGACGGAGTGGCGCGGGTAATTAATGAAGGCAGCGGCTGGCAGGGGCTGGTTCTCCTTATTCCCGCAGGCGTCGCGATGGCTTTTGTTCTGGTGGCGATGGAGGCGCTGCAAAGTGTTGCCCGTACACTGCAGACGGCGCAGTCGGAAAAAATTCAGGACAGTGTCCATGAGCTTATCCATGAGCAGGCGATGCGCCTGGACATGTCTTTCTACGATAATCCAGACTATTATGACCAGTTGCACCGTGCGCGCATTGACGCCCTTTCACGGCCTGCGGCGCTTATCGCAAACGCCGGCGCCCTGCTGCAGAGTTTTGTGACATTGGTGGCGATGGCCGGGGTTTTACTGACTTTCGGCATCTGGCTTCCTCTTTTGCTCCTGGCCAGTACGGTGCCGGCTTTATGGGTGGTGCTCAGGCACACGATACGATTTCACCACTGGCGCGTGCACAACACGACGGCCATGCGCAAAATTAATTACTATGACATGATGCTGACCTGGCGGGAGGCGGCGGCGGAGATGCGCCTGTTTAACCTGGGTTCACATTTTCGGCGTTTGTTTACCGATCTGCGTACGAAACTGCGCAACGAGAGGGTGCAGCTTGCCCGTGATGAAGCAATCGCCACGGCCGGTGCGTCCCTGACCGGGCTGGTCAGCATGGCGGCAGCGCTGGTTTGGATGGGGTACCGTGCCGCGGGCGGGTTTTTAAGTCTGGGTGATCTGGCTTTGTTTGTCCAGGCGTTTTTTCAGGGGCAGCGCATGATGCGCTCACTTCTGGGCAATGCGGGGGAAATATACCGCAATGTCATGTTTTTGGAAAACCTCTTCGAATTTCTTGCACTCAGCCCCAAAATTGTCGGGCCTGCCCAACCGTCTTCATTTTCCGGTCTGCAAGGGGGAATAGAATTTCAAGACGTCACTTTCCGTTATTACGGAAGTGAAACAAAGGCGCTGGATCATTTCAGCCTGAGCATACCGGCCGGCCGCATCACCGCGCTGGTCGGCGAAAACGGCGCGGGAAAAACAACGCTGATAAAACTTCTATGCCGTTTTTACGATCCCTGCGCCGGGCGTATTTTACTGGACCGGACGGATATTCGCGAGTTATCGGCCCATCAGTGGCACAGACGTATTACTGTCCTTTTTCAGGAGCCGGTGCGTTTTCATGATACCGTGTTCAACAATATCGCTTTTGGAGACATCGACCGGCCGGCCCAGGCGGAAGAAATCGCCGCTGCGGCCCGGGCCGCAGGCGCCGACGAGCTGATTTCACGACTGCCGGGGAACTACCGGACTATTTTGGGGAAATGGTTCGGCGGCGCGGAACTGAGCTCCGGCCAGTGGCAGCGCCTGGCGCTGGCACGCGCTTTTCTGCGCGAAGCCGAGTTTATCATTCTGGACGAGCCGACCAGTTTCATGGATTCATGGGCGGAGGCGGATTGGCTGGAGCGTTTCCGCGAGCTGGCGGCTGGACGCACGGTGCTGATGATCACGCATCGCTTTACCACGGCGATGCAGGCGGATGTGATTCACGTGATGGAGCGCGGTCGCGTGATCGAATCCGGCAGCCACGAAGAACTTCTTGTGGCTGGGGGACGCTACGCCGCATCCTGGAGGCGTCAGATGAGCGGAAAAAGCCCTGCTCCATAGAAAGCCGCAGAGAAAATAATCTGTTGTTTTGTCATAAGGGGTCTCTGTCTGTGTGCCGCTCACCTGGTGCGCACCCGCCTGACGAAATATGTGTTGCTTTCACCACGGACATGGAGTAATTTTTTGGTGTGGGTTTGCGTTTGCACGTCGCGGGAGTCTTTTACAATACCCGCAGTTTTGCCGATGGAGAGAAAAGAATGAATTTTAAAGTCATACTGTTTGGTCTCATTTCCTGCCTGGCTGTCATTTTCATTATCCAGAATGTGGCGGCGGTGACTGTAAATATTTTTTTCTGGCAGCTTTCTCTGTCGATAGCGCTGCTGATTTTCATCATCCTGGCCGCCGGTTTCGCTGCCGGATGGTTCTGGCGCAGTTTCCTGGCATACCGCGAAGCCAAAAAAGAAGCGGCGGACATTCAGAAAGAATTACGAGCCGGTTAGAATTGCAGGAGGAGGCGGCAAGTTGATAAAAACCACAGGGAGACAAGCATGAACGCACGGGAACAATTTGTTTTTCTCGATGCCCTTGCGGCAATACTGATCAGGTGCTTTTTTCTGGCTGTTGCTGTGCTGCTTTTGTGCTTTGTTTTTTTTATTCTGGCCGGGGATTACGGCTATTATCTGGGGTCGTTGTGGTTTGACATCGACGAGTATGACTATACTCTTTTATTCTGTTACAGCATGGTGTTTTTGAAGATCTGCGCTTTTATGTTTTTTTTCTTTCCGTATATTGCGATTCGCCTGGTACTCAGAAAGAGAATCAAGCAACGCTATACGCTGGCCGGGAGATGATCGTTTTTGGCAAGCGTGTTTCCCCTTATAACTTTCCGCTTTCGGCAAATAAAAAATACGACAATTAAAGGATTTTGATCCTGTACAGGAGGTTGGCATGGAATTGACTCAAGCGATCAAAGGAAGGAGGAGCATTCGTAAATTTACGAAGCAGGAAGTACCCAAAAACGTCATCATGGAAATTATGGATGAGGCCCGCTGGGCTCCTTCCTGGGGGAACACGCAGCCGTGGAATTTTTACGTGCTGACGGGGAAAACACTCGGAAAATTCAAGGAAATGAATCTGGCACAAACAGTGGCGGGCGCTCCTATTACTCCGGACGTTCCGATGCTGGAAAAATGGCCTGAGGCCATGAAGGCCAGATACAACGAAGTTGGGAAAATGGTTCTTGACGCCCAGGGCATTAAGAGGGGTGACAAGGCCCTGCGGGACAAATACTATCAGGATATGGTCATGATGTTTGATGCTCCCTGTCTGATTCTGGCCTGTATTGCCCGCGACAACCTTGTGGAATATCAGATGCTGGATATCGGCCTGATCGCTCAGACCATCTGCCTGTCGGCCTGCAGCAGAGGACTTGGTACCTGTCTTTTAGCGGCGGCGGCGCGCTACCCAGCCGAGACGCGGAAGATAGCCTCTGTGGCTGATGAATGGAAAATAGTGGCGGGGATTGCCCTGGGCTATCCGGATCCTTCGGCTCCCCTGAACACATTTGAGCGTACCAGAGCGGGACTGGATGAAATTGTGCACTGGTTGGATTGAGAATCATGACAGATGCCTTCCATCGAGCCGGTGGGACGGCGGGCAGGAGAAGTGCAGCAAAGATGAGTAAAGTTCCGGCGGATGCCGCCACTGTGATGCTCTTGCGGCCCTCTTCGGGCGGCCGGATGCCCTGCATCGAAGTGTTGCTTCTCAGGCGCAACCGTAGGAGCAGTTTTGTGCCGGGTTATTACGTTTTCCCCGGGGGAGTTGTGGATCCGGAGGACTACGAGCCGGGAGTGGAGCGTTTCATATACGGTATTGACCGCGGGCGGGCGGCGCGCATGTTTCCGGAGATGGCCGACTCCGGCAAATCACTGGGTGCCTGGGTGGCGGGTATCCGCGAAACATTTGAGGAGGCGGGGATTTTAATCGCCCGCAAGCGCGACGGCACACCTCTCACACTTGCCGCCGGCGGGGAGCAGGCCCGCTTTACCGCCTACCGTGAGGAACTGCGGTCAGGAAAGATAAAATTTTCACAGATTCTGGAGGCGGAAGACCTTATCCTGGCCGCGGACACCATGCATTACTATTCGCGCTGGATCACGCCGGAGGTGATGCCCCAGCGCTATGATGTGCGTTTTTTTGTAACACGCCTGCCGGAGGGGCAAACCGCTGCCAGCGACGGGGTAGAGCTTACCGCCCACAGCTGGCTTACGCCTGCGGACGCATTGAAAGATTATGAGGAGGGCAGGATCGGCATGGTCCTGCCCCAGATAGCCACGCTGGAGGAGCTGTCCGGCTTCCAAACGGTTGAAGAAACCATCTCGTTTGCAAAAAACAGACTTGCCCCATCCACGCTGACGAAAATCCTCTGGACGGACGGCAAGGCGGTGGAAGTGATGCCGGACGGGAGTGTTTTCGAAAACCGTCCGCCTGTTTACCCCCCGCCCGGCAACAAAAGATAAAGAAGCTTCATGCAGAATTTCACCCAAGGCAATATTGCCAGACAGTTTATTGATTTCACCCTGCCGATCATGCTGGGTAATGTGCTGATGTCGGTCTACGGCATCATCAACATGATCTGGGTGGGGAGGCTGCTGGGGCCGGACGCGGTGGCGGCCGTAGCTGCTTCCTTGCCGATTATCATGCTGATGCCTGCGTTTCTGATCGGTCTGGGGATGGCGACCAATGTGCTTATCGCACAGGCCTTCGGACGCGGCGATACAGCCATGTTGAAAAGGATTCTTTCCAATTCTTTTTTTGCATCGATTTTGTTTTGTCTGCTGATCTCTTTTGTCGCTCTTTTATTCCGGCATGAGGTGCTGGGCTGGGTGAGGGTGCCTGTCGAAATCAGGGGGATGGCTCTGTCATACATGACGGTCATGATGGCCTCGCTGGTGTTCCAGTTTTTCATCAACTGGATGAACGGTATGCTGCGGGGACTGGGCGACGCGACCACTGTGGTTAAAATACTCATTCTTCTGGCCCTATTCAATATTACTTTCGTTCCACTTTGCATCAGAGGGGCCGGGCCTGTGCCGCCGTTGGGCGTGTCGGGTGCGGCCTGGGGCTCGGCACTGGCCGCTGTGCTGACCGGTGTCATCGGCTACCTCTACATGGTGCGTTACAACCCCTATATAAATATGCGCAATTGGGACTACAGCCTGGACTGGGGCATCATCAAGCAGGTTTTTGTCATCGGGGTCCCGGCGTCACTGCAGATGATCGTTGTCTCTCTTGCGGCCGTGATCATCGTGACACTGGTCAACGGTTACGGAACAGCCGTGACGGCGGCCTTCGGTATCGGCATGCAGGTCGATATGCTGGCGACCATCCCGTTTATGTCCATCGGTATGGCGGCAACCACGATTGCCGGACAGAATCTGGGAGGGCAAAAGCCGGATCGTGTCTTTAAAACACTGCGTACATCAATTTATTTTGGTTTAGCCATCGGCGGGGTCTGTGCTGTGGTCTTGTTTTTCTTCTCCCGCGAGATAGGATCGGTATTTCTCAAAGAGTCGACGCAAAGTGCGCAGGTGCTCAATTATGTTCGCGGCTATTACCATTGGATGGCTTTTATCTTTCCATGCTACGCGGTGATTTTTTCTATACAAGGAGTGCTGCGCAGCGCCGGCGACACGATGGCCCTACTCGTTATGTCCTTTTTGGCGATGTTCGTGATCCGCATTCCCCTGGCGTATGTCCTGGCGGGGCCGGGCGGTTTTAAACAGGACGGGATCTGGATTGCCATAGTGACCAGCAGCGCCCTGGCTGCCATCTTAAACTGGCTGTACTACCGCAGGGGGACATGGCTCAACAGACGGATCATAGGGGAACAGGATTCCTGATGGAAGACTCTTCCTCCTGGGTCCATCGTTTACGGCCGTGACCGGCACGAGCCGTGTGGCGGCCTCTTGAAAACGCTTCCTGTTTTCCGGGACACCATGCGGAGCCGGTCTATCTGCTGAGCAGGCTGACCACTTTATTATACTTTTCATGGATCATACTACGGTCAAACTCATTGAACTCCGCCAGCATCTGCTGCTGCTCCTCATCGGTAAAGTATTCCAGACAGGGGAAAAAGAAGCGCTTATCCTCTTTTTCGATATGCACTGGATAAAAACGGGCGAGTTCTCCCAGCAATTCCATTACTTCCTTTAGAGTATCCTCCCCCTCGAGATATCTATCCCTGGCGCTCACCAGTTTTTCGACCATCTGCCGGGCGTGGCGGTGCTCCTCCATCAGCTCATCCATTATCGCGGCATGCTCCGGGAAGAGTTTCTTTTTGGCCAGCTCGCGAAAAAGAATATCCTCTTCCTTGCCGTGGTGGGTCCTGTCGGCATAAGTCCGGATAAAATCAACCGCCGTGTCGATGAAGACTGTATCAAGGCGATTCAGTTCGCTGATCCTTTTTATCTCGCCTTCAAAAAGGCGAAGCATCTTTTCAATCAGCCTGTGCTCCCACATGAGCGGTCCGATCGGTTTCATCAGCTTTCCCCCTTAAATAACGCATTTTCGCAGATTGGCGAGTTTCACATAATGGTTTCTTTCCTCACAGATCAGCTTGTCGATCAAATTGTGCTGGAGTTTCGGGACCAGGTCCTTGACATTCTGATAATAGTTGATGGAGTCCTGCTTCATTTGGAGGGCGAAGTCAATGGCCGAGCAGGCGTCCGATATCTGGGCGAGGCCTTTGTCCATTGCCTCTTTCGTGAAGGTCACATTGTTGTCGATGTAGTTACGCAGGTACTGGGCGTATTCACCTTCGTAAGTTTCCGGGGGGATGGTTTTTTCTATTCCGGCAAAGATTCTGGCGATCTCTTTTTTATGCGACCTTTCCTCATCGGCGAGTTCTCCGAACAGCACCTTGGTGTCCTGATTCTGCACAAGCTGAATGGCGTACTGATAAAAATTAGCGCCGTTTTCATGAATCCTTTCTGCAAAATCTATTATTTCCCCTGCGGTAAAAACACTCATCTCAAACCTCCCTGATGCATTTGTTTTTTGATCAATTAAAATTCGAAAAGCTCCGGCTAAATGCCCGTGTTTCCCGTTTGGCCGCGTCTTATAATGTTATGCGGTAAATGCCAAATGCCGCCCGAGCTTCGTAAGATATATGAGATACTGGTTTTATGTCAACAGTTTTCAGAGCCGGGTATTTCCCGTTTGATGTTCTTAGCGTTTTTTTCGGAAGATCAGTCTCAGCGGAACCTTGTCGAAGCCGCATTCTTCGCGGATGCAATTGGCCAGATAACGTTCGTGGGAGAAGTGAACACCTTCGGGCGAAGGGACGAAAAAGACAAAAGAGGGAGGCTTGATGCCGGTCTGTGTTACGTAAGAAACGCTCATGGATCTGTTACGGTAGCGCCCCATCGGGTTTTTCAAAAGTGCCTTTTCGACCAGCGTGTTGAGTGGTGATGTATCGACTCTTTTGGTGTATTGGCTGTAAACAGCGTCAATCAGTTCGAATATTTTCGGGACCCGTTGACCACTTGCGGCCGAGACGAAAATTATGGGCGCGAAATCCATGAATTTGATTTTCTCCCTGATGTCGGCAACGTATCTGCCGATGGTGGCATTGTCCTTTTCGATTTTGTCCCACTTGTTGACCACAATGATGCAGGCCTTCCCCCGTTCGTAGGCCAGCCCCGCAATTTTGGCGTCCTGCTCGGTCATGCCCTCCACGGCATCGATGAGGACCAGGGCGATATCACAGCGGTTGATGGCTTTCATGGCCTGAACGACGCTGTATTTTTCCAGAGTCAGACTGATTTTGCTTTTTCGGCGGATTCCCGCTGTGTCGATGAGCAGATAATGCCTGCCGTGTACTTTGACGCGGGTGTCCACTGCGTCGCGGGTGGTGCCGGGTGTGGGATTGGCAATGCTTCTGGGGCTTTGGGAAATCAGGTTGACCAGTGATGATTTGCCGACATTGGGTTTGCCCACAATGGCGATGGCAACTGTTTGCTGTTGCTCTTCGCCGCTGTCGTCAGTTGCGGGGAAAGTTTCTGTGAGCGCGTCCATAAGTTCGTCAACGCCGGGGCCATGCTGGGCGGATATCGGGTAGAGGTGTTCGATGCCCAGACGGTAGAAATCCGTGAGCAGCTCTTCGTGGCGTGCCCCGTCAACTTTGTTGGCCGCATAAAAGACGCTTTTGCCCCTGACGCGCAGCTGACGGGCTATTTCCATATCGGACGGGGTCAGTCCATCGCGCCCGTCCATCAAAAAAACGATGGCATCCGCCTCTTCGATGGCCAGATTGGTCTGCTCGCGCATTTGTGTCAGGATGAGCTCGTCGGCTGTCGGTTCAAAACCGCCGGTATCGATGAGTGTAAAGGGTTTACCCCTCCATCGGCAGTCTGCATAGTTACGGTCGCGGGTTGCACCCGGCTCGTCAATGACGATGGCTTTTTGCTTTCCCGTGATTCGGTTGAAAAGCGTGGATTTGCCCACGTTGGGGCGGCCGACGATGGCGATGAGTGGTTTTTCCTGCATGGCACTACTTTATCAGACCAAATTCGCGCAGCTTTTTGTCGGAGAGGGTCCAATCGCGGCTCACGCGCACAAACAGCTCCAGAAATACTTTTGCCCCGAAAAGACGCTCCATCGCTTCTCTGGCCTCGGTGCCGATTTTTTTGAGCATCGCGCCCTTCCTGCCGATAAGAATCGCCTTTTGTGATTCTTTTTCCACCGAGATGACCGCACTGATATGAATCAGATTTTTTGCCTCATCTTCCCGGAAGGATTCCACGTTCACTGCCGTGACGTAGGGAATTTCCTGTGATGTCAAAACAGTGATCCTTTCGCGGATAAATTCTTCTGCGATAAAGCGTTCGGTGGCGTCAGTCGCTATGTCTTCCGGAAACAGACGGGGCCCCTCCGGCAGGGCGTCTTTCAGGCACATGACCAAACGCTCCAGCCCCTCTTTTTTCAGTGCCGAAACGGGAAAAATACCGGCAAAGTCATGCAGCCGGCTCAGCTGATCGATCATTGGCAGCAGACGGGGTTTTTCGAGGCGGTCGATTTTGTTGATGGCCAGAAAAACCGGTGATCTTGCGCCGGCGAGTGTTTCCACGAGGAAGAGTTCCTCCTCGTGCGGCCTTGCCGTGCCGTCGACAATTACCAGAAGCAAATCCGCATCTCCCATGGTTTCCCGGGCTGCTTGCACCATGGCGCGGTTAAGCGGGGTCTTTGCCCGGTGCATGCCGGGCGTGTCCAGAAAAATCATCTGCGCGTCGGGGAAATTTTTTATCCCCGTGATGCGGTTACGCGTCGTCTGCGGCTTGGCGGTGACAATCGATATTTTATCGCCGATAGTCGCGTTGAAAAACGTTGATTTGCCCACATTGGGACGACCGATGATGGCGATGAAGCCTGATCTGAACACGCATTTTCTCCAATGATTCAATCAAATCCCGCAATGTCCGCCGAAAAGGGACCTGCCGTCTCCGAGCTGACGGTGATGCGTCCGCAAACGGTTCCGGGGCCGGAATCTATAACGATTTGTGCACCCGGGTAAAGCTTTTTTATCGCATGGGTGTTTTTGTTGCGAAAACCGCGGAAACGCGACAAATCGCGTGGATGAATCGAAAACTTCAGGCGTCTTGCCTGTTGTGGCACATCACTGAGTAATTTCAGCGTGGCCGAATAAAAAACAGACCCATGAACGAGACTGCCCAAAGACCGGTGCAGGGGCCCGGCCGGCAGCGCACCTTCAGAGGCCATCTCCGGTGTGATCTGCAAGCCGAGGCGTATGATGCGGATACCTGCCGGGGCAAGCGTTTCCCAGGCCAGTGTGCACCAGTCGATGGCCTCCTCCAGACCAAGTGGCCGATAAAGACCGTCCTGCCACTGGCGGGCCAGCGGTGTGTCTTTGAAAACCAGCACCGGGTGGATTCGTGCGGTATCCGGCTTGACAGAGGCGGTGATTTCAAGAGTTTGTGTGAAGCTCTCCTTTGTATCACCCGGCAGGCCGGCCATCAGGTGAATGCCGGTTGTAAAGCCTCTGCTTTTGAGCAGTGTGAGCGCCTGTCGTGCGCAGTCGGCATCGTGGCCCCGGCAGGCAAGACGCAGCACCTCATCATTGAATGATTGGACGCCGATTTCTACTGTCCTGACCGAATGAGCTTCAAGAAAGTCCAGTTTGCCGTCGTCGATATAATCAGGTCTGGTGGAAATCCTGATGGCGTGAACCACGCCTTTGCGAATGTAGTTGCCGGCCCAGGACAGAAGAAGAGTTTGCGTAGCCACAGGCAGCCCCGTGAAATTACCTCCGTAAAAGGCGATTTCCACCTGTCTTGGCCTGTTCTTGCTCCAGTTAAGATACGACTCCACCCGTGCGTCGAAAAAACTTTTCGTGATCCGCGGTGAGAAATCGCCTGCGGCGATTCTTTCGTTACAGAAGATGCACCGGTTCGGGCATCCCCCGTTCATGATGAAAATCGGTATGACAAGCGGGTTTTGGGATCCGCCGTTTTCAGGGGTTGTTTTCACTTTGCAGATATCTCCACGCTTTTTGCGCCGCCTGTTTTTGCGCCTCTTTTTTGCTTTTGCCCCATCCGGTCTGTCGGATGGAATTACCGACACTCACTTCCACCTCAAACATTTTGTCGTGATCAGGGCCGCTTTCGGAAAGCAGGGTATAAATGGGAGGGGATTTGTATTTTTTGTGGCAAACCTCCTGCAGCATCGTTTTGTAATCCACACACTCCGTGAGCAGGATTTCATCTTCAAGCAGCGGGGCCATGAGTCTGTTGATGAATGATTTGGCCTTACTGAAGCTCGAATCCAGATAAACCGCGGCAATGAGCGCCTCAAGGGCGTTAGCCAGCAGCGATTCCTTTTGGCGTCCGCCGGAGTTTTCTTCGCCGCGTCCCAGAAGCAGGCACTCGCCAAGACCGAGCTTGGCGGCGAGCTCCGCCAGTGGTTTTTCCCTCACCAGCAGTGCGCGGATTTGCGAAAGAGCTCCTTCATCAAGGTCGGCGTGCTTTTTCATCAAAAGGTCACTTATGCAAAGACCGAGTACCGCATCACCCAGAAACTCCATCCTTTCGTTGTCCGAAGCGCCTGTCAGCGGATTTTCATTGATATAGGACTTGTGCGTCAATGATGTTATAAGCAGCGCCCGATTGCAGAAAGTGTATTTCATTCTTTCTTGCAGCTGCTCGAGCTGTTTTAACCTGATCTCATCCATAGGCCACCTCGCCAGTGAGCCGGCCGTGGTGATAAGCAGTTATTTTTACGCGGACAATCGTATTTGCCCGGCCGGCTGTGTCCCGTTCCAGTACCACGGGAAGATAATTATGGGAAAAACCTTTTGCAGGCCCGTTATTTTTTCCTGACGAGCCTTCAACCAGTACAGGCAGTGTCCTGCCCAGGAATTTCTGTGAGAAAGCTTCCCGCTTTCTAGCTCCGAGCGTCCGCAATATTGCCGCCCTTTCCTTTTTTATTTTGTCCGGCACCTTCCGGGGCAGCCCGCATGCCGCCGTGCCGGGTCTTTCCGAATATGGAAAGACGTGCAGGTAGGCCAGAGGCAGTTCTTCCAGCAGGCTTAAGGTCTGGGCGAATTCCTTTTCGCCTTCGCCCGGAAATCCGACCATCACGTCGGCGCCGATGGCGATGTCCGGTACGCTTTGTGTCACACGCTCTATCAGAGACCGGAAAAAGTCCCGGTCGTAACTGCGCTTCATTTTTTTTAAAATAGTGTCATCGCCGCTTTGCAGCGGAATGTGTAGATGCGGGCAAAGATTTTTGTGGCGGCCGAAAAGAGCAAGCAGGTCGTCGGTTACCTCAAGCGGCTCGATGGAGCTGAGCCGGAATCTCACATTGCTGTTTTGAGAAAGCAGAATTTCAAGGAGTCCGGCCAGACCTGTGGGCGGCACGAGGTCCTGACCGTAATTGCCCAGATGAATACCGGTAAGGACGATTTCACTGCATCCCTGACGGACAAAGTGGCGCACCCCGTCACACACGCCGTCCACAGGCAGGCTGCGGCTTTTCCCCCGGGCATAAGGGACGATGCAGTAGCTGCAAAAAGCGTCACAGCCGTCCTGGATTTTGAAAAAAGCACGTGTGCGCCCGGTGATTCCAGCCGCGGGCAGGTGTGGGAAGTTTTTCTGCTCAAAGATGTCACCGGCCAGAACAAGGGGAAAATCACCGGCGGGACGGGAAAGCAGTTGGGCGATCAGATGTTTGTGGTCATTGCCGGCGACAACCGCAACACCGCCGAGCGCGGCCGGCACCTGTGGCTGTGTTTGTGCCAGACAGCCGGTGACGATCACGCGGGCGCGCGGATTTACGCGCAATGCCCGTCTGACGAGCTGACGCCCCTGAAAATCGGCAAACGCCGTCACCGTGCAGGTGTTGATTATATAGGCGTCGGCAAACGAGGGGAAAGCAACGGGCCGGAAACCGGCGTTTTCCAGCTCCAGGGATATCGATGCCCCATCGCACTGGTTGACCTTGCAGCCCAGGGTGACCACACTGAAGCTGGTAATTTCCCTGCCTTTGCTTTGGGAGATGTTGTCCAGGCCATCATTCATCATAGGCAGTGTTTATGAAGCAAATCGTTCCTTGTCAAGGCAAACAAAAAATAGATTTTATTTTCAAAATGAGTTAAATTTTTCCAAACGATATATTCAGGGGGTGCAGCATGGACTCAGTGAGTTCTTTTTTTTCGGCAAATCCGGCGGTCTTTACATTGCTGGCCGTTTTTGTTGTGGTCGTGATTGCGTTTTTGATTTTGAAAAAGCTGATCAAGTTTGCCGTCGTGATCGCTTTTGTGATTTTGTTTGCCGGAGGGATTTATCTTTTTAAGGATCCGGGTTCTGTGGCGGGGAAGATCAGGCATGCAACGCAAACACTGAAGGAAGGGAAGGAGCAGATCGGGGAAACACTTGGCAGCCTTTTTGAGGATACTAAAAGTCTGGGCAGGAAAATCTCCAAAGTGCCGGGAGATTTAAACAAAATGCTGAAAACCGCCGACGAAGAGACGGAAAAGGAATTTAAAAAGAAATAATTTCCGCTAGGTCATAAAAAGATCATTTGTCGAAAAATTCGGATCGCTGGTTAGGTTGGCGCCCATCCGCCTCAAGCCGGCCTCATCGCCGGGCGTCGGTATGTGCGTCATGTGAACCTCGCAGTTTCTCAACTCTTCTAACTTGCCCAGGGCCAGTTCCGCCGCCGGATTGGTGGTGGCGCTGATGGCCAGCGCGATGAGCGCCTCTTCCAGGTCGAGACTGACATTTTTTTCATTTAATATTTCCGTTTTCAATCTGCCGATAGAGCCGGTGATGGTGGCCGGCAGGAGTTTGATTTTGTCCGGGATGCCCGCCAGATGCTTGATTGCGTGGATGACCACACTGGAGGCGGCGTGCATCAGAGGAGAATTGCTTCCCGTGATGATCAGGCCGTCCGGGAGCTCGAGCGCGGCTCCGCAAAAAATCCCCTCGCTGCCGCGTTTGAGTTCCACCGCTTCCTGTGCGGCACGGCGGGCGGGAAGCACGACCCTTCTGTTTTCCGGCTTTAAATTAAAATCGTTCAGAATCAGCTCCGCACGCTGCACAGTCTCTTTGTCTGAAAAGCCCATCGCATATTCGCAGCGGTAGCGGAAGTAGCGCCGGATCATCTCCTGCTGGGCTGCTTCGCGGGCTATTTCATCGTCGGTAATGGCAAAGCCCGCCCGGTTGACGCTCATGTCGGTGGGAGACTTATACAAAGATGGTTCGCCCGTGATCTTTTCGAGAATTCTTCTCAAAATAGGGAAAACTTCGACATCCCGGTTATAGTTGACGCAGGCTTCGCCGTACGCTTCCAGGTGAAATGGATCTATCTGGTTGAAATCGCGCAGATCGGCGGTTGCCGCCTCATAGGCGACATTGACCGGGTGCTTGAGCGGCAGATTCCAGATCGGGAAGGTTTCAAATTTGGCATAACCGGATTTTACGCCTTTTTTGTAGTCATGGTAGAGCTGGGAAAGGCAGGTGGCTAATTTGCCGCTCCCCGGTCCGGGGCCGGTAACAATGACCAGGGGCTTGTCTGTGGGAATATAGTCGTTTATACCGTAACCCTCATCACTGACAATCAAATCCACATCGGTCGGATAACCTTTGGTGAAGCTGTGGGTGAACACGCGGATGTCCCGCCGCTCAAGTTTATTCTTGAACTGAACGGCCGAAGGCTGGTCCTCAAACCGCGTAATGACCACACCAGTTACGCTGATATTCCATTCGCGCAGGTCATCAATAAGCTTCATGGCGTCCGTATCATAGGTGATGCCGAAGTCTGCGCGGATTTTTTTCCGCTCTATATCTCCCGCGTAAATACACAAAAGAACATTGGCCCGGTCTTTGAGCTCTTTGATAAGACGCATTTTAACATTGGGGTCGTAACCGGGCAGGACGCGGGCCGCGTGATAGTCGTACAGAAGCTTGCCGCCGAATTCCAGATACAGCTTATTGTTGAATTCTTCCAGACGCTGCAAAATTTCCGAAGTCTGTTCGGAAATGTATTTTTCATTATCAAAACAGCTTTTATTTAAACCCATTTCGTTGCCGGATGCCTTTTTACGTGATTTGCCGGTATGTCGTAAAAAAACCACACATATCACTATGCTTTTTACGAAATCATCACAATTTTGCCATTTTTCCGGATTTTACCGCCATCAATTGTCAATCAGGAGGGCGATCTGCCTGGTCACAAGTGCAGAAGGCGCAATACTGAAATACGGGTATATCCCATACATCAAATGCGGCAATTTATCCAAAAGAAAATAGGCCAGACGCGTAAAAAGGCTAAATTTCCTTTCCGGCGGTACGGGTGACTCGTGCTGAGATGATCACTGATCAGATTAAATTGATTTCCATCGCCCGCACGGGGCAGGCGGATACGCATAATTCGCAGCCGTTACATTTTTCAGGGTCGAAAAGAACTTTTTGCGTTTCTTTTTCGAAAAACAAAGCGCCGGTGGGACAAAACCCGGTGCAGGCACCACAATGAACACATTTGTCCGTATTTTGCAGGACGCTTTTGGAAAGCGACTCCACGGTGAGCCCCATTTCCTTCAGGAAGCGTATCCCGCGGTCGAAATCCTCTTTCTCTCCGGCAAGCTCCAAAACAATAACTCCCTCGCGTTTGGGAAAAATTCTTGCCTTGAGGATGTTGAAGACCAGATTGTGTTTTTGCGACAGCTGGTAAATGACCGGTTGCTGGACGATGTCCGGCGTATAGCGAATGACGATTTTTTTAGAATACATAGGCCTAAAATGGAAAATGTTCAAGTTCGCGGCATGTTAAGAGATGGCTTTTGTAATGTCAAGTTAAAGTTGTTTTCGGACAAATAATCAGGATGCCTGGCCGGTATTGGCAGCAATTGGTCATTCAGGATTGTCCGTCATCTCACCGCTGGTAATTTATTTCCCTAATCTGTTTTCTTTTTGTCCTTTTCTCCCGTCGCGGCCGGCCTGAACAGGTCGAACAGAGGCTGAAAGGGAGCCAGACCCGCCAGGGCCTGTGGATTTGCCCTGGAATAGTTTTCGGCATATTCCTGCCATTTTTTGAACTGATCGTCGGCCATGTTGCGAAACAGAAGGTAGTTGCGGATGGTCTGCTCAAGGTGCTTTTCAAAAAATTCGGTCAGAATGTTTTCGCCGTATTGGATAACAAGATAAAGAAGCGGCGGGGGCAACAGATACTTCTTCCTGCGCGCCTCTTCCAGAACGATTTGGGTGAGAATCGACGGGGTGACATCTTCGCCGGTTTTTGCATCGGAGACCTGTATCTGACGTCCCTGACGAATGACCTCTGTCACGTATTCCATAGTGACATATGCACTTTTTTCCGTGTCGTAGAGACGGCGGTTGGTGTATTTTTTCAGCTTCAGCGGTTTGAATTCCATATTTCATCCTTTTTGACCCTTATAGGCAATTTTATTAAATTCTGCAACATAAAAGAGCAGTTTTTTTGCATCAGTGAACGATAGTATCTTTATAAGTAATGATTATTATTATTATATCTGTTTATTTGATGATTTTAAAGGACTTTAAAATATTTTTTGCACTGCAACAATTTTTCCATTGACAAAGCAGTGCCGATGACTATAATGCAACTAACGACGGGAACGATGCAGGCAAATGGCACCAGTACCCGGATGATGGCGGGGAAGGCAGCCGCTGTCACTCGAATCCGTAAGGGGGCAGAAGAACGTTACCGCTGCCGCGCGTGGAGGGAAAGGAAAAATAAAAGATCTATAAACAAAAACTAAGGAGGATAAAATGGAACCCAAACAGATCGCCAAACAGATGATAGATTTTAACAAGAAAGCCTTTGACAGCTCTTTTGATGCAATGTCCGTCATTCAGGAGCAGACGGAGAAAATGGTTGTCAGCCTGATGGAACAGTCGGCTCTTTTTCCCGAGGAGGGCAAAAAACTTGTCAACGACTGGATCAAGACCTACAAGAAGGGTCGTGAGGAATTCAAGGCGGCCGCTGATGAGAATTTCAAGAAAGTGGAAGCATTTTTCGCATCTAAGTAAAAAGGCCAGGCAACAATTAAAACCGCCGTAAATATTTACGGCGGTTTTTTTATTGGTGCGTTTTTTTGGCCTTCGGCGGGCTGACCAGTCCCTCGCCTTCCAGGACAACTACACCATCCTGATTTGTGCAGACGGTTTTGAGTCGTGCCCGGTTTTTTTCCAGATTGAGTTCCAGGATCTCGACACGGCCCGTTATGGTGTCTCCTATATGCACAGGTGCCAGAAAGCTCAGTTCCTGTTTCATGTAGATTGTCCCGGGGCCCGGCAATTGATTGGCGATGATCGCGGAGATAAAGCCGGCCGTGAGCATCCCGTGGGCGATACGTGTCTTGAAGAATGTGTTTTGCGCGTAAGCTTCGTTTACATGCGCCGGGTTGAAATCTCCGGTGATACCTGCGTAGAGGTAAATGTCGGACTCCGAAACTGTTTTGGCAAATTCGGCTGACTCACCGACTTTCAACTGATCAATGGTTTTTCCCAACATAAGCAATCCTTTTCATTTTATGCAGGCCAGAAGGTTTACCTTCAATGAGGCGGCCGGTGTCAGAACCAGCACTTGTGACTCCAGATGTTTTCTTTCAAGTCTCTGACATTGTCCTCCATATCAAGGTACATGCACGCGTTGCTGATGGCGAGCCCTCCCTGGTAGGCAAGAGCCGTGACCAGCGAAATCTCGTCTGCGGAGAATTTTCTTTTTCGGCTGCTGTAAATGACCAGAACGCCGATAATCTCATCTCTTGATTTTATAGGTACGTAAAGCATCGAGGCGATGCCTTCTTCCTTCTTTTCTTTTTTGTACTGCGTGCCTTCGTCCGTTAAGACATCCTTGATGAAGATCGTTTCTCCCTTCAGCGCTGCCGCCATGTTTTTGTCCGCCCGCACAGGTCCCTTATTCATATATTTTTCACTCAGGCCGAAGCTGGCCACACGCTTCAATGTGCGTTTGTCCTCGTCCAGGAGCTGTACGGCAACCGCCTTTAGTTTAAGGGCCTCGACCATGTCCCGGGTCATGGTTTGCAAAATAGATTTGATGTCCAGACTCTGGGAAATACCGGCGGCAAGATCAAGAAAGGTTTTCGACTGCCGCCGCAATTTTTGCACCAGAAACAAATTGGCAATTTCCGCTCCGCCGCGCTCGGCCAGAATGGATAGAAAATCAATTTCATCCTGGGAGAATTTACGTATTTCTTTTGTGTAGATGCTCAGGACGCCCAGTATTTCTCCACGGTCGATGATCGGCATTGTTAAAATTGAGCCGATGCCTTCCGCTTTTTTGGCCTTGTGGTTGGTAAGGCGCTTGTCCGTTGTAGCGTCGCGGTAATAGATGAAACCTTCTTTCATCAACTGCGGCCTGATTTTAGTTGCCTGTTCGGGAGCCGCGTGGACATATTTATCGGACAGACCAATTTGTACTGCCAAAGTGGTCTGTTCCGCGTTCTCGTCGTTTTCATCCCTTAAATAAATCACGGCCGCCTTGGCCTTGAGTGTTTTCACCGCGGTCGAAACAATCAGGTGGCCGATTTTGAGATGATTTTTAGTTTTGGCCATGTCTTTGCTGAGCTTGCTCAGGGCTTGAAAATAATTTGTTTTGGCTGACATATTTTTTAGTTCCCCCCTAAATGGCTTCATTGATTTTGTCGATCAGCGACAGTTTACGTCTCCCCGTCGCCGATCGTAGCTTTGTTTTTACTTTTTTGGGTGTTTTCGTCTGCCGGGTTTTTCCTCCGGATGCCGGTTTCGCTTGGGCCGTCTCTTTTTTGGGTTGGGGCTTATCTGCTTTTGGCGGTTTTGCCGCAGCCACAAGCCGAAGTTTTGTTTTTTGTCGCGGTGCTTCCTGTGCATCACGCTCTTTGAGCCAGCGCACGATTTTAGGGGCGAACAGCCGCTGAAATTTGGAGCTGACGTAAATGCCGATATGGCCAGTCTCCAGGCGAACATCCTCCACATCGCGGCTTCCAACAGCCCCGGTGAGCTTATTACACGCCTCGGGTGGGACCAGGTGATCATATTCACCATAGAAATTCAAAAGCGGCATCGTCAGATTTTTCAGATCAACCCGTCTTTCGCCAAGAAACATTTTGTTTTGAATCAAAAGATTGTTCTTGTAACAGTCGTCGATAAACTGGCGGAAAGTTTCGCCCGGCACGTCGGGACTGTCGAAAATCCAGCGCTCCATACGCACGAAGTTTTCCACAAAATCCCGGTTATCCATGTTTTCAGCGAAGCCGACGTATTTATCGATCATCAGGCGTGCGGGATTAAGCAAAAGGAAACCGAAGTTCATCAGATCGCCGGGAATGTTGCCGAAGGTGCGGATCATTCTGTCCGTATCCACACCCTTCATCCATATGTGTAAAAGCCCCTGTTTCGTGTCGAAATTAGACGGGGTGACGGTGGTGACCAGATTCTTGATTTTATCTGGATGCAAAGCGGCATATAGAATGGAAAAAGTTCCGCCCATACAGATGCCCATCAGATTTATTTTGGGCATATTGTGCTTTTCACGGATGAAATCGACGATATTGTTCATGTAACCATTTACATGGTCGTCGATGGTGAGAAAGCGGTCTTTGCGTTTGGGGTAACCCCAGTCCACCATGTACAGATCTACGCCGCCCTCCAGAAACGTTTTGACCACGCTGCGATCCGGCTGGAGATCGAGCATTGTTTCCCGGTTGATCAGCGCGTAAACAACCAGGAGGGGTGTCTTCAGTTTGTCGGCTGTCTCGCTTGGCGAATAATGCTTCAGACGGACACGGTCCTCCTGATAAACAATTTCATAGGGGGTAGAGCCGAGTTCGTAATTTAGTTCCCCCAGAAGGACGTCGGAGGCTTTGGTAACACGTTTTTGAACTTTTTCCGCATCTTCTGCCAGCTTTTCCAGGATCAGGTCAAGAGGTATTTTTGTCGAGTTCATGTGGGCCTCTCCTTAAGCGTCGACCGTAAAAGCCTCCATACTACTTTACGGCGGAAAGTTTGTTAGGGCTGATACCGGCTTCCTTTTCCAGCTCCCTTACTCTCTTTTTCAGAAGGTGGAACTCTTTGTACAGGTCATCCATATCTTTTTGCGTGACCACCGGTATTGTCTGGAGGAAATCCAGCATGGCGTTGTCTTTGGCGATGAGAAAATCCTCCAGATGGTTAAGTGTCCGGTGCAGCGCATCGAGATACTCGCTGGATTGGAAAAGATTCATGAAATGGCCTTCCAGGATTTTAAGCCACATTCCATATGTTTCCTTTACATTGCCCGGTAAATTACCCTGCTCGGCCATTTCCCGCAGTTTGTCCTGGAGTACCTGAAACGATTGTTCCATAGGCAGGTAGAGGATGGAAAGAAACTCGGCAAGTGTTGTCTGAAAAATGTTGTGCTTGTCGAGCATATCATTGAAGCGCTCCTGATAAAACCTGGTCAGTCCCAGGGGAGGAATTTTCAGATATTGCCTGAGCTCCTGTTCGTAGATGTCGGTCAGTGCCTTGAAAACCTGCTGGTCGAGGTTATCAAAATTGTATGCCTCAGCGCGTTTGCCGATCCTGTTTGCCTTTTCCATCAGGTGGATTTGCGTCTTCATCGCGGCCTCGACACCGGAGATGGCTATTTTCATCATGATTTCCGGCAAGGCACTCATAGAATTGACGGTAGCCGAGGCTGATTCCGGTTCGGTCATCATCCGGGAAAAGGATTTCAGCAGGTTCAGGGTTGTTTGCAGCTGCTCGGTAAAACGGTTCTGGACGGACGATTGTGTTTTGAGTAATGTTTCCGAGCCAGAAGGCATAGTCTGTGCGATACCGCCCAACCAGATATTTGCTGCTTTTTTTATCCAGTCAAAAAACGAGGGGTCGATAAATTGGGGAGTCATACCTTCGTCTGCCATGGCATCCTCTCAAAAGACAATTTTTAGCATCGGTAAGCGGGTTTTAAAAATTTTGTTAAGATAAGGACAAACATTTGCCACCAGAGCTTCGCGTTAAGAATAATACAAAAAGAAACCTTTGTCAACGATTCGACAGGTTTATCCGCAAGATGACGGTTGTCTGGAAATAAAATCCACTGTATACTGCCAAAAAAATCGACAGGATCGGCACGGGAGGTTTTCACAATGCCTGAAGACAAAAGCCCTTCGATCACAAAGCTGACGCCTGACGAGCTGTCAGGCTTTATCGGCATGACGCCGGCGGATAATGTGCAATCGCTGGACACGGCCCTGCCCTGGAAAAGTAAAATGATCGGAGGTCAGATCAGGGACCTGTTCGGCTACCAGCGGATGCTTGACGCTATCGGCAAAGATCTCTACCTTTTCGGTCCATGGGCAATTGCTGCCACGTGGCAAAGCGCGCTTTTGGATACACTGCTCGCTCCGGTGAAGGCTGCCGCGCGCCTGGCGGTGGGTGCCTCGAGAAACCCCGACACGATTGCGGATGCAAACGGTTGGATCTATAAAAACTATTCGCGCCTTCTTTACACGCTGACCGGTTTTTTTATCAGAAATGGCAAATTTGATCGCGAAAAAGCGGCCCGGATCTGTACCACCGCAAAAGGAAAAGACTATCTGAAAAACTACATGGATGAGTTCGGCGAACTGGAGCGTATGTATAATAACATCGGCCTGACGCGCCTCAAGGCGATGAAAGAACTGCTCAAGTGCCTGCTGGTCTTGATTACAGAACAGCCCTTCTCAGACGGATACCTGCCTTTTGCCAAAGATGATGATGGCGCCAAGCCGGGCCGGCCTTTTGAAGAATATCTTGCCGAGAACCGCCGGCGACTGGAAAACCTGTATGCCGAAAACGCTTTCGACATCAAGGAATACTCCGAAAGAGCCACGAGAGGCATCATCGGCTGCTCCGAGTATGAGTATGTGGAAGGGTCGCTGATGCACCGGGTGCGTCTGCGCCACTATCCACTTCGCCGCCGCGTCAGGCCCAACGGGAAAGTAATCTACATGGCGACGCCGCTCATCAATAAACCGGAACTGTTCGATCTGGCATCCGGGAAATCGGTGGTCGAGGCTCTGTTGAAAAAAGGGTACGAGATTTATATGGTCGATCACGGGGATCCCGGCTGGGAGGAGACGGAACTGGGACTGGATTTTTACGGTAAGACCATTCCCGATTATTACATCGACCTGCTGAAAAAACGGCATCCCCGCTCGGAGATTTATATTATGGCTTACTGCATGGGGGGTACGCTGATCATGCCCTATCTGGCGCGACGTGCCGAAGAAAGACTCGCGGCGGGAAAAAAGATGGATATAAAAAAAGTGGCCCTGATGGCCTCGCCGGTGAAATTCGATGATGAGGAAAGCGGGCACGCACCGATTCGCAGACTTATCCGTCGTGACTATGATCCCTATCTGATGAAAGAACTTTTCGGCGCGGTTAATATACCACCGCAGGTCATCGAAGCGGGAATGAATGAAATCCAGCCTGGCGTGCAGTACACGGTAGTTTTGGGATTTTACGGGCGCGCCGAAAAAAGGGAGGCAATCAGCGACGCTGCGCCTTTTCTATACTGGCTTACTCACGGGACAAAATTCCCCGTCACCGCCCATATTCAGTGGATTCAGAATGTGTTTATCGGCAACCAGATTTACGAGGGAACCTACTGCCTGCCTTCCACGAACCCTGAATTGGATGGCAGACCCGTTAACATGGAGATATTGAAAAAAGCCGGAGTCCGTATTTTCGACTACAAGGGCTCCAGAGACCCCATCGCTCCTGCCGGCTCCTGCGTGGCCGGCCAGATCTGGGGTATGACGGGCAAGGGAAACGTCCCCTTCACCAGCGGACATTTAAACAGGGTTATCGAAAAAAACATCGGCCATATTTTTGTCGTCAGCCGCAAGCTGCTTGCCCAGTATCTGGAGATGGTGGAAGCCTTTTACGAAGACTGAAAAAGTCTTATCCTTTCTGCTCCAGGAGCTCCGGCCAGGGAAGAGAGGGGAATACCTTCGTCAGGGGGTGGTCGTCTTCTACTAAGTGATACTCCAGCTTTTCGAAAGAATTTTTGGCGATCCGGTAAACGTCGGAAGGTTCCACGACCTCATCATTGGTACCGTGATAGATGATCACCGGGATTTTAAGTTTTTGTTTTACTGCCTTTTCAAACCCTTCGATGTTGAGTGCGGGAGCAAGCAGGACAAGTTTTTTTATGCTCTGTTCATTGTCCAGGGCATAACTGGCCGCCATCAGTCCCCCGTAGCTTGACCCCACCAGGATCAGGTCGTTTTTATTCTGAAGAACGTTTCCGAGCTTTTGCATTCTGGTCGGAAAATCTCCCCGATAGTCATGAATGATCATCTGCGGGTAATATTTCCGGAAATACTGCGCTTTGTTCCCCTGCGACGTGCTTTCCAGACCGTGAATAAAAACGAGCGTACTTTCCATTCTTTTCCTTAGTGCCTTTCTTTTCCCTGATTTTTATATCAATTAAATATTGCCCGGATTATGCCATTGTGTTAGATGCTGTCAACCGTATTTTTGAATCAAAGGAGATTGTATATGGCTTTGGTATTACCTTTTCGGGCAATTCGTCCGGTTTTGCAATACGCCTCTCAGGTAGCGGCCCTGCCCTACGATGTGATGACAAGGGATGAAGGAAAAAAGGTGGTGGAGGGGAAACCCTTGAGTTTTCTGCATGTGGAAAAGTCGGAAATCGACGTGCCGGACGGCACATCTCCGGACGATACGATTATCTACGAAGCGGCGAAGAGAAACTTTGGTAAATTACTAAAAGACGGGATCCTTCGGCAGGACGATTCTGACTGTTATTACATTTACCGCCAGCAGATGGGCGAGCAGATACAGACGGGGATTGTCGGCGTAATGAGCGCGGCGGAATATGACGAAGGAAAAATCAAGAAACACGAACTTACCCGTCAGGACAAGGAAGATGACCGCACCAGGCATGTTGCTTACGTTAACGCGCAGACCGGTCCCGTGTTTATCAGCTACAGATCTCGTTCGGGCATCAATGAAATCGTCCAAAAAATTTCAGCGGGCAAACCTGAGTATGATTTCACGGCCGATGATGGAGTGAGGCACACGGCCTGGGTAGTGGACCAGGAGCAACAAATAGAAACCATTAAAAGCGAATTTGCCCGCGTGGACGCCCTTTATATTGCGGACGGCCACCATCGCGCCGCGGCCGGTGCTGCCGTAGCGCGTCAAAGACGACGTGAGGGTCGGCCGCAGGAGTCAGACATGGTTCTCGCCGTTTTTTTCCCCCATGATCAACTGAAGGTGATGGACTACAACCGTGCGGTGAAGGATTTACATGGTTTGACTCCGGAAGAATTTAAACAAAAAATTCGCGGCCGTTTTTCCGTGTCCGAAAATTTTACCTCCAGATCGCCTGAGCGTCCGCATGATTTTGGGATGTATCTTTCAGGTAAGTGGTATTGCCTCACCATCAAAGAGGGTGCCTACGATGACCGGGACCCGGTAGCCAGCCTTGACGCAGCCATTTTGCAGGATCATCTGCTTGCGCCCATTCTCGGCATTGACGATCCGCGCACCGATGACCGGATTAAATTTATCGGCGGCATCCGGGGGATGAATGAGCTGGAGAAACTTGTCGATCAGGACGGATACGCCGTCGCCTTTTCGCTTTATGCCACCAGCATGGAAGAAATCATGAAAGTGGCGGACGCAGGCAAAATTATGCCGCCCAAGTCCACCTGGTTTGAGCCGAAGCTGCGCAGCGGGCTGTTTGTCCACAGTCTTGACCAGGAAAAGGCCTGTGACAAGTGACCTGCGAAGTGAGCTTCTGATTAACTTCAATATCACAACCGGCCTAGCAAGTTAGACCAAAACAAAACTCCACACCGTGGAATGGATCGCTATAAGCTGGGTTGGAAGGGAAAAAATAAGGAGGGAAAGATGAACAGGGTTAAAATAAACTATCTGTTAATTATTTATTTGGCTTTGGTTATGGGTCTTTCCGGTTGTGCAACTACTGGAATTTATTCCATTGAAATCAATTATGACCCGACTTACGCGCATGTGCCGGATTTTTTGCAACCTGCCCATAAGGACCTGCAGTCCATTATTCATGTTGTCGAATTTACGGACGCCCGTAAACTTGACGATCCGCTGGTGATCGGACGGGTGATCGAAAGCAGCGGGGCTAAAGTTCTGGTCTTGCCCAGACATACCCGCCCGACAATGGCGGTAGCGGAAGGCGTGAGACAATACCTGCGCAAAGCCGGCTACAATGTTTCTTCCGTTGGTCCTAAATGGGATTTGCAGGAAAAGACAATGCAGCAGGCGGTAACGGGTAAGCTCCTGATCGGAGGTGTGATTGAGGAAATGGAGATCAATTGCCGCAAATCATTTCCTACCAATACCTACACCACGAAATTAAAGATGACCCTGTACCTGGCAGATTCCGTCAATAAAAAAATTGTTAATCAGGTTGCAGTTCAGGCAACGACATCACTGGATCATATAATGTTTTCTGAGGGCAGGTTAGGCGATCAGGCAGCTCTGGCCATCGGCGACGCCATTGAAAAAGTGTTTGAAAAAGAGGAGCTGGTACGAGCGATGCGGCAGATTCTACAGAGGTAGACGCATATTGTGTAAAACCTGTGTCTTACAGCCAAAGGCACACCTCCTCTACCGTTGGTGCTGAATTCTAATGACCGTAGTAAAATTTAATGCCCGTTCGTGGTGAGCTTTAGTGCCCGTTCGTGCTAAGCTTTACTGCCCGTTCGTGGTGAGCTTTACTGACTGTTCGTGCTAAGCTTTACTGACCGTTCGTGCTAAGCTTTATTGCCCGTTCGTGGTGAGCCTGTCGAACCATGAACGGAGAATCATATTCCCGCTCACCCCCCCTTCGACAAGCTCAGGGCAGGCCCTTCGACAAGCTCAGGGCAGGCCCTTCGACAAGCTCAGGGCGAACGGGGTTTTAAATACGTTACCGTTGACCATGAGCTATTTGCTATCCCCCATCCACCATTCATCTAACACTCCAATTCTCTAAACTGCTAATCATCTAATCTTCTAACCCTCCATGCGCTACGAGCCATGCGCTATTTGCTCCTTATATTCTGGATACCGGCCTTCGCCGGTATGACGACATTGCCGGTTACGCAGGATTTTGCAAAACTCTCAACCTTTGTCTTTTGTTATCGTATACATTGAATATCTTTATGAATATTAAATATCCCTCTTGCCACACTCCCTTTGGCAAGCCCTCATTCAATGGAGCGTCGAGTGCGATTGTACAAAATTTAAAAATGTATTTTCTGCGCCAGGGGCAGTTTCCGTCTGCCGGACACAAGGCTTCTTTACAGGGTTTGGAACAAAAAAATGACCAGGGGCGCCTTACTTTATGTGCAGCTGACCAATACACTTTGCCCTTATTTACCATTTCCTGTTGACTTGCAGGATGCTAAACCCTATAATGCCAATGATAACAAATTCTTATCCATCAACCGCGCCGGCACGCTTAACTTTGCGGTTTGCTTGCGAAATTAAAAAAATAAAGGAAATTCATGGCCAAAATCGATGTTCTTTTAAAAATGATCATGCAGTATGGGGCTTCCGATCTTCATATTTGCGTGAGTGAACCACCCTTGTTGCGTATCATGGGCGAGCTGCAGCGCACAAAATATCATGACTTGACACCGGAGGAAGTTGAGGTTTTGCTGCTGGAGATGCTCGACGAAAAATCACTGGCATTGCTTAAGGAAAAAAAAGATATCGATTTTGCGTACGAGCTCGAAGGTGTGGCCAGGTTTCGCGGCAATATTTTTATGGAGCGCAAAGGATATGGCGGCGCTTTCCGTGTGATCCCGACCAGCATCAGGACGCTTCGTGATCTGGGCATGCCGGAGGCGGTCTATTCACTTACTCGACTTAAAAAGGGGCTTGTTTTGGTTACCGGGGCGACCGGCTCAGGTAAATCGACGACCCTGGCGGCGATGATTGATCTTATCAACAAGGAAAAAGATCATCATATCATTACGCTGGAGGACCCAATCGAATTCATTCATCCAAAAGGCAAGTGTCTGATTCATCAGAGGCAGCTGGGATTCCATATGGAAAGTTTCGCCTCCGGCCTCAAGGCAGCGCTCAGGGAGGATCCGGATGTCATTCTGGTGGGGGAGATGAGGGATCTGGACACTATTCAACTGGCCCTGACGGCGGCGGAAACCGGACTTTTAGTTCTCGGAACTCTGCACACCTCGAGCGCCCCCAAGACGGTGGACCGGATTATTGATGTTTTTCCTACCACGCAGCAGGCACAGATCCGCACCATGCTGGGTGAGTCGCTCAAGGGCGTTGTTTCACAGAACCTCCTGAGAAGAGCAGACGGCAAGGGCAGGATCGCCGCTCTGGAAGTAATGATTTGCACGCCGGCAATTCAAAACCTGATTCGCGAGGGGAAGACATTTCAGGTTCTTTCAGTCATGCAAACGGGCAAAAACATCGGCATGCAGACGATGAATGACCATATTAAAAAGCTTGTTACGGACGGGGTAATCACACAGGAAGAGGCGGATATTTATACCAGCAGAATAGAGTAGTTTTTATGGATGATACCCTGTTGAAAAATTACCTGATCGATTCCGGAAAGATTTCCGCCGATGAGGCGGCGCGTGCGGAAGATTACGCCCTGACAACCGGTATGGGGCTGGGCGAAGCGGTGGTTTTTCTCAAACTCATGAATTATCAGCAGATGGGACAGTGTCTGTCGGAAATATTTCAAAAGCCATACATGTCGTTATTGGAGAAGCCCCCCGCCGACATTGCCCGCACCAAGGTGCCGCTGAAGGTTGCGGAAGCGCTGATGGTGTTTCCTGTGGCTTACGATGTCAGGTCGGATACGCTTTCGGTGGCGGTCCATGATCCGTCCGACGCGGGCTTGATGCAAAACCTCCGGCAGGCAATTTCTTTAACCACCTCTTATGATACGGTCGTTGCGTCGAAATCGGAAATACGCATGGCGATTGACGTTCATTATAAGGGGCGGCCGTATGTACCAGGTCCGGAATTATTCCTGCCGCATGGGTTTGCTATTGTATCGAAGGACGGAAAAAGTCAGGAATCGCTTGATCTGGATGAAGAGATCAAAAGCGGCGGCAGAATATTGCTCCTGGAGCCGGACATGGAGAGATCGCGGGCGATCATGACGCTTTTGCGGCGGGAAGGGTTTTCCAAAGTGCGCTGGGTCTCTTCGATCAAGGAGGCGATAAAGGCAATAGAAGAAGAGCCGGCAGACAGAATGGTGGTCAATGTGCGTGCTTTCAGGTCACAGGGAGGAACGCTGCGTCATTTGCCCGATGGCATGGCCGCCTCTTTTATGACTTTTTACAACATCAGAAATATGCTGCTGGGGCAGGAATATCCTTATAATCAGATGAGCGAAGCGCTTCTGGCGCTGGTTTCTTTTGTCATCCGTAAGGCTCTGAAAGATGACCGCGAGGAACTCGGCCAGATTATTGCCACAGCCAGATATTGCAAGCTTCTGGCCATGCGTCTGGGGTTGCCGGTAACCGTGGTTGATGGAGCCGTGCTGGCGGCGTGGCTTTCAACACCGGGGATCGGCCGGGCCCTTTATGAGCAGATGCCCTGTCCCTATCCGATAAGCCGGATATATGACCAGCCCGGGGCGGATGTTTCCACGGCCGGTATGGAGATACGTATTCTTCGTCTTGTGCAGCGGTATCAGGATCTTAAAAAACACCACCCGGAGATGGCGGGCGATATCGACCAGCTGCGCAGAAAATTGGACTGGCCGCAGGACTCGTCCGGGGGGCGATCGCTCCTGGAGACTTTTTTGAGTGTGATAAGGGACGAAGAGTTTTTAAAAGATGCGGGACGGGCCAGGCGGCGCGTCCTGATCGTCGATCCGGAATTTCACCGGGAATCAGCTCTGGCTCTGCGTCTTGGCAACGATGGCTATGATGTGGCCGCTGCTGCGGACGCCAAAGCTGCGTCGAAAATAATTCTGGAAGAGGGAGTGGATCTGGTTATTTCCGAGGTTAATCTCCCGGGAACGGAAGGGATGCGCTTTTGCCGAGCCATGAGGGAAAACAGCGCCACAGCCCATATCCCCTTTTTTTTTCTTACCGCTGAGCAAAGCGATCGATTGGCCACCCGTTGCCTGGAAGCGGGGGCGGACGATTTTTTTCTCAAGCCGCCAGACCTGGAGATGCTGTCGATCAAAATCCGTAATATGCTCGCCTTGAAGAGCTCGCGGGGGGCCCGCAGCGGCATTACCGGAACTTTAAAGGACATGAGTTTCACCGACATTATTCAAAGTTTGACCACGGGAGAAAAAGATGTTGAAATTCAGTTGATCAGCGGAGGCAAAAAAGGCGTGATTTATATTCAGCAGGGCGATATTATTTACGCGCAGGCCCAGGATCTTGAAGGGCAGGATGCTTTTTACAAAATGATGACCTGGCTGGAGGGTGAATTTGAAATCAGGTCGTGCACCACTGTGCCGGCACGCAATGTTTTTGAAAGCGCCATGTCTCTGCTGATGGAAGGTGCGCGCATTGCCGATGAGGCGGGCGCCAATAATTGATTTGAGACTGTATTGATAAATCAAGCACGGGAGGTACAATGCAACTGAAAATTGAAACAATCAAAAAAAGAGCCACCGTATTTTTCCCTGAAGGGAGCGAAATGAACGGATACTTTTTTGTTTCCGCCGTGTCGGCTTTCCGCGAGGGCGGCGAGCTCATTACCGAACTGCTGGCCAAGGACAGGAACTACATTCCTTTCGAGTCGGATTCGGGCGAGATCGTGCTTCTGAGAAAAGAAAACATGATGATGGTCTATATAGAAGAAGATTCGGCAGACAGTTTTTTCCCCGGCTACAAGCAGGTTCCCGTCATCATTCACATGCTCGATGGCCGCAAGCTCAGCGGAAAGGTGTCCTTTGCCCTGCCGGAAACACACTCCCGCCTGTCGGATTTTCTCAATTCCCGTGAAGCGTTTTTCCGTTTGGAGGTGGAGGAGAAAGTTTATCTGATTCAGAACCGGTTTGTTAAGATGATCACGGCCATGTAGATGAGTTTAGCAGATTAATAGCTGTTTTCCTTATTCGTTCGCTTCCATGGCCTGTGCCACTTTCTCACCTATGGTTTTCATCGTGAAAGGCTTTTGTATAAACATCACGCCATCCTTGAGGATGCCGCGGCTGGCGATCACATCATATGCATACCCCGACATATAAAGAGCTTTCATGCCCGGCCTGATCTGTCTTATCCTTTTCACCAGCTCATCGCCGTTCATCCCCGGCATAATGATATCGGTGAGCACAAGGTCGATATGCAGTTGGCTGTCCTGGCACAAGGAGATGGCTTCCTCCGGGCTTGAGGCCGGAATTACCGTATATCCTATTGATTTGAGCATTTTCTGGGCGATACGCAGTACTGTGGCATCATCTTCCGTCAACAGGATACAGCCCGTGCCTGACGGGCCGGGCTCAATGACCTGTTCAACGGGGGGATCTTTTTCTCCCTGGGCGCGCGGCAGATAGATGGTGAAGCTGGTCCCTTTGCCGGGTTCGCTGTATACATTAATGAAGCCGTCGTTTTGCTTGACAATGCCGTATACCGTGGCCAATCCCAGGCCCGTGCCTTTGCCCGCTTCTTTGGTGGTGAAGAAAGGCTCAAAAATATAATTTATTGTCTCCTTGTCTATTCCCGTGCCGTTGTCGCTGACCGTAAGGCGGACATACTTACCAGGTGCGGTCACGGCATGTGATGTATAATCAGACTTGTCAAGTTCAATGTTTTCCGTCTGTATAATCAGCTTGCCGCCGCCGGGCATTGCGTCTCGTGCATTGACCGCCAGATTCATGAGGATCTGTTCCATGTGTGACGGGTCGGTTTTTACAGGCCACAGTTTAGAGGGGCGGATGACTTCCAGCCGGATATCTTCCCCGATGAGGCGGATCATTGCTTTTTGAGAGTGTCCGATCAGCTCGTCAAGATCGATGACTTTAGGCTCAACGATCTGCTTGCGCGAGAAGGCCAGCAGTTGTGTGGTGATATCGCGTGAACGAAGGGCCGCTTTCTCAATTTCAGCAATGTCTTTTAATACCGGATGCTGTCTGACCAGCCTCAGTTTTGCCAGATCCACATAGCCCAAAATGACGCTGAGCATATTATTGAAGTCGTGTGCCACGCCGCCGGCCAGACGCCCGATGACCTCCATTTTCTGTGCCTGTGTGAGCTGGGCCTCGAGCTTCTTCCTTACTTCTTCCGCCTTTTTTCTTTCCGTAATGTCCCTGGTTACACCGACGATTTCGAAGGGCCTGCCGTTTTCATCCCGGTTGAAGTTAACGCTGACCTCCGTCCAGATACGTGTGCCGTTTTTATGCCATAGAGCAATTTCAAAAGTTAAAGGTTTTAACTGTTCCGGTGGTATTGGGGAGGAACGTCTCTCCATTTCTTTTTGCAGTTCCTCGCGCACCATCTGCTGGACAGAGGGAGGGGCAATCATTTTAAGAGGTATGCCGGCAATTTCCTCCGGTGTAAAGCCGGTCATATGGAAAACAGCGGGGCTCAGATAAGTCCAGCGCAGGTCGAAATCCATCGTCCAGATGATGTCGCGGACATTATCAGCGATTGCGCGCAGACGTCTTTCATTTTCCGCAATTTTGCGGTTGGCCAGAGTCATTTCCGTGACGTCACTGCCGAAGCAGCAAAACCCGGAAGGCGTTCCGTCTTTTGCATACAGAAGGGAAATGTTCATATCCATATAGATGACGCTGCCGTTTTTGGCGATCAATTGGTGTTCCCGGAAATGCCTGGTTTTGCCTGTTTTAAAAATTTCATTAAAGTCATGAAATATTTTAGCGACGTTTTCCGGAGGCGAGATCATTTTGTAACCGGCGTTTTGCAACTCTTCGCGTTTGTAGCCCAAAACGCGGCATAGTGAATCATTGAAGAAAACGAGATTGCCCGCGAGGTCTGTTTCCAGATAAGTGTCGTCTATCGTTTCCAGCATATGACGGTATTTGGTCTCCGTTTCCCTGAGCGCCTCCTGCGCTTTTTTATGCTGGGTGACATCCCGGATGAGAATACGGAATCCTTCCGGCCGGCCCGCTTCATCGGTGAGCAGTGCCACATTTTGCTGATGGATTCGTACGGAACCGTCGCGGGCCTTCACTTCATAGTCCATCAGGAATCTGGGCCTGCCTGTTTTGTAAATGTCCTCATAAATTCTGTGGCTAAGGCTTGCAGCGCTGGAGGGGTAACACTCGACGAACCTTTTGCCCACAAGCTCTTCGCGCGGATAGCCGATGAGGCTGCAGGCTGTGTCATTGAGATAGGAAATAACGCCGTTTGTATCTGTCTCGATATAGCCTTCTCCCATGATTTCAAGAATGTTGTGATACTTTTTCTCGCTTTTGCGGCGGTGTTCTTCCGCTATTTTCTTTGCGGTGGAATCACTCATCATGATGCGAAAGCCGGTAGGGATCCCCTCGTGGTTATATTTGAGAGTGGCGTTGATTTCAAAAGTAACCACAGAGCCGTCCGGGCGCACGATATCGAAGTCTGTCAGCCGCGCGGGGTTTCGCGACTTATAGATATTGGCAAAAATCTCTTGGAAATTGTCGGCAATGTCCGGCGTGACCAGTTCGCGATAGCTCTTGCCGACGAGCTCCTCGCGTGGCATGCCAAACATGCGGCAGGCCGTATCGTTGGCAAAAGTGATCCTGCCGGCAAGATCCTCTTCCAGGTAGGCCTCTGCTGTGATATCCAAAATGGTCTGATAGCGCTCTTTGGTTTGTTTGAGCTCTTTTTGTGAACGAAGCCTTTCGGATACGTCGCGAACGATACCCCGGAAGCCGCAGGGCTGTCCGGCCTCATCACGAAGCAGTGACACCGAGGCCTCTACACTGATGGGCTCGCCGTTTTTTTTGAGGATTTGCCAGTCGAAGCCCTTGACCGGCTTTCCGGTCACAAACACCTCATGAAAGGCTTCATAGACTTTTTGGGCGTTTGTCTCATCTGTCAGATTTTTGAAATTGATGCCCCTGGCCTCATCCTGTGTGTAGCCCAAATAGCGTATGGATGTTTCGTTGAAGAAAAGAAGATTGCCTTTTAGATCGACCTCAAAATATCCTTCTTCAATGTTGTCCAGGATATGGCGGTAGCGTTCTGCGTTTTTGGCGGAGTTTTCCGCCGCGGCCAGGACCTTTGAAATACGGTCATGTGCAGATTTCAGCAGATCATTTACCGCAAGGGCGATTTGGCTTAATTCATTATTTTCCGATGTGGTGTTTAGTTTTACCGAATAGTCACCAGACGCGGCCTTTTTCAGTGCATCAAGAATTTCTTCGAATTGACTTGTTTGAGCTTTTGCTCTCATCGCCTGGTCATTCATTCTTCTAATATAACCTTTTTGTGCCGCATGGTGCAAGCCATTCATTTTATATGGTATCGAAAATCCCGGTAATATTAAATGTGGATTGCTCTGAGAGCTCCGCCTGTGGTATTAGTACAAAACGATAAATTTTGTTGTCGGATAAGGTAAACTTTTTGATGTGATCTTATGTCGCAAAAGAAATAATCCCAGAATCCGCAATAGGCTAAAAATTCTATTGCGTAGCAATAGAGAATTTAATGGAAAAGAGCAAGGAAATTAGGGACATTCGTAAGATCGACCTTTGTTGAAATCCAGATAAGATTTACTTAC
>JAGPFA010000059.1 GCA_018056765.1 Syntrophaceae bacterium
GCGGGGAAAAAAATCTCGGTCTTTGTTGATGAGACCAGGCCGGTGCTGCAGGGCGCCAGACTGACGGCGTGGGAGTTGAAAAAAGAAAAAATTCCCGCCACACTGATTACGGACAACATGGCCGGTTTTCTGATGCAGCAAAGACGCATCGACAAGGTTATTGTCGGAGCCGACCGTATCGCCGCCAACGGAGACACGGCCAACAAAATCGGCACCTATTCACTGGCGGTACTGGCGGCGGCGCACCGCATCCCTTTTTACGTGGCAGCCCCCCTGTCCACCTTTGATTTTACCATGAAAACGGGAGCAGAGATCCCCATCGAGGAGCGGGCACCGGTCGAAGTGACCGGATTTCGTGGTATGCCCGTGGCGCCGGGAGGCATGAAGGCATATAATCCCGCCTTTGATGTGACACCTGCATCACTCATTACCGCGATTATTACTGAAAAAGGCGCGATTTCCCGGCCTGATACACGCAGGCTCGGACGCCTTTACAAGAGAGGCAAAAACAAATGAAATTTTTTCTTTTTGATTTTGATGGTGTCATTGTCGATTCGCTTGATGTTTATGAAAAAACCGTTACCGATTGCCTGGATGTCATCGGCCAGCCTCTGGCACGCGGGCGGGAGGAATTTTTGGAGCTTTTTGACGGGAACTTCTACGAATCACTGGTGGAAAAAGGAGTTGACCTCGACAAATTCATGAACGCCTCGGTCGAAATACTGGCCAAAATCAACTATGTCGACATGCGCCCCTTCCCGGCGGTCGGCCCGGTGCTTCGCGAACTCAAGAAAAATCATCCCATGGTGGTCATTTCCTCCAACGACACGCCGACCATACAGGAGGCGCTTGACCTGTACGGGCTCGACGGCATTTTCGACGACGTGCTCGGTTCTGATTTCATGCTGAGTAAAAAAGACAAAATCCTGTACATCATCGACAAATACCATGTGGAAAAACACGACATTTATTACATCGGCGATACCGCAGGCGACATCAGGGAAGGGCGGGAGGCGGGTGTAAAAACCGTCGGAGTCACCTGGGGCTGGCACACCAAAGACAAAATGCTTGCCGCGGGCCCCGACCATCTGTTTGATAAACCGGAAGATTTACTTAAATTGAATTGAGGCTCAAGTTTTTGACCAGACATGCCGATTTATTCAATGTGAATTTAGGAGGCTTTTATGTCCACGTCATTCAACACAGCTTTGTCCGCCCTGCGGGCGCTCGACATCAAAATGGATGTCAATGCCCATAACATAGCCAATGTCAATACGGACGGATTCAAAAGAAGCCGGACCCACATGCTCGAAGAAGTGCAAGGCGGCATCCGCGTGACCATTGAACCGATGAACGAGCCGGGCCTGGTTTACGGCACAAATGAAAAAACAGGCGAGGAACTGGAATCATCAAATGTTAATCTGGCCCACGAACTTGTTGACCAGATGGTCATTCGCTACGCCTTTGAGGCGAATATCCTTTCGATAAAAACAGCGGATAAAATGCAGCAGACGCTGCTTGACCTCATCGGCTGATCCGGCCGGCCATTTCACTGTTGACAGACAGTCAGCTTTCAAGTTAAAGGCAAGGGGACTGATTCCTGTAGGAAGTGCCAAGGTCACTGGTGGGCCTCCCGGACTTCAAATCCGGTGCGGGGCGCTAAAACCGTCCCGGGTGGGTTCGATTCCCATGCACTTCCGCCAGTTTATCCATAAAATCCCGGGTGTCCACCCAAAATCCCCCAACTGATGGCTGCTTTTAAGATCTGAGAAACAGGTTTGATAACCGGGCGCTGTCCCTATTATTCCCGCGGGGGAAGCCGTTTTTCAGATCGCTGCAGTCGAGCTAACGGTAGATCAGGAGCGTGGGACCGCAGCAATTTCTTAAACCCAGATTACGCAATAGAGCATTAAATCCCGGAAAGATCATCTTTACGTGCGAAGAGAAGCAACCTAAGTCATTGATTATATGAGATTGTTTCGTTGCTTTGCCCCCGCAATGGCTGTTTTTTTGTAAATTATTTTCTATTGCGTAATCTGGGATAATCGTACTGGTCAGGTCAATATTCCAGGTCAGCCTTATGGAGATGCTTCGTGGCACCGCAGCAATTTCTTAAACCCAGATTACGCAATAGAGCATTAAATCCCGGAAAGATCATCTTTACGTGCGAAGAGAAGCAACCTAAGTCATTGATTATATGAGATTGTTTCGTTGCTTTGCCCCCGCAATGGCTGTTTTTTTGTAAATTATTTTCTATTGCGTAATCTGGGATAATCGTACTGGTCAGGTCAATATTCCAGGTCAGCCTTATGGAGATGCTTCGCGGAAGGCACTTGAAAACAAGGTAATGGGAAAACAGGTTAAAGTGGACATTATTGAATTTGACAAATATCATTGAGACGTCTGAATGGTCTGGTTAAATGAAAGGAGCATAAATATTGAAATGATAAAAGAAGGATTCGCGGAAGCCTTCATTGAATATCGCAAGAAACCCTACAAATCGGAATTTTTGAAAATAGAGAAAGAGGCCCGAGCCGCAAAAAGAGGAATCTGGGCTTTACCTGAATATGAGAGACCAAGGGAATTTAGAAAGAGATTAAAGGAAAGAGTACAGGCATCGATGATCAAGACCAAGGAGTAGCTTAATGATCTTTTCAGAATCCATTTCAATTGATACAAAAGGTTACTGTGATATTGTTGACATTACACCCCCACTGCTTTCCATCCTCAAGCGCTCGAAGCTTGTCAATGGGCTGGTCACGCTTTTCTGCCCTGGTTCCACGGGAGCACTAACAACCATAGAGTATGAACCAGGTGCTTTGCAGGACTTGAAAGACGCCCTTGAAAGAATCGCCCCGTCAAACATCCCCTACAAACATGATGAGAGATGGGGAGACGGCAATGGTTTTTCTCATGTCCGTGCCGCATTGATGAAACCCTCCCTGACCATCCCTGTGGTTGACGGCAAGCTGACACTTGGCACATGGCAGCAGGTAGTCTTCATAGACTTCGATAACTGCGCAAGGCACCGGGACATAATCGTGCAGATCATGGGAGATTGAAATCCGTTTTCTGCAGAAGTCAATTTTGCGCGACTATTGATGGGTAATACAGTACTTCTGGAGAGTGGGCGACAAGTAAGGTATCAACAAACAATGAGTTGTCGCCCTGTAGTGTAATGAATCCGTGATTTGAGACATTGTCTCAGAAACAGGTCGCGACATTGCCGTTACGTAGTGCTGTGCAAAGCTCTCAGTACTGTTATTTGTCATTACGACATGGTCGGTAGGGGAGCAGGCAGGTAAAGTTGCTTCCATTGATAATCCTGAAGCGCACCAACGGTGTTCAATTGCTTTTCAAATCTCTGCCGAAAATCCAGAAATAAATCGTACCCGCCACTCCGCAGGCAAAGGCCATAAGAAAATTGACCTGCGGTGAGATTTCCCAAAGAAATGCGCCGCCAAAGGCAGCTACCGATACAATAACGTCCCGGATCAAGTAATACAATCCGAACATGCCCGCCTTTTTCCCCTCCGGCGCCAGATCCATGATCAACGCTTTGCGCGTGGGCTCGCCGAATTCCTTTAACCCCCGGATGATGAAGGCCACCACCATCATCCAGAAGCTATGAGAAAATAAAATAATCAGCGGGAACAGGGTGAAGTTGATAAAGGTGATGACGACAAACGGCTTTTTTGTGGAACGGTCGGCCAGCCAGGCAACCGGAATATACACCAGAACGGCCGTGATCATCTCAATGGCCGTGAGCAGGCCGAACCGGGTGGCGGTGATACCATTGTATTTGATGCACCAGACCACGACAAAGGCGTAAGGAATCTGTTCGGCAAAACGGATGAGAACATCCGATATCAGCAAACTGCGCAGTGCCGGGCTCATATAACGCCAGAGACGCGAAGGCCTTTTTTCCTCCTGGCCTTTCGGAGAGTCGGCAACAATCATTTTTTGCTGAAGGATAATGGATGCAATGCCTAGTAAAAAAGCCACGGCAAAAGCCAGACGAACACCGTCTTTTTCACCGTAAATGCCGATGAGCACGCCGCCGAAAATCGGGCCCAGCGCCATCGGCACCCGTCTCACCAGAGAATGCAGGGTAACGCCCATGGTGCGTTTGTCCTGAGGCAAGACATCGGAGACCAGGCTCATGGTGGCCGGAAGTGATATGGCCGACCAGGCCAGAAAAAAGAGTGCGCCGATAATCACTGCCTGCCAGTAAGGGAAAATAATAACAATGCCGTAACCGACAAGCGAGATCAGGTTGAAGATCAATAAGGCCTTTTTATACCCCAGACGGTCACTCAGGTAACCGCCGGGAAAGGAGTAAAGCGCGGAAATCAGGTTGGTCAGACCGCCCAGCAGGCCGATGGTCATAGCGCCGCCGCCTAAAGCCATGAGGTAAATCGGCAAAAAGCGTTCTGCCATTCTTTCGCCCAGGCCGACAAGGACCACCATGAGCAGCAGCCCCACAATATTTTTATTCAGGCCGAAGAATCGCGCAATTTTCCGCCACAACGAAAAGTCCATATTGCATTTCTCTTTTAATCAACCACCTCGTATCAGGCTACGGCGAATTAACACTCGTCCCGCAGCCGCGGTATTAATAAACCATCTCTAATATTATTGATAAGAACTTGCTTTTTTGGTCGGAGTATAAGAAGCGGACACTTGTGAGTCAAGAATATTTTGCCACAATATGTGAGGGTACGGTGTGGATGAACGCGCTGAAGGCATAATGCGACATTCGCCTTTTTGAAAGAACTGTTCATATTTGTGTTTTTTGCAAGACATTTTTCCAGAAAGTTGCAAATCATTTTTCCATAAAATTGCAACTCCATTTTCCAGAAAGTTGCAAAATTGATTTTTCCGTTGTTGCGCATTGCAGCCGCATTTTCTT
>JAGPFA010000009.1 GCA_018056765.1 Syntrophaceae bacterium
AGCATATTAAGAAAATCAAGTTGATCTTCGGCCGACTCCAGTCCGCCGGTGGGCTTGTCGTCCTTGAGCGCCCGCTGATAAAAGACGTGGTCCACGCCGAAATCGGCCTCCACACCGATACGTGCAAGCTCCTGCATGGTCAGCATCATGGAAAGCATCCAGGGCCTGAACAGCTGGTACTGCTCAAAAGGATAACCGCGCGTCCGGCAAAATTTCCGTGCCTTTTCATAAACCGCCGGCTTGAGATGATGCCTGAGTGTTGTGCCATCCGCATAGACGGCAATGGTCATGAGCTTTTGCGTGTAAAGGGGGCTTTCCAGATCGCCGGGAGGCGCTTCAAAGAAAACGCGTCCGGAATCGGCATAGGCCTTTTCAAAGACGGATGGCAGCGGATGATCCGAGGCACGAAGAACATGGCAGGCACCCGCCAGATAAACATTGGCTTTTTGTCCTTTGACCATCCATACGGAAGAACTTTGCGGATATGCCTTCGGAGCGCTCATTAACACTGCCAGAAGAGTTAAAACAACGATTGATGCGGACTGTTTCATTGCAAAACCTCTATACATTGAAGCTTCTTTCCGGCCGCCGTCTCTCAATTCCCTGCTCATGAAAAACCGGCACGTCAATATTATCCTGCCCATCGCCGCAAAAACGGTCAGACGGTTTAGCAAAGCAACGGGCATGGGCAACCGCACTGAAAATCCGGCCTCCTGAAGAGGCGAACCGATGTGAAACTAGCGGAAATCACGGTTGACTTCAATAACTTTATCGAGTAAAAATTCATCAAACCGTTGCAAACCAGAGCAAGGAAAGCAAATATATGATTCATTCGGCGCTTTTAGCAACCCTGGGGCTTCCCCTGACCGCCTTTTTCTCATTCTGGGCAATCGTCTTTTCATTGTTTCGCAACCGGGAAGACAACGTTCATAAGGTGACGGGCATCTGGGGCAGGATCATGCTGGCGCTGTGCAACACGAAAGTTGAGGTGCACGGCGGTGAAAATGTCCTCCTCGGTAAACCGCAGGTTTTCATGGCCAATCATCAAAGCGTTTTTGACATACTGATCACTTTGGCGTATCTTCCGGGACAGTTCAGATGGATCGCACGCAAAGAGCTTTTTGCCGTTCCTCTTCTGGGCAGGGCGATGAGATATGCGGGGCATATTGCTATAGACCGGCAAAACGATGAGCAGACTGCGCTGAGTATGGAGGAAGCGGCCGTACGCATCCGCGATGGAAAATCGGTCATGACCTTCCCGGAAGGCTCCATAAGCCGTAACGGACAGGTAAAACCTTTCGAACAGGGAATGTTTTCACTGGCCATTGAGTCCGGTGCGCCGATTGTGCCCATCAGCATCGTCGGCAGCGCGGAAATATTGCCCAGACACTCTTTAAAGATAAGGCCTGGTAGAGTGAAAATGGTAATCGGCAAGCCGGTGCCGACAAAAAAATACACCATGGAAAACATCCCGGAACTGATACAGAAAGTTCGCAGCGTGATTATCGCCAACTACAGAGGAGCCCGGAGAACCGGCGCTCCTGGAGTCTTACAGGCCAGGCCGGAAACAAATACGAAAGACTAATGGAAGAACCAAACCAAAACCAGAAACTCAGAACAAAAGAAATCAAAGGCGTCATTTTTCTGGCCCTGGCGGTTTTTTTGCTTCTTTGCCTTTTTTCCTATTCCCCGCAGGATCCTTCCTTCACGCACGCTGTGCCGCCGGACGGACCGGCAACTCACAACCTGACCGGAAAAGTGGGCTCTTATACGGCGGATTCGCTGATCCGCCTTTTGGGCTTCGCCTCGTTTCTTATCCCTCTGGCACTGCTTGCCGGTGCCTTCAATTTTTTCCTGAATCCCTCCTTTAACCTGGACAAGTCACGGCTTGGCGGTTTTTTCTTTTTCACGCTGTCACTCGCCGGCCTGCTTGGCGCCCTCATCCGCGGCGGCGTAACATTCTCCGGTGAAAAACTAAAAGCAGGCGGGCTTGTCGGCACCGGTATCGTTCAATTCCTGCTTGGCTATTTCAATCCGGCGGGCACCTACATCATTTTAATTTTAATTTTCATTGTTTCTCTTTTTTTCATCATCGAGTTTTCACTGGTCACGGTAAGCGAATCTTTTTCCAGCCTGGTAAGCTCTCTTTTTAAAAAGGTCAAAGACAGGCTGCCGGCTTTCTCCACGGGGATTTTCTCCCGGATGAAAATCAAAATCCCTTCCCCGCCGGTTACTCAAACACAAGACAGCGCACCGAAAAAGGCGAAGCCCCGGAAAATCGAGCAAACACATTTTGATTTTTCAAAACTAAAATCGGACGGTAAGTTTCAGCTCCCACCTTTAACGCTTCTGGATACGCCGCCCCGTAAAGACGGACGTGTCAAGCGTGATCAGCTGATTACCAATTCTCGGATTTTGGAAAAAAAACTGGCCGATTTCGGTGTGGAGGCCCGCGTTGTGGAAGTCATGCCCGGTCCTGTGATAACCATGTATGAACTGGAACCGGCTCCGGGCGTGAAAATCAACCGCATCACAACGCTCAGTGACGACCTGGCGCTGGCGCTCATGGCGCCGAGCATCCGTATTCTGGCGCCGATACCCGGCAAATCCGTCATCGGCATCGAAATCCCCAATCTGAAAAGAGAGCCGGTTTTACTAAAGGAAGTGCTTGACCACGAAGTCTTTGCCAATTCCTCCCTGCGCCTGCCGGTTGCGCTGGGCGTGGACTTTATCGGCGCGCCCGTGATTACGGATCTGGCACGCATGCCACACCTGCTCATTGCCGGAACTACAGGTTCGGGAAAAAGCGTCGCACTCAACGCCATGATCTGCAGCATCCTGTTTAAAGCAAACCCAGACGACGTCAAATTTCTCATGATCGATCCCAAGCGCCTGGAGCTGTCCTCCTATGAAGGCATTCCCCATCTGATGCACCCGGTAGTGGTGGACCCGAAAAAAGCCTCACAGGTTCTGCGCTGGACAGTGGAAGAAATGGAACGCCGCTATCGGGTCATCAGCCTGCTGGGCGTGAAAAGCATCGATGCCTACAACGAACTGGCGGCCACCGGCGCCGGGAGCAAGGCAAAAGTGGCACATAAAACACATAAACAGCAGTCCGTCCACGGGGACGACGGGGCCGCCGAGGACGAGGCCGAAGTGGAACACGTCCACCTTCCCTATATCGTTGTGGTGATCGACGAACTGGCCGACCTTATGATGGTCGCCTCACGCGATGTGGAAGAGTCGCTCACCCGCCTGGCGCAGATGGCGCGCGCCGCCGGTATTCATCTGATTCTCGCGACGCAAAGACCGTCCGTCGATGTCATCACGGGACTGATCAAGGCCAACTTCCCGACGCGTATCTCCTTTAAGGTTTCTTCAAAAGTCGATTCCCGCACGATCATTGACCAGCCCGGTGCGGAACTGCTTTTGGGAGCAGGCGATATGCTTTTCATCCCCCCGGGCACCTCGCGGCTTACCCGCATTCACGGTGCTTATCTGTCGGATGCCGAAATATCGCGCGTGGTAGATTTTTTAAAGTTGCAGGGCCAGCCTACCTACGATGCGTCGATCGATAAGTTCGATTTCGATTCCGCCCAGTCACACAAGGAAGATGACGGCTACGATGAAAAGTACGATGAAGCGGTGGCCCTGGTCAGCGAACTGGGGCAGGCCTCAATCTCACTGGTCCAGCGTTACATGAAGATCGGCTATAATCGTGCCGCGCGCCTGATCGAGCAGATGGAGCGCGAAGGCATCGTCGGTCCTTCCGACGGCGTCAAACCCCGCAAGGTACTTATCCGGAAACTCCCGCAGTGAAAAATCTTTCAGGAAAGCTCCACATCATTTCACTGGGCTGCCCCAAGAATCTGATTGATTCGGAAGTAATGGGCGGCCTGGCCTGCCAGGCGGGCATGATTCTTGTTGACCGTCCCGAGGACGCAGATACCATTATCATCAATACCTGCAGTTTCATTCGCTCTGCCACAGAGGAGTCGCTGGACGTAATTCTAACGCTTGGGGAGACCAAAAGGAAAACCGGAAGCGCACAGAAACTGGTCGTGGCAGGCTGCCTGGCACAGCGTTACGGAAGCGATCTGGCACGCGAAATTCCGGAGGCGGATCTCATCATCGGTACAGGCGAAGTTGCCAATATCGTGAGCCATCTGAAGGCCGACAGACGCGGGACCGTGATTACGAAACCTGATTTTCTGATGAGCTCCGTCCACGAAAGACTTTTACCTCGCGGTGCGCTCACGGCATATCTCAAAATTTCCGAAGGCTGCTCCAACCGGTGCGCCTATTGTATCATTCCGTCACTGCGCGGCAAGGCGCGCAGCCGCCGGCCGGAAGACATCTGTCGCGAGGCGGAAAGTATGGCCAAACGGGGCATTCGTGAAATAATCCTCGTCGGTCAGGATACGGCCGCCTACGGCCGTGACCTGAAAACACGACCCGGACTGCCGGAGTTGCTCTCAGGGCTTGCCTCCATCAGCAAATTGCGCTGGATCCGGCTTATGTACACTCATCCGGCGCATCTTGGCAAGACCACCCTCGAGGCCATGGCGAGCCATAAAAAAATCTGCCGTTATATCGATCTTCCCGTCCAGCATATTGACGATACCATCCTGACCGCCATGAAACGCGGAATTTCTGCAGATCGCACCAAGAACATCATTTCGCTCGTCCGCGGGATCATGCCGGATGCGGCCCTGAGGACTTCACTGATTGTCGGGTTCCCCGGCGAAACAAAAAAGCGATTTGCGCGCCTGCTTGATTTCGTCAGGGAAACCCGTTTTGACCATCTGGGTGTTTTCACTTATTCACGGGAAGAGGGAACCGCCGCCGCCGCAATGCCCTCACGGATCGCACAAAGGGAAAAGGAGCGCCGCCGCGAGATCATCATGAGCGAACAGGCAACCATCTCTTATGAGCTCAACCGCAAGCTGCTCGGGTCGGTGCAGGAAGTGCTCATTGAAACAATGAGCGAAGGAGAAGACTATCCCTTCATCGGACGATGCCGCAGGCAGGCGCCGGAAATCGACGGCGTCACCTACGTCAGGGGCGGGGGCGCCGTGCCAGGGCGTTTTGTGCGCTGCCGGATTACCGCAGCGGATCATTACGACCTTTATGCGGAAATTATTTAATTGATGTTTGACAAGCAGGTCTTCTTCCTCCTATAGTCCTGCATCAAACTGTTATGAGGTGAAAGATGGAAATTGCAGAGGTACTGGCAGAATATAAAAACGAGCTGGCCGAGGTCGAGTCCTTTATGGAGCGCCATATCACTTCCGGCATTAAACTGATTAGCGAGGTTGCCGGCCACCTGATCGCAAGCGGCGGTAAAAGAATCCGGCCGCTTCTGCACCTGATCTCTTCGCAGCTGTGCGGCTACGCAGGCGGGGAACGGTTTCCCCTGGCGGCCGCCATTGAATATATTCATACCGCAACGCTTTTGCATGACGACGTCATCGACGAAGCGCTCGTCCGCCGGGGCAAGGCTTCTGCAAACGTTGTCTGGGGAAACGCGGTGAGTGTCCTGGTGGGTGATTATCTTTATTCCAAAGCCTTCAGCCTTTTGGCCGAAACTGGTGATTTACGCCTCATCCGCCTGATGTCGCAAATGACCAACATCATGTCTGAAGGCGAGGTTTTTCAATTGATGAAAAGCGGCGACGCCAACCTTACCGAAGAAGAGTATTTCAGCATTGTCGAGAAAAAAACCGCCGTCCTTATTTCCGCCGCCTGTGAAAGCGGTGCGGTTATGGGACAAGTCGATGAAGGCAGGGCGGCCGCACTGAGGAACTACGGCTACAAAATCGGCATGGCGTTTCAGATTGTCGATGACACGCTGGACTACATGGCCACACAGGAAGATTTCGGCAAAGCGATCGGTAAGGACCTGGAAGAAGGTAAAATGACCCTGCCGCTTATCTATACGCTTGCACACTGCCTGGCAGCTGACCGGGAAATGGTGAGGGCCGCCATTGAAAAAAAAGAGCTGGCACCCGACGTCGCCGGCAACATCTTTACACTCATCCACAAATCAGGCGGCATCGACTATGCAATGCAGCGGGCGGATAATTTTATCCGCGAAGCGGCACAAGAGCTGGAGATATTTGATGATTGCCGGAAAAAGGAAGAGCTTCTTGCCGTGGCCGCGCACGTAATTGCGCGCAAGACATAAAGCAGGGCCAAAAGAATCATAGCGATCCACGCCGCGAGGTGGAGGGTTGGAGGACAAAGGATAAAGGCTAAAGGCTAAAGGCTAAAGGCTAAAGGATAAAGGATAAAGGTTAAGGGACGCTTCGACAGGCTCAGCGACCGGAGGATTAGAGGATTAGCTAATAGCTCATGGCTCGTGGTTAAGGATAAAGGCTAAAGAACGCTGCGACAGGCTAAGAACCAACGGCAATAAAGCGCGAAGTGCACACCACTAATCTGCCCCGTTCTTCCTGAGCCTGTCGAAGCCTGCCCTGAGCTTGTCGAAGGGGGGGGGCCGGCGGTGGTGGAAAATAATCGTCCATAGTTTATGGTTCGCAGCGACTCACTTTGTGGAGCGGGGCGCTATTGAACAACGCAGGATGAGTCTTCCCGATCCCAGAAAGGCGACATCTCGCGCAGCCGGCCGATAATCGGCGGCATTTTTTCAATTACGAAATCAACCTCTTCTTCCGTGTTGTAAACGCTCAGGCTGAAGCGGATCGAGCCATGCGCCATAGTGAAAGGCACGCCCATCGCCCGCAGCACATGGGAGGGCTGCAACGAACCTGAGGTGCAGGCCGAACCGGACGAGGCGCAGATACCCAGCTCATTCATCATAAGCAGAATCGCTTCGCCTTCGACATATTCAAAGCTGATGTTTGTGGTGTTCGGCAGCCGGTTTTCAATATCGCCGTTGACACGGCTTTGCGGTATTCTTGCCAGCAGTTCATTTTCCAGTTTGTCGCGCAGCCTCTTTACGTAGGCACTTTTTATGACCAGATTCTGCCGGGCAAGCTCACAGGCTTTCCCCAGACCGATGATGCCGGGCGTGTTTTCCGTGCCGCCGCGCCTGCCTCTTTCCTGATGACCTCCCACCAAAAGGGGCGTAAACTTCGTGCCGCGGCGAAGATAGAGAACTCCCACTCCTTTGGGGGCGTGCAGTTTGTGCCCGGAAAGGGAAAGCATGTCGATGAGGTTGTTTTTCATGTTGATGGGAATCTTTCCTGCCGCCTGCACCGCGTCGGTGTGAAACAGAGCACCTTTATCGTGCGCCAGATGCGCCGCCTCTTCTACGGGAAAAATCACACCTGTCTCGTTGTTGCCCCACATCAGGCTGACCAGCGCCGTTTCCGGGGTCAGGCTTTTTTCCAATAGTTCAAGATCAAGAAGGCCGCTTTTATCCACCGGCAATTGAGTGACTCTGTATCCTTCCGTTTCCAGGCGGTCGCAAAACACGCGCACCGCCGGGTGCTCTACGCGGCTGATGATGATATGCTTTTTTTCCGGTTGCGCGGCCAGCGCCGAACGGATGGCCGCATTGTCACTTTCCGTGCCGCAGCTGGTGAAGACGATTTCGTCAGGCTCCGCGCCCAGAAGCTCGGCTACCTGGAGGCGCGCCTGCTCGATTTCCCGCCCGACCCGGCCGCCAAAGGTATGCATGCTGGAGGGATTGCCGTAAGATTCGGAAAAATAGGGTAGCATGGCCTGCAAAACTTCGTCGGCCACCTTTGAGGTAGCGTTGTTGTCCAGATAAACTGTTTTCATTTACCCTCCTCTTCAACGGTAATCTCCGGCAGGACCCGCTCCCTGAGCCTGTGTTCCACAAAATTTTTCAGTGTGATGCCGGAGGCCTTGCAGGTCGCGCAGGCGCCGCGGGTGGCCACAATCACACGGTTGCCGATAACGTCGACAAGCTCCAGATCCCCTCCGTCATGCCTCAGCGATGGGCGGATTTCGTTGTCTATGGTCTCTTCAATCAGCCTGATTTTCTGCAGGTTGGTGAGCCTGGGCTTTGCCTGCGGCTTAGGCTCCGCCTTCAGGCGCTCGATAATCTGGGCAATGGCCTCATGGCAGGTGCCGCATCCTCCGCCCGCCTTGGTGTAATTGGTAACCTCTTCCACGGTGGTCAAATTGTCTTCACGCACCGCCCTTTCAATCTCCTTGTCTGTAACGCCGAAACACTCGCAGATGATTTTCGTCCCCGCCTCCAGCGCCGGGGCACCACGATAGTTTTCAATTGCTTTTTCCAGCGCCTGCTTGCCCATCACGGAGCAGTGCATTTTCTCGTCCGGGAGCCCTCCCAGATATCCGGCAATATCCTGGTTCGTGACCCGCAGAGCTTCTTCCAGTGTCATCCCCTTAATGATTTCGGTCAGCGCCGATGAAGAGGCGATGGCACTGGCGCAGCCGAAAGTTTTGAATTTGGCATCGGCGATGCGCTGGTTTTCATCGAGTTTGAAGGTGAGCCTGAGAGCATCCCCGCAGGCCAGTGACCCTACATCCGCCACCCCGTCCGGGTTTTCAATTTCTCCCACGTTGCGCGGGTGAAGAAAATGCTCTTTGACCTTATCAGTATAATCCCACATAATCCCTCCTGGCTTAAGTTCGGCCGCAAGATGGAATGGTCTTTTTTATCGCCGTTGGCCGGCGTTTGTTTTTCATAAGTCCGTGCGGCTATATAATAACCGGCGGAGCGTAGCAGCCGGCTTCAATGCCATCGTCCCGGTCGGCCCTGAGCGCCGCCGGCAGGTACTCCAGTATGTCCGTGGCGGTTATGCCGTCACGCCCCTTCTCTTTGGCCGCCAGATCGCCTGCGTAACCATGCAGGAAAACGCCTTTGCGCGTAGCCTGCTCCGGGGCGAGCCCCATGCCCAGCATGGCCGCAATACAGCCGGTCAGCACATCACCGCTTCCGGCAGTGGCCATGCCCGGATTGCCCGTAAGATTTACATACACGCGCCCCTCGGTTGTGCCAATCAATGAGTGGGCCCCTTTAAAAACAACCGTGGATCGCAGCCTGCCGGCCACTTCCAGCAGGACACCTGTCTTGTCGTCATTCACCGCCGTGACGGTTTTGCCCGCCAGGCGCGCCATTTCTCCGGCATGCGGCGTCAAAATGGTCGGTGCTTTTCTTTTCGGCAGTATTTCCGGCCTCTCGGCAATCGCCGTCAAGCCGTCGCCATCGAGTAAAAGAGGCTTTTTGATGACGGCGGACAGTTCCCGGATCAGTTTTGCCGTATCTTCCTGGAGCGACAGACCGGGCCCCATCACAACCATGTCCGCCCTTTCCGACAAAGCCAGAAGCTCCGGCTTTGCCTTTAGTGACAGAGTCAAAGATACGGTTTCTCTTTGCGGATGATAAACGATTTCCGGCCCGGCCTGCGCGATGAACGGTATGACTGACGCGGGCGCGGCAAGCCTTGCATAGCCGCCGCCGGATTTGAGAAACGACATGGCGGAAAAATAAGGGGCGCCGAAATAATTAGCTGCACCGGCGATGAATAAAACATCACCCATTGCTCCCTTATAGGCCTGGGCATATCTGGGCGGGAGCATCACACGGTCATTGGTCCCGATGAGTAAATCATCCCGTTCGTAAAGAGACGGCGGAAAAGAGATGTGCGTCACGGCCAGAGTGCCGCAATGCTCATAGCCGGGATAGAGCAGATTCCCCGGTTTGGGCAGCCCGAAGGCCACCGTCCAGGTTGCTTTTACCGCATTTCCCAGCACGGCGCCGGTATCACCGGCGATGCCGGAGGGAATGTCGAGGCTCAGGACAGGCCGGCCGGAGTCATTTATGAGCGTGATCACGTCGGCAGCAAGCCCTTTAATGTCCCGGTCAAGACCGGTACCAAAAATCGCGTCTATCACCACGTCACAATGGGACACGTCCTGTTTGACTTCCTCCGCCCTGCCGATGAGCTGCACGTCACCGCCCAGATTGCATAAAATGTCGTAGTTGGTTTTAGCGGCTCCCTGATATTTCTTTGGGGAAACAATGAGAAACACCCTGACCATTCCCCCCATAGAAGTGAGCAGACGCGCCAGCACAAGCCCGTCACCACCGTTATTGCCCGCGGCACAGAAGATGACAAATTTTTTGCCCGAAATGCCTGTCTCCCGCCATAGCAGGCCGGCCGCCGCCTGGGCGGCATTTTCCATCAAAATTTCTTCTGAGATTCCAAGTATTTCGATCGCATAGCGATCCATCCCGCGCATTTGCTCGACCGTTGCCAGCTTCATTTCGCTCTCCCCCGGGCAAGTTTAATTAATTTTTTATATTACCTGATTTCATAAAAAATAGCCCCTGCTTTTTGCCGCATATTCTCTTACAGTTTTAATCAAGTGCCCGGGATAAGAGGCTGCTTTCCCCTCGGACGGCCGCATCAGAGTGTGGACATCAACGCCTTTTCCGGCGGCAATAAAACAGATTGCCACGATTTGTCATCCTGAAGTCACGCTTTTGCCGGAACATCCTGACCAAAAATAGCCAAACAGAGAATTGATTGACCCATCGCCAGATGTATTGACTAAATCATCCTCAACACTTTCGCGCCCCGGTTATGTCCCGCCTTCAATTCCGCCAGCGCCCGGTTGGCCTCACCGAATTCGTACACTTCAACTTCCGGGATAATCGGTATGACAGATGCGATGCGTAAAAAATCCTCAATGTCGCGGCGCGTCACATTGGCCACGCTTTTGATTTCCTTTTCCTGCCACAGGTGCAGCGGATAGTCGAGCCGCATTACTTCGCTTTTATCCCTGTTCTCTTTACGAATGGCATTAATTACCAGGCGGCCGCCCGCAGCAAGATCGGCCAGCGCCTCCACCACCGGCTTCCATGCCGGAGTCGTGTCAATTATCGCGCGAAGCGGCCGGGGGCTTTTCTGGCCCGTATCTCCCGCCCAGCAGGCGCCCATCTCCACAGCGAAGCGCCGCTGGCTTTCTGAACGGGCAAAAACATAAATTTCAGATTCCGGATAGAGATGACGCGACAGTTGCAAAACAAGGTGGGCCGACGCACCAAAGCCGGTAAGCCCCAGAGGCTCACCGTTTTTTATCCCGGCCAGAACAAGCGAACGCCATCCGATGGCGCCCGCACACAAAAGCGGCGCTGCCTGCAGATCGTCAAATATCTCCGGCACCGGAAAAGCGAAGTCCTCCGCTACTGTAACATACTGGGCGTAACCACCCGGTATATCGCGCCCCGTTGCTTTGAAGTCCGGACAGAGATTCTCAAGCCCGCCCAGGCAATATGAACACTGCAAGCAGGCCAACCCGATCCAGCCGATACCCACCCGCAGACCGGCCGGATGTTTCCCGGCTTGTGGTCCATGGCCGGCCACAACACCGACAATCTGATGCCCCGGGATAAAAGGAAAAGCCACCGGAGGCGTCCGTCCTTCAATTTCGTCAAGCTCCGTATGACAGACGCCGCAGGCCGTGACACGCACCAGTATTTCTCCGCGCCCCGGCACCGGGTCGGCCAGCTCCACAAAAGAAAGCGGCGTTGGATTTTCATTAACGTTCGTAATTTTTTCCAAAACCGCCGCTTTCATTTTCTTCGCCTTTTGTGTCCGGCTTCCGCAGCGGTCAGTTCTTCAGCGCCGCGGGCATTTTCAGGGGGACATCCACTGTTTTTACGTGCTCATCCAAAAGGGCACGCGTGTCGTTAACACTGAGCTTGTCAAACAGGAAGGCAAACTGTCTCTCCAGACCGGCGCAAATGCCGTCGCGGATGTCGGCGGGCAAATGCCACATCTCCAGCTTAAAAGGTCCGAATCCTTTTTTACGGGTCTTGTAGATAAACTGCTCTTGTGTGTCGCCTTCCTTCCATTCATCCTTCATTTCCGCTTTCAGGTGATCATAAATTTTTTCGCGCAGCTCTGCGGGGAAAAGTTCACTGTCATAAATCATGTTCTGAAAACCTGTTGCCAGGTGGATTTCTGCTGTGCCGGTGGCCGGAAAACGGTCGAACGCCTCATCCGGCAATGTGGAAGCGCCGTGCTGTACAGCTCCGGCCAGGCCATAGTCAGTACGCGACGTCTCGGATAATTTTTGCAAAACGTCAAAATCAATCTTAACTTTGGCCACTGTCCCGTCGGCCAGCGGCACACCACCGTGCGTGGTCCCCGTCTGCACACTGATCTTGCTGATTCCTTTGTAGTCCTCGCCGTTCTTTTTAAGTTCAGACAGATAGCCGTCCATAAATGCCTTGAGCTCTTCGACGGTGGAATTTTTACCGCCCACCTCCCCGATTTCCCCGCCCACGGAAATCGTAATACCTTCAGGCTCCAGATCACGGATCATCACGGTCAGCTGCGCCGCCAGTGAAAAGTTTGTCCGCTGCTGCTCTGTGACATCGGGCTTGGACAAGTCCACCAGAGTGGAAGTGTCGATATCGATATTGTAAAATCCATTTTCAATCGCTTCCCAAATCAAATTCTTCACGGTTTGCGTCTCTGTCTCCGCATCTCGGGCGAACTTCCCGGCGTTAATCTGAAAGTGATCGCCCTGCACAAAAATCGGTCCTCTCCAGCCTGTTTTCACGGCGGCCGCCGTCACCGCACAGATATACTCCTGCGGCCGCTGTAACGTATAACCGATTTCCGAACGGGCAATTTCAAAAATGACCGGCCCGACCTTGCCTTTGATGGCCGCACGAAACACGGCCTGGGCCACATCATAGGTCAGCCCCCGGATGTTGATTGCGGGAACAGTGAAACCTGCCGCTTCCTTTCTTCCCATTGCCTCATAAAGTGTTTGAATCGACGAAGAGAAGATACCCAGCGCCGCCGCTCCCCGGCGGATCAGGAATGCCGCCGCCTCCTTTGTCGCCGGATCCGGGCTGAAGACAACCGTATAAATCAGGTCATCTATCAGTTTTTTCCGGAACCTGTCCTCATCCAAAATATGGACGTCCCCGCCGTCACAGGCAAGAACCAACTCACATTCTCTTTTCAACTGATCTTTATTTTCGCAAATCATGACCACTCCTTGATTCGTTATTGCTGTTTCAGATATTCGCCCGCCATTTTTACTTCTGTCGCCGAACCGATATAGATCGGCGAGCGCTGATTAACCGTGGTGACCTCAATGGACAGGATGTCATTCTTGCCGTCCGTGGCCATGCCGCCGGCCTGCTCGATGATAAAAGCCATTGGCTGCAGTTCAAACAGCAGGCGCAGCTTCCCCTGAGGTGATTTCTTCAGTGCGGGATAGGTAAAAAGGCCGCCCCGCTTGATGATCACCTGGTTGATGTCCGGCACGAACCCGCCGCTGTAGCGCAGCTTGTAGCCTTCTCTCTCCAGGGCATCGACGAATTTCAAATGATTGTCCGTCCAGTCTTTGCGCAGGCCTCCCGGCGAAAAAATTGACCCTTTTTCTTTGAGCCGGATATTTTCTTCAGACAGGACATATTCGCCTTCCCGGTCCAGAACAAACTCATGAGCGCCCTTGCCGGCCGAATAGATCATGGTAATCAGCGGCCCGTAGGTGATGTAGAGCGCGCCCACCATGGAATTCCGTCCACAGTCAAAAAGCGACTTTTTGTGAATACCGATAATGGTGCCGATGGCCAGGTTTGTGTCCACCAGTGACGACCCGTCGAGCGGATCGGCAGTTACGATATAAGATTCGTTTCCCTTGCCGATGTTGACAATGTCATCGCGCTCCTCCGAGGCGTATTGGCTCACAAATCCGGAGTGCTGCAGTTTGTTTTTGATAATTTCGTCACTGATGCGATCCAATGCCAACTGATCTTCTCCATATACGTTTTTGAACCCCGCCAGCTTCCGGTTGGACTCGTGAATCTTGGCGGAGATATATTTGCCGACCACGGCAATTTGCCAGATCAGGCGGCGCAACTCCACCTCCACGCCGGCAAGCCACATATGGCGCCTCAAATCAACGATGTTTTTTGTAAAATCATTTATTCTTTCTCCCATAAATTCTCCTTCGCGTTCTTATCTTGGGGCCGCGCCAGACTTCTTTCCAGCGTGCCTCTCAGGTCGTCAAGTGAGTAGGGCTTGGCCAGGGCGCCGGAGAACCCGTATTTCCAGTACTCCTCGATTATCGGATCTTTCGAATAGCCGCTGGAAATGACCGCCCTTACTTCCGGGTATTCCTCTTTCCATCGCCTTATCGCCGTTTCTCCGGGCTCATCACCTCGCATGGTCAAATCCATGATCATCAGGGCAAATGGATCCCCTTCGCGCCGGGCCTGCCGGTAAAGCTCCCTTCCTTCGGCATGGCTTTTTGCTGTTTTAATGTCATATCCGAGGTGCTCCAGCATACTGCCTGCCACATCCAGGAGAATCTGCTCATCGTCGATGAGAAGAATTTTCTGTTTGTCCCCTGACGGTGATTTGCTCACAGGCGGTGCTTCCGGCCTTGCGTGCTCATCGCTGACGGCCGGTAAAAAGACCGTAAACACGGACCCCTCCCCCGGTGCCGACTCGACAGAGATAATTCCGTCGTGGCTTTTCACAATGGAATGGCAAATGGCCAGCCCCAGCCCTATCCCTTTTACGCTGTTGAGGGGTTTCGTGGTGAAGTACGGGTCAAAGACCCGCCTCACGTATTCCGGAGGCATGCCGGCGCCATGGTCACGTACATACCAGCGAATGTACCTTCCTGCTTTGAGCTTCTCATTCCTGTCTTCGGCAAATTCGGTATTTTCAGCGCCGATTTCCACAATGCCGCCCAGAGGCATGGCCTCACAGGCGTTGGTCACGAGAGAATGAACTACCTGGCGCATCTGGCCTTCGTCAATCTGTGCCGGCCACAATCCGTCCGGAAGTAAAAGTCTGCATTCCACATTTTTACCGCTCAGGGCGAAATCGGCCGCTTCCCGGATAGCGTCGGCAATCGCCATCGTTTTCCTCTGGAAAGTACCTCCGCCGGAATAGGTGAGCAACTTGCGTGTCAGAGCTCTGGCCTTCATGCAATGTTCTTCGGCACTTGTCAGTAAGGTATAGACAGGACTCTGGGGAACAGATTTAAGCTTGGCCAGAGACAAAGACCCGAAGACAGCCATAAGAATATTATTGAAATCATGGGCGATCCCACCAGCCAGAAGACCGATCGATTCCAGCTTCTGCGCCCGGGCCAGTTCCGTCTCCATAAGGCGCCTGAGGGTAATATCGCGTCCCATGCACTCAAGGCAAATCAGCAGGCCGTCCCCGTCGCGAACGGCAACGACGGTATAGTCCATGACAACCGTCTGTCCGGTTTTTGAAGTTCCCATTACGATCATGTTTCTCAGGACGCTTTTTTCGTTCCCGCCCCGCCCCAGCTCATCGGCCCACGCCTGAATGTGGCCGGAACCGATAACCTTCTGCCTGATGCCTTCGTTGCTTTGGTATTCTTCCAAAGAGTAACCGAATGTATTGCCTGCCGCAGTGTTGATAAAGGTAATCACACCGCCCGGCATCCCGATACGAAAAAGGGCCTCATCCGAGTATTGCGCCAGCCGCTCATAAACAGCTCTGACTTCGTCTTTTTCAGCCCTGACTTTACTATACTCGGCACGATCTCTGATGATGGCGACAATGCCCGCCAACTGGCCGTTCTGATTATAATAGGGTCCGGCATTGATCAGAAATGGCCCGCGGCATTCACCGGAAAGATCCAGATAGCATGCCTCATCCACCATCTGTTTTCCGGTCTCCAGGCTCCTTTGCAAAATGGAGTAAGCCTGCCCCGGGGCACTTCCCGTGCATTTGAAGTCCCAGCGGGGATCGTCCAAAGCCCCGCCGAGAATGTCTCCGAGACAGCAGCCGACCATATCTTCCATTGCTTCATTGACGTACGTGATGCAACCCTGGCGATCAATGATCATAAGACCGTCACTGACCAGGGACAACAGGTGGGTAAAAGACCGTTTTAATTCATTGAGGGCGGCGACGTCCGATTGTAATTTTTCTACTTCCTTGTGCAAATCATCCGCCGTTGAGTTTGGCTTCATGGTTTCCATCTTTCCGGCACTGATACTATAATTGACGGTTCGTCACATATCGTAAGTCACTAATCAAATATCTACCGCCTTGACAAGCACAAAATTATCGTGAAAAAACGTCGGCCGTAAACGTAGAGAGAGAAATAATGTGATATTATTGTGGATTACTGTTTTCCGACTCTTTTGGCAGATGTTTTTCAGGACGGCTGCCTTTTGTCGATCCTGTAGCAGCTTCCCTGATGCTGTTTGGCGAATTTTTTCATTTCGGCGGCGATCTGTGCAATCTCACCGAAATGTGTGAAGGCGCGGCCGCGGGTTTCAGCAATACCAATGGAAATTCCCATCAGCGGAAACTGCGAAGCTTTTCCGCGGCGGTCGAAGGACTTTATATAACCCCGTTTCAGATCCAATGGATCATAAAGCCCGGTAATCAGGCTGTCGAAGGCCTTGATAATCTCCACAGCCGCCTCTTCCGCCAGCGATTGATCGATTATAAAAACAAAATCATCACCGCCGATATGGCCGACAAAGCTGCCCTGAGGCTGTTTACTTTTAATGACACCAAGAATAATCCGGCCGGTCATTTTGATGGCTTCATCACCACGGCTGAAACCGTAGCGGTCATTAAAAGGCTTGAAAAAATCGAGGTCCGCGTAGCCAAAGGCAAACTCGCTGCGTCCGTCAATGCGTTCCTGGATTTTCTTGTTGATGGAAATATTGCCGGGCAGTCGCGTCAGCGGGTTGATTTCCACGATGCGCTCCGAACGCAGTATGGATAAATTCACCCGTGCCGCAAGATCCGTCTCCAGATCGGCGCGGCGTATATAATCCTCAACCAGCCACCTGTCCCAGTCCGGCTTGCCGAAAGCCTCGGACAAAACCGCCAGCACAGGCAGTTGCTGGAACATCGGATCGGATTTCAATGCGTTCAAAACCGCGACACTGTCCTCTTCTTCGCCGGTCATATTCATCACGATGAGATTGGGAACAGCATTATAAATATAATCAAGCGCAGAGGACATGTTGCTGAAAACAACAACCTGATAAATATCTTTCAGATGACGCTCAATGATCCCATTGAGAATTACGTCTTTGGAAACAACGGCAATGTTTTTCATCTTCTCCGCTTCCTTCCGTTTACAGTCCGCCGACGGCAACGGACAGCCGCATGCCCGCTTTGGCTGCCTTGAGATGGCCCGGAAGCGAGACGGACATCAGATACACGGGCAACGTACTTCCCGAAGACGAAGCTCCCATGATAAAGACGCTATGATATATCCTCGGCGGTGGCCATATTGTTTTCCGTCTCCTGAAGAACTTCCAGTATGTCCTGCTCGGAGAGACCAAGCAATTCAAAAGCCACCGGATGAACTTCCGGTACAAGTTTCTCGCCGGCAAAACCGAAACCGCGTGCCCGTGTCAGCAGATCGGCCAGGTGCACAATGGCGGTTTCCAAAGGGGCGCTTTTTGCCGTGGTCGGCTGGTGGTGACAGGCGATCACTTCAATCAGATTTGCCGGGAAGCGCCATTTCTCAGCCAGCCACCCCCCTACATCGGCATGCGTGGCGTTGAATTGTTTTTTCTCCGCTTCGTAAATGGAAATATTCCGGCGTGCGGCTTCCGTCATTGCTTGCTCATATTCGGCGGCAAATTCCAGAATCAACACAACTTTTCCAATATCGTGCAGTAAACCGGCAACTGATACTTCCTCCGGCTCCTTGAGGTTTTTTTTCTGCGCGATGACGCGCGAGGCTATCGCCGTGGCCAGAGAATGCTCGTACAATCCACTCATCGTTTTCTGCATCAGATCAAAAACCGAAACCCCCAGAAGCAGCCCTTTGATCACGTTAAGCCCCAAAAGCATCGTCGCATGGGAAACGGAGGCAATTCTCCCGGGAAACCCGTAAATCGCGGAATTGACCATCTTGAGCACCTTTGTCGTCAGTGCCGGGTCATTCGATATAAACGAACTGATTTCCACGATGGTTACCCGTGGTTTTTCAAGAATCGTCGACAGTCTCTTGAGTACGCCCGGAATAGTCGGCAGCGTGCTGATGTTTTCAACCTTATGGCGCAATATTTTCGGATCCATTATTTATACAGCCCCTTTGTATGTTCTCTGACGGCTTTTTTGATAAGCCCCATAAACGGCTTATCATTGACAAGGGCAAAACGGGCCTCGAGCTCGGCCAGCGCCTCCTCCTCCGGAATTGCCTGAACGGGGGATCCCTCGATAGAGACAATGGCTATTTCCATGTCCCGGACTCTTTCGATCCATTTTTCGTTGAGCTCCGTGCCCTGAGCAAGCATCACCATGCCGGTGGGCCCGGTGATGGGTTTGGCCAGAATCATTCCAGGCTCAAGCTTATCCACGGTAATTTTTCGCATTGTCACCCCCATGATCACTTGCCCCGCGGCACGGCATCCCGCCGGCCGCCCTGCCTGCGGCTCGGGCTTCAGGTAAAGGCAGGTTTGCTCAGCTCTTTTTCGATCTGTTCTGAATCTGCGGCATTGTACATCATTATCTTTTTTAAATGATAAAAACTATTTTCATCCATCTCCAGAAAGGTGGCGATTGTTTCACGGTCTTGAGAACGCAAAATCCTCGCTTCCATTTTCAGATCCACTTCTTTATTCAAACGCAAATGCACCACGCATCTGGCTCCCGGCGCAAATTTACGGTCAGAGCTGAAACTGACACCGGCCAGACTGATGTTGTTGGTCTGAACCGGAATTGCCTCGCCCAGCATCACAATGTGCAGATCAAAATTAACCGGCACTCTGGTTCGTTTCCTTCGCTCCCGGACCATGGACATCTCCTTTTGCCAAAAAAGCTAATAAAGCTAAATAACATAAACATTTACTCGCGCTATTATGTTCATATCGGCCGTTTTAGGTCAAGTCTGATTTTATTCAAATCGGGGAAAACAACCCTGTCCGGTTCCAGGCGGCAGCTCACAACATTCACGCCGATGCTCGCCAGCGGCTGGTGATATTTATTCAGGAGCTGCTCCGGAAGCACAATAACCGCCCCGGGCCGGCCCCCTTCGGAAGCTTTTCCGATGAGAACCTCTGCCGCAGCCGACAAAATGCTTCTTTCACTGCTATCGGATGCTACGGCGAAAACATAAGCTGGTTTGCCGCCGCCCGGTTCCATCACAAACAACTCCCTTTTCTCATCATTCCCCGTCGTGTATCCTCGGCTCGCCAGTAATTCAGCCAGACTGCCGACAATCAGCGCGTGATCACAGGCTTCGGCGATATGGCAGGCAAACTCGGAGGAAGGCCGACCGACCAGCTCTTCGCGGAAGGCAACTTGTGGAAAGCACAGATGCGTCTGCGGAGAAGTGGAAGCCAGATCTTTGAGCTTCCCGATTTTTCTTACAAACAAAGCTGCCTGCAAAGCGAAGCGCGGGCTGTCCAAAGCGCCGATCAGAGCAACTCTTGTCCGGGCGCGTCCGTCTTCCATCGTTGCCCACACCCCGCGGTAATGATCCCAAAACAGTGATTTACCGATGCCCTTTTTCCCACCGCCGATAATGCCGCGATGAACCGCATAGGCACGCCCTGAAGCGTCCATCGCGAAAGCGGCTCCTGTTCTGCGGTCGATGCCCTCCCGGGGAAAATTAATTTCCGCGGTAATCGTCAGCTGACTGTCTTTCTCCGGCCTGCCTGTGCCAAATACATTCCAGTAGCGGACTCCTTTGACGTTTTTAGAAAATACCCATATCCCAAGTTTTTCTGACCAGCGCACACGTGCCGCGAAACTCGCCCCCTGATGCCCCAGTTTCACTTTAACCGGCTCGCCGGCAAAAGGTTTGAATTTCCTGGTAAAAAGCCCGGCATACTTCCTCGTGAGCTTTTCATCGTCAATGACCTTGAGCATTTTTCCTTCTCTCCGTGCGGATACTGACAGCCTTTATCTTCTAACCTAATCCAGCCGTTTTTTGAAGCGGGCAATTGCACCTGCAAAAACAACCCCCCCCAGAATAGTCATCAAAAGATAGTGAGACCAAAGAACATCAAGCCCCACACCTTTGAGAAAAATTCCTCTGAGGATAATCAGAAAATATTTAAGCGGGTTAAGGTAGGTAAGCCACTGGACGGGCAGGGGCATGTTCGCAATCGGGAAAACAAAACCGCTGAGCATGAAAAAAGGAAGAATAAAAAAGAAAGTCGTCATCATCGCCTGCTGCTGTGTCGCGGAAACGGTGGAAATGAACAAACCGATCCCCAGCGTAGAGAGCAAAAATATGCAGGCGGCCAGAAACAAAAGGACGATGCTGCCCACCATTGGGATTTCAAACCAGAAGACGGCCAGGCTGCTGACCACCGTCAACTGAAGAAGCGAAAGAAGAGCGTAGGGGATGGTTTTCCCGAGAATCAGCTCAGAGGGCTTCAATGGGGTGACAATAAGCTGTTCCATCGTCCCCGCTTCTTTTTCCCGGATGATGGCGATCGAAGTCAACAGCAGGGAAATCAGCATGATGACAAACGCTACGATGCCCGGCACAAAAAAATGCTGGCTTTCCACATTCGGGTTATACCAGGCGCGGATACGCGCATCGATCCTGCCGTAATTCATCCGGGCACCCATAAGCTCTCCAAGCATCTCGCGGTTGAACCTCTCCAGCACGCTTGCCGTATATGACAGGCGCAAAGCTGCCATGTTGCTCATTGATCCGTCCACGATAATCTGCACCGGCGCGGTCTTTCCCGCGCGGATCAGAGAAGCGAAATCCGGCGCGATTTTGATGCCCATGTCCACCCGGCCGCGCAAAAGAAGATCTTCAAGAGCACGATCGTCAGCCGGCTTATGCGTGATATGAAAAATCCCGCCGCCGCTGAAGGCATCGGCCAGCCCTCTGCTTTCCACCGTCCGCGAATGATCAATCAGTGCGACACGGATGTACCGGATATCGTAGTTAACCACGTAACCGAAAACGAACATCTGAATCAGCGGCGCAACAAAGAGAATCAGGCGGTTGCGCTTGTCTCTCAGGAGCTGTATAAATTCCTTGCGCACCAATTCACGAACCCTGATGCGATTCACAGCCCCTCCTTTTTCAGCCAAATGAAATTGAGTACAATCATCAGCACGCCCATGCCTCCCAGCACGGCCATGTCCGGCCACAGATAATCCAGCCCGGTATTTCGCAGGTAAACGCCCGCCAGAAGATCAATGTAGTACCTTGCCGGCACAAGATAGGTAAACCACTGCAACACAACCGGCATATTGATAATGGGAAAAACAAAATTGGATAAAAGCAAAGAAGGCAAATACGTGATCATGACCGCCGCCTGATTGGCCATGAGCTGCGACTTGGCAGCGGTGGAAATAAGCAGCCCCAGCGCCAGAGCACACACCAGGAACAAGGACGTGCCCGCCAGCATCAGCCAGAAACTCCCTTTGAGCGCAATGCCAAAAAGCACCTGCCCCAACAGCATCGCCACGAGCACATTGATCAGTGTGATAAAAAAATAGGGAATTGCCTTGCCCAGCAACAATTCCCCCGCCGTAACAGGCAGCGACTTGATTGTTTCCATCGTGCCGCCCTCGAATTCCCGGGCGATTACCAGCGCCGTGAGCATCGCTCCGACAATCATGATAATGATCGCCATCATGCCGGGAATAATAAAATTGCGGCTTTCCAGATCTTCATTGAACCATACGCGCACCCGACCGTCCACCGGAGGATTCGTCGGCGCCAATCCCTGGCGATTTAAAAAAGAGGCAATTAACCGTGAGTTGTAAGCTTCGACAAATCCGTTCACGTACCCGCGCACCGCGCCGGCAAAAACCGGATCACTGCCGTCAATGATCACCTGCAACTGCGCTTCCCGATCCGCCTTTAATCTTTTCATGAAACCGGGCGGCACGATGATCGCCACCGACGCCTTTTCTGTATCCAGATAATCAGCCACCTGCCCGGATGAATCAATTCCGGCAACAAAATCAAAATAGGGGGATGCGTCGAGCTTTTCCACAAATTCACGGCTAAGCGGTGTTTTGTCGTAATCCGCCACGACGGTCTTTACCGAATCCACATCAAGGCTCAAGGCATAACCGAAAAGGATAATCAGAAGCAAAGGAATGGCAAATGCCAGGTACAGACTGCGGTAATCACGCACCAAGTGATAAAACTCCTTGCGGACAATGGCTTTAAGTCTGATGGGATTCACGCGCCGCCTCTTTTCATCAAAGCTACAAAAGCATCGCCCAAATCCGCGTCCGGCCTTCCGGGACAGGCCTGCCCGATAATGGTCTCCGGTGTGCCGATCGCCACAATGCTTCCCGCGTTGATCATCGCAATGCGCTGGCAAAAGCGGGCCTCATCCATGTAGTGGGTGGTCACAAAAACGGTCGTACCGTCCGCAGCCAGACGTCTGATAAAATCCCAGAAGTGACCGCGCGTAAGGGGATCGACGCCGGAGGTCGGCTCGTCGAGAAACAAAACCTGCGGTCTGTGCAACAGCGCACAGCCCAGCGCCAGCCGCTGGCGCCATCCCGGCGGCAATTCACCAGTCAGGCGATCACGCACGTCATTCAAGCGTGTCAGGGTCAAAATCCACCTGGTGCGTTCCGGCCATTGGTGCTGAGGAATATTATAGACGCCCAGATAAAAGCGTACGTTTTCAGCAGGCGTCAGATCCTCATACAAAGAAAACTTCTGCGACATATACCCTATCGCCTGCCTGATGCCCTCCGGCTCGCGGAGAATATCAAAGCCGGCGACGCTGCCGCTTCCCGAGGTGGGCGTGATGATACCGCACAGCATGCGGATGGTCGTTGATTTACCGGAACCGTTCGAGCCCAGAAAACCGAATATCTCGCCTTTTTTCACGGAAAAAGAGATCCTGTTGACTGCGACAAAATCTCCGAACTTCTTTTCCAGCCCGCTTACGACAATCGCATCAGTATTCGAAAGAGTCATCTGCCAGCCCTTCGTCCACCTGTCTGATCCGGTCGACGACTGCCGTCTCCAACGACGGATAATCCCCCTGCATCCTTGCCGGCTCGTTTTGCTCCAGAAGATTTCCTGCATGCATCAGGGCCAGCCGGTCGCATTTTTTCGCTTCGTCCAAATAAGCGGTCGCAACCAGAATCGTCATACCTTCACTTCTCATCTGTCCCAGCATATCCCAGAACTCACGGCGTGACACGGGATCAACACCATTGGTCGGCTCATCGAGAATCAGCAACTCCGGTTCATGCACCAAAACACACGCCAGACCCAGTTTTTGTTTCATGCCCCCGGACAGGTTCCCCGCCTGCCTGTCCAAAAAAGGCAACAAATTGGAAAAACCCAGATATTTCTCTTTCCGCCTTTTTCTTTCCGCGCGGACGATGCCAAAAATATCCATGAAAAAATCCATGTTCTCCCCGACGGTGAGGTCGGGATAGAGACCAAAGCGCTGGGGCATGTAGCCGATAAGGCGTTTGATTTTCCTGCGGCCGGTGACCGAATCAAGAGAGCCGATAAAAATTTTACCTGCCGACGGTCTGATCATGCCCGCCACAAGCCTGAGCACACTGGATTTACCCGCCCCGTCGGAGCCGACCAGTCCAAAGATAGTTCCCCGCTGGACACCAAACGAAATATCTTTCAGGGCCTGAACCCGTCCGAAAGACAGATAAACACTCCTGGCGTCCACATAAGGACGGGCATCCTGGACCGAGTCAGCCATAGGCAACTCCGCTACTGATGGAGGCGTGCATCCGCGGGCATTCCCGCCTTGAGCTGACGCGAAGGATTATCAATGGAAATCTTGACCAGATAAACAAGCTTTACCCGTTCTTTTTTCGTTTGAATTATCTTGGGAGTAAATTCCCCTTCGGGAGACACAAAAGCGACAACTCCGGAAAAAGTTTTATCCGGAAAAGTGTCGATTTTTACATCCGCACGCGCACCCGGCCTGATTTTACCGATTTGAGTTTCCGGGACGTATATTTTCAAATCGACACGCGACAAATCGGAGATGGCGATAACTTCCCGTCCGGGATTTACCGTTTCTCCGGGCTCGACGTTTCTGCTGATTACCACACCGTCCAAAGGCGATTTAAGTTGCGTATAATCAAGCTGAACCGCCGCCTGAGCCTGTGCCGCCAGGGTCACATTAACCTGTGCCGCAGCCGCATCGATGTCCCGCCGGGCAATATCAATTTTGACCAAATTGCCCTGGGCCAATTTGACGAGCGATTTGCTTTCCTCCAGACGCGAGCGGGCGACCTCGCAGGCCAGTCTGACGGAATCACGGTCCTTTTCTGTTACCACCCCCTCGGCAAACAACCCTTCGAAGCGCAGATAATTCTTTTCGGCGTCAGCCAGCACATCCTGCGCACTTTTCAGGCCCGCTTCGGCGCGGGCGACTTCGGCGGGCAGTGTTTTTACGGCGGCAAGATAAGCCATTTGAGCCTGTTTCTGAGACTGGCGGGAACGCTCCACAGCGGCACTTGCCTGATCATAGCGCGCCTGATATTCAGCGCGGTCAAGCTCGGCAATCAACTCATCTTTCGATACATTCTGACCCTCGCGTACATGCACTACGGCCACGCGGCCCGGTGCCTGAAAAGACAGGTTGGCCTGGGTCGTTTCAATGATGCCTGAAAAAAAAAGCGAGTCGGAATGAGAATTTTTCTTTGCAAAATAAACGCCGGCGCCGACCGCCGTAAAAAGCAGGACAAACACAATAACAATCACTTTAGTTTTCAATGAATACCTCCGCTATTTCCCGATCGCCCCAAGCACTAGAGCAGTTACCGCCTGCCCGGTTGAACCTTTTGGTTTTTTATCGAAGCGCTTTAAACCGGCGGGCAGCCTGGCCTGCCTGTCCTTAATTGTGGCGGACTTTTTATACATCAGGATTGTTCCCATGATCATACAATGAATCAGAAACGGATTGACATCAGCAAAGATGCCATCCTTTTTTCCTTCCGCAAGAATAGCCGCCAGCATCGTCACTACGCGGGCAATGTCCGCGACTACGACGTGCGGCAGGTGAGCCCCGTCAGAGGCTACCTCCCTCAGCATGATCGGGGGTATCTCCGGGTTACCATCGACGGCGGTATCGATTACCTCAATGTAAGCGGCAAGCTTTTCATTTGGGTGGTCCGCCTCCGCCACGGCGTTGGCTATCTTCGATGCCACATCCCCCAATACCTGATGAATAACACCGGCATAAAGAGTAGCCTTATCCCCTATCTGATAGTATATAGTAGCTTTGTTCACTCCGGCACGGCAGGCGATTTCATCCATACGTGCACCGCTGTAACCTCTTTCGGCAAAAACGGCACGCGCTGCTTTGAGTATTTTCAGTGCAACCTCAGCTGTATTATCCTTTTCGTCGCCCTGCTTCATCATCTGCATTTCCCCGACATCATGATGAAAATCCTTTCACGGACAAATCGCCGCCTGTTTTTGTCCCGCCACGAAACACACAGGAAAAACATAAAGCCGTCAGTGTCCATCCGCAGGCAGCCTGCTTCAACCGGACGGTTTAACCAAATAGTTAAGGAATTATTCAGGTAAAGTCAAGATGATTCTGGGGAAGTAAAAGACAAAAGTGCCCTGACGGATTTTACCGTCAGGGCACCCCGAAGACAATCATTATTTATCGATCTGGATAAAAGGTACAGCGCCTCCCGTCACATTCGGCATTTTACCGTCCCACTTCTCAATGGCTTTTATCTGCGCTTCAATCTTTCTGAGTTGAATCAGTTCCGGAGAAATCACCTGTCTTTGCAGACGCAGCGCCTCGGCCTCTGCTTTGGCGGAAGTTATTTTCTGCTCCGCCTCCACCTTGATGCGCTCAAGGTCTCTCTTGGCTCGTAACGCGTTTTGCTCTGCCGTTTGCTTGGACTCAATCGCCTTATTGAACTCCGACGAAAACTCGAAGTCCGTAATGGACAGATCAACGACAACGATACCGTAAACTCCGAGACGATCGCGCAGATAGTTACGCACTTCTGTCTTGAGGGTTTCCCTCTTGGAAATCAGCTCTTCAGCCGTGTAGCGGGCCGCCGCCGCCTTGAAACTCTCTTTGAGTGCGGGGTCAATCACCCGTTCATTGTAATTAAGACCGATGTTGGCATACATGGAGCCTGCTTTAGCCGGATCGAGATTATAGTTGAGCACCATCGTCGTTTGGACCGTCTGGAGGTCCCGGCTGGCCGCTTCCGTTTTCGTCGTTGTTTTTTCCACACGCACCGACATAAACACAACTTCTTCCGCAAGCGGTATTTTGAAATGCGGTCCCGGCTCCACCACTCGGTTGACTTCACCAAAACGAAGCACCACACCACGCTCTCCGGCATCGACACCAAAATAGGTGGCTATGATCAAAAAGAAAATCGCGATTGCCGCGATAACGATACCGGCCATTTTGCCTGGTATTTTTTGTCCGTTCATAACTATTCCTCCCCTTTGTATATTCCTGCCGCTGAGGACAGCTTAAAGCTCTTATGCAGTTGACTGACAGGCATTTTTAGTGAAAATGAACTTAGCAGAATTCTTCGCTGTGTCAATATATTTCGGTGGCTTTTTCTTTTCGTGTAATCTTATTTGCGCCGTGTGGTTTAATTTTCAGGCCGGAACCCTGTTGGTATTATATTCCCGCTGGAAACGAAATCGCTAGCAAAGGCGGGGTCACAGGTATAGACAGGAAATACAATAAAACAGGCGGCAGCCCCGAAGGACTGCCGCCTTTAATGACCAGGCCCATATATAGCAATGTAAGGTATCATGGTTAGTGTCTGTCAAAATCCGTGATTTTTACAGACATCCTGTGAACCCCCTCCATCTGAGTGGTTAAAATGACCATAAATGGGGTCTGCCCCCCCGGAGGAATGATCTCTTTGGAGGCATTTGCTTTCCCGAGCTCCGCGAGCAGTACGTTTTCATCCAGGCTTTCCAGCTTGGCATCGCTAAGAAGATTACCGCCGAGCGTCTCTTTCGTCATCAAAAGTGATCCGTCGGCATTATACAGATTAGCGGCTATTTTAATGTCGGAAACAGGGAAGGATGCCGAATTTTCTGCAACCCCCTCGATAATCCGGATGCTTCTGCCCAGTTTGGCGTTATAAACCAGTCTCTGGCGTACGTTGATGAGTTTAATCTCTTTGACGGAGGAACCGGGAACACTCAAACCGGTTTTGAACAAATCTCCTATCGCACCGACGGAAGGCCCTGAGGAGAACCAGTAATATCCGCCGGCCAACGCAAGTAAAAGTACAAGGACAATCAGCACCGCCCATTTGAGTCCTCCTCCTTTTCTGGTCGGGGCAAAATCGTAAACCTCACCATCTCTTTTCTTCTCGGAAGTAACATCGTCGGAGAGGCTTTCTCGTTCACCACGTTTGCCTTGCTGAGCCGGAGTATGTCTTTTCTTTTCCCCCTCCAGAGACAATTCCGTAACAGGCGCCCCTTCATACTTAATCGTTCCGTCGTAGCGCGTCATGGTTTTAAAACTTTCCAGAGGTTTTACAACCGGCGCCGAAACCACGCGCGGTGTTACAGGCCTTTGCTCATCATCCAAACCAAACGGGGAGGGCTCTTTATCCTCCGGCACACCCGTTGCGTCTTTTGTTTTTGCGGGCGTTTCTTCCAGGGTGAGCTCAGGAATGAATTCGTCGATGCCTGTATCGACGGTTTCTTTTGCGGGCGAACTCTCCAGTGTGCTGTAATCCGAACCTCCCCGCACAGACGTTCGGGACTCAAACCCGCTGTCAGCGGTAACGGGGGGAACATCTTTCAGCGCGGTACTTTCCGCCACGGGAAAACCCTCGACAATCTCTTCCGCTGCGATAGTGGCCAAAAAATCATCCAGCTCCCGCTTTTCCCGCGCCAAATCAAACATCTCGTTTTTACTATCCATGCAATCGTCCTTCCGGCAAATCGATCAGGGTTAATACTTTACTTATACACGTCAAGCCCTTTCGGTTCCTCCGCGGCTTTGTCTGTATGATTCTGCTGTGGCTTTTGAGCCGGGATCCGAATTATATCATTGCAGTTACGGCAGATGAAAATCATGGCGGCGCCTTTCAATTCTTCTGCCTCAATGACATATTTTTCCCCACACTCCTCACAAAATATAATCATCTTACGGATACCTGTTTCAGGGTTCCGCCGAAAACCATGCTCTCATCTGCGAGAACCAAAACCCCAAACACTAACTTAAACATGCCAAAGCCAGGCAAGTCACCCGTTAACGTCCGCCCTTAAGAAACCTGATCTCTTCTCTTAAGGCGTCTATCTCGGCCTGGAACGTTTTTTTCATTTCTTCGACGGCGTAAACAACTGCCTCGTGCGGCGACAGCTCTTTTATGGCCGCAACCTTATCTTCAAAATCCTTTTCCGGTGACGGCAATTGTACCTCTTCGGTCATCACCGCTTCTTCACCAAACACCCTCGGTGCAGGAACCTCCGGTGCCGTGTCAACTGCTTCGAATGCCTGTGCGGCGAACTCAACGACCGGCTGTTCTTCCGGTTTGGCTTCGGACTCCTCTTCGGCGGCTGTTTCAACAGCAGGAAGATCAAACTCCTCACTTTCCGTCGGGATCTTTGTTTCACCGGCATCATCGACGACGGGGATTTCTTCTTTCTCTTCCTCTATTGGAGCGGGAACCAGGGACTCTTCGGCAACTGGTTCTTCAGGGACAATTTCCCCGCCGGCCTCAAGGTTGGCGCTCACGGCCCATGCCCGGTATTTTCTAATACTATCAACCAAGACGGCCTGTTTTCTTGATTCATTCATCCCGCCTTGAATCATGACGCTTTCAAACTGGTCATAAACTGATAACAGCAGATTGGCGGAATCCTGATTCGTACGCGTCCCGCGGACACGGATATATCTGCCGAGAAAACGGAGGATCCTCAAGAAGCCCTGGATAATACGGTCTCCCGTATAAAACAAATACAATTTATTTATTTCCTCTTCCAGCTGTTCAAGAATTCCCTCATTGATTTCCCATTCAATGGACAAAATAATGCTCTTCATGTCCTTGAGAGGTGAGTTGTAAACAACGGACGAGGGGGCGGAGAATTCTTCTTCCTGTATGTTTTGCTCATCGGTATCACCGAATCCCTGAGCGGCTTCAACCATTATGTTTTTTAAATCATTTTGCTCGTCGGCCTGCATGGGAGCGGCCGCTTCTTTATCATCGGGGCCGAATATTGCCGCAAACCTTTGTTCAATTTCGGTCATGAATTTTGACGCGCCCTGTGGGGGCGTATTGTCCTGCGGCACCTCTTCCATTTGCTCGATATTGTTCTCTGGACCGGTGCTTTCCGACTCATCAGAGACTTCGGAGGTCTGTGCATCTTCTGCCGGAGGAGGTTTTACATTTTCCGCAGGCACAGGCTCACTGGTTTTCACTTTCTGCTCATGATCATCTTCGGCAAACAAACTGTCCAGACGGCTTTCGACCCCCTGAAGAAATGCTGATTCTTCCTTCATCTTCATTTTACGGCTCCTATTGCAGTTGCTTTTCCAGAGACGACATTGTCAGGTAAATAATCTTCTTAAGCGTCAGAACAACATTTGTCCCTTCCACAGCACTGGCTTCAAACGTGGGAACTTTGAGCTCCGAATTCAAATCTTCATCTAATGTTTTGACGTCCAGAATTTCTACGCCCTGCTTTTCCAGATCTCTTTTATTGTATTGAATCACCAAAGGAATTTCGCGAATGTCTTTATTATAGAGTGTCAGGTTTTCTTCCAGGTTGCGGATGGAGATGATATTTTTATTACGACGGTCGGCGGCGGAATCGGCGACAAAAACAACCCCGTCGACTCCTTTGAGCACAAGTCGTCTCGTGGAATTGTATTTTACCTGACCGGGAACCGTGTAGAGCTGAATTTTCACGTCATAGCCGCTGATTTTTCCCATATCGAAGGGGAAAAAATCAAAAAAAAGCGTCCGATCACCCTGAGTTTTGACTGTTACCATCTCGGAATTAACCTGTGTACGGCACTTGTCATAAACATACTCAAGATTCGTTGTCTTTCCGCACCTCCCTGGGCCGTAGTAAACTATCTTGGCTTGAATAACCTTGTCTTTTAAATTAATAAACGCCAAACTTGCCCCCCTGCAAATTCAACACTATCTTGCATGCCTCACCGGATCCGGCTATGATTCCAATACCTCAAGCAGCTCTTCGACCACCTTGGACATTTTCAGCCTCAGAAAACCAAGCGAGATCTGATTATTAAAAACATTAACCAGCAACAACTCTTCATTTACCTTGCAAAAATAAATATTTTCCTTCTCGCCCTTATGGAACAGCAACGAGAACTCATCCTCGCCGACGATCCTGGCCATACAGCTCATGGCACCGAAATTGGCGGCGGCGAGCGCCGCCAATGAATATAAGTCTATGGTTTCCTGGCCTTCATTAATTGACGCGATGACATTACCGGCCGTGTCAATAAGCATCACATTCTGAACGCCGGAACCAATAAGATTTTCAGTTAAAGTCTCATGAATTTTATCAAGCTGCTTTTGACCTAAAATCATAATTGTCTTTCCTCATATTCAGAATATTTTTAACACAAATCACCGTTTGGCCCGGCTCCATACAGATTAAACATCACGCTTGCCACCCCCGTCGGCTTGCTTTAACGACACAAAAACCACCACCGGGATGTGTAAATTATACATATTAACCAAGAGTATTATATTATTTATGAATTTTTTTCAAGTATAGAACTTGCGGTATCTTTCAGCTTTTTAACCAGCTCTTCCGTGTCGCGGATCTGCGTCGCTTTGTTCAGCGAAAGCCCCGACCTGGTGGCAAGCTCCATCCTTCCCTTCAGCCCCGCCTGTTCCTGGACTATTTCAAAAATACGCACCAATCTTTCTCCCATGATCCCCCCTCCGTCCCTCCAGAACTTAGGAAACAACGGCGTCCTCAAAAGCGTTGATGACCGCCGGCAGAACTATATTGAGCAAAAGTCCGAGTTTGACAAGTTTTTTATTTATCGTCACCGTCCATTGATAATCGCCGAACGGAATGACCAAAACGGCCATATTTCCCGCAACATCAATATAATAGTATTGTCCCAGCTCCGCCGGGTATGTTTTAAGCGCGCTTCTTATCAATGACGTGGCATCATTGAGGAGCGTCGCCTCTGCGATATTCGCCCGATCGGTCGCCAGGAGCACCTGCCCGTCATCGGTGGTGATGATGCAAGAAGCCACAAAACCATCTCCCAAATCCTTTTTCAGAATGTCCATGCAAACATTCAATTTCTGTATGTTCATGAAGCCTCCTTTTTTATAATCACACTATATTCACTTCATTAAATGCTTTCAGCGTTTTGGGAATAATCACATTACGTAAAAGACCCAATGTGCACTTATCATTTTTAAATAAAACACACCATTGATATTGCTCGATAATGAGAACCAACAGGGTCTGCCTGTCCTTTAAATCCAGAATGTAATATTCGCCCAGGCCCCCGGCCGTTGTGTCGGTTAATGATTTTCTGAAAAATTTCGTCAAACGCAGAACAGCCGCCGTCGATTCTGGGGCGTCATGCAGGGAGGCCACGATTTTGCTTTCATCGATATGGGAAATGCTTGCCGCGACAAGCGCCTCACCCATGTCTCCGGCCATAATTTCCAAGCAGGCGCTCAATTTTTCGTATTGGATACCGTCCTCAATGTCTTCGGTCGTTTCTCCCCCGTCCGCCTCTTCGAGTCCGGCGTCATCTCCGTCGGCGGTAATCTCGTCACGGAGACGGGAACCTTCCATCAGCAGCAGCATGAGATTTTTGTCTATTTTCCTGACCAGACCGCTGGTATTAAGAATCTGTTTGATATTGAGCCGCACGTTTTCCCATGTAATCATCTCCAGTGCGGCTTTTTCAGCTTCCAGATCGCCGCAAACCGCGTCGTACAGCTCCCCCTGTATAAGGCAAAAATGCCCCCAGCGCTTCGAGTCCAGATAAACTTCCATGATGCAGGTTTGCCGCTCCATGGAAATAACCTGCAGAAAACTGCCCACGGACAGACCAAACAGCGGCCAGCGTTGTAGTTCATCTTTCATACCTGGATCGGTCGCCGGTGCATTATCCAGATCATCGTTGTCAATAATCAGAGTAAAATCCTTTTTCACCACTACCTCATTGTTAAACATTATGTGAACTTAATTATTACAGTTACCGTTCAATCCGAACATTCCTTCAGGGCAAATCCCGATGAAACCTCCTGTTTCATTGTGCCGCCAGGCCCTGCTTCCTTTGATTTTTTGAAACTGTATGCCCCTCTGTGATGGACAGGGCATCCAGGATATTGTCAGCGACACTGTTAATATCCAGCGGCTTTTCCAGATAGCGGAAAACTCCCATGCTGCCGACGATCTCTTCAATCTTGGGGGTGCCGAATGCTGTCATCAAAATAACCGGAATTTTGGGATAATTTCTGTTCATATAGGCCAAAAGTTCAAAACCATCCATCTTCGGCATGCTCAAATCCGTTACTACCAGATCAATAACAGGGACGGATTTGAGAATCTTTACCGCATCGGCCCCATTGGTGGCCGTATGCAAATTAAAATACTGCTTATATATACTCAACCCCTCGGCAATAGTCAGCAAAAGAGGCTCCTCGTCGTCCACGATCAGCACTTCGCGAAGCCGCCATTGCTTGTCGCTTGCACCATCTGTCTCCGGGAAAGCCCCACTGTGACCGCCTGGTTTGCCAAAGTCATCTGGTAAATTTGCCATAACCCACCATTCTCAAAAGGATCAAGGTTTTCTTGCCAGTCGTCGAAAACACATAAAGCAAAAGACATGCCCAACTCCATAACCATGACAACCTCCTGTATTATCAGCAAATTACCTTCGGACATATCGTGAGCATCCTGCCCACCTGAGTAAGTCGAACCGTTCATTTTGGTCAATATGGGAAGAGCTTCTATCATAAAACAAATAAAAAAACCGCCATTAAAATTATCTTGACAATGCCATCCCCCCCAAGTAATCTTAATTACTGAAAGTCCCTGACAAAAAGGCAGGCCAAGCGCTTTATTTGGGGGACAATTGGGTTAATTCGCCGGTTTTGGCAATACGGAAAAACATTAGGCGATAAGGCGTCACCAGCAACGAGTATTGGTGTAAGTCATTACAATCAACAAAATTACGAGAGAGGTGCCTACAATATGAGCTCAAACAATAATCTCAACGCTGGACAAAAAGCACTTTCGACAAAGTTGACAGGATTGATTGCGGTTATTGTCCTTGTTGCGCTGGCCGGTTTATTTGTGCAAAAACTTACCAGCGGCGGCAACGCCTTTAGTGATTATCAAAAAAGTGTTAAGCTTTTCAACGACGTCAATGCCGTCCATGCAAATCTATATAAGATGAAATACATGGTGGCAACCAGTCAAAGCAAGCAGGACATTACTCAATTCTCCACGCAGCAGACATCCGCACTTAACCAATACCTCAACCAGGCCAGGCAGGCTCAGGATAGTGGTATCAGTAAAGAACAAAAGACATACTATAAGGCCATTGCGGAAAACCTGGCGGAATATCAAAAGTCGGTCGCACAAGTAATACGTCTTGCCCCTCTGGGGTCGGACACGGCATACTTTACCATCGCAAATGAAAAAATTGACGCCGTTAATCAGCTTTTTAATCAGTTGATCGAGTTTGAAGGAAAAAACGCGGAAAAAGAACAAGGCACTTCCATTGTGTCTTACCTGTTTGCCATCTTGCTCATTGCCATACTTGTTGTCTACAGTATCGTGATTCCGTCATTCATCAAAAAAATGATGGACAGCAATGTTGTCGAGCCGCTGCAGGAAGCATCGGGTGTTCTTCGCGAATATGCGGCGGGAAAATATGGCAGACAGGTCAACTGGGATGCCGATGACGCCATCGGTGAATTGGCGCAGGCGGTAAACGGACTCAGGACTAAAATCAGTTCGACAGGCGCGCCCAAAGCCCCCGCAGCTCCTGTGCAGGCGCCCAAAGCCCCCGAGCAGGCTCCACACGAAGTTGAAGACAAAACCAAATCCTTGTCGGATATGGTCAAAAAATCACCCGAAGGCAAAGAAGTGGAGCATTTGGTCACGTCATCGAAAAAAGCCATCGACAAACTGCAGGAGATTTAATAGCGGTCAAATGACCGCAGAAAGAAATTGCCGGATAATTTCCGGGGCACACAAGAACAGACAACGCCCCCCGCTTCCCGTGAACACAGAAGCGGGGGGCGTTGTTTTCGAAAACCTGTACCACTTTCGTGGCATCAGGTCGCTTCTTTAGCGCATCGTCTGGCAGACTCTGTGTATCTGCTTGACATCCGTCACACCCTGAAAGGCTTTGAGTATTCCGTCCTGATAAAGAGTCAGCATGCCTTCCGACATGGCGATATTTCTGATCACCTCTATACTTTCACGTCGTTCGATGGAGCGCTTTTTTATTTCCTCACTATTGAGAAGAAGCTCATGGATTCCTATTCTTCCCCTGTAGCCTGTTTTATCACAAGCTTCACAGCCTTTGGGGCGGTAGAGCCTGAGGTTTTTTGAGTAGGAAATTTTCTGTAGTTTAAAATATTCAGGACCGTAACTTTCGACAATACGATCGAATTCCTCCTGTGTCGGGTTATAGGCTTCCTTGCATTTTTCGCAAAGTACACGCACCAGACGTTGCGCCAGAACCCCCAAAAGTGAATCCGCAAAATTAAGAGGGTCAATCCCCATATCCAGCAGTCGCGAAATGGTTTCGGGGGCACTGTTGGTGTGCAACGTGCTTAAAACCAGATGACCGGTCAGGGAAGCCTCAACGGCGATTTTTGCCGTTTCAAAGTCTCTCATCTCACCGACCATAATGATGTCCGGATCCGCTCGCAGGAAGGAGCGCATGGCGGCCGCAAAATCGAAGCCGATTTTAGGCTGTACCTGAACCTGCCTGAGTCCTCTTTGTGTGATTTCCACAGGATCCTCGGCTGTCCAAATCTTTCTGTCCGGTTTATTGATATGGCGTAAGATCGCGTGAAGGGTCGTTGTTTTGCCCGAACCGGTCGGTCCGACACAAAGGATCATGCCGTAGGGCTGCTCGCAGATCCTCAAAATTTCGCGGTAATTCCGCGGGGTCATGCTCATGGCTTCCAGAGGCAAAGTATCTCCCTTGGCCAGGATACGCATCACCACATCTTCCACCCCGCCCTGTGTCGGAATGGTCGCCACGCGCAGCTCGATTTCGCCCACTCCGGGTTTTTTGATTTTGATTTTGCCGTCCTGCGGGACTCTTTTGATGGTAATGTCCAGATTGGACATCACTTTTATTCTGGAAACAATGGCCGCCCGGTAACTGTAGGGCAACGTCTGATAAAGGGCACAGTCGCCGTCAACCCGGTAGCGCACAAGAACATTTTTGTCCATGACGTCCGGCTCGATATGAATATCGGACGCCCGACGTAAAAACGCGTCATTGATTATTTTGTTCACCAGCTGAATAACCGCACTGTCTGATTCGCGTATAGCCTCCTCATGCTCATCGTCCGTGGCCTCCTCGCCCGCATCGAGCCTGCCGATCAGCTCCGTAAAAGTCGCTTCCTGTGCATTTTCCCTGTAGAAGAATTCGATGTATTTGAGAATATCCTCTTTCAGGGCAAACTCATATTTTATGTTTTTAGTCTTCAGAATACTCTCGATCGTATCACGTTTTAGGATATTCTGGGGGTCGTCGACGATAACCCGTATATTCTTGTCATGCCGTGCCAGCGGCACCCATTTCTCCCTCATCAAATATTCTTTTTTCAAATTTTTAAGCAAATCGCCGGGAATGGGTGTGCTATGATCGAACACTACGAAATTACTCTGATAAAAAAATTCAAGAGACTGGCCGAGATCATTTTTACTGATTTTATAATCACGCATCAGGACATCTTCAAGCGATTCCCTTTTCTCGAGAGCTTCTTTTTTCGCCTGGTTCAAATCTTCTTCTGTGATCAGATTATTGGACAACAAATAACCGAACTTCGTTCTCTTGGTCTTAGGATCGATCCTCAACTGATTGTAAATTGCGACTCCCAGCACCTCGGAAATTTCCTGCAGGAGCACCGGCTCTTCGTCACTGAACGGCCCGTCGCCCTGTTTTCTGTTGATAATTTCAACGGCCCCCATAATTTCTCCGCCGTAGACAATCGGCATGGCCAGAATCTGACGGATATTGACGCCGAACCGGGAGTCTCTGTTGGACTCCAAAAGAAGATCTGAATACTGATTGATTTGCAAATTATTGCTGAAGTCTGAAATGTTGAGCAACCGTCCCGTATTGGTTACATACCCGGGGATGGTCTCATTGCTCACGGCAGTTTTTCTTTCTTTAATTTGGCCGTCCACCTGCAACAGGGTCATGATCTCTTTTTTATTTTTGTTATTGACAATATAGATGTGTGCGGCCTCCACCTGAAAAAGATCGACAATCAGAGGGCGGCTGTTGATCAATATTTCTTTTATATTCTGCGCGCTGTTGATGCTGCCGGTCACCTCCTGCAGCCCCTTTTCCAAACGGAGAATATTTTGCAGTTCAGCAAGTCCTGAGCTGTCTGTCATAACCGACCTTCCTTTTAAATTTTGTTATTCCCTGACAAAGTAAAAGCTTTGTGGAAAACATCTGCATGATCGCCCGTTTCATCCCGCCTGTTCGAATTCATCTCATATCAGGAAAAACATTGTTGCCGAAGTCACATCAGCGAGGCTAATCCTTAAATATCCCCAACGCATGTCCAAGAATCGCAAACACAGTAAAATTAAACCATACCGGAAAATGAGTCAAGGCCAAAATTGGTCCTTCAACATGTAAGCATCAAATATTAAAGCGGAAATAATCAATCCCCCAAAACAGACAATCACTTCTACTGTTATTTGACAAAAACCTTCAGATACCAAAATGGCGGGGGGATTCTTTGCGTGGAGCCGATGCGCGGATTTGAACCGCCGACCTACTGATTACGAATCAAAGAAAACTACCTATTTATGCACATTGAATGGTGTTGCGTAGCTAGCTAAAAACTAATTTAAATAAAACATATAAGCTGTTTCACCTATTGGCTTAAATTGAAACATCGGCCAGGTTATCTTGAAACGGACACGGTCGCCCATTGCGGTGATTCTCGGACGGCATGTTTGCCTACATGGTTGACTTTGTGGATATCGCTACGGGTCGGACGGAACAAAGAGCGGTCTGGGGCAAAGGAGGAAAAGGAGTGCTGGAACAAATCCGAGATGTCGAAAAAATGCTCCCGTTTCCGCTCCTGGGCTTTGATTCAGACAACGGCAGTGAGTTTCTCAATTATCACCTTCTTCGTCATTTCACCGAGCGAAAACAGCCCGTAAACTTCACACGCAGCAGGGCCTATCACAAAAACGATAACGCCAACATCGAACAGAAAAACTGGACGCATGTCCGCCAGTGGCTGGGGTATCAAAGACTGGACAATCACAAGGTGGTCCCCCTCATGAATAATCTATACCGCAACGAATGGCGGCTCTTCCATAACTTCTTTCTACCCTCGGTCAAACTAATTGAAAAAGAACGTATCGGATCTAAAACTATAAAAATACATGATGACCCAAAAACACCATATCAAAGAATCATGGAACCAATATACATCAATGAATCGGTCAAACCTGCACTGACAAAACAACTTGAAAACTTAAACCCCTTTGAGCTAAACAACATTATACAAATGAGGCTCAAAAAGATTACCAGGTTTCGGTAACATCTTTTGTGGAGCAACGTTCTCAATACTCACTCTTTCTTCGGTAACATTTATTATTAATGAGGCAACAGGATCATCGCACAGAGGCCAATCGGTTGTTTCTGCAAATATATTATATTGGGCCGAATCTGAGTCTGCTGACATGACCTAAGGGGGTCCCACAAAAACCGCCCTTGACCATACCATTATTCTTGACCCTTCCCTGACTTGATGCTAAAAGAGACTGATCCTTGGTCAAATCACCATCACCCTTGCCATTCGGTCATGCCGAGCTATAGTCAAATGTTGTGTATGAGGCATTAGGCGGCGATCCTTTTTTGTTCTATACCGTTGACAAACTTAACCCCTTTAACGACTTCAGCCAAACGTTCAGGGCAATGTAAACGAATCCATTTCTTCTGAGCGCATTGACATAATTTAAAAGCCATCATGATTACCGTGTTGGCGGAAAAACAGCCTCTCACTTTATTTGTTCGCAAACGAACAGTCGCAAAGGTCGATTCAATCGGATTCGTCGTCCGAATATGCCGCCAGTGTTCAGCAGGAAAAACATAAAAGGTCAGCAAAGAATCTCTACCCTTTTCCAGACACTGGGTTGCTTTGGGATATTTTGCTTCATAAGTGTTCACAAAGTCGTCAAAATAGCGGTTTGCTTCATCCTTATCGGCCGCCTGCCATATTTGATGCAATTGGGCTTTTGCTTTGGATTGAAGGCTCTTGGGCAAATTATTCAGGACATTGGCTGTTTTGTGTACCCAGCACCTCTGCCAGCGGGTATTATCATAAACTTTGCTCAATGCGCTCCAGAAACCCAGAGAGCCATCGCCAATAGCGAGTTGGGGAGCAGTGATTAAACCTCTAGATTTTAAATCTAAAAGCAGTTGCCGCCAGGAAAGCTCGCTCTCCCGGAATCCGCCCTCGATGGCTAACAGTTCCTTTACGCCATCAGCAGTGGCACCCATAATGACCAGAAGGCACTGTTGCTTCCATTGCCGAAACTCATCTTGCCATACAGTTTTAAGGCGACTGATTGTGGCAGGGGATAATCCCGGAGCATCTTTGCCGACTAAGGCTGCTAAGGCATCGCTGAAATCGCCGGTGGAAACTCCTTTTAAATACAACCAGGGAATCAATTGCTCCAGACTCCTTGTCTTCCGCAGATATGGCGGCAATATCGCTGAACTGAATGTTATCCTCTCTGAGTCTTGACAAAATCTGTCCCGCGTCCGAGGCACTTTCACACAAACCGCTCCGATACCTGTTTGAATCTGCCTTTCCGGCATATATCCATTGCGGACATCCGTCGGCAGCCGGATTTGTCCCTTAAATCTTTATATTGACTTAAGAATAGTTCTATCTCTGCTTCTAATGCCTGAGCCATCAAGCTTCTTGCTCCCTGTCGTAAAATCTCCGCTAGCGGATCTTCTTCATTTTCTGCTGGATTATTTATCCTTGCTAAACTATCTTTCTTCATGGTGCGTGTATCCTTTCCTTTTTTATTTAGCCGGACGACTGTCGCGAAGCAACCATCCGGTGGACACACAACCTATAGTCCTAAACACAACTTTTTATTATATCTCGGTCATGCCTGACCGTGATATGTGAAGGAGGACGAAACAGCAAAATGGATACCCTGCCATCCACGGAACCAGAACTCAGTTGCCGGATCACCCGGACCCTGCTCATGTATGTGCGCGAGGAGAACAACGGCTCCCTCGGCAACCTGTTAGAGGGGCTGGAGCTTGATGAGTCCTACCTCATGGACGACAATAACTGGATTTCTCACGATTTTATGCAAACCCTTTATCGACGGATGATCGAAATCCTTGGCGACGAGGACGCGGTTTACAAAATGGCGATAGCGACCATGCGATTCAGGTCGTTCGGTATCCTGGACCGGATCGCCCGGCTCATCAACGATCCCAAAATCGCTTATTCCCACATCCCCAAGTACAATCGGATGATAAGAGCCAAGGGCGACGTGTTTGTCCATGAACTGGGGGATTCGTGGGCCCTTGTGGAGGAGCGCTACCACGACGGCAGCCGAAAGACCCACTATGACTGTGATTACATGCGGGGGGTTCTGGCCGGGATACCCACCTTTTTCCACATGCCGGTCGCTCACGTGGAGGAAATCGAATGCCAGGTATCGGTCGATATGTATGGCGATAGGACATGGCCGGACGCCCCCGTTTACGGGGCCAAAGGCTGCCTGTACCGGGTCCGCTTCGCCTCCCGCGGCCCGGCTTCTTTTTGGAAGCGGGTGTTTCGACGGAGGCAGGCATACCAAAACGCCGTCGAAGATCTTCTGGACGCCAATCAACGTATACAGGAGAAATATAACGAGGCCCGCAAACTTACTTTCGACCTGGCGGAGGCTAACAAACAGCTCGTTCTATCCAAAAAACAATTCGAATCCAAATCCGCCGATTTGGAGGTTTCGGAGCGCCAGTATCGGCTCCTAGCCGAAAACGCGACAGATACCATATGGGTCCTGAACCTGGAAACCATGCGCTTCGATTATATTAGCCCGTCTGTTCAAAAACTGATGGGCTTTTCCGCGGAAGAGGCGATGGAAGTCGGCATTGAACGGCTAATCGTCCCTGAATCGTTAGAAAAGGCCTTGAACAGATTGTCGGAGGAGATGAACAAAGAAAAAACCGGCTTGGCTGACCCCGGTCGATCAGAAGCCTTCGAGCTCCTTCAGAGACGCAAGGACGGGACTCATGTCTGGGTCGAAGCCAAGATGAACTTTATCCGCGACGAGCACGGCCGGCCCATGGCTATCCAGGGTGTCTCCCGGGATATTTCGGAGCGTAAACAGGCTGAAGAGGCGAGGAAACGGACCAAGGCCACGCTCCGGGGTGTTTTTCTCGCCGCCCCCGTCGGCCTCTGTACGATGCAGGACCAGACATTTCAGACGGCAAACCGTGCCTGGTATGAAATCACGGGTTATACCGAGGAGGAAATCATCGGGAAAACCCCACATATGTTGTCCGACGACGAGGAAGAATTTAAAAGGGTAGAGAGGGAGTTGTATGACGGCGCGCCGAAGAACGGCGTGAACACGGTGCGGACAAAACTGCGCAGAAAAGACGGCGTGTATCGCGACCTTGTTTTGCGGGCGGCACCCTTGAATCGGGAAGGTCTTACCGATTTGACCATTGTGGCCATCGAGGATGTCACCGACCGGATCCTCACAGAGCGGGCCCTCAGGGAAAGTGAGGAGATGTATCGCACCCTCATGGATACCTCGCCGGATGCCATCGTCGTTTTTTCCCTTTCCGGGGAGCTCATTGCCGTCAGCCGTCAGACCGCCCGTATTTACGGGGTGGAGAGTGTCGAAGAATTCCTTGAGGAGGTGCGGACGGTATTTGATCTCCTTACGGAGGAGGGAAAGGCCGCAGCCGCGGTGAATATCCCCACGGTTATCACCCGCGGCCTATCCCGGGGCAATGAATATGAGATCCGCATCCGTGGGGGCAAGACCATCGTCATGGAGATGAACACCTCGGTGATCAAGGATATGGACGGCAACCCCAAGGCTTTTATCAGCGTACTGCGGGATATTACGGAAAAGAAACTGGCGGACAAGATCTTGCGAATCCAGCAGGATCTGGGCATGGCCCTGGCCAGGGCGGTGTCCCTCGAGGAATCCCTGGAGCTGTGCCTCGAAGCGGCCGTTGCCGCGGCAGGATGCGACGCCGGGGGCATATATATCCGCGATCCCGCCTCGGGGTCCTTCAGTCTGCAAACCGTCACCGGCATTTCCCGGGAATATGCGGAGGAGCTGCGCCGCTACGAGGCCGGCTCGGAGCGGGCGATGCTCCTGGATGCGGGCTCCCCTATCTACCTGGACGGCGCGGCGGAGATGACCGCATTGAACCTTGCGGACGCCGTAGCCGAGGGGATGCAATCCGCGGCGCTGATCCCCATCCATTCTCAGGACCAGGTCATCGGCGGTTTTACCCTAGGGGCACGGTATCCCAACGGCATCCCCACCACCGTCCGGGACACCCTGGAGACGATCGGCAGTCGGGTCGGATCCGTCATTGCGCGGCTTCAGGCGGAGCAGCTTCTCCGGGAGTCGGAGAGGAAGTTCCGGGATCTGACGGAAAAATCCCTCGTCGGCATCTACCTGCTCCAGGATAGGCGCTTCAAATACGTCAATGAGGAAATGACGAATATTTTCGGCCATACCGCCGAAGAGATGATCGACCATATGGGACTTCAGGAGGTCATTTACCCGGAAGATCTGCCCCTGCTGGTGCAGAACGTTCGCCAGCAAAATGCCCGGGGCTTCAAATCCATGCATCATGAATTTCGCATCGTCACCAGGGAAGGAGAGGTCCGAAACGTCGAGATGCTCGGCTCCCGAACCCTCTATCAGGGGAGGCCGGCGGTGATCGGCACGCTTCTCGACATTACGGAACGGCACCGGGCGCAAGAGGAGTTGCAGCGTCTGAGCACCGCGGTGGAACAGGCGGCGGAAGACATCATCATTACGGACCCGGAGGGGATAATCCAATATGTAAATCCGGCTTTCGAAAAGATTACGGGTTACTCCCGGGCAGAGGCGATAGGCCGCAACCCGAGATTTCTCCAGAGCGGCCGGCACGATTCGGCCTTCTACAAACGGCTCTGGGATACGCTCAGGGACGGGAGGATCTGGACCGGACATCTTATCGACCGGCGCAAGGACGGGGACATTATCGAGGAAGACACCACAATCAGCCCCCTCACCACATCCACCGGGAAGCTCATGGGTTATGTGGCACTGAAGCGTGATGTGACCGAGACGGTGCGGATCGAGGCGCAGCTCCGTCAAGCCCAGAAGATGGAGGCCATCGGTGTCCTGGCCGGCGGTATCGCCCATGATTTCAACAATATCCTGGGAGCGCTGATGGGTTACGCCGAACTGGCAAAATTAAAGACGACGGATAAGGGCATCCTTCCTCACCTGGAGCGGATTCTCAAGGCCTGCGACCGTTCTCGTGATCTGATCAAGCAGATCCTAGACTTCAGCCGCCAGGGGGAGTACAACGTCCAGCCCGTGTCAGTCATCCCCATCGTCAAGGAGGCGATGAAACTGCTGCGCTCTACTATGCCAGCGACGGTGGAGATCCGCCAAGTCTATAACACCAGCCATGATATGGTATTGACCGACCCCACCCAGATTCATCAGGTGCTGGTCAATCTCTGCACCAATGCCCTTTATGCCATGCGAAATCAGGAGGGTGTTCTGGAGGTACGTATCGAGGAGCAGCAGTACTCCGGAGAGGGCCCCCCAGGCGCGCCGCAGTTGAAGGAAGGCGGTTACCTCCAGATCACCGTGAGCGATACGGGCGAAGGGATCGATCCCGCCTGGAAAGACAGGATCTTCGAACCCTTCTTCACCACCAAGAAGGTAGGCGAGGGCACCGGACTGGGGTTGTCGGTTGTTTACGGCATCGTCAGGGACTGTGGTGGTGCCATCACCATTGATAGCGAACCATCCAGGGGAACCGCTGTTACGATCTACTTGCCCCTTCTCGACGCCGACAGCAGCGCCAAAGAGGAGAAAACGGAAGAAATCCTCCGGGGCCGGGGCCGCATCCTTCTGGTTGACGACGAGGAACCGATCGCCTCTTTAGGACAGGAGATTCTCTCTTCCCTGGGTTATGAAGTTGACGTGCGGTACAGCAGCAACGATGCCTTGGAGGCGTTTCAGGCGCACCCGGACCGTTACGACCTGGTGATCACGGATATGACAATGCCGAATATGACCGGCGCCGGACTGGCGAGGGAACTGCTGAAGATCCGCCCCGATCTGCCGATCATTCTAACCACCGGTTACAGCGACCGCATAGACGAGGAACAAGCGAAAAAAATCGGGTTCCGGGAGTTTTTAATGAAGCCCGTTTCCCTGATCGAACTCTCTAGGGTCGTGAAAGAGCAACTTGCCGTCCCCCTGGGGGCCGGAGACCCTCCTGGTGTCTCGGTGCCGGAAAAGACGTACCGGTAAAGAGGACGAAGAGCCCATCGTCGCCCTGCCATCGACGGAAGCCGCGGTGACTGCCGAATGACAGCGCGGCATGACGATTCCCGCTCAGGCTGTACCGCGGAACACTATCACGAGGACTGAACCGTTACTGTTGTTTCCCCCGGCCAGTGATCACGGAAATCATTCCCGCCGCTCGCACTTCCTCCACCGAGGATTATCACCAGGATTACAGCCGCCGGAATCCGTTACGTTGCAGGCAATACTGTCGAGGTGCTGGCTGCTCAGGCCTTACCCAAGCGCACCCGTTATTGAAAGTCCAAAGGGCATCGGCGGCGGAAGTAGTGAAGATTTTTAAATTGTTTCGCCTCAAGCGTCCCTACTACTGAATTCTTGACAGCTATGGATTTGAAAATTTCCAAGACACTGAAGCACGAGCAAATTGTCATGACACAAAGTGGCTTAGCAGCCGCTTTTTTGTGCCGGAATTTCAAAAAATAGCTACACAGAGGCTACATTTCAGAGTCTCGAAAACTGGTGATATTGTAAGCGCTTGATTTTTGGAGCCGATGCGCGGATTCGAACCGCGGACCTACTGATTACGAATCAGTTGCTCTGCCAGCTGAGCTACATCGGCCTTCCCGAAGAGATGACGTATCTATATCAAGGGGGTGAGCTTGTCAACAGCAAATCACCGCCTGTTGGCGCATTAGTAATGATATTGCAGGCGAAAGGAAGGTTGGGGGGATTAGAGGACTAGAAGATTAGAGGATTAGAGGCGTAGAGGAATGGTGGATAGCGATTAGCTTGTGGTTCATGGTTGCCCGTTCATGCTTCGACGCGCTCAGCACGAACGTGCATTTGAAAGCTCACCATGAACAGCCAATTAAAGCGCGAAGCGCGCCACAGACTCACGGCAGGTTAGAATTCACCTTTTGGCGGCAATTGACTTTACAATCGTTTTTAGCTAGCTTCTCACCAGCAAATGAGCCCGGGTGCACTATGATTTTGTTTCTACTGACTTTTTTTTGCCTTTACGGCGGCATTAATTTTTACTTCTTTTTCCGAGCGCGAAGTATTCTCCATTTATCCGGTCCGGCACAGGGCGTGATTCTCGTGGCCGTCATTGTCCTCATCTTCGCCCCCATACTGATTAGAATACTGGAATCATTCCACTGGGAGGGCCTGGCACGGGCGCTGGCTTATATCGGCTACGTTTGGATGGCCTTTGTCTTTCTTTTCTTCTTTTTGAGTATTTCCACTGAACTCGTCCGCATCGTCCACAAACTTTTTGTCCCGGATGCGGCAAGACTGGCTCTTAAGACCGCCACTTTCTATCTGTCCGTAGTGGTCGCAGCCGGACTGGTCATCTACGGTTATTTTGACGCACAGCATCTGCGCGTGAGGCACCTGGCGCTTACCACAAATCACACTCTCCCTAACGGAGGAAAACTGAGGATTGTCCAGATCTCCGATGTGCATGTTGGAATCATCATTCGCGAAAATCGGCTGGCTGATCTGCTGGAAAAAATCCGCGCCGCCAGGCCCGACATTCTCGTTTCCACAGGCGATCTGCTCGACGGCGAACTTGATAATATCATGCATGAGGCGAAATATTTTGCCTCCATGGAGGCCCCCTACGGGAAATATGCAGTTTTAGGCAACCACGAGTATTATGCAGGACTGAAACGCTCCATCGAATTTACCAGGGCGGCCGGATTTGATTTGCTGCGTGACTCCATGACGCAGACCGCAGGCATCACGATTTACGGCCAGGATGACATCACCGGCCGCACAGCAGCCAATGCAAAAAAAAGAGAAGCATTTAACAATGAACTTCGCAAAAAGCAGGATAATTTTACACTGCTTTTAAAACATCAACCGCGCGTTGATGGGGAGGCCAAATTTGATTTACAGCTCTCCGGTCATACCCATGGCGGCCAGATTTATCCGTTCGGACTGGTCGTAAAATTATACTTCCCAAAGATTTATGGTCTGCACCGACTCACCTCCGGCGGCCTTCTATATATCAGTCGCGGCTCCGGCACCTGGGGCCCGCCCGTTCGCGTTTTCGCACCACCGGAAATCACCGTCATAGACCTGGAGGGGAAACAGGTGAAAATGTAAATCTCTATGGGTTGGGAAAGCGCAAAGATCTTTTGCTCGTGACACACAGCCTGATCCTTCAAGCTCAATACATGCAAAAAGGAATGTGGGAAAAAAGACGGAGCAGACCGGGCAGCCTGCCCCTCAGGTTAACATCTTAAAGAGCGTTTACTTTTTTGGTCAGGCGGGAAATTTTACGGGCAGCGTTTTTCTTGTGAATAAGACCCTTAGCGGCCGCCTTGGCAAGCGCCGGAGCCGCCGCCTTCAGCGCGCTGGCCGACTTTTCTTTGTCTTTTTCGCTCACTGCCGCGGCAACGGCTTTGACTTTTGTTCTGACGGCGGCTTTCGCCGACATATTGCGTTGCTTACGTGCCTTGCTCTGGCGATCTCGTTTTTCTGCTGATTTATGTGTTGCCAAATGCATCTCCTCCTGCGCTTAGTTAATCAATGTGCGGGTCTTTAACCTAATTACATTTGTCTGTCAAGCGTAATTTAACTATTTTCGACATAACAGGCCAATGATATCAAGCAATTATCAACGGAAGGAAGAAATAAGCCGCCAGGTTCACCCGAACCCGGCGGCACAGACGGCATGAATTTATTTTTCGTCTTTTGGAAAAATGCCGCACCGCTCAGAAGGTCAGATTTTCGACAACGCACGCAACTCCCAGACCACCACCGCAACAGGAACTGAAGCAGCCGTATTTGCCGCCCTTGTCCATAAGCTCGCGCATGGTGAAAATCCCGATCCGTGCGCCGGACGCACCGTTGGGGTGACCGTAGCTGATTGCTCCGCCGTTGGGATTCCATTTTTCCCAATCGACCTTCTCTCCCAGTTGCTTTTCCAGCTCAGCGGCGACTGCCAGGTTCTGAACCGCAAATGCTTCGTTGCACTCCATAACATCTATCTGACTCATTTTCAGACCGGCCATTTTGAGCGCTTTGGGAACAGCGTAAGCCGGAGCAATGCCCATAATGGTGGGATCAACTCCCTGGTCGCCGCCCGCCAGCCACTTCGCCCACGGCTTGTAGCCAAGCTGCCGGGCCTTCTCTTTGGTCATCATCAAAACAAAAGCGGCACCATCATTGCGGCCGGAAGCGTTTCCCGCCGTTACCGTTCCGCCTTTAATGAAGGCGGGCGGCAGCTTGGCCAGACCAGCCATTGTCGTGTCGCCTTTGGGAAATTCATCAACCACAAAATCATAAGCGGGCGTTTTTTTCTGAGCCGGTATGTTTATCGGGACAATGTCGCGGGAACAGAAGCCTGATTCCATCGCCTTTTTCGTTCTCATCTGACTGCGAAAGGCAAATTCATCCTGGGCTTCCCGAGAAATGTTGTACATCTTCTGCAACTTCTCCGCGGTAAGCCCCATGTTCATGGTTGCCTCATCACGTGTAGGGGCCAAAGACATAAGCACCGGCAGAGGTGGAATCATGCGGAAGGGCGGCGTGTTCATCGGGAAACGTGCCGCCGCACTGCTATAGGATTCGTAGCCGCCGGCGATGATAACGTCTGCCTGACCGGCCAGTATTTTCCAGGCGGCATGATTGATGGAGTCGATTGCCGAGCCGCACTGCATTTCGACGTAAGAGGCCGAAGTGGTATCCGGCAGGCCGGCGGCCAGAACCGGCCAGCGCGCACCATTGATCGCCGTCAGAGGACCGATGGCCGATCCCATAAAGCAGCAATCCACCGCACCGCCTCTTTCGACAATCCCGGATCTCTGAACAAGGCCTTTAATGCAGGCACCGGCAAGCTCCTCGCCCATAATGCCGCTTAAGGTTCGCCCCAGTGTGCCGAAGGCTGTTCTCATTCCGTCAACAAATACTACTTCTCTGTTCATAAACTCCTCCTGTTTTTTAATCGATTTAAGCTCCATTTGCGTGACGAATTATGATGAACACAACCCAGCCTCGTCAATCAAAAAGACCGTGATAAAGTAGCACAGCTCATAATCACGGTCAAGAATATTATAACGCTCGTTGTAAAAAAAAACGATCGTTTTATTCCGGTGTGCATTTCTGACACGCAGGGGTGCATACCTGACATTCTTACATATAAATTATTACGGCCCCGGCCGTGGACTTAATTTTATTCCCGGGGCCCGAGCCCCGGGAATATCGATTTGCCGGATATCTGAATTGCCTGGCAAGCGGACGTCAAAAACTAAAGGTGGGTACCAAGCAGGAGGGCTCCGTCGACGATGATCTCTGTACCGGAGGTGTAGCTTGACGCCTCGGAGGCCAGATAAATGGCCGCCCCGGCAATTTCGTCCGGATGGCCGATCCGGCAGGTGGGCAAATGTGCACAAAGTTTTTCGCGTTCTTTGGCCGCTTCTTCCGGGGTCAGGTGGAACCAGTGCGAATTGAGCATCTTTGTTTCAATCGGCCCCGGCAGAATCGTGTTCACCTGAATGTTATCCCGGGCCAGCTCCATGGCGAAGGCGCGGGAAATCTGGCGGACACCTGCCTTCGAAACGGAATAGACGCTCACTCCCGGTTCGGGGTTCACTCCGTCAATGGAAGCGATATTGATAATTTTCCCGCCCCCCTGTTTTTTCATGACCTTGGCGGCCGCCTGACTCATAAAATAAACCCCTTTGAGGTTGACGTTCATGATCGTCTCCCACAGGCGTTCGTCAGTGTCCAGCACGGAGGCGATGGCGGGACTGGCGCCTGCATTGTTGACCAGAATATCGAGACGGCCGAACTTTTGCAGCACAGTATCCACCACCCGCTGAATTTCATCGAATTTACCCAGATGGGCGGGTATCACCAGCGTTTCACAACCCACATCTTCCATCTGGCAGGCGGTTGCTTCCAGATCCGGCGCTTTGCGGCTGGTAATAGCGACTTTCGCACCCGCCCGGGCAAAACCAAAGGCGATGGCCTGACCGATACCCCGACCCCCGCCGGTGACGAGCGCAACTTTATCCTTCAGTGAAAATTGATTCAGATCGAACATGGCGTTATTCTCCTGGATGTTAGTATAGACATCAGCTCACTCCCGCCCGCCGGTATTTAAACCAGCGGGCGGGGTGATGCTTTTCTTTGCCGGAAAACAAACCGGCTGGTATACTTCGTTTACTTGTCAATCGGCTTGTTGTTGAAGTTATCCTTTGCCAGCGCCTCGCGATCGCCGCCGCTCATGCCGGCAATGTATTTCACCAGCTTCTTTCGTGATTCGATATCGTATTGCGTGGTGATGGCAATCTGCTCCATGACGGGGGAGCCGCCGCCGTGATAGTTGCCCAGGTTGGCGATGCCGCCCATTGCGGAACACAACACGTCGCCCAGGTAGCGCCAGAACTGCGCCTGATCTTCTGCGGACATATTCGGGTTACGCTTGGTGTATTTCAAAAGCAGATCGGCGAGATCCGGGTTGGCAAAGTCTTTCTCATACGGGAAAGTCGCTGTCACACCGCCGGAGATGTCGCACAGAATTTCCGCTTCTCTGAAAACCGCCTCGCCGGTCAGACAGCGGCCGACGTTACAGTAAATGGAATGCGGAATAAAAGAACCAGGACCGAACGGCACAAAGCCTAAGCCGGGAATGTAAACTTCCGGCTTGCCCAAGTCGGAGGCTGTGTAGCCTGCCGCATAACCAAGCTCGGAAGTCATGATAATTTCCGCCAGTTTTTCACGCACGTGTTCCGCTTTATGGATGTTGTTGACTTCCGCCGCCAGTGCCGCCGAGCCAAGAATGACATCGCCGATGGCCGGTTTGCAGCCGGAGTAGGAATGGCGGTGGAACAGGGCGAACAATAGCGCCAAAATGCCGCCGTGCTGGTGTTCGCCGGCCAGGAAGACTCTCTCCCACGGGACAAAACAGTTGTCAAAAATCATGTAGGAATCCGTGGCGCCGGGCATAAAACCGCGTTTGTAATGGGCGCGGGGACGATAGTTATGTATCGAAACCACCTGCTTGAGGCCGTCCCAGTCGCCGGGGATGGCGAAAGACACGGCGTAGTCCTTGTCTTTTTCACGCAGGGCGCGGGTCGGCACTACCAGCACCTCGTCGGCGACCGACGCTTCGGAAATATGAAGCTTGCAGCCTTCGACAACGATGCCGTCTTTGAGCCTTTCCTTGATATACACGTATGAGCCGGGGTTGGGCTGATCCGCGGGCCGCAGCATACGGTCGCCTTTCACATCCGTCTGGGCGCAGCAGCCGACCAAATCTTCGTTCTGGAAACGGATAAGCCACTTTTTGAAATTCTCATGGTATTGGGTGGCGCCGTTATGCACTTTATCCGCTTCATAAGAAACATTATAAATAGCGTTGGTGGCATCGATTCCCATGCAGCGCTGGATGCAGCCGCCCACTTTCTGGCACAGCATCCGGGTCATGTCCTGCTTTCTATGCAGGTCTGTCGTGCTCATGTGAATGTGATTGAAGCGGTTGATCTTTTGTCCGGTCAGATGGGACGTGGCCGTCATCAACAATTCATTTTCCGGCTTGGCGGCTTCATCATAAGTCGTTCCGATAACGTCCAGACAGGGCATCTGCAATTCATCATCACGATCAATGAGCTGGCCGTCAAAGTAAATATTTCTTTTCATCTTCTTCAGACCGTTAATATACTCCTGTTTAGTTCTCATTTCTCTTTCTCCTTTTTCTGTGCTGTTTTTTTGTGTTGCTTATTTGTTGTTATATGCTCCTGATCGCTTCTGCTATCGGCAAGAAGACCCGCAAGTGAGCGGACGTCTTCCAAATTCACACGCAGCAAAACACCATCTTGCTCTTTCCTGGCGCGAATCCCGCAAAAAACCATCTCCAGGAAGGAATCGAGCATATCCACCATGGTCTTGCGCTCATTCGGCATCCCCTGCATATGCCAGTGGATAAAAACATGTTCAATCGTGCCCATCAACATAGAGCGCACCAGGTAGGCGTCCACATCTTTACGGAATGTGCCATCGGCGATACCTTCGCGGATACAATCCAAAAGACCGTGAGCGGCACGGCGTATGGCTGCGTGAGCGGCTGTCTGACGAAATCGTTTGTTGGACATCAACTGCAGCAGAACCAGTGCCGAATAATCGGGATTGCCGTGATACAAACGGATATAACTGTACATGATGGCGCGCAGCCTGCCCTCCGCATCCTTGATGTAAGGAAGAACCATTTGCGATTCTTCAAAAGTGTCATTGGAGATTTTCTCGGGGATGGCAAAAAGAAGGTCTTCTTTGGTTCCGAAATATTCATAAATGGTCGCTTCGGAAACACCTGCTTCCTTGCTTATTTCGGAAATGGTGGCGTCAGCAAAACTCTTTTCGGCAAAAATACGCAGAGCCGCGTCCATAATGCGGTCTTTTCTGGTTTTGGGCCGGGCGTGATCAGCCATTACAATACCTCTCTCTTGGTTCTTAAGCTACATCATCATAGTCTCACTGTCAAGTATTATTTTATTTTATAGTTGGACTATGAAATTATACGCAGAATTATAGAGAGGATAAATAACTCATCTTTGCGGGCCTTTGCCGAGGCCAGGTCGTGCGCCGCCCGTTGCGGGGAGAGCGTCATCGCTTGGCATCCGCTTTGCCGAGAAGATACAAGGTCTTGTTTTTTAAAGTATCTTGTGCGGGAAGATTGAAAAACACCTGGTCGAATAAAAAAAGCCCTGCCGAACATAAGCGGTAGGGCTTTATAAATGCCAAAATTGTAACGTCTTGAAATCAGGAACTATTTCTTTCTCGCGGCGGCAAGTTTCTCCTGAAGCGCATCGATGCGCCGGTGGTTATCCTCTGAACCTATATAGGATCTGAAGAGCCATTCATGCACCCGCATCGCCCCGTCAAGATCTTCATTGAGCACCTTGTGGGCAAGAGCCTTTGTTTCCTTCAGGCAGCCATGATCATAGGCCGCCATTTCACGAGCTATCTCGGCAACCGATTCCAGCAGCTTCCCTTCGGGAAACACCTTGCTGACATAACCCATTTTTTCCGCCTCGTAAGCATCATAGATCCGACCGGTAAGAGTCACCTCCTTGGCGCGGCCCAGCCCAATGATACGCCACAGCGGATCCATAATCGGCGTCAGGGAAAGCAGGATTTCCCGCTGGCCGAATTTCGCGCGCTCGGAGGCGTAGCGGATATCGCACATCATCGTCAGGTCAAACCCGCCCGCGATCGCCGGACCGCCCACAGCACAAATAACGGGTTGCTGACAGAACAAAATGGAGCGATAGGCCCGGTGAAATAAATTAATATAGGCCTCATTGGAAACCTTCTCCAGCTTACGGATCTCGTTCAAATCGAAACCGGCAGAAAAGTATTTCTCGCCCCCGGTAAGCACCACCACATTGACATCGTCGCGCGTAGCCAGCGAGGTAAACAAAGCGGCCAGCTCACCGAGTACCTGCGGTGCCAGGGCATTGCCCTTTTCGGGCCGGTTGATTGTCACGGTGGCCACCTTCTCGTTCTCTGTCAACAGCAAATATTTTAAATCCACATCCGTCCTCCAAAAATGTTTTCTTCTTCTGCAGCCGCCGCATAGGGTCAGTTACTGGACCTTCGCATAACTAATTTTGTTTTTTGTCAAGTTAAAATATAGCAAGTTTCGCGGGGAGTTTCCAGTTCCCAGTTCCCGGTTCCCGGTTCAAGATACTGTTATTTCTGATGCGTCAATACAACTCCGCCTTTTGGGTTACTGGTGCAACCGAAAAGGCGGGGATGAAAAAAACTGATTATTGAAAACCGGTAACTGGAAACTGTCAACTGTAGTTATTTACCTTGTCAAAATGTATTTGCCGTTCTGGTAGCGGAAGAACATGGGGTAGCGTTCAGAGCCGACACCATCAAGCTTGTTGACGTAGTTAATGATGATTGCTGGTTCCATCCCACGCCGTATCAAGCTTGCTATCTTTTTGTTTGTTTCCAATTGGAAGCCAACACTACGTATTCTCAGCCCCACCAGTTCCTGATTGCCTTCCTTCATGTCCTTGATCGTGCTTGCGAAGGCATCGCGCAACTCTGCCTCCATTGTACCGGGCTCGAGATAAAAGGCCATATCCAGTTCACGGTTTCGCTCCGCAAACATCGGCATGATGGCATCGACATTGTGTTTTTCCAGTGCGCCGTATACCTTCTGGTACTCTGCATACAGGGGCGCTATTGCGCGGTCCAGCTCTTCGTCTGTTTTTAAATTGACTTGGTAATCCGGCATCTCTTCGCTGTTGAAAAAGGCCCATAGCGGCAACGATGAGGGAATGTCAATCTTGCGGGTATAGGTCCAGGAGTTGGCGTAACTCGGCCTGGCTACGGCCGTCACATCAAAGACCTGCACATCGCCATCTTTGTCCGGTGCAAATCCTTTGGTCGAATTAAAAACGCCCGACGGACTGCTGCCGCCTGTGTGTGATTTGTTTGCATCCGCCGTCCCGTGAAAGTGCAAAGTGGCAACTGTGTAGATGTTTTTTTGGTCGGTAAGCTCACAAACCGTCAGGGCAATTTTTACATGACTGTTCGGGTTGATCTGTTCACCTCGTTTGGGGGGAAGCACGTCGAAAGCGATCGTATTTTCTCCCGAGCGCATGAGGTGGTTGACAGGCAGGGTCACGGTTGTCTGTCCCCACGAACTGGTATCAAACGTCACGATAACACCATTTACTTCAATGTAATTTGATACACCAAAGGCTTCCACCTTCAGTCTGTAAACCGGTTTTTTAAATAATAAACTCATCTTGTTCCCCTTTGTTCTTGTTTTCGGTTGTTCTTTGGCGCATCCTGCAGTGGCAAATAAAAGCAGCACCATAAGAGCCGCCGCCATGATACGGGAAAGACGCCATAAAGTGCTATAAATCGAGCTTGTCAAAACTTGTTCTTTTTGCATCGGGTTTTTTCCTTCCTCATATTTTGGCGGGGCCGCCTCGCGGGGAGTTCCCAGTTCCCGGTTCCCGGTTTCCGGTTAAAGATACTGTTATTTCTGATGAGTCAATAAAGCTCCGCCTTTTGGGTTACTGGTGCAACCGAAAAGGCGGGGATTGATGATATTTATTTTTTGTGCCGGAAAATGAAAACCTGTAACTGGAAACTGTCAACCGTGGTTATTTACCTTGTCAAAATGTATTTGCCGTTCTGGTAGCGGAATAGCATGGGGTAGCTTTTCGATCCTAGATCCTTTTTCTTATTGACGTAGTTCAATATGATGGCATGATCCAGCCCTGTTCTTCGTAAACTGACGATCTTCTTGTTGTCTTCTAGGTGGTAGTCCACATTGCGAGGGCCTAATTCAAGTAATTCCAGATTGCCATTTTTTAAATCTGTCAAGGTGCTCATAAGAGATTCCCGCATACGCTTAGCTGTAGTGCCAGGTTCCATGTAAAACGCCATATCCGTCTCGCGGTTGCGCTCTTCAAACATCGGCAGAATCGCGTCAATGTCTTTTTTAGCCAGGGCGTCATGCACTTTTCGGTACTCAGCGAAGAGGGGTGCCATAGCCGCCTCATACTCATCATCGCTCCGGGAATTCATTCTATGATCCGGCATCTCTTCGCTTTGGAAAAAGGTCCAGAGCGGAAGGGATGAGGGGATATTGATTTTGCGTTTAAAAGTCATTGCGCCTGCAAAATCTTCGTCTGCCGGCATCGGAGCGCCTGTTGCGTCAAAGACCTCGATATCGCCGGCTTTGTCCGGCGCGAAGTTTTTGAGAGAGCTATACATACCTGAGGGACTGCTGCCGGTCGTGTGAGATTGATGCTCGTCCTTTGTGGCGCTGAAATGCAGGGTCGCAACCGTATATTCCTTTTCTGGATCGGAAAGCTCATGAACCATCAGGGTGATCCGAACATAACTCCCGGGTTTGAACGGCTTACCCGGCTCGGGAGGGAAAAGATCATAGCTGATCGTATTTTCCCCTGATCGCATCCAGTGGTTGATAGGCACTACAACCGCTGATTGACCTTCGTCGTCCACATCAAAAATAACAGTGCAGTCATTTACATTAATAAAGTGGGAAACACCAAATGTCTCTACTTTCAGTGTGTACACAGGTTTTTTTTGCAGGATGCTCATGGTTTTGCCTTTCATCTTTTCTTTTGATTGCGCTTTTGTACATCCGCTGCTCACGGGCAGCAACAATATTACTGCGACGAGCAGCGCGAGCAAATGCACAGTGTTTCTCTCTTTCTCAGATATCGAGCTTTTCAAATCCAGCCCCTTTCTGCTTATCTTTTTCGCTGCTCCATTCCGGCCACGTGCGCGGTTTGAAGAGCTCATATTTACCGCTTTTTTCTTCTCTTCGAGTAAAAACTTTATTTTTTGTGCTGGTTCCTTTACCTTTTTTTCCGCTTCCTCCCCATCCCCCATTGCTTTTGCTGCCGTTTTTGTTTTCTTCCACACTCACTTCCGCATAATACAGATAGTAGATCGTTGCACCCGTGAAGATGAATTCACCGCCGACGGCTGGTTTTCCTTCGGCGGTAGTGGCAAAGAGGTCCATGACACCGCCGATGCCTTCCGTCTGACTGCGCGCGCCCTTGAGCTCGAAGCCGGCGCCGACCGTGATCTTAACATAAAAGATTTTGGCTTTCGCCTTAATCTTGCCTATCAGACTCACCGTCAGGGAGACGGAGCGATTGGCGGTTTTTTCTCCTTCGATGCTCAGCCATTTGTCTTTCGCCTTCTTTTGCCACGCCAGCGAAGCCCCCGCCTTACCGGAAATGATCAGATTGAGTTCAACCACCGCTTGGGCTGCCACTTTATTATTTCCGATGCCCTGGGCTGCTCTTTCACGCACCATGGTCAGAAACGAGGAAATGCCTGGCGCACGTTTGATCAGCAGCTGGAGAATATCAACATGGACATCAGCGCCGATGAGCGGATCGAGCTTAAACTCGATTTTCCCCCCGAAATCGACATCATAATCGCCCTTGGACTCCAGTAATTCGACATTGGCACCCAGGGCCACTTTTGATTGAAGTTGCACTTTGACGATTTTCCCGTATTTCTTGTTTTCTTCTTCGGCTTCACTGGTCAGGGCGTCGATTCCCCTGGCAACACTTCCGGCAGCTGCACCAAGTTTAGGAAAATAGTCCTCGATCCTGCCTTTGTTGAATTTCCAGGTTGAATCACCGACGTAGTAACCCAACTCGCCTTCCAGAAACCAGGCGTCGAGGAATCTTTCTGCATTTCCGGATTTAGTCTTTGCTTTGTCCGGATTGTAGCCGAAGTTGATTTTTCCCCACGATTTGAAAGGCGGGAAGGAATGAATCGTAGCGCGACGGGCGCTCCCGGCGGAACATCCCCGCGCGGAAATAATGTATTCTTCAGGAACCAGGGCATCCAGGTCAGGGACAAGGAAGCGCTTTATAAAAAGACCGAAGCGGTCAGTCATTTCAGTGGTTTTGTATTTTACTTTGAACTGGTGCGGGCTCTTCCAGGTTTCCTCGCCGCCATTTACCTTTATGGCGGGACAGCCCCTTTTCCCGAAACCGCAATTTCCGGCAAAATTGACAGTCATTTCGTCAAATTTGTTCTGCTCGGATACCACCTGCAAGAGGTAGCGGGCCCCATCCGTTGGTCGGCCGCCCAGTACGTCCAGGACGTAGCCGCGATCGCCGTGTCCGCATTGCAGGCTGAATGCGGTAATGCTGCATTCGGGAACAAATTCCTGGGGGGACTTAAGCGGGGCTGCTACAGCCGGTTTAACAGCCGTTGTGCCTGTACTGTAGTTTCGTTTCAGTATGGGGTTTTCCAGCAGGGCTTCGCGGTTTTTCGAGACGGTTTGGGCAAAGTCATCGCCCAGAGAGCTTTGCCTGAGGCCCTGTTCCAGTTCGTCAACGCCTGCCTCGCCTTTGGTTTCCAAATGACGCACGGAAGCTTCCAGAACGCCGCGGTAAACAAAGGCCAGACCTTCGGCCAGACGCTCCGACGCCAGAAATACATCGCCGTCACCATACAATCTGAAGTCGTTGTCTTTTTCATCGGTTTGCCCCCAAGCATAGCTCACGCCCCGTTCCAGACTGTGTGAGGCTTCCCGCAAGCGCCGGCCCATTTCCTGTCCGGTGAAGGGCAATCGAAGCGTCTCGCGAATCCAGTCTCCCGACCAGAAGGCATGAGAAGGCACACGGACCACCGCGACAAGCGGCTCGCGCAGACCGAGGCGATTCAGATGCCAACTCGAACCGAAACCAATGCGGTTTTCCATAATGTTATGGGCCAGCACACGAAGTAAGGCAGGTGTGGTTTCACCCACAGGCAGCAGGACACCTGTCTCGCGCCGGACGATCGCTTCTACCTTGCCGTTGCCGGCAAACCACAGGGCGTTTCTGACCTGTCCAGCCCGCTTCTTGTTTTCGGATTCCCTGAAGGGATCATATCTGTAAAAGATTGGTGGCATAATGCTTCTCTTTCTTGGCTAAGCAGCAAAGTGTTATTAAGCCGCGCGCAATGACAATGCGTTAACACCAGGCGCTGACGCAATGATTCCACGCTGCAAATTGTAAGTGTTGAATCTGTTACTGTTATTTGTGAGGGGTTAAATAATGTGTCACAAAAGATTTGTCAAGAAAAAAATTGCTTGACTGCGGCAAAGGAAAAAACAGAGATTTGGTTTTTATGCATGCCACCGCCGGTAGACGGCCGGGCTAGCCGCCGCATAGCGGCCAAAACAGCGATGGCTTTTTTGTCTTTTTGCGTCAGAGTTTTGCACAGGAAGAGACAAAATCGGCAATTTGCGTTTCATTCAGCCCCAGACCAGGCTTGCCGTCGAGACGCTTGACGATCATACCTTTTTCAAAAAGCACAAGCGTGGGAAAAACATCGATTCCGTATAAATCGGCGATACGTTCCTCATCATCGATCACCAAAAGCAGATTGTCCGCGCCCGCAAGCCTTTGCTTTTCAAACACCGGCAGCGCCTTGCGGCAATAAGGACACCATGTGACGTAAATCATGGCGACGACCCTGGGGCTTCCGGCAAGCGCCCTTTCCAGATCGATTACATTATCGACGGTTGGACACGACTCGTCCCGGTTCATCTGTGCCTCCCTGTAAAACACTGTTCAGCCGATGCGCGCCGAGTCCGGCCGACGCGCATCGGCGGGTCTTTTGCACTGCTTTTATTTTTTCAGGGGCCCTCCTGATACAAACCTTTGCTGCAGGCTTCTCATGCCTTTGAGCCACCGGTCGTAATCCGCCGCCTTGCGTTGCATATAGGATTTGACTTCCTTATGGGGCAGAATCAAAAATTCATCGGCGGCAAATGACTCCATCACCGCATCCGCCAGTTGCTCCACTTTCATCAGTCCATCCACGCCGGCTACTCCTCCGCCCGCATAGCCGCGGGTCATCTCCGACTCGACCGCCTGCGGGCACAGCAAAAATATCTGAATACCCTGATCCCCGTAAGTGATAGAGAGGTTCTCGGCCAGCCCCACAGCGGCATGCTTCGTTACCGAATAGGGTAAAGAACCGATCTGGCTTAAAAGCCCAGCCGCCGAGGCGGTAATCATGATCGCGCCACCTCCCTGTCTGATCATATCCGGGATAACCGCACGTGCCACAAATACATGCGCCAGCACGTTGATTTCCCAGATGCGCTGCCATATATCGTTGGCCACTTCATAGCCGCCGGGTGCACCGAGAATTCCCGCGTTGGAACAAACGAGATCCACCCGCCCGTATTTATCCCGGGCGAATTTTGCCAGTCGGATCACATCATCTTCTTTGCTTACATCACACAGCAGGGCATCTCCTTTAATTTCAGCCGCTGTCTCTTTCGCGCCCGCCTCGTTGACGTCTGCCGCAATAACGGCTTGGGCGCCTTCTTTGGCAAACCTCTGGCACAACCCACGGCCGATGCCGGAGGCCGCGCCTGTCACAATAATTATTTTTCCCTTAATTTCCATTTCATATCCTCACTTCTTTATTTTTCCATCGCGGTGATTGCTCCCCCCGCGCTTCTCGCCTGATGCATCCAACATCAGCCCGCTTACAAAAGCAAAGCTTTGAAAAACTACTCTTATTCGTCATGCCGGCGCAGGCAGGCCTTCGCGCGGGTATGACGACATTGCCGGTTGGCAGGGTTTGGCAAATCTGTCACGAGCCATGAGCCATCCACCATTCACCAGCGTCCACCCCCGGCCTGCTAGGGCAGGCCACCCCTCGCCACCCTTCGACAGGCTCAGGGCGAGCGGGGGACACGAAGGATGCGCTGCGCGTTTTTATTGACCGTTCGTGCTGAGCGTGTCGAAGCATGAGATCTTTGAATAATACCTCCTCCACTCATTCCGGGCTTGACCCGGAATCCCCAAAGCACTTGATAACACTGGATACAGGCTTTCGCCTGTATGACGACATTGCCGGTTGGCAGGGTTTGGCAAAGCTCTCTGAAGCTGATGAAAACGGACTGTCGATCATTTTTTGTGCCACATAGCATCTAACTCTTGAGTGATGATTGGCGAAATCTCATGCGCCAATCACATTTTTTGGTTGCCGGCAAGCTCTTTGGCGCGCTTTGCCGCCGCCTCGACAGCGTCGATCAAAGTGGCCCGGATTTTACCTTCTTCAAGAACTTTCAAGCCGGCGGCGGTTGTCCCTCCCGGTGAGGTGACCATATTTTTGAGCTGCGCCGGGTGCTTGGCCCCCATCAAGCACAAACTTGCCGCGCCGAGCATGGTCTGGGCAGCCAGCTTTTCGGCAAGCTCTCGCGTCAGGCCCAGTTGCACACCGGCATCGGCAAGGGCTTCAATCATCACAAAGCAATAGGCAGGACCGCTGCCGCTCAAGCCGGTGACCGCATCCATCATTTTTTCATCTACCTCCATCGCGAGACCGACCGCGTTGAAGATGGCCAGAGCGTAATTTACGTCTTCCTTTTTGGCATACCTGCCGGCGGCAACGGCGGCGGCTCCCTGACCCGCCAGCGCGTTGACGTTGGGCATTACACGCACAACACGCGGTTTTTTGGTCAAAAGCTTTTCGATGGCATCACTGGAGACACCCGCCGCGATGGAAATAAAGAGTTTACCGGCATTGACCGCAGGGCGAATATTTTTCAGGACTTTCTCAAACTGCTGCGGCTTGACGGCCAGCACAATAATGTCCGCCTCCTGGACCGCTTTTTTGTTATCGCGGCTTACCTGCACCTTTAAAGAAGTGGCAAGTTCTTTAAGCCTCGGCTGGTCGATATCCGTTACGGTGATGCTCTTCGAAGGGGCTATTCTGCGCCTGATCATTCCCCGCACAAGAATGCTCCCCATCTTCCCGCCACCGATAAACGCTATTTTTTTGCCGGCAAACATGGTCTCCTCCCCCTTGCCAATAATTTGATACATGCCTTTTTTACCCTTGTGCTGTCAATATAAATCCAATCTTCCATTGCATAAAAAATCGTTTTTGTGATAGTCAGGCTCATGGCGGAGATAAATAATGCTTAAATATTTCAACGTGAACGACAAAAAAATAGCATGCTGGGTCAATCCGGTTGATTTCGGCGCACACGCTCAGTCTCTGGTGTTCATTCACGGCTCGGGCGGCACATCCGATGTGTGGACAATGCAATACTCAAAAATGCATACACGGTTTAACATCCTTGCCGTGAACCTGCCGGGTCACGGTAAATCAGAAGGAGCAGCCGAACAAAGCATTGACGGATGCGTTGCACGCCTCAGGGAAATTATCGGCGCGGCGGGACTGTCGCGTCCCCTGCTGGTGGGGCACTCACTGGGTGCCGCCATCGCCCTGTCATTTGCCTTGCACCACCCCGACGAACCAAGCGGTGTGGCGGCAGTGGGAGGCGGGCTGGCCATGCCCGTCAACCCGGACATCTTAAGCGGTTTTCAAACAAACCCGGAACTGGTCATGGATATGATGTGCAAGTTTTCTCTGGCCAGACAAAACCGGGCAAAGCTATATGACACGGCACGCGCCCGGCTCGCCGAGGCGGATCCCGGCGTGGTGTACGCCAATATGCTGGCCTGCAGCAGATTCGATATCACCCGCGAGGCAAAAAACATTCGCGTGCCGGTGCTGGCTGTCTGCGGACGTGAAGACAAAATGACGCCGCCGGCTGCGTCGGAAGCGATAGCGGCGGCCATTGAAGGCACAAAACTTGTCATTATTGAAGAGGCCGGTCACATGGTCATGATGGAGCAGCCCGACGCCTTCAATACGGCGCTGCTCGATTTTGCGGCTGAAATCTTTGCGCCTCCTTGTTGACGGCCGCAGCGAAGGAATTCTTATTATGTTGAATATCGCCACCGGCAATCTGATTGTTGCCATTGCAAAAGTCATCGATATAATACTTACCGTGTATATGTGGATTATTATCGCGCGCGCCGTGATCTCCTGGGTGAATCCCGACCCCTACAACAAAATCGTTATCTTTTTGTACCGTGTGACCGAGCCGCTGCTGGCGCCGATACGCAGAATCATTCCCGCTCACTCTCTGCCTGTGGACTTTTCTCCGCTGATCGTCCTGTTGGTCATCATTTTTTTGCAGCAGTTTCTTGTGAAGACGATGATACAGATCGCCGGCGGCATTTAGAAAGGTTTGTAAATTGGCCCAGACGCTTCTGATTCGCGAAATGAAAAGCGGCCTTTCTTTCGGCATCCAGGTCAATCCACACTCATCAAGGGCGGAAATAGCCGGCATCGCGGACGGCCTGCTCAAAGTCAGAGTGACCGCACCGCCGGTGGAAGGGGCGGCCAACGATGCCGTCATCGCCCTTTTGTCCAAAAAACTCGGCTTGAAAAAAAGTCAAATGGCCATCGCCGCAGGAACGAGAGGAAGAAAAAAGTCCATCGTCGTGAGCGGCGTTTCCCGTACAGAACTCGAACGAAAGATTGACGCACTGTCGATTGAAGACCGGGACTAGCTTTTTCCAGGCGTAAAGCGACGCGCACTTATAATTATGGGAAACCACAACCAGAAATCGGAAAATGCCAGGGTTGCCAAAGCAGCCGGAATTGTCGGCGGCGCCACAATGGTAAGCCGGGTCTTTGGTGTCGCCCGCGATATAGTCATTGCCGCCTTCTTCGGCGCAAGCTGGATGACCGACGCCTTTTGGGTGGCGTTTCGTATTCCCAACATGCTGCGGCGTCTGCTGGGCGAAGGCTCCCTGACCATTTCTTTCGTGCCGGTTTTCACCGAATACTTAAACACTAAATCACGCCACGATGCCCTGGAGCTGGCCAACAATGTCTTTACGATTCTGTCTGCTATTCTCGCCGCCGTGACCATCCTGGGTATTGTCCTGTCTCCCCTGATTGTCACACTCATCGCGCCGGGGTTTGTCGCCGATGCGGATAAATTCGGCCTGACTGTTTTTCTGAACCGTCTGATGTTCCCCTATATTTTTTTCATCGCATTGGTGGCGCTGTGCATGGGGATTCTCAACTCTTTTCGACACTTCACCATGCCCGCTCTGTCACCGGTCATGCTCAACATCGCCATGATCGCCGCGGCTTTCTTTTTGCGCCCCTACTTTGCTTACCCGATTACCGCTCTGGCCATCGGTGTGCTGGCGGGCGGGGCGCTGCAACTGGCCATGCAGTGGCCGGCACTTGTCAAATTCGGAGTGAAGCTGAAATTCAGTTTTAACCTGCGCCATCCGGGCCTCAAACAAATCGGCCTGCTCATGCTGCCGGCGGTTTTAGGTGCCGGCGTGGGCACAATAAATGTATTTATCGGCACAGTGCTCGCATCACTTTTACCCGGAGGTTCCGTCACATATCTTTTTTATGCCGACCGCATCATGGAGTTTCCGCTGGGCATTTTTGCCATTGCCGTAGGGACGGCGGCACTGCCGAGTTTTTCCAGCCATGTGGCGGCAGGTCGTATGGACGATTTGAAATCCGGAATTTCTTTTTCCCTCCGGCTTTTGCTTTTCCTGACCATTCCTGCGATGCTGGCCTTGATGGCGCTGCATTTGCCGATCATCTCGGTACTGTTCCAAAGGGGAGCATTCGACGAAGAGGCTGTCGTTAAAACTGGTCAGGCGCTATTTTGCTATGCTCTGGGACTGTGGGCTTATTCAATACTGCGTGTCTTTGTTTCTTCGTTTTATTCCCTTCAGGACTCACGCTGGCCGCTGAAGGCCGCCATCGCCGCGCTTGTTGTCAATGTGCTGGCTAGTCTGGCGCTGATGATTCCGCTCAGGCATAACGGCATTGCGCTGGCCGGTTCACTTTCCGCAATGGTTAATGTGGCGATTCTGGCTTTCGTTTTAAAAAGAAAAATCGGTATATATCTGGACCGCACTTTTTACGTTTCCTTCTTCAAAATCGTGATTTCCTCGCTGGCGATGCTGGCCGCCATCGGGGCCATTGAGTACTTCATGACCTGGCAGACAAACGCCGCCTTTAAAACGAGACTGATTCACCTCGCCGCATCCGTCGCAGCAGGCGGGTCAGCTTACTTGCTTTGCGCCTACCTTCTGAAAAGCCCGGAAATGCAGGCACTTATAAGCAGGCTAAAAGACAGGAAAAGGGCCTCCTGATGCGGGCAAACAGACAAAAGCGTTGACTTCAAAACACCGAAGTGGTAGAAAATCGCAACTTGTTAAGATGCAAACAGCGAAAGTAGAAACAGGTGATTTATGCTGGATATCAAATACTTACGACAGAACATCGAACTGGTCCAAAAGAAAATGGACGAGCGCGGCCAGAAAATCGACTTCGGCCGCTTTCTGGATCTGGAGGCAAAAAGAAGAGACATCCTGCAGGCGGTAGAAGCGCTGCGTAACGAACGCAACAGCGTCTCCAAGCAGGTTGGTGAGTTGAAAAAGAAAAAAGAAGACGCCTCCGGGCTGATTGCCAAAATGGGCGAGGTGTCGGCAAAAATCAAGGAATACGACGAGAGCCTCAAAGCCACCGAAGAAGAACTTGGCGCTTTTGTCATGATCATTCCCAATGTGCAGCATGAGTCCGTGCCCGTGGGAAGTAATCCGGAGGACAACGCGGTGGTGCGCACCTGGGGGGAAATACCTTTTTTCAACTTTGAACCCAAACAGCATTTCGACCTGGGCGAAAACCTCAACATCCTCGATTTTGCGCGGGGTGCAAAAATCACCGGCGCCCGCTTCACGTTATACCGCGGCGCAGCCGCCCAACTGGAGCGTGCCATCACCAACTTCATGCTGGATCTGCACACCTCCGAACACGGCTATACGGAAGTCTTCACCCCCTTTATGGTCAACGCCGAAAGCATGACGGGCACGGGGCAGCTTCCCAAATTCAAAGAAGACCTGTTCAAAATCGAGGGCATGGAATACTACCTGATTCCGACTGCGGAAGTACCGGTCACCAACATCTATCGCGATGAAATTCTTGACGAAGACATGCTGCCCGTTTATTTTGTCGCTTATTCCGCCTGTTTCCGCGCCGAGGCCGGCTCGTACGGGAAAGACACCAGAGGGCTGATCAGACAGCATCAGTTCAACAAAGTCGAAATGGTCAAATTCAGCAAGCCCGAAACATCTTATGATGAGCTGGAAAAGCTCACAGCCAACGCAGAAGAAATCCTCAAGCGCCTGGGCATCCCCTTCCGCACGGTTTGCCTGTGCACGGGAGATCTGGGGTTCTCGTCGGCGAAGACCTACGATGTCGAGGCATGGATGCCCGGGCAGAATACATACCGGGAAATATCGTCGTGCAGCAACTTTGAGGATTTTCAGGCCAGGCGCGCGGCAATCCGTTTCCGCCGCAAAGACAGCGGCAAAGTCGAATTCGTCCACACTCTCAACGGCTCCGGCCTTGCGGTGGGGCGCACCGTCGTTGCAGTCATGGAAAACTATCAGCAGGCCGACGGCAGTATCGTCATTCCCGAAGCGCTCCGTCCGTACATGCGGGGACTGGAAAGGATCACCGCCTGAGCAAAACCGGCAAACAGCCGTAGAAATAATCATGGAGGGATGGCCGAGTGGTCGATGGCGGCGGTCTTGAAAACCGTTGGACGAAAGTCTCGCGGGTTCGAATCCTGCTCCCTCCGCCAGAACAATTCGAAAGCCTCTGTTGTTACAGGGGCTTTTTGATTTGACCGGCAAAACCCACCCACCAGTCCAGGACCACCGTAAACGGGCGAACCCACCGGTCAAGCGTTCAAGAGCACCGGCACGGGCGAAACATAAAAATCATATAGACTTTGTGGAGCATTTCATGACACACAACAATCACACGGCGATTGATATTAAAAAGGCAGCCATATTTTTAGGCGTCTGCACTGCCACGGTGAGGAACTGGGTCAAATGCGGTCATTTACAGACGATCGGCGGAAATTCGCCGCATGTTTTTCATAAGCGGGATATTGAGAACCTGAAAGCCGAAATTTCCCGTGGTGAGTGGAAAAAATTAAACACCAGGGCGAACAAGGCAAAAGCGAAACGGACTTTCATGCCCGACGAATATGCAGAAGATAAAGCCGGGCTTTCGAAGTTAAACGCCATCATCGATTTCGTAAAAACGAATAACGTAGAACCGTTGTCTGCTCTTTTACTTGTCTGCCTGAATGTCTTGCAAAGAGAAAAAATCATTTCGTCCGTCAGTTTGGACGACATTATTCACAAAAGAAATTTACCTGTTGCCAACCGGCAAATTAAAGAAGAAATCAACCAGTGGATTTCTGAAACAGACTCTCATTTAATCAAAGGAAATTATTCTTTCCTGCTCAACTGCGACATCCCGAAACAAAGAGACATCCTGGGTTTTTTGTATCAATCATTTCTGATTGAGGGACACAAATCTCAAAATGGATCATATTACACGCCGCGCGTGATAGTTGACAAGCTTGTTGCCGATTATGTCCAAAGGGATGCAAAGGTTTTTGATCCCTGCTGCGGGACCGGTCAATTCCTGCTGGCTTTTGCCGAAATCGTAGAAAATCCGTCAAACATATATGGAGTGGATCTTGATAAAATTGCCGTGCGGATTGCACGCCTGAATATCTTAATAGAATTTAAAAACGAAGAATTTGTGCCCAACATCGTGTGTAGAAACGCGCTTGACCTGCATGATGACATCTTCCGGGATTTTGATTTCATTGCCACCAATCCACCGTGGGGCGCTCATTTTACAAAAACCGAGGCGCAAAGATTAAAAAAATTACACCCTGCGATTATTTCCCGCGAATCATTTGCTTATTTCCTGAACAACAGCATTGACCGGCTACGCGACGGTGCAACGCTATCCTATCTTTTACCCGAAGCAATTTTGTACGTAAAAACACACCGCGACATCAGGGAAATTATTTTAAAACAGACAAAGATTAAAAAAATAATCCCACTTGGCCGCATATTCAAAAATGTTTTCACGCCGGTTATAAGATTGGATCTGCACAAAAATAACTGTCCTGGAAACAGCAAAGTTAAAATAGTAAAAGAAAATGAAAGCTGCCACATCCGGCAAAGCCGCTGGCTGAAGAACCGCGACTACATTTTTGATATCCATACGGGCAGCTCCGATGCGAAAATCATCGATAAAATATATGAAACAAAAATAACGACGCTGAAAAACAGGGCGCAGTGGGCACTGGGAATAGTCACAGGAAACAACAGGCAATTGATCTTGGACAAACCAAGGCGTGATTTTGAGCCGATCTATAAAGGCAAAGACGTGCAAAATTTCATACTGTCGGAGCCGTCTGGGTTTGTGCGCTTTACGCCGGAAAAATTTCAACAGACGGCTCCGGTTGAAATGTATCGCGCAAAAGAAAAACTGATCTATCGTTTCATTTCCAGAAAATTGGTTTTTGCCTACGATGATAAACAGAGGCTGACTTTAAACAGCGCCAACATCGTCATCCCTCGAATTCCCGATTACCCGCTCAAAGTAATCGCCGCGCTCTTTAATTCGACAATCTATCAGTTTATCTTTCAGAAAAAGTATTCCAGCATAAAAGTCTTAAGAAGCCACCTTGAAGAAATGCCCCTGCCGTTATGGAACAAAAGAACCCTTGGTGCAATTGTTAAAATGGTTGATAAAATAATGGAAAACAGGGAAGGATTCGATAAATTGGACAACTACATCATGAAAAAATTCAACCTCTCGGCAAAGCAGATAAATTATCTGAAAAAATTCGCGAAATGATCATTTAGCACGTGCCTGCAGAGGAAGAAGGATAAGGCACCGCCGATTCACCATTCTTGGCCGACTGCGGCCCGGGTGGGGAGAGTGGCTCAAGGCGCGAAGCGCATCCTTATTGTCCCCCGTTCACCCTGAGCTTGTCGAAGGGGGGGCGGCAGGGGTGGCCTGCTTTAGCGGGCCGGAGATGGAGAGTTAGCAGATTAGATGATTAGAAGTTTAGAGGGTTGGAGGAATGGTGGCTTGCGATTAACCCGTGGCTCGTGACAGCTAAGTGATGGGCAAAAAGCGATGATCAACAGATTAGCCATTCATCCCTGTTTGATTTCGTGGTAATTAAAGATACCATTAAGGAGGAAAATCATGCAGACATACAAAGTTGAAGTTGCACGCGGAAACTTCAATGTGCGCGACTCAGGGAATCGCGACGGATACCCGGTAGTGATGCAGCATGGCTGGCCGGAGAGCTCATACTGTTGGGAGCAGATTGCGCCCTATATGAACCGCGATTTACGGATCATCGCGCCAGACCTGCGCGGCCTGGGCGACAGTGAACGAACCCTCGACCCGGCTCTTTATCAAAAACAAGCGCTCGCCATGGATATCATGCAGGTACTCGACGCTCTGAACATCGGTGATTTTTTTCTCGTCGGCCATGACTGGGGTGGTAACGTCGTCCAGGAGATGGCCTTTGCCCATCCCAAACGGATCAAAAAACTTGTCATTATGAATTTTCCCATTCTCGCCAATGCCCGGGGTAACGCCGAGGCAATAGCCACCCATAAGAAAAACGGTTGTGTCGCCTTTATGTACCAATACTTCCAGCAACAAAGAGACCTGCCGGAAGCGATGATCCGGGGCAACGAGGAGGTGTGGATCCGCTGGTGCTTCGGCACACCGGGACGGGAGGGAAAAATTCCGGCCGCCGCCATCGAAGAATACATCCGTTGCTATAAAATAGAAAACACCCCTGCGACAGGGGCGTTTTACTACCGCAATATGAGAAATGACACAAAACGCTGGCAGGAGCTAGCGGGGAAAAAGATCTCCATCCCGACCATGTATATTTACGGCAACAAAGACAAAGTCATCATTCCCGATTACCTAAACCACATAGAAGACTGCTTTGACCAACTTACGGTTCATCTAATCGACGCGGATCATTTCCTCCAGGAAGAGCGCCCCCGCGAAGTCGCTGATTTACTCAACTCTTTTTTCAAACTGTAAAAGCAGGAAATATTTATGGAATAGGGGGCATTACGAGGAAGTGGGGGAAATGCCGGAGGCGGCGGGGGGGAGTTTCACTAAGTTCATCAATTAGGGCTTGATTTTCGTTCAAGCCGGTAGTAGATAGCCAAAAGTAAAAGAGGCTCTTTCCAATTTTGGACAAAGGTAGGAGAGCTTTGCACAGCACTACGTAACGGCAATGTCGTCATACCGGACCGCGCGAAATCGAGGGGGGCGGTATCCAGTGTTATCGAGTGCTTTGGAGATTCCGGGTCAAGCACGGAGTGACTGAAAAAAGAATTATGCAAAGGTCTCGGTAGTTAACAGACATTTTCATTCCAATACAAACCGGAACAACTGTTAATGCCGGAACACACCCACGCGGAGAGATGGCTGAGTGGTCGAAAGCGATCGCCTGCTAAGCGATTGTATGCCCTTAAAAGGTGTACCGCGGGTTCAAATCCCGCTCTCTCCGCCATTTTTTTATCTGCCACCAGGCATTATTACCCAGGCAAAAATTTAAGATAAAAAGCGTGAAGTGCATCCTCCTTGTCCCACGCCGGCGGGCGTGGCCCGCTTTAGCAGGCCGGGGGTGGAGAGTTAGCAGATTAGATGATTAGAAGTTTAGAGGGTTGGAGGAATGGTGGATGGCTCATGGCTCGTGACAGCTTTGCAGAACCCTGCGTAACCGTCAACATCGTCATACCGGTGAAAACCGGCATCCAGTGTTATCAAGTGCTTTCTGGATTCCGGGTCAAGCCCGGAATGGAAGGAGACCTTTCAAAAATGTCATTTCGATGAACGCGAGCTACGAGAAATCCTACGCATCAGTCCCCCTCCTTTATAAAGAACCGCCGTATCAGTCCCCCTCTTTTCTAAAGAGGGGTTAGGGGAGATTTTGCAGAAACTAATCCTTCAACCTCTCAAAAAATCCCCCTGCATCCCCCTTTAAAAAAGGGGAACCTTCTAATTCGCCCTCCTTTTCTAAAGAAGGGCCGGGGGTGGATGTTTTTCTCATTGGAAGCAGCGGCTTGAAATTGTTTCCCGACTCCTGTCTCCCTGCATTCTGACTCATATCCCCTGTTTCCTCCTTTTTCACCATCCCCTCTGCCCCGCCAAAGGGGGACACTATCGGTAGATCTCTAATTACTGATCACTCGTTACTCATTACTCGTCGCCGTCTTTCTGTCCCTCACAACACCCTCCAATAGCCCGCTTTTTTTGAACCGATTCTTTCAATAAAGCCCGCTGCTTTAAGTTTTTGAATATTTCGTCTGACGGTTGTTTTATGCATGTTTGTAAGCTCTGCAATATCGTCATAGGATGTATATTTGTTCTTTTTCATGTACTTCAATATATCTGTTTGCAGTTTGCTTAAAGGGGCATTTTGCTTGCTCAAATGCCCCTTTATTTGCCCCTTTATTTGCAGAAATATTGTTTTGACGTAATCATCCGTCGCTTCAAACACCGCTTCCTGACCCGCCGCTTTCATCAAAGGAATCACTTTGGCGCGAATACCCATTCCACGGGCATCCACATAGCCATAGTCGCGCAGAACCTCAACGATAATGGGATTTCGCGCTTGTCGCTGGCCCGCAATCATTTTCTCGATGGTCATTGAATTTTGCAAAGCGCCGGGGCTGATGACCTCCATTTTATCCGCATACATGCAAACTTCCGTTTCCATAAACCTTGTCCAGTCGCGGTGCGCCAATGCATTAACAACAATTTCGCGAACCGCCTCAAAAGGATACAACCATTGCTTTTCTCTGCGCATCGTTTTACTAAGAGTCGCCGAATCCCTTGCAATAAAAGGCGAGATAGTTGAAGCAAAATGTTCGATCAATCCAGGTTCTACAAGAGTATTAATTTTGCCGCGTCCGACAAAACGTCCCGTAAGCGGAAAATCCAACGCCTCATCCAAAAGCGCCTGATAATCTTTATCGTGGCCTGAAAATACCATTAGACGCAAGCCGGCTTGTTTCAGATAACTGCGCGGCTTAATGCCGAACAATAGTAGCCCCGCAATCGTACAGACGGAATGACCGGCAATGCCTGAAACCAGAAAGCCAAGCCTTTGCAATCGCAGATCCCAAGCGGACTCCGTTGCCGGTATATCCGGGTCTTGAAGGATATCCTGAAAATAATTTAATAAACGGGCACGATCCAGACACGTCAGTGATGTTCCCGGTACGGGCATCAGTTCCGTATGAAGCAAACCGCCTATGGAATACAAACGCGCTTGTTGTTCACGGGAAGCCAGGCGCGAGGTGCTGCCAACGCGTATATAAACATCTTCTCTATTGTTATGACGAACAACATAAGGCTTGGATATTCCCTGTGTGAGGGAAATCACCGCAATTCTTTTGCCACCGTCCAACTTAAGCTCTTCATAAAATGGTAAAATAAGCGGGTGAACATAGCGACCAAAAACAGTATCCATGACCCAAGTTTCAACATCAGGCCTCGATAGCCCTTTTATTTTGCCGTTATCATCAACCCCTAAAATTATTTTACCTCCTTGGAAATTGGCAAGGGCAACAATTTCTTTTGCCAGTTGCTCAGGCCGGACATTGTCCAGTTTGAATTCAACACCTGAATTTTCACCGTTGGCAATAATCTCCAAAATTTCAGACCTTGTCATACACCGCCCTCCGAATTCCGTCCTCCCCCTCGGCCCCCTCCCAAGGGGGATATCAGAAGTACGTTTCTTGTTTAATTATTTTATCCTCTTCGTCACGCCCGAATCGGAGACATTGCGGATTGCCGCGCAAGGAAAATTAACATGAAATCGCGAAGCGCGTCCTTCTTATCCCACGCCGGCGGGGGTGGCCTGCTTTAGCAGGCCGGAGGTGGATGTTTTTCACGTTGGAAGAAAGGGGTCGACGCTGTTTCCCGACTCCTGTCTCCTGACTTCCGTTTCCTGTTCCCTGTCTTCTGTCTCCTCATTTCGCAAGCCCGCCCCCTCACAAGGCTCACATTTTTGATTTGGAATTTTCCCCAGCAACCATTTCCAGACCGGTATGGTTCGTATTTTTGTGCCATCAAACACCAGTTCTTTCTCCTCATCGTTGGTGAGGATAAAAGCCTCCTCTATTGAAAAAGCTTTCATGGCCTCCCGAAGACCTTGTAATTCCCTTGTTTCATTTTTCATCGTCAGTTCCCAGCACACCTGGATGGCCGCTTTGGGTTTTGCCCTTTCCTGGATAATAAAATCACATTCCCGGCGCCCTTTGTAGTAGAAGCATTCCGCCCGGCGCCGAAACAATTCGATGGCGACAACATTCTCCAGCAATTTCCCCTTATTTTCCGAAAACTCCGTGGATAGCAGGGGAAAACCAGTATCCAAAAGATAGGTCTTTTTGGGATTCATCATCCTTTGTCGAGGGGAATAACTGAATTTCTCATGGGCAACGAGAAAAAAAACTTCCTGCAAATAGCCAAGATAATTAGATATGGTCTGCTTGCTGCCGGGAAGCTTATGCCGCTTTAATTCTTTTTCAAGCATGGAGATTGAGAACAGATCGGAAAAAATGATGAGACTATAGCGCATGACGGCTTCTAATACCGCCTTGGCCTTAACATTGTAGCGTTCCAGGATATCCCTGTAGAATATTGTCCGATAATAGGACTGAAGGATTTCCCGCTTTTCCGGAACGGTATCCTTTTTGACGATTTCCGGAAATCCGCCCTCTTTCAAATATTGCTCAAAGGCCTTGAGAACCCTTCCTCTAGCGGGAGTCAACAGGCTCAGCTCGTCATAAGAAATGCCGTGAAAGTTCAGAAATTCCCGAAAGGAAAAGGGCATAATGAGAATGTTGCGACACCGGCCGCGCAGTTCCGTCGCGATTTCCCGCTCCAGCAAGCCGGCATTACTGCCCGTTATAACGATACGGTAGCGGTTCTGATTGTGCAATGTCCGCAGGACGCGGCTCCAACCGGGCAACTGCTGAATTTCATCGAAAAAAAGAAAAGTCGGCGCTTTTCCGGTAACCTGCTGAAAAGCGGTGAAAAGGGCGTCCGTATCAGTGGCGGTGAAATCAGCAAGACGGTAGTCTTCGAAATCTACAAACAGAATATCGTCCCGGCTCCAGTTTCCCTGGGCCAAAAGTTCTTGTATCAGTTGATACATATAGCTTGTTTTACCTGCCCGACGCGGCCCGGCTATAGCAATAATCTCCGATGCCTTCTCCAATACCAACTCCGGCATATCTCTTTTTATAAGAGGCGGAAAGACCTTGTCTTTAAGCCATTCTGCTATGATTTTCTTAATTAGTTCAGAATTCATTCAATATTGTCCATCAAAGTGAACAATTACTATCAATATTGTTTGCTAAAGTCAAGGCGCATAAATTGCGTCACTTCCGCCTCCCGCCTGCTTCGACAGGCTCAGCAACCAGCGGAAATGACCGGTCTTTTCGCGGACATGAATGTCCACACTACATTAAATCGTTATGATTTTGTGTGTTGTAGGGAACGCCCGTGAGCGTTCCTTGAGTACCAGCCGCATTGAACGGTCGCGACCGTTCACTACAGTGTTCTTCCTTAGCTCATTTTTCTCTGAAGCTCGGCGGCTGTTATAATAGGGATGTTGCGAAAATTGCCCAGAACAAGCAGATCCTTGTCACCGCTGATGATGTAGTCGGCCTTTGCAGCCACGGCACAGGAGAGGAATTTATCATCGGCGCGATCCCGGCATACACCGATGATTTCATCTTCGATATCAACAACTTCGCAAAACGGAACAACTTCGTCTTGAAGAAGGGCGTCGATTTCCCGGGGCGTCAGTGAAAATTTAGGGTAGAAAAGGACGCGCCTGAACTCATTAAACGTATCCTGCGAAAAAACCGGCACAAATTTGCGGGCCTTCCAGGATGAAACGACATTTCCGATCTCTCCGGAAAAAAGGAGTGCAGAAACCAGAACATTCGTGTCCAGCACGGCCCGGATCACGGTTTTTTGCTTCTGGCCCACTGGACGGCACCCGCCACATCGGCAGGTGCTATCCCCAGTTTCTTCATCTTTTCCCGGATTCCACCCAGAGTATCGCCTACAGGTTGCATCCTGACGGGCTCCAGTACAATGCGACCATCCTGCACATCAGCATCAAAATATTCAATACCTACGAACTCTTGAACAATCTTCCGTGGCAGTGTGATCTGATTCTTGCTCGTAATCTTTGCAAGCATTCCTTACCTCCTTACAGTAAGGATATCGCTCAACGACACATAAGTCAAGAAAAAAAAACTGTGAGCTACGCACTTTTGCTCTTTGCTTGTTGCATAAAAAAATAGGCGCTGTCCTTAATTTTCACAGGTTATCCCCGTCGTAAGGCGCATAAATTACGGCCTCACCTCGCTCGTTATGAGAGACGTTTGCATAATCACATAAAAACAACAATAATATTATTCCCGCCGGTTGCTGAGCCTGTCGAAGCAGACGGGAATCCCGTTATTTCAAGTGCTTTCTGGATTCCGGGTCAAGCCCGGAATGACAGGAAACCTTTCAAAAATGTCATTTCGATGAGCGCGAGCTACGAGAAATCCTACGCATCAGCCCTCTCTTTTCCAAAGAACCACCGTATCAGTCCCCCTCTTTTCTAAAGAGGGGTTAGGGGAGATTTTGCTGAAACTAATCCTTCAACCTCTCAAAAAATCCCCCTGCATCCCCCTTTAAAAAAGGGGGACCTTCCAATTCGCCCTCCTTTTCTAAAGAAGGGCCGGGGGTGGATATTTTGTACATTGGAAGCAGCGGCTTGAAATTGTCCCCTGCCTCCTGAATTCTCTCATTGATTACGCTTGACTCTAATATCAATTAAAGTTAATATCAAACATGCCTACGGTAATGAAATCAGGATCATTCAGATATCATTTTTACTCTGATGAAGGGAACGAACCGCCTCACATCCACGTAGAGACTCCAGCTGGTGAATGTAAATTCTGGCTTGATCCTGTCCGACTGGCAAGAAACAAAGGTGTTTCCCCACAAAACATACGACAAATCGAAAGGACAATCTTCGAATATCGCGAATTTCTGGAGAATAAATTTTATGAGTACTTTAGCCATAAAAAATGAAACTGTCGAACCTGCCGCAATAAGAGC
>JAGPFA010000033.1 GCA_018056765.1 Syntrophaceae bacterium
ATCCTTATTTCGCTTTTTTACCATCTGGGTACCTCCTGTTGTTTGGGGTTTATTTGCATATTCCTTTATACAACAGGTTTCCCAGATGGTTCATTCAATATTTAATAAATGCGTGCAAGATTCAGGTATTAACTAATTATTTAAAGAAATTGAATTCTTTGTGTAATTGCTGACTCAGAAATCAAAATAAGCTTAATTTCGATTCTTGCTTTTTGATTGATCAGGCGGATAAGGAGCGTCATGAAATTGATGCTGGGTGTCTGGAAAGACAAATCCTCCAATCAGATGCGTTGTCATAATCCGGCGATGTGAGGTGGTCTTGCCTCTTTGAACAGTTAACATGTAGATGGGGTCAGGTCTTGAATTATCATATTTCTTGTTATGACAGGCTGAACGTTCGAGGATGAGGGAGTCACACATGGCCAGACCTATGAGAATAGAATATCCAGATGCTGTATATCACGCGACCGCAGGCGGAAACGCGAGGAACGACATTTTTCATTTGGATACCGACCGGAATACCTTTTTAAAAATACTTTCAGGTATTCTTCGACGATACAACTGGTTGTGCCATGATTATTGTCTGATGGATAATCATTACCATCTTTTGATAGAGATACAGGACGGAAATTTGTCCGAGGCCCTCGTCAACTCAACGCTACTGTTGACGAAGGGTGCAACGAAATTGAAAAGGGATCAGATAATACATCGAGCACATATTCAGCATGGCTAGGTGATGTCAATTTTTTAGTTGAAACAAAGTCAGCTCCGACGTCATGATGTTATGCGGCATTCACTGTTTCATCGCCAAAATGTTGTTCAATCGTTATAAGCAGGTCAGCAATATAGGCATAACCCTTAATGCGCCTGAATCCTTTTTTGCAGTGTAATAAAACCGCCGCAAGCCAGCGTTGAGACATGGCACTACTTCTGTATCGCTTGATATTGGCCTCACAGTCCCTTACGGTTGAGAACATATTCTCGATGGGATTCGTCGAGGTGAGAGTCTTCCTCAGTAATGCCGACACTTTTAAGCGATGAAGGGTCAAAATGTCTTCCAGGGCCTCCCTGAGGGAATCTCCAGCCGATTCGTTAATGCTTCTGAGCCATTTCTCAAAATCCAAAAGCATCTGCCTGGCATCGGCATAGGAATTTTGTTCCAAAGCAACAGTAAAGCGCTTGTGCGCCATTTTACGATACCGTTTGGGCAAATGCTTCTGAATATTCCGGTCTTTGTGTATCGTGCAACGCTGGTGTAAAAGCTTTGTGCCGAAAGATTCTCTGAGGGCCTTGATGATCCCCTTGCCGCCGTCGGTAACCCAAAGAGTCTTTTTGCCAAAAGCCAGACCACGCGCCTGCATATCCGCGAATAACTCCCGGCAAATATCGCTGTTTTCCGTAGCACCCTGCCAGAATCCCAGAGGATGCTTTTCTCCAGCACGGTCAATGCCCAAAGCTACAATAAAAGCGTCTTGGGCGCGATGGATGGTGTCGATAAAAATGGCAAAAATGTTGAGCTCCGAAAGGTTACATTCCTTGAATTCCTTAAGCTTACGACTTGTGGCCTCTACGATCCTGTTGGATATCGATGAGGCTGATACGCCAAAAGAACGGGCTGCATCTATGACGGTCTCGCCATAGCGCCTACAGGATATGCCACGCAACACCCTGCCGAGCATTTCTTCAGAAAAGGAACCGGGTTGCTTTAATTGTGAGTAGCTGCTCAGCTGAATCTCGCCTTGAGGGCCCCTTAAGCGTGGATGACGAACACGAATCTTTTGATCACCTATATAGACAGAACCGGGCTGGTAGGCCCATTTGTATACCCCTTTACTGCTGGGCGACCAGTCCGGGCCGGAAAGAGCTTCCCTTTCCATGTCCATGATCGTCTCACAAAGCATTACGCCAAGCTCCATTTGAAGTGCGTCAAGGCCTTGTTTGCCGGTCTGCAAAACATAAAACATTCTGTCAGCCAGTTCCCTCTGTCCATAAACTTGTTCAAATCCTTTCCTTGCTTTTTTACGTTTTTTTGTGTCTAGTTTCATATGTGGCTCCTTTCTTTGATTGGCATCAGGGTCCGTGGTCACTACCACGGACGGAGCCACACTTCAACTTTCAACTAAAAATTGTATATCCCCGCATGGCTATACAATGAAGGCGATTGCCGATCATCCGGGAATCCATTACACGACTGTGAGCAAGGTTATCAAGGCCAGGAAGATAACTGATATTTCAAGACCTGACCCTATATATGCCCCTATATATGACCCTATATATGTATGAGGATAATGCAACCAAAGCAATAGAAATTGCAGATTTAAAAAAGCAACTTGCCAGCAAAGAAGCTGAATATATTAGACAATTGGAGAAAGAAAAGTCATTGGCACGTGAGGCAGCGATTAAGGAGGCTTTAAATGATTATAAAGTCGTATGCACACCATTTCTGAAATATAATGACAATTTTTTAAGAAAGACAACTATCGGTGGATACTCCTATCGTTTGTTGGTTAAGGGGATACCTGTCTTTGAACCTGCTGAAATAGTACTTACATCTCGAAAAGAATTTGACGAAAATGTCAAAAAAATGATTATTAAAACGGTCAATACGACGGTTAGTTTGATTGGTTCCCAGTTGGGTGGACTTCCTTTTGAAACACTTCCTCTGGTTGAGCATAAATTGTGATGCGGAATGTGAAACGGGACGCTGTTAACTTATTATCCAAAGTAATTGAATTCTTTGTGTAATTATTGGCTCAGAAATAAAAATCAATTAAATTTAGATTCTTCACTTTTTGATGTATCAGGCGGAGAAGGAGCGTCACGAAATTGATGATGGACGCATGGAAAGACAAATCCTACAATCAGATGCGCTGTCATATACCGGCGATATGAGGTAGTCTTGCCTCTTTGAACAGTTAACAGTATGGGTAGCATGGGTATGGTCAGGTCTTGAATTATACAATAAAGAAAGGGGGACATGAATCTACATAACAGCGCATAGTCATTTTAAGAAGAATTTGAGTACCGTGAGAATTTTCCATATTATCAGCATCCTTTAGATTGGCTGTTGGAATAAGACAGTCGTATTTAATAAAAAGGTTAAAACTTATGAATGACAAAATAGATGCAAATGATAGAAAAGTTATTTTGGTTGCATCCTCTGATGGATTGCTTAAATTGGCCACGGAAAAATATATGGCCGAATTTTTGGATCTGTACGATCCTTTTGATAAGTTAATAAAGTACGCAAGGGACAAATATCTAAGGCGAAAATTAGCAACCAAAGGAGATGTAGAATTACTAAAAGATGTAATTGCCGCTCTGGATCTACCTTATAAACCTTATCATGTTCTTCCATATGATGCAGTGCGTCAGTTTAGGTTCGGAGTTGGCCAAACGCCAATTGATGGAGCGGTGTACGTACAACATCCGATAATACCTGATGCATATATTGATCCGGCCGAGTTCAGTAGAACTGTTTCAAAAGAAAAAGAGGCCGCATTTCGGCAGTTAGCCAGTTCCCTCGGCGCAAAAAAATTAACTCTAGTAGATGCAAAAGTGAAGACAAAGCGTGGTTTGTTTGGCTCAAAGGTTTCAATTGGTGAGGCCGCTGCAGAGATTGGTATCAAGATTTCGGCGGACATGAATAAGTCATTCGTCAGTATAGTTTATTCTGAATATGGAAGTCCAAGAAGACAACCTTGGGTCCCACCAGACCTTCAACCATGGGTTGAATTCGATCCAGATTTGAGAACAATGGCGCGCGATCGTATAGACGGGCACATTCTTAAGTCAACCATTTCCCTAGAATTCAAGGAAGGTCTAGGCGTCGGTGGTGAAATCGCAACCCAACTTGCGACTCGTGGTTTCAGTGCATCGGGTTCATATAAAGAGATGTGTCATTCAATTTGGTACTTTGATGTTGAGTATTATCCAATTGCTTGATGTACGTATTACGACTCTGGAAGGGGACGCTGCTCTGGAAGGGGACGCTGTCTGGATGGAAGGGGACGCTGTTAACATATTAACTTATTCTTAAAGTAATTGAATTCTTTGTGTAATTGCTGACTCAGAAATCAAAATCAGCTAAATTTCAATTCATGCTTTTGATGGATCAGGCGGATAAGGAGTGTCACGAAATTGATGATGGGCGTCTGGAAAGACAAATCCTCCAATCAGATGCGTTGTCATAATCCGGCGATGTGAGGTGGTCTTGCCTCTTTGAACAGTTAACAGGGCTTTATAAGTGTAGAGCTTTTCCTGGTTATTGTTCATGCCACAGCCTGTTTCTGTGCCAGTGACTGGAGGTGAACCGTACCTGGTGTCTTTCTGTCAAAGTTTTGATGCCACCCTTTTTCATTGTAAAATTTGAAGTACTCACAAAGCCCTCTTCCGGATTCCTCGATCGAAGAATAAACTCTGAGATAAACATCTTCGTGCTTCACACTTCCAAAGCCGCTCAATAAAATTGTTGTCCGTCCAGCGGCCTTGGCCGTCCATTTTACAAGACCTTTCGGTAACATTTTATTTGGGGCAATTCGCCGGTGTTAAAAAACTTGACATGCCGGCGGTGCTTTTTATATATTCGGGTCACCCTGTGACGAGCCGGTAGGGCAGGCAGCTTCACGAAGCCTCATTCAATTAAAAATAAATTTCTGAAAAAGAACCGGTACGCAAATATTGTCAGGTGGATGTTTTCATGCAACGAAGCCAGACTGGATTTTTAAATTTTCATCGCCGAGCCGTCGGGTTGTCGCTTGTTTTTCACGGTATAATTATTTTCACTTTGTTTATCTCTCCACCGGTCAAAAGCATGGCCAGTTTGGACACAATTTTTGTCTCCATTCTTGCCCCATCGTCGCAGACGGAGTCCGGATACTCTGCGACATTGCCGCAACAAACAGCTTTTCTTCGTCACCCGATCCCCTCTCCGGCGAAAAAAACAAACACCAAACGGCCGCAGCAGCAGGTGATGGGACATCAAGAGATCGAAAAAGAAATATCTTACAGCGTGACGGACGAGCTGAGGCCCGTTATTCCCGCCGATGGTAATGAGATGGCGGCCGGGACGTCCGTGGGATTGTCCGCAGATGCTCAACAAAACGCACCGGCGGGTGAAAGCGGGTTCGGAACTCAGGGGGTTGGCTTTGCGGGTGAAACAAAATTCGGTCAGGCAGGCGCTCCTTTTTTCCTCTATCAGGCAATACCGGCCTACCCGGCGCAGGCGCGCAGGCTGGGCATGGAGGGCAGGGTTGTGCTCAAACTGCTGATTGATGCCAATGGGGAGCTTGTGCATATCGAAGTGGTTGAATCGGCCGGTTATGGCTTTACAGAGGCATCGATTGCAGCGGTAAAAAAATCGACTTATGCGCCCGGTGTTCGTAACGGAGTCAAGGTGGCCACCAGGGCGCTTTTACCGATCAGTTTCCGCCTGCAATAGCCCGGATAATATATTCTTGATTAATAAAATTAACGCAGGTGCATCCGGCCCCTGATTAAACCCTGGAGAATTATATCTGCGGGCTGTGCAGTGTTGCGTATCAAGTATCAAAAAAACGGTAATATAAAAGGGAGGCCTGGATGAACAAGAGGTTCTGTCTGGTTTTGGCGCTGTTATTTATGATCATATCTTTGAGTGCATTTGCGCAAACGAGCGGTGATCCCGGGGAAAAGGGAGAGTCCAAACAAAAGCTTTCCGGGAAAGAAGCTTCCGGGGCGGCAGATGAAAACATCACCCGTTTTGAGGAAATAGTCGTGACGACCAGCCCCTTGCCGAATCCGGTTACGCCGTTGGTTTCACGCTACGCGACACAACATAACGTGGTTACCAAAGAGCAGATCAAAGACCAAAACGGTACGGACTTCCCCTCGGCGCTGCGCAATGTGCCGGGGGTAATGTTTCAAAGTAAGAACCTGATGGGCGGACAGTCGAGCCACAGTATGTACATCCGCGGCAGAGGGGCAAGCCATCCCAGCTCCGACTTTGCTGTTCTATATGACGATGTGCCCCGTTTTGGTGCCCTTTTCGGACAGGTCATGGGGGATGGCCTTGCCCTTTCCACGATCGGTTCCATTGAAATTCTTAAAAGCCCGCAGCCCGCAGAGTTCGGCAGCGGCTATGCTTTGGTAAATGTTCGCCCCAGATATCTGAATAAAGAAGGGAGAGAGCTTGCCGTGGACGTTATGGGCGGCAGCTTTTACACCTTTGCCCAGAGTCTTGCGGCCGGGATAAAAAAGGGGCCCTACGACATCTACGCAGGCCAAAGCTGGGCGTCCACCGAAGGGCATCGCGACCATTCGCGCGCCCAGCAGCAAAACTACTACTTCAACTCCGGATATGACATTGCGCCAAACTGGAATGTGCGCTTTTTGGCCAATTATGTGGATAGTCAGACCATAGCGCCCAGGCCGGAGACAATTCCATCGCCGGCGAACTCCGTGAACTGGCCCATGGCCGAGCGTTTTGACACAAGAACGTTTCTAACGACCCTTTCGGTGAACAACAGTTATGAAAAGGCGCGCGGTTACATCAAAGCTTATTTGAATGACACGGAGTTTGACCTGTTGCAGGAACTCAACAAAGGTGTGCGCTATGGTAAAGAAAGCGGCGGACTGTGGTCCAGACAGGAGCTTGTTTTATACGGTGTGAGGGCAAAGGAAAGATTTGTCTTCTGGCCTGGTGGTGAAGTTGTTGTCGGGGCGGACCTGGACTTTTCGGAATTGAAAAACCGTCAGCGGACATACAGCGGGCTGGCCGTGCCGGGAATCAACGGCGGACGTGCCGAGCGTGTCTGGGATTTTCCGACTACCGTTGTTTTTTCGCCTTATGGCGCCGTCAGTCACTTGTTCGGCAGTTTAGCCGGCCCGCACGCCATACCTTCCGCCGGTTACAGATATATGCGGCACAATGAGTTCAAATCGGCTTCATCTTATCAGGCAGGCCTTGTTGCCGGCTATGCACGCACTGACATTAACCTGAACTTTGCCCATGGCGTAAACTATCCCTTGCCGGTGGTCGTGATGAATATGGTTCGCACGGATATACCTGTGGTTAATCCCGCCTTATACTGGCAAAACATAAAACCGGAAGTGGTGGATCATTATGAGGCGGGCCTGTCACATACCTGGCCGGAAAAGGGGTCGGTGAATGTGACTTATTTCCAGGACAAAGGAAAAGACAGATTCCAGGCCTATATGTTCGGTGCGGTACCTGTTTCATTTAACGACGCAATCGGCCGCTACCGGATCAGAGGCGTGGAGATCAGCGGAACTTTTATGCCCCTGAAAGATATGGAATTATTTGCCGGCGCCACCTGGCTCAGGGCCAGAGCCAGAGGCGGCGACGGTATTGAGCAGGACCATATGCCCTACACGCCGGGCTTTCAGGCTCAGGCGGGTTTCAGCTGGCTGTTTCTGGAGCATATCAAATTCAGACTCGACGCCCAGTATCTGCGTGATGTTTATGCCGCCACCAGTGCCAGGAGCGGAAACTTTAACTTCACCATGCTCACCGACCAAAACAAACTCAAGGATTTTGTCGTAGTGAACGGACGCCTGGGCTATCTGTTCGACCTGAAACAACTCTCGCTCCAGGGATCCGAAATATATGTTGCGGTCAATAATATTTTCAACCGTCACTACGAATATGATAAGGGGTATCCCATGCCAGGTGTCACCGCATTTGCGGGCCTGACGCTGAAGTTTCAGTAAAGTGAAGCGACGATGATTATTCATAAACAGGTGCCAAAGGCGCCGGCGGCAGTAACCGGCAAGGTAAAGTTATTTTTTATTGCCTGTTTTGTGCTTTTCACGGCCGTTTGTTTAATCATCACCGACGGGTCTTGTGCCGAAGCACCCGGGGACGGTTGCACGGTGATTACCTCCGATGCTCTTCTGGCGGAGATGGCCCGTGCTCTTCTTCCGGCCCCAAATTACCGGGTGGAGTCGATTTTTCCCCCCGGACATTGTCCCGGTCATTATGACGTCAAGCTTTCCGACATTGAAAAAATTCAGAAAGCCTGTCTGGTCATTTTCTCGCGCAGCGTGACGTTTATGGGAAAGCCCGGACCCGGCAGACTGCTTCTGGACAGCGAAGGTCGTAACTGGATGGCGCCTGATTCTTATATTGTCGGCATCGAGCGCCTGGCAGGGGAGCTGTCCGCTTGTTTTCCTCATCACAGAAAAGAAATAGAAGCGAGAAAAAAAACAGTATCGAATCATGTCCGGCAAGAGGCACAAAAGCTCAAAGAAAGGGTCTGCCAAGCCGGCATTGATAATCTGCCTGTTTTAGCTTCTTCGATGCAGGAAGAGACACTGACGTGGATGGGTTTTCGCGTTGTCGGTGTTTACGGCCGGCCTGAATCTCTTACTGCCAGAGAAGTAGCCCGCTTGTTGAAAAAAGGCAGGGTGCTGCGGGTGGTGGCTGTGGTGGATAATCTGCAATCCGGACCGGAGGCGGGGAAAAGAATTGCTGAAGCACTGGGCAAACCGCATATTGTGCTGACCAATTATCCGTCGGAAGAGGGTTATCTTTCTGCTTTGCGTGCCAATGTGGAGGCGGTGCTGGCGGCACTGGAGCGCAAATGACGGATCAGGCCCTGTTTTTAAAGCATGTCTCGGTTTGCAAGAACAAAAACATCCTGCTTGCCGATATAGATCTGCTAATCGGCACAAACGAGTTTGTGGGGATTATCGGCCCCAACGGGGCGGGGAAAACCACTCTTTTGAATGTCATTGCCGGTTTTGAGAAGTTTCGGGGCGAACTTTATCTTTTCGGAAAAGCTATGACCGGGCGGCGCTCGCGTGCGGAGCGTTTCAGCATCGGTTATGTTCCCCAATTGACACAAATTGATCCGGGGTTCCCGATTCTCGCCGGTCAGGCGGTCATGACGGGCGCGGTCGGCAGATGCGGCCTTTTTCGCAAACCCAGCAAAGACGTGGAGCTCGAGGCGATGCGCCTTATGGAGATGATGCGTGTTTCGCATCTGGCCTGGCGTCCGCTTGGGCACCTCTCCGGCGGTGAAAGACAAAAAGTGATGTTGGCCCGCGCCATTCTCCAACATCCTGATGTGCTTTTGCTCGATGAGCCTACCGCCAATCTCGATATTGCCGTCCAGAAGGAAGTCCTGAATCTCATCGATGAAATTTTCGAAAGACGCTCGCTTACCATTTTGTTTGTTACTCATGATTTCAATATGCTTCCCACACGCCTGAACCGCGCTCTCCTCTTGAAAGAGGGTCGTAAGTATTTTGACGGCACGGTGATGGAAGCTCTTAGCGGAAGCATGCTCAGCCGTCTGTTCGAATACCGGCTGGAAACCTTCGAACGTGGCGGGAGGCGGTTTGTTTCTTATGATTGAGTCAGTTTTGGAAGCATTGAGTTACCCGCCGATTGGGCGAGCGTTTGCTGCGTGTTTTTTATGCGGAGCCAGTTGCGCGCTTCTTTCCGTTTTTGTTGTATTGATGAGAATGCCGCTGATCGGCGTTTCCATGTCGCATGCGGCATTCGCCGGTGCCGTACTGGGGATGCTCATGGATGTCAATCCTTTTTTGAGCGGTTTCATACTATGCCTGCTGGCGGCAGCCGTTTTGGGGCCGCTGTCCGACCGGGCGGAAATGGCGCCGGAGAACATTCTTGGCATCATGTTTTCCTTTCTGATGGGGGTTGCATTTTTAGGAATGGGCATCCTCACGCGCAGCAAGGCCCAGGCCCTGAGTCTGATGTGGGGGAGTCTTCTTACTCTTTCGAGTGCCGATCTTGTCATACTGGCCGTCGTGACAATGCTGTTGGCCGTTTTTATTGTGCTGTTCTTTAAAGAAATTCGCGCGGTGCTCTTCAACCGCCGCCTTGCTGCTTCCAGCGGTGTGCCCGAACGAGCGATTTATTATGCTTTGCTTTTTTTTACCGGCGCCGTGATTTCCGCGAATCTGGCGACAGTCGGCGGGCTTCTGATTTTTGCTCTTCTGGTTCAGCCGGGCGCCGTGGCCATGCAGCTGACTTACAATTTAAAATCTTTTTTCTGGATATCCGCCGCAGCCGGGGTTACCGCATGCCTGACCGGCCTGGCCGCGTCTTATATATTCGATATACCCTCCGGAGCGGCCGTCGTACTGGCCGCAACGCTTCTTTTTACTCTCGCCTTCGTTTTTTCGCCCAAGCGTCGCAGGACAAGGTCGGGCGCAAACAAAAGTATTCTTTAAAAAACGGAAACGGAACGATAAACTGGACATAAGGCGTTTGTCAGTACGGCTTGTTTGTTATCGGCGGATACGCTGGTGGGGATGAAAATAGTTAAAGTTAAAACGGGCGGCGCTTGAGCGCCGCCCGTTTTAATGGAACGGTATATGTGCTGTGCCGATCAAACGGATGCGTCGCACCTCAGGCAACGGCAGGCTTCCTTGATGGCCTCTTCGCGGGTGAAGCCCAGCTCCACTTCTTTAAAATTAGTCTTGCGCGAGTCATGATGCAGTTCGGGCATTGCCGCTTGCGGTGTTTCCACTGTTTCCTCATCAATGACCAGCGGCACATAAATATCTTCAAAGGGCGGTTTTTCGTAGGCCGGCTCGCCGTTGGCCTCACGGATGGCCGCGTCGATATCATCGGCCGCCTGATGCCCGGCGGCAATGGCCGCAATAACCGTGTCGGGGCCTGTCTGTGCGTCACCGCCCGCAAAGTAGCGGGGATTTGCAGTGCGGGATTTATATCCCTTGCCGACAGTGTAGCAGTCCCATTTGTTGATTTCGACGCCGATTTTCTTGTCGATGAAACTCATATCCGGCACCTGGCCGATGGCCGCCACCACTGCGTCCACGTTCAGGACAAACTCCGCGCCGGGAATCGGTACCGGTCTTTTGCGGCCGCTGGAGTCAAAATCGCCAAGCTGCATTCTCTGACAAGTAATGGATTTAACCTTGCCGTTGGCTCCCTCGATTTTCAGGGGGGCAACCAGATATTCGATTTTGATGCCTTCGTCTTCGGCCGCCTTGATTTCTTCTTCGGCCGCCGGCATATCCGCTCTTAAACGGCGGTAGAGGATGGTGACTTCCGCACCAAGTCTGAGAGCCACACGGGCCGCATCAATGGCGGAGTTGCCGCCGCCGATGACCGCTACTTTTTTACCCAGCGTCTTTTCGCCTTTGATCCATTTCTCTTCGTTGTAGTTGAAGTCGCGCAGGAATTCTACGCCGCCGAATACGTTGCCCAGGTCCTCGCCGGGGACGCCCATTTTCGTGCTCTTGTGGGCGCCGGTGGCCAGATAGTAATAATCGAAATCTTTTTCCAGCTGCTTGAAGGTGATATCGCGTCCCACGCGTGTGTTGAGGCGGATTTCCACCCCCAGAGAGGTTATATCGTCAATTTCTCCCTGCAGAATGTTGCGCGGCAAACGGTAGGAGGGGATTCCCCAGTACAGCATGCCGCCTGCTTTGTTGAGCTCTTCAAAGACAGTTACTTTATAACCGCGCAGTGCCAGATCGCGCGCGGCGGTCAGGCCGGCCGGGCCGGCGCCGATGACGGCGATTCTCTCCTTGCGCGTGACAGGAACCGGCTCCGTTTTCGGACGGGGGGCATTGTCCGTGATGAAGCGCTTCAGGAATTTAATGGCCAGCGGTTCATCCATATTGGCCCGACGGCACTTAGCCTGGCATTTGTGATCACATACGCGGCCGCAGACAGAGGGAAAGGGATTGGTCTGCAGCAGAATTTTGTACGCGTCTTCAAACCTGCCTTCACGCACCAGCGCGATGTAGGAGGGGATATCCATCTCGATCGGACAGGTGTGCTGGCACGGTGATTTGAACATGGCCGAGCAGACGGTCGCGCGGCAGCGGTGTTCAAAAATATGTTCTTCATATTCCTTACGGAAATAGCGGATGGTGCTCAAGACGGGATTGGGAGCGGTCTGTCCCAGGCCGCACAGAGCGGCGTTTTTAATGACCTCGGCCATATCTTCCAGAAGTTCGATATCTCCCGGCTTGCCTTTACCTTTTGTGATGTCTGTCAGGACGTCAAGCATGCGCTTTGTTCCTTCGCGGCAGGGGGTGCATTTGCCGCAGGATTCGTCCACGCAGAAGTCCATGAAAAACCGCGCCATATCGACGGCGCATTTGTCCTCGTTCATGACGATAAGGCCGCCGGAGCCCATGATAGCTCCCAGTTCCGCTACTTTTTCGTAATCGACCGGAGCGTTTAAATGCTCAACCGGAATACAGCCGCCGGAGGGGCCGCCCAGTTGCGCTGCTTTGAATTTCTTGTCATTGGGAATGCCGCCGCCGATATCATAGACGATCGTACCCAGAGTGGTTCCCATGGGGACTTCGACCAGCCCGACGTTGTTGACGTCGCCGGTGAGGGCGAAAACCTTTGTGCCTTTGCTTTTTTCCGTGCCAATGGATGCGTGCCATTTGGCGCCGCGCTGGATGATCTGTCCCACGTTGGCCAGTGTTTCGACGTTATTGAGGACGCTGGGTTTCTGCCACAGGCCGGCCACGGCCGGGAAGGGAGGACGGGGCCGGGGCATGCCGCGTTTGCCTTCAATCGAGGTCATCAGCGCTGTTTCTTCTCCGCAGACGAAAGCTCCCGCGCCCTGGTAGATTTCCAGATCGAAATTGAACCCTGTTCCCAGAATATCATTACCCAAAAGGCCGGCTTCCTTGGCCTGCTCAATAGCGGTATTCAGGCGGTGAATGGCCAGCGGGTACTCGGCACGACAGTAGATATAGCCATGATGAGCGCCAATGGCTTTGGCGGCGATGACCATGCCTTCCAAAACGGAGTGGGGGTCGGCCTCCAGAATCGAACGATCCATGAACGCTCCCGGATCGCCTTCGTCGGCGTTACACAGCACGTATTTGATGTCGCCTTTGGATTGGGCGGCGAATTTCCATTTCAGGCCGGTGGGGAATCCTGCACCGCCGCGGCCGCGCAGTCCTGAATCGAGGATTTCCTGGACGATTTGTTCCGGCGTCATTTCCGTGAGCGCCTTGGCCATTCCCTGATACCCGTCACGGGCGATATATTCTTCAATTTTTTCCGGATCAATCAAACCACGGTTTCTCAGCGCCCTCAGCTCCTGATGGGCGAAGAAAGGGATGTCCTGCATGGTGGGGATGGTCTTGTCCGTGCCCGGTTCGCGATAGAGGAGTTTTTCGACCACGCGTCCCTTGACGAGGTGCTCTTCCACCAGTTCGGGCATATCCTCCGGTTTGAGATTCATGTAAATCACGCCTTCTGGATAGACCACCATGATGGGACCGAGCGCGCAAAACCCGTTGCATCCCGTTTCCACGACTTTCACTTCATCCGCCAGCTTTCTTTTGACGATTTCTTCCAGCAGAGCGCTTTTTACACCCGGGCTGCCGGATGCGTGACAGCCGGTGCCGCCGCACAACAGCAAGTGAGAACGAAATATTTTCATTGATACCATATCCTCCTTAACGATCCATACGCATCAGCGTCCCTGACACGTGACCGGTCATATTTTATTTTACGATTTCCGCACCCTTGGCCAGGACAAATGGCGTTTGCACTTCTCCGGCCAGAATGTGTCTTTTGAAGATCTGTCTCATTTTATTGGGATTGACATATTCATACTTAATCGGTTCCTGATTGACAACCTCGACGGTAACCAGCGGCTCGCGGCTGCAAAGCCCCATACATCCCGATGTCGTCACGATTACGTCGTTGACTTTGGCAGATTCGATTTCTTCCAGCAGGGAATCCATTACCTCTTTGGCGCCGGAAGCGATGCCGCAGGTTCCCATATGAACAGTGACTTTGACGCGACGGTCTCCATCGCGCAAAGACATCTCCTTATGTACCTTTTCTTTGATTTTTTTTAAATCATCGATTGTTAATCTTGCCATGGGTGTTTCCTCCGTTATATGCTGAAAGATTAATTATACTGACTCAAGACTTCTTTTATCTTGGCCGGTTTGACGCGACCATGTACGTCTTCGTCCACGACTATAACCGGCCCAAGTCCGCAAGCGCCAAGACAGCGGACGGATTCGAGCGTGAACATGCGGTCTGCAGTTGTCTCTCCGTCCTTGATGCCGAACTGTTTTTCCAGGGATTGCGTCAATTCCTTGCCGCCGCGCACGTAGCAGGCGGTGCCCAGACAAACGCGGATTGTATGTTTTCCGCGTGGTGTCATGGTGAAAAATGAATAAAAAGTGACCACGCCGTAAACGCGGCTTAATGGAAGATTCAAACCGGCGGCGATTCTTCTTTGGACGGAAAGTGGCAGATATTCCAGACAGACCTGCGCTTCTTCCAGCACGGGGATCAGGCCCCCTGCCTGTCCCTTGTGTTTTTCAATGATTCGGTCGAGCTGGGCCACCTGTTCGGGTGTGAACTCCTGTAAAAGTTCTGTGTCTTGGGCTTTCATTTAAATTCCTCCTCGGTTCGGTAGGCGCATCAGGCTTCGGATTGAATTTGAGCGATCCCCTCGGTCAAGACGCCTCTTATATATTTAATGATTTCGGGATGAATTATGGGCACATCCTCGATTTCATTGCGAATATCGCGCGTATCCATTTCAAACCGGCGGTCATTATGCCTGTGTTTGTAAAAAAAATCAACATCAGAATTAGAAATAATGAGAATTACCATTGTGTTAATTATAGCACCCAGCGGCTGGCGGTCCAAATGGCCGAGGCCGAAAGTTGCCTTAACGGAAGTCCCTGAATTTATTTTTGATTCCAGGTGAAAAGATCCGCCTGCCCGTTCGGCCGCGTCTTTTAAAAGAGGGAGCCCCAGGCCGACGCGCCGCACAGTTTTTGTAGTATAAAAAGGATCGAGTACTTTTTTAACCATTTCCAGCGGCATACCGCAACCATTATCAATTATTTCTACCGTCAGAAGGTCTTTTTCGGAGTCTTCATCGATTATGATTTCAATGAGTTTGGCCCCCGCCCGGATCGAGTTTTCCGTGATGTCCAGAATATGATCGGCAATTGTCAGCATTATTACTCCAGAATAAGGCGGCCGTTTTGCCGCTCCAGGGCCATTTTCAATTCATCGAAGTTCGGTGATGCCATCATTATTGTGGTGATGGAGGAGCCGATGTCTTTTATAAAATGAGCGTCTGAAGAGGTGAGAAAAGGATAGTGCTTAAGCTCCGGATATTGAAGGCGTCCCTTTTCCAGCCCTGTTCTTTTCGAAATTTCCAGTGCATCAAGCCGCCAGCCGTCATCGATGAAGCCCAGTTGGCTGAGGGCACTGAAGCTTTCCCGGTCGATATGGGCGGCGATGGCCAGGCCGCCGATCCGGTGAATTGCCGTGATCACATCATCGATAGGCAGGTCGGTCGCCCCGATGAGCAACTGGTTGTTGAAGCCTTCTACTTCGCCATACTGGTTGACGATGGCCTGAACACCGAAGCGCTCCTCATCGTTTTCACCAAAGAGGTGCCGGTCAATGAGTTGCTGCATTTGCAAAAGACCGTCAAGATCTCTGAACAGGGCCAGCAGGTGCACTTCTTCGCTGGTGGTGATTTCCATGGCGGGGATGACTTCAAGCGGTGTGCCCGTGGCCGCCGCCATGACGAAACGTGCGTTGGCCGACGCATTGTGGTCACTTATAGCAATCATGTCTATTTTTTTTTCCAGGGCTTTTTCCACGATCGCCCGGGGGTGCATGTCCAGTTCGGCGCACGGAGACAAGCAGGTATGGATGTGAAGATCGCAGTTATAAATATTGAGCATCAGTCCGTCCCGCCGGCGGCTGCACCATGAAGCGGACAGCTTCTGTGACAGCCGTTTAGCTTATTAGTATCAGCTTTCGGAAGTCAGAAGATTATATATTTTTCCTGATATCTCAAAGGCGGGCAAATCGGAGACCATGATAGGTATTCCTTCGGATTCGGCTTTTTCCAGTGTTTCACGTGTCGGTTCACCAGAGTTGATCAGAATAATGCCGGCATGCTCCTTGAGAGAGGCCACAGCGACGATATTCTGATGCACCTGCCTGGTGATCCAGATATACCCTTCTTTGGAGTTTCCCATCACGTCGCTGAGCAGATCTCCTGTGTAACCTCCCGTTACCTTTCTGTCCAGATGATTTCTGCCGCACTTGACATCCAAACCCAGTTGCTGAACAATTTTTTCCGTTTTCATAATAAACCTATTTGAAATTAGTTATGACGTTTGAATCGTCATTTTCAGGCGTGTTCCCTTGCCCACTTCAGATTCAATATGAAACTCGTCGGAATAATTCTTGATATTGCTAAGCCCCATGCCTGCGCCGAAACCCATTTCACGAATCCGTTGATCAGCTGTGGAGTAGCCCTCCTGCATGGCCAGTTCGATGTTCGGGATGCCGGGGCCTGTATCATCAACTTCGATATGGACTTTGCCCGGGGCGACCGTCAGCGTGACGGTTGCTTTTTTAGCGTAGGAAACAACGTTTATTTCCGCTTCATAGGAAACAATGGCGGCTCTGCGGACGACTTCCCCCGGGATGTTGAGTTTTTTCAAAATTGATTTGATGCTGGTGGATACAGTTCCGGCGGCATTGAAATTGCCGCCTTCAATATCAAAACGGTCTTTGTAAATGTTGGGGCTAGTTTCGTCCACTTGTGTTTTCAACTTTAGGCAGACAGCCGACAATGCCTTTCATATAGAGGCGACCGGCTGTTTCAAATAATATGTATTTTGTGGTCAGGATGGGTATTTTTAAATCGTGAGCAAGCGTGACCGTTTCCTGGGAAGGTTTTTTGCCGCGCACCAGGATAATTGCCGCGATATCCAGAACATTTGCCGTGCGCACTACCTGCGTATTGGTGAGACCGGTCAAAAGCATGCTGCCCGCCTTCGCGTAGGCCAGCACATCACTCATCAGGTCTGCGCCAAACGCTGTGTGCACTTCAAGGTCAAGGCAATCTTCTCCCACGATGACTTCTGCATCGAGTATATCTTTTACTTCGGAAAGCTTCAAAGGCAACTCCTTGTTAATCCGGTAAATAGTTAGAACTGACGGCGGCAATTAGAAAATACCGTCAGGATCTGGTTGAAACAAGTTCTCTCTATCACGTCAGATGAATTGATGTCAATAACATTAAATCAGAGTGCGGCCGCCCCGCGCACAGGCGTGCTTTACACAAACAGTCTCTTTTAGCCGGGGCGTCACGGCGGAGAAGACGGGTCAGGTGCCGGGCAAAAAACACATGCCGGTGGCCTGCCGAGCCTGCCGGTAATAAACAGTAACGCTTCCGTAAGCGACAATTGTGCCGACGGTTGATGAGATTACTGAAATTTTAAGATTTATTCCCCCGGGGCAATGAATCAGGGGAGAAAAAATTATTTCAGCGGATATTCAAGTATTTTAAAGAATTGCCGTTATAATAGACTGGAAACAAAAAAATTGTCGGCTGAATAAAAAAACTCATCAAAACGGGAGGTTAAACAATGGATACGGCAATCGCAACTGAATTGCGGGAGGGTGGTGCAAGCAGCAAGGAGGGCAAATATCTAACTTTTACATTGGCGGACGAGGAATATGGCATCGGGATTTTAAAAGTCAAGGAAATCATCGGCATGATCGTCATCACCACCGTGCCGCAGACGCCACCGCACGTCAAAGGGGTGATCAACCTAAGGGGGAAAGTCATCCCGGTTATTGATCTTAGATTGAAATTCGGTTTGCCCGATGCGGAATACACGGAGAGAACATGTATTATCGTCATAGAAATATCTAAAGATAACAATAAGATCCTGATGGGGATCCTGGTGGATTCCGTCTCCGAGGTTTTGAACATTAAGGGCGCCGACATTGAAGATACCCCTAATTTCGGCACCAGGCTAAACACGGATTATATTCTGGGCATGGCCAAAACCGGCAACAAAATAAAAATACTGCTCGATATAGACCGTGTTATGAGTGCAGACGATATCATCGCCCTGGGATAAAACGAAGCAGTGAAAATTTTGATGAAGGAGCTTAATTATGGGAAAGGGTGTAATTGAAGCAAAAATCAGAATGGCCATTCTGGGGCAGGCGGCGATGATTCTGATTATGGGATTGATTGCTATCTATCAGTTGCATAACGTTGACAGTCAGAATACAGCGATGGTCAACCGCTATATAATGGTTACCGGTATTATCATGGTACTGTTTGTTGCCCTTATTATCGGGATGGGTTTCTTTTTCTCTCGCAAGGTTGCGGCGCCGGTCGTCGATTCTGTCAAGGCAGCGGTCGGTATTATCCAAAATGTGTCGGCGGGATCAGCCCAGGTCTTTAGCTCGGCGCGCCAGCTTGCCGAGGGGGCCGGCTCTCAGGCATCATCGCTGGAAGAAACATCTTCCTCACTCGAAGAGCTCTCCGCCATGACCAAGCAAAATGCGGACAACGCCACCCAGGCCAGGGCAATGATGCAGGAGGCAACTCAGATTGTGGAAAAGGTCAACCGGCATATGGACGATATGGGCAAGGCGATTGCGGAAATCACCAAATCCTCGGAAGAAACGGGAAAAATCATAAAAACGATCGATGAGATTGCTTTCCAGACGAATCTGCTGGCGCTCAATGCCGCTGTCGAAGCGGCCCGGGCGGGAGAAGCGGGAGCCGGTTTTGCCGTAGTGGCCGATGAGGTGCGTAATCTGGCCATGCGCTCGGCCGAGGCGGCTAAAAATACCAGTGAGCTCATCGAAAATACAATGAAGGCCGTTAAAAACGGCAATGAGCTGACCGGATATACGCAAGAGGCGTTTAAAGACAACATCGCCTCATCGGCGAAGATAGGCCAGCTGGTTGATGAAATTGCCACCGCTTCACAGGAGCAGGCTCACGGCATTGCACAGATTAACCGGGCCATCGCGGAGATGGACAAGGTAGTACAGCAAACAGCGCACAATGCCGAGTCGTCCGCCGCTGCCGCCGAATCAATGAATGCCGAGGTGAGCAGGATGGAAAAAAGCCTGGAAGATCTGGCCGGCATGGTTGGCACCAGATTGGACATTGCCGTTACCGGCCCCAAAGTTACAGCTCGTAGTCCTGTGGCGGCCGTCGGCAAGAAGGTCAAAAAACCGGCCGGCTTGATACCGGCAACCGCCGGAAAGCCGGCAATGGAAGTCAAAAGACCCAAAAGAAAAGAGATAGCCGCACCGCCCGCCGTCAAAAAAACCGCGCGGCCCGAGCAGGTCATTCCCTTTGATGATCATGAGTTTCAGGATTTTTAACTTCCCTCCTTTCCAAAGCGCCGTCGGCGGGAGCCTTTTGGCTCTTCCGGCGGCGCGGCATTTTTCTGCCGGGTGTTTGCATTTTCCTCATAACCGTGGGTGATGTGAAAGGTAGCCAGATCAAAAAAAATGGTCATGCGTCTTTGCAGTTCAAAGGTCATATAAAGGTCAAGGTTTTTCTGGAGAGCTCCTTCGGCCAGCGCCACGGTCCATATATGTTTACGTATCAGGCTCAGCCCACTTAAGACACCGCTTATCCTGACGCCGGATTTTTTTCTTTCCACCCCCAGTCTGGTGTAGAAGGTCCTGATCCGGTCAATACTGAAAGCCTGGCCCAGCCACAGAGTTATTTGTGAAATTACTTTGTCGCAGATTTTGTAGAGCACCTTGTTTTCATATAAGTGATATTCGGGTGTGGAGGGATTGGTGGTGATATCTTCAATCCACTGCTGGATCATTTTCTCCCTGTTTCTCATGATCACGTTCATCACGCGCCTTGTCATGGGACTGGTGGCACCGGGACGCGTATCCTTTCCGTTTTGTGTGCCCAGTGCGTCCAGGACGGCCCAGTAGTCTTTCTTGATTTTTATATATCGGTCGAGCGCCCGTCTGTTGGACCTGAAAGCCAGTGGTGGAATTTTATCAATCGGAAAAAAACGCGCCTGAGATGAATCGTCGCCCGCCACCGGTTTGCCCTGCCTTTTATCCACAATAAAAGTCAGAAAAAGGAGATCCCCGTAAAAGCGGCTTTTGTAGGAATCCACATCCAGAAGACGGCTGATTTTCCCTTTAATTCCTGTTTCCTCACGTAATTCGCGAAGAACTGCGTCTTCGATGCTTTCGCCCGCTTCGGCAAAGCCGGTCGGCAGGCACCAGCGTCCCTTGGAGGGAGGGCGGTCTCGCTTTACCAAAAGGATTTGTCTGTTTTCATCGACGATGGCGGAAACAACCGGCAGAGGATTATCGTAAAAAAAACTGTGGCAGCTCGAGCAGCAGTCTCTGGCTACATGATCCTCTTCTTCCTTGGTGATTCGTCCCCCGCAGTGGGGGCAGAAATTGCGTTTTTTTTTCATCGCACATCCTCTCAGTGTACAGGATGGTCGCAGATAAAAATAGCATCATCCTTGCACATGGAAATAGCCTGGCGTCCTACTCCCAGATCCTGAACTCTGGCGAGCATCTGGTTGACGAGCCCCCCCTGGCGTGCCTGTGTTCCCATGAGAAACAGGGGGCTTTTAAACTGATAATAATCCACAAAGAAAAAGATATCCCACGGCTGGAAGACAAGCGTGTTTTTAAAGTCGAACCGGCGCACACCGCCGAAGTACGGATCGAGCAGGGCTTTGCCGTTATTTGCTGAAAATTGGCTGATGATGACTTCGACCGGCAGAAGACCGTCATCGTCCAGCAGATGATTATCTTTGAGGATGGCGCGGGTGATATGAATCAGTTCCTGCATATTGCACTCATCATGGGTGATGGTGATGAACAGGCCGTTATTTTTGAGTATCCGTGAGATGTGTGGAATCATCTCGACAAAAAAATAAAGAGCATAACTGCAGACGATAAGGTCAAACGAAGCGGGAGGATATTTTTTGATGGCCTCCACTCCCGCCGCAGAAAAGGTGCCGGCATAACCGGCACGCCGGCAGGACTCCATAAAGAAAGGCTCATACTCGGCAATCATGTCCAGACCGGTGATAAACGCATCGGGATGGAGCCTTCCCTTCAGGGCTTCCGTGAAAGCGCCAAACGCACAGCCCAATTCCAGCACCTGACGGCATGAAGAAATGTCCGCCCTGTCCAGCGCCATGAGGCGGACATCGTTTTTGTTTGAAGAGAATTGACGTATTAGTTTTTCAATGTGCTGGTGCCTGAGCACATTACGGAACACCTGGCGGATTTTTTTTCTGTCCGGTCGGTTGGTCATCTGCTCCCCTCTCATCTTCAAGGTGTGCCTGGATAGGTTTGTTCCTGAATCTTGCACGCCTACGGTCATTTCAAGACATCCACGAGCTAAATTATCACATACATTTTCACTCCGCCGTTTTTCAAAGCTGGCATCGTGCAAGAAATTTCTTGCATCAAATTAGTTAAAAT
>JAGPFA010000010.1 GCA_018056765.1 Syntrophaceae bacterium
TTTCTGTTCGGGAATAACCATGAGAGCATTGGCCGTCGCCATGGATTTCAGTATGCCGGATCCCTGCTCGCCGGTAAGCCGCGCCACATACCTGCCTTTTTCATAGCTGACCACGGCCCGCAGAAAGTGTTTCAGGCCCACCTGCTTTTTGATGCTCCGGGCGTTGATTACTTTCATCATCGGCCGGAAAATGTTGGTATATCCCTGCATCTTCAGCAGGAAAGGGCGGACAAACTGCTCGAAAGACACCATGACGGAAACAGGATTCCCCGGCAGGCCGAACAGGGGCACTCCTCCAACAGAGCCGAAGGCCAGCGGCTTTCCCGGACGCATGGCCACCTGCCAGAAATGCATCTCGTTACCGATATCGCGCATGACATCCTTGACAAAATCAAAATCGCCTACGGAGACCCCGCCGGAAGATAAAATGATATCAGCCCGGCCGGCTTGCCTGAAGAAGCGCGCCAGCTCGGCCTTCCGGTCGCGACCGATCCCCAGCATTACGGGTATCCCGCCGCAGGCGCCGACCAGGGCCGCCAACGAGTAGCTGTTGGAATTGACAATCTTGCCGGCCGGCGGCTCATCGTCAATTTCCACCAGTTCATCGCCGGTTGCCAGTATCGCCACGCGGGGTCTTTGGTGAACGTACACAAACGATTTACCCATCGAGGCCAAAAGACCGATTTGCCCGGGGCGCAGTACGGCACCCGCTTTGATCGCCAGATCTCCTTTGGTGAGATCCTCACCTGCCGGTCGTATTTCCAGACCGGGGGATGCGGTTATGCCAACCAGTACCGTCTTTGCCGTCTCCTTAGTATCCTCACGGCAGACCACCGCATCCGCCCCTTCGGGAACGACGGCGCCGGTCATGATGCGCGCCGCCTGCCCTTTTCCGATACGTATGCGGGGAAGTTTGCCGGCGGCGATTGTTTCCGTCACTTTAAGTTCCACCGGCCTGGACGCGCTTGCCCCCTGCACATCAGCGGACCTCAGTGCGTAACCGTCTTTTGCCGAGTTGGCACGCGCCGGAATATCACGCGGCGAATAAACATCTTCACCAATCACACGTCCGCAGGCCGCCAGGATATCCACTTTTTCCAGCCCCAGCGGCCGGCAGGCTTCCAGAACGATCCGTCGGGCCTCTTCTAATGAAATCACCAATTCATCTCCATGGCTTTGATTCGGGAAACATTATCAGAGCCTCATCCATTGTCAACATGAAAATATAATCGGGCCTCTCATAGGAAATGCATCGCCCGGGCCAAATCATTCCACCCCGCCTTTGGGCCGCCATTTATTTTGACCTCTTGAACTATATAAACATTTGCGCTAGGAAGATGCATCCTCCAGGGAAGGGTTAAGCTCATGACACCCCAGCAAAAAAAGATACGTAAATTACTCAGGGAAAAACAGGGTATTTTACTGGTTCATTACTACATGAGGCCGGAAATTCAGGAAATTGCCGACGTCTTGGGCGATTCACTGGCTCTCGCCCGGGCGGCGGCGGCATCAGACGCCAAAGTGATCGTCTTTGCCGGTGTCCATTTTATGGCGCAAAGCGCGGCCATTCTTTCACCTGATAAAACTGTTTTATTGCCCCGCCTGGACGCAGGCTGCCCGCTGGCCGATGCGGCCACCGTCGAATCGGTCCGCCTGATGCGGGAAAAAGAGCCGGAGGCTCTTTTCGTTACCTACATCAATTCCAGCGCGGAGGTTAAAGCCCTAAGCGATGTGTGCTGTACTTCCTCCAATGCGCTGCAAATTGTCAACAATCAGCCGGCCGGTAAAAAAATCGTGATGCTGCCGGACGGTAATCTGGCGCGGCATACATCCTCCGTGACCGGGCGGGAAGTCATCGCGTGGGAAGGATGCTGCCCCGTGCATCAGGCTCTGACGCCACAGGAAGTAATTACGCTCAAACAGGAATTTCCGGAAGCGCCTTTTGCCGCCCACCCGGAATGCCGCCCCGACGTGCTGGCCCTGGCCGATTTTGTCGGCTCGACCTCGGCGATTTTGAAATTCGCGCGCGAATCCGGTGCCCGAACCATCATCATCGGTACCGAAGCGGGCATCCTGGACAAGCTCCGGAAAGACTCTCCGGACAAGCAATTTGTCCTGGCCTCGGAGGCTCTTTTGTGTGCCGATATGAAAAAAATCACCCTCGATGATATCGAGAAATCACTCATTACGATGCAGCCTGCCGTCACCGTCTCCCGCAAGATCAGCCGCGCCGCAAAAAAGACACTCGACAGGATGCTGTCTTTGTCCTCCTAGCCTGCTTGTGCCTTCATTTGGATGAAGTTCATTGAGAAAAATCATTAACAAAACACTTCCTGACGATACCCCCGCGCTTCGCGCGCTCCTCGGGAAGCTCCGGGAAGAACCGGCTGTCGATATTCACGGGCTTGGCGCCCCGGCACGACCGTTTCTGAGCGCGCTGGTGTTTAAGCGCCTGCAAAAACCCCTGGCAATAATCTGCCCCACAGCCGGGGAAGCGGCCGCCTTTGCCCGGGACCTCACTCTTTTTGTCGATGAAGACGACATTCTGCACTACCCGCCGCTGGATTTTTTCTCCATCGACATGTTCGCCCTGCAGCGCGCCGAAGAACTGGCGCGCTTGAGGGCTCTCACCATACTCCAGGTGGACAGCCACAAAATATTCGTCACCAGTATCGAAGCCTGTGCACAAAAGGTCATGCCTTTTGACAGATTTCAAAAGCAACTGGAAATCATTTCCAAAGGCGACATTCTGCAACTGGAGGAATTCACTCAAAAGCTCATGGATGGCGGATACAGGCGCGTTTCCCTGGTTGAAAGCCACGGTGAGTTCAGCCTGCGCGGCAATATCCTGGATATTTTCCCGCCGACGATGACGGAGCCGCTGCGCCTGGAAATGTCCGGCGATGAGGTTGAAACCATCCGCCGCTTCGACTGTGCCTCGCAGCGCTCAGGAGCGTCCGTCAATGCCTTCGTCTTTGGGCCGGCCGCCGAAATTATCATGGACGAGGCGGGACTTTTGCGTGCCGTGCGCAATGTCAAACGCAGAGCAGATGAGCTTGAGCTGCCCCGCGACATGCGCAGACGGCTCACGGAAACGCTGCGTGAACAGACCGCCGCGGTGGTCAACCCGATTTTCCTGCCGCTTTTTTATGAAGACTATGACAGGCCCGAAAGTTTCGGCGACCAGAGTCTCTCCAGTGTGTTCGACTATCTGCCGCAACACACACTGATTGCTCAAAACGACCCACTGGCCATCGAACAGGCGGCCCGTAACGCCGCCTCCGGTATCGATAAAATACTCTATAAGGCCAAGGCCGGCGGCAGATTTTATCTGGAAAGTTCAGGCATATATCTGAGCGAGGAAACCCTGCGCGGGCATTTGGCGCGATACCGCCGTATACGGTTTATCTCACTGTCGATAGACACGCCCGGACAGCCCGCCGCTTCCGTCCGGATCCTGGCCGAACCTGCAGCGGTGGTGCCGGAAATCAGGCAAGGGGAAGTGCGCGAAGAGGCGCTGCTGCGCGCCGCGGCCCTGCAGATGAAAGAGTGGCTCGCCCGGGGCCTTGGGGTGTTTTTCGTTTCCCCCACACCCGAGGACAGGGCCCGCATGGCTCATTTACTTGCCGGGTATGATCTGCCGCTTGAGGAGCAGGCCGGCGGGCTTCTCCCGGCCACAGGGCATGACCCCGAAAAAAAACGGACGGTTTTCGTCTGTGAGGGCAAAATGTCCGGCGGTTTTGTTTCCGGGGATCTGGGAGTGGCTTTTTTGAGCGAGGAGGAAATTTTTTCCCGCAAAAAAGCACGCCGGCCGTCACGCCCGCGCCGCGAAGGTTATTTCCTTAAATCTTTCGGTGAGCTCAAAGAAGGCGACTATGTCGTCCATACCGATTTCGGCATCGGTATTTACCGAGGCCTCCAAAAAATCACCGTGGGCAAAATTGAAAATGATTTTCTGGTGATCGAATACCTGGGTACAGACCGGCTCTATCTGCCGGTCAACTCTCTGGAAAGAATTCAACGCTATCTGGGGCCGGAAGGCTACACACCTCGTGTAGATAAAATGGGCGGGACTTCCTGGGATTCGGTCAAGGAAAGGGTGAAAAAGTCCATTCGCGACGTCGCCGAGGAGCTGGTGGCGATCTATGCCGCGCGCGAGGCGATGGAAAGAAAATCATTCGCCCCACCGGAAAATCTCTACGAGGAATTCTCGTCGGCTTTCCCGTTCGAAGAAACGCCGGATCAGGCCAGAGCGATTGAAGACGTCCACGCGGACATGGATGACGCCAAACCGATGGACCGGCTGATCTGCGGCGACGCAGGCTTCGGAAAAACAGAAGTCGCCCTGCGGGCCGCCTTCCGTGCGGTAATGGACGGAAGACAAGTCGCGCTGCTGGCTCCGACCACGATCCTCACCGAGCAGCATTACGCGACCTTTTCGGGGCGGCTGGCCGATTATCCTGTCCGTGTGGAGGTGCTGAACCGCTTCAAAAGCGCCGCCCAAATCAAAACGACTTTGACGGATCTGCGCCTGGGCAGGGTGGATATCGTCATCGGCACGCACCGTCTGCTGCAAAAAGACGTGTCCTTTAAAGACCTGGGGCTGGTGATCATCGATGAAGAACAGCGCTTCGGCGTAGCCCATAAAGAAAAGCTCAAAAAAATGCGCACGCTGGTCGATGTCCTGACTCTTTCGGCCACGCCGATTCCCCGGACACTGCACCTTTCGCTGGTCGGCATCCGCGACCTGTCCATCATCAACACGCCGCCGGTGGAGCGTCAACCGATCAGGACATACGTTCTGGAGTTCGACGAAGAGGTCATCACGACGGCCATCAGGGCGGAGCTGGCCCGCGGCGGGCAGGTCTTTTTTCTCCATGACCGGGTCCGCTCGATTTACTCGATCGCCCATCTGGTGCAAAGACTCGTCCCGCAGGCACGCACGGGCGTGGTGCACGGGCAGATGAAACCCGCTGAAATAGAAAAAACCATGTCGCTCTTCATCCGGCACGAACTCGATGTGCTGGTTTGCACGACCATTATCGGCTCGGGCCTGGATATACCGTCCGCCAATACCATTATCATCAACCGCGCCGACCGCTTCGGCCTGTCTCAACTGTATCAGATCCGCGGTCGGGTGGGACGCGGTTCCCTGGAGGCTTCGGCCTATCTTCTCCTGCCCAGGGGGGCCCTGCTGTCACGCGACGCCTTGAAAAGGCTTCAAGCCATCAAGGAGTTTTCCGAACCCGGCTCCGGTTTTCGCATCGCCTACAATGACCTGGAAATTCGCGGCGGCGGCAATCTGCTGGGTCTGTCGCAGGCAGGTCATATCTCGGCGGTGGGCTACGAGCTTTACACGGAAATGATGGAAAAAACGGTACGTGAGATCAAAGGAGAAATGCCTCCGGTGGAAAATGAGTTTCCCGAAATATCACTGGGCATCTCCGCCTTTCTTCCCGAAGATTACATCCAGGACATCCACCAGCGGTTGATTCTGTATAAACGGATTTCACTAGCGGCGGATATGGAGGAAATCGGCGAGCTCGAAAAAGAACTTACCGATTGCTACGGGCCCCTGCCTCCCAGGACCGCCAATCTCTTGCGGGTCATAAACCTGCGCAATGAGTTAAAACCGCTGCGGGCGACAAAGATGGGCTTCGACGGCCGGTATTTTTATGTTTATTTCCGCCAATCCTCCCCGATTGATCCGTCGCACATCGTTTCCCTGTCGGCAAAAAAAATTAAGGGATTGCGCTTTACGCCCGATTACAAGCTGTTTTTACCGGCCAAACCGGCTTCCGACGGGGAAATTCTTGCACAGGCGGAAGAGCTCCTAAAGATGCTTGCCCCTTAGCCCGCTTCGGTATATATGGAAACATGCGCTCAAAAACAGACAAAAGATTCACTACTCCATTGACCAGGCTGCTTTGCATGGCGCTTGTGGTGTTTTTTGCCGTCCCTCCGGTCGGGTGCCGCAGCAAAGAGCAGGAAAAGAAACCGGTGGCGACAGTCAACGGAGAAATCATCTATCTGCACGAATTTGAAAATGAACTGAAAAACCGGAAAACTCGCCTGGCCATCGATACCTTCAGCCTTTCGCCGGACCAGCTCGACCAACTGGAAAGCGAAATTCTGGAAGCGATGATCACGGAAAAAATCATTCTCCACCGGGCCGGGCAATTGAATCTTACCGTCAGCGACGATGAGCTGGAAACCAGGATTGCAGAAATCCATAGCGGTAACAATGCCGGTCTTTCTGATTTTCTCGCCCGCCAGAACATTTCCTACGATAACTGGCGGGAGAACCTGCGCAAGGAAATGCTCATCGACAAAGTGGTGGAGACAGACGTCAACGCTGCGATCCGTGTTTCGGAAGATGAAGCCGAAGACTATTTCAACGATCATCCGGAGTTTTGCAAAACACCGGCGCGTGTACGCGCCTCGCAAATTGTTCTTCGGGATCGTGAGCAGGCCCTGGCTGCCGCCGCCAGGCTCCAGCGGGGAGAGGATTTTGCCAGGGTGGCCGCCGAGGTATCGATCGGTCCGGAAGCGGCGGCAGCAGGCGATCTGGGTTTTATCGATCGCGGAACGATGCCGGAGCCGCTTGATACGCTCCTTTTCAGTTTGCCGGTAGACAAAATAAGCCCGGTCACGCAAACCGCGTATGGCTATCACATCGTGAAAGTCACCCATATTCAACCGGCCCGGGCCAGGCCCTTTACCGAATGTAAAGAGGAAATCATGGCCGTAATAAGAGCCAAAAAAGAAGATGCAGCCTTCAACACATGGCTCGATGCGCTGAAACTCAAGGCTGTCGTTAAAAGGGAAGCAAACGCATTTCGTCGGAAGACACCATAAATATCTTAACACCAGGGAGGTTGCGACGTGAAAATCTATCGTCTGATTTTAATGGTTTTTGTTGCCTTAATCTTTGTCCACGTCGTCTGCGCGGCGGAAACAATGGACAGGATCGTCGCGGTCGTCGACGATGACGTCATTACGCAAAGCGAGCTCAACCGGGCATTTGCCCCCTACGCCGCGAGCATTGAAAAAAGTTTTAAGGGCGCGGAGCTGGAAGAAGCTCTCCGTCAGAACAAGCAGGTGTTTTTGCAAAACATGATTGACCAGATGCTCATCGAGAGAGAAATAAAAAAGGCCCAACCAGGCATCGGGCAGGTAAGCGAGGAAGAGATCATGAGCATCATCAACGACATGCTCAACAGGAACAACATTTCCATTGAGGACTATCAGGCCAGGCTGGCGCAAGAGGGCATCCCCATGGAAAGTGTGAAAAAGGATATCCGCCTGCAAGTGCTGCGCATGAGACTGCTCAGAAGAGAAGTTCAGTCCAGAATTCTGGTCACGGATGAGGAAATCGGCCATTATTATAACGAGCATCGCGAAGATTATGAAGGTAAGGAAGCGGTGCGCGTCAAACAGATATTCTTACCTGCACCGGCGCACGGGGACGAGAAAACACGCCAAAATGCCAGGCAACTGGCCGATGAACTGCTCGCCCGTATCCGCAACGGTGAGCCTTTTGAAGTGATCGCCGCCCAGTACTCCCGCGCACCCGGGGCCCAACAGGGCGGGGACATCGGCTTTATCGAAAGGGGGATAATCCTGCCGGCACTGGAAAAAGTCGCCTTCAGTCTTGAAAACGGACAGACAAGCGAAGTGATCGAAACTGAGGTTGGGATGCACCTGATTTCCGTCGTGGACAGGCGCGGCGCCGGTCTTAAACCTCTTACTAATGTGCGCAATGAAATCAGGGCGAAAATCGAAGAAGAAAAAGTCGCGAAAAAATATGATGAGTGGATTGAAGAAATCCGCAAGAAATCCTTTATCGATGTCCGCCTTTAGCGGACAGTGAATCAGCAGCATGGATTTTATAAAAATCAGGGGCGCCTCACAGCACAACCTCAAGAGCATCAATCTGGATATCCCCCGCGACAGGCTGGTAGTGATCACCGGCGTTTCCGGATCCGGTAAGTCCTCCCTGGCTTTTGACACTATCTATGCCGAGGGACAGCGTCGTTACGTCGAGTCTCTATCCACTTACGCACGACAGTTTATCGGTCAGATGGACAAGCCGGATGTGGAATCCATTGAAGGCCTTTCTCCGGCTATCTCCATCGAGCAACGCGCCGCAAGCCACAACCCCCGCTCCACCGTGGGCACGGTCACCGAAATCTATGATTATCTCCGCCTGCTTTTTGCCGGCGTGGGCGTGTGCCATTGTTATAAGTGCAGCAGGGAGATTCATTCGCAAACCATTGACAGCATCGTCAACTGCGTCCTTGAGCTTCCTGAAAACACGCGCTTCAGCGTCATGTCGCCTCTGGTACGCGGGAAAAAGGGAGAGTTCGCCAAAGAACTTAAAAAGCTGCAGAAGGAAGGATTTGCACGGGTGCGCGCCGACGGAGAGGTGCGTGACCTGTCTGAGGAAATCGTCCTGGCCAAAAACAAACGCCACGACATCGATCTGATTGTCGACCGGCTGGTAATTAAAGACGGGATCCGCAAAAGACTGCGCGACTCCGTGGAAATCGCCGCCACCAAAAGCGACGGCATGGTTCGCATCGTCACCGCCGAAGGACGCGAGACTTTGTATTCAGAAAAGTATGCCTGCCCCGATTGCGGCATCAACATGCCCGCCCTTGCTCCGCGCATGTTTTCCTTCAATACGCCCTACGGCGCCTGTCCGACCTGCAACGGACTGGGATCACGCACGCACTTTGCGGTTGATCTGGTCGTCCCGGATGCCGGCCTTTCGCTCAGGGAAGGGGCCATACTGCCGTGGGCGGGCCGCCACTCCCTGTATTACTTCAACATGCTCGATGCGCTGGCCTCTCATTACAAGTTTGATATCAACATGCCCTTCGGCAAGTTGCCCGCGAAAATCCGCGACATTCTCCTTTACGGGTCGGGAAGCGAACTCATCAAATTCTATCACGACCGCGCGGGCAAACGCTATTTCACCCAACGCCCTTTTGAAGGGGCCATAAGACAGCTCGAACGACGCTGGCGGGAATCAACATCTCTTTCCTCGCGCAATGACCTGGCCCGTTATATCGATTTGAGGCCGTGTGAGGCCTGCGGCGGGGCAAGGCTGAAAATGGAAAGCCTCGCCGTGACGGTGGGAGGCAAAAACATCTACGAGCTTTGCCTCATGTCCATCCGTGAGTGCCGTGCCTTCATCGAAGGCCTCCAGCTCACTTCCCAGGAGCTCGCCATCACCGGGCGCATTATCAAAGAAATCAAAAGCAGGCTTGCGTTTCTGCTCAACGTTGGGATGGACTATCTGAATCTGGCTCGTTCAACCTCCACTCTGTCCGGCGGCGAGGCGCAGCGCATCCGTCTGGCCACACAGATTGGTTCCGGCCTGACAGGGGTTTTGTATGTGCTCGATGAGCCGACTGTCGGCCTGCATCAGAGAGACAATCTCCGGCTCATCGAAACCCTCAAAAAACTGCGCGATCTGGGAAACACCGTGCTGGTGGTGGAACATGACGCGGATATGATGATGGCCTCGGACCAGATTATCGACCTGGGGCCGGGAGCAGGCGAGCAGGGGGGAGAAATTGTTTTCCAGGGTACCCCCGACGAGGTGCTGAAAAGCTCCGCGTCACTTACCGGCAGGTTTCTGTCCGGCAGCGAGACGATCGCCATGCCCGCACAGAAACGAAACGGCACAGGACGTTTCATCATTCTGGAAGGGGCGACGCAAAATAATCTGAAAAACATCGACATCAGGATCCCCGTCGGGCTTTTCACCGCTGTGACCGGCGTTTCCGGTTCGGGGAAAAGCACGATGGTGGTGGAAACTCTCTATAAAGTGGTATCCAGAAGGTTGAGCAAACAAAACGGTGCAATGGGCAGAATAAGAAAAGTACGTGATCTGGGGGATATCCAGCGGGTGATCATGATCAATCAACAACCCATCGGACGCACTCCGCGGTCCAACCCGGTTACCTACACCGGCATTTTTACATATATCCGTGAGTTGTTTGCCGGACTGCCGGAGGCGCGTCTGCGCGGCTACAAACCGGGGCGCTTCAGCTTCAACGTCAAGGGAGGACGCTGCGAGGCCTGTGAAGGCAACGGGCTTATTAAAATCGAAATGCACTTCCTGCCGGACGTGTATGTGACCTGCGAGGCCTGCCGCGGAAAACGATTCAACCCCGACACACTGGAAATCAAATACAAGGACAAAAGCATCTCCGACGTGCTGGACATGACCGTCTGTCAGGCATTGGATTTTTTCACCAACATCCCCGCACTCAAGGTCCACCTGCAGCTTCTGGCCGATGTGGGGCTGGGCTACATTCGTCTGGGACAGTCAGCCACGACTTTATCCGGCGGCGAGGCGCAGCGTATCAAACTGGCGCGCGAACTGGGGAAAAGGCCAAACAGCCGCACTCTTTATATTCTGGATGAACCGACCATCGGATTGCACTTTGCCGACATTCAAAAGTTGCTCGATGTCCTGATGCGGCTCGTGAACATGGGCAACACCATGGTGGTCATCGAACACAATCTCGACGTCATCAAATCGGCCGATCACATCATCGATCTGGGGCCGGAGGGAGGACCGGGAGGCGGCACGATCGTGGCGCAAGGCACGGTCGAAGAAGTGGCGCAAAACGAACATTCCTTCACCGGGAGTTTTTTAAGAAAAAACCTCGACGACCGGCACCAGCGGCACACTGTGGTATAAGATACCATGGCTAAAAAACCGCTTTTGAAGGCAGAAGGCTTTTTTTCTTGAGTATTTAGCCAAAAAAGACGATATAAACTTTGAGGACCGGGCCCAACAGGCCCAAAGAACGGGATCATGAATTCACTGCCGTTAGCACCGCTTAAATACCGCCACTCGATATTGGTGGTGGATGATGAAGAAGCGATTCTGGATATTATGACCATTGTCCTTGCCCGTGAGGGCTATGACCTGCATACAGCCTCCTCTGCAGAGGAAGGTCTGAAAAAACTGCGGGAAATCCCGGATTTGTCACTGATCATCTCCGATCAGATCATGCCGGGGATGACGGGCGTCGAATTTCTGGAACAGGCCCTGAGCATCCGCCCCGACGCGCAACGCGTGCTTTTGACCGGCTTTACCGACACGGACGCCATTATCAACGCCATCAACAAGGGCCGGATTCATCTCTATATCAGCAAACCCTGGCGTAAAGAAGAGCTTCTTTACACAATCAATCAGCTTCTGGCCAAGGCCGAACTGGTCATGGAAAACAAGCGCCTCGACGAGCTGGTAAAAAAGCAAAATGCCGAGCTTGTCGAGCTCAACAGGGATCTGGAAGCCAAGGTGCGTCTCAAAACGATAGACCTCGACAGGCGCGCCGAAGAGCTCAAAGCGAGCTACGAAAAAATACAGATGATTCTCGACGGGACGGTGCTGGCAATGTCCAGAATTGTCGAAAGCCGCGACCCGTACACGGCAGGTCATCAACAGCAGGTCACCCAAATAGCCTCCATCATCGCCGAAAAAATTTCACTTCCCCCGGAACGGGTCGAGGCGATCCGTATTTCCGCCGCTCTTCACGATATCGGCAAAATCTCCGTTCCTTCCGAGATTCTGACTAAACCCAGCCGGTTGACCGATCTGGAAAGAGAGCTGGTCAAAACCCATTCTCAAAACGCCTATGACATCCTCAAAGCAATAGACTTTCCCTATCCGATCGCCGACATTATTTTACAGCACCACGAGCGGATGGACGGGTCCGGCTACCCGCAGGGGTTAAAAGGGGAGGAAATCCTCCTGGAGGCAAGAATCGTGGCGGTTGCCGACGTTCTCGAGGCGATGTCCGCGCACCGTCCTTATCGGCCGGCTCTGGGCATCGAAGCAGCTATGGAGGAAATCACGCGCCATCGCGGTTTGTTGTATGATGAAAATGTCGTGGACGCCTGCCTGGAAATATATCGGGAAAACGGACAAAAAGGCTTTTTATCCCGATGAAGTCCGGATGGTTGGGTCAACCCTGACCCTGCTGCGGCGACACCGCATATAATTTATTTTCCTGAATATAACTGATCACCCGGTCAGGCAGAAGATATCTGGCCTGGCCGCCCCCACGTAGAATCTCGCGGATAGCCGAGGAGGAAATATCCAAAAAAGTTGTTTTCCGAAATAAAACACACTTTCCTGTGCCGCTCCTGAACAGATCGTTTTGTTCATCATAGGTATAGCGTGCGGCAATAAGCGGTGGGAGTCCCCGGGAGATATCCCCGTGTGAGCAACCTGGTCTGGCCATCACCACAAAATGGCACATACTGAGCAGTTTTTCCCACTGGTACCAGCCGGCAATCCCGTCAAACGCATCCTGCCCCGTGATGAAATACAGTTCGGTGTCCGCCTGCGATTCGGAAAAAAAACGGACTGTGTCGATGGAATAAGATTTGCCCGGCCGCTTGTTTTCCACGTCCGAAAAAGAAAAGCTCCCGTTGCCGGCAATGGCCAGGCTCACCATTTGCGCACGATGTGCAAAGGCGGTAACCGCCTGCTCCGTTTTATGAGGTGGCCTGGCGGCAGGAATAAAAATGACGCGATCCAGCCCCAGCATCCCGGCCAGTTCCTGAGCGGCGCGCAGATGGCCGAAATGGACCGGATCAAATGTCCCGCCAAAAAGACCCCATTTCATTTGCGGACCTGGCCGTCACCGTAAATAATGAATTTCTCCGTCGTCAGCTCCTCCAGACCCATTGGCCCATAGGCATGCAGCTTGGTGGTGGAGATGCCGATCTCCGCCCCCAACCCCAGTTCAAAGCCGTCGCTGAAGCGCGTGGAGGCGTTGACCAGAACGGTTGAAGAATTGACTTCATTTAAAAATCGCTGCGCGTTCGCGTAATCACGCGTGATGATGGATTCCGTATGCAGGGAGCCGTACTTTTCAATGTGCGCGATGGCCTCGTCGATGGAGGAGACGATCTTTACCGCCAATGTCAGCTCCAGATACTCGGCAAACCAATCCTCCTGGGCGGCAGCTTCGATATTGTTGAGAATTTCTCTCGTTTTTTCACATCCTTTAAGCGTCACGCGCGCCCTACCCAGCACATCCGCCAGACCGGGCAAAAATGAAGGAGCGATATCCTCATGCACCAGCAGGGTTTCCATGGCATTGCAGACGCCCGGCCGTTGCACTTTAGCGTTGGCACAGATATTTATGGCCATTTCCGTATCAGCCTGCGCGTCGACAAAGATGTGGCAGACCCCTTTATAGTGCTTGATCACGGGAATTCTGGATTCAGCAACCACTGCCCGGATCAGCTCCTCGCCGCCGCGTGGAATGATCAGGTCAATATAATCATCCAGCCTTAACAGTGCCGATACGGCGTCGCGGTCGGTAAAAGGGATCACCTGGATGGCCTTGTCCGCGAGCGGGCTTTGTGCAAGCACGTCCTGCAGGACGGAAGCAATGGCCAGATTGGAATGAATCGCCTCGGAACCACCCCTTAAAATAACCGCGTTACCGGATTTGAGGCATAAAGCAGAGGCGTCCACCGTTACGTTGGGACGTGATTCGTAGATCATTCCGATTACCCCCAGTGGTATCCTCATCCGCCCGACCAAGAGGCCGTTGGGACGCCGCCACATCGAGGTCACCTTACCCACCGGATCAGGCAGGGCGGCCACTTCACGCAGCCCCTGCGCCATCAGGTGAATGGTCTGGCTGCCGACCGTCAGCCGGTCGATCAGCGCGGCGGAAAGCCCCTTTTCCCGCGCGGCGTTTACATCCCGATTGTTTTCCGCGATGATAAAATCGCTGCGCCAGGTCAGTTCATCCGCCATCCGTAAAAGAGCGGCGTTTTTCACATCGGATGACAGGCGCGCCATCATCCGTGATGCAACAAGCGCGTCCTGAGCGATCTTTTTGACAGAACTTGTGATATCCATTTTTTTGCCTCTGCAGGAAATTCTCAAATGACTTGCTTTTTTTTCAATTACTGATAAAAGCCGCATCAATTCAGTGCTGCCGACCGCAAGGTTGAAGCAATCGTGAAAATTTCTTCCGGCAGCTGTTTGTCAGGTATTTACAAGACAAAGGCAATGCTGTCAAGGTGTTTACCCGGGCATAGGCAAATGAGCAAACTGCGTGTCAAGGCGGGGAAAAAGGCCTTCGAAATCATCAAAGACGGAGGTTTTGATTTCGGGCGCATATCGGCATACTTCGGCGCGGCAGTAGGCCCACGCTGGCTTGTCGCCAGCGGATTTGATCAGTCGCTTTTGTCCGGAGAACTCCTCGGACGTAAAAAGCCTGTGCACTTAATCGGCTCATCCGCAGGCGCCTGGCGTTTTGCTGCCTGGATGCAGCCGCAAGCGCAGGAAAGCTACCGGAATTTTCTTTCTGCCTATGTCACGGCGGATTTTACCCGCCATGACACTCCCGTCACGATTCTCGAGAAATTCAGCCATATCATCAACTCGTATGTCGAGGACGACGCTATTACGTTCGCCCTGGCCAACAAGCGTTACCGACTGTCTGTAATCACGGCGCGCGCCAAAGGACTGGTTGCCTCCGAAAATGGTTTGGTGCAAAAAAGTGCATTGGCCACGGGCTTCATCATGAATTTATTCAGCCGCAGTAACCTTTACCACTTTGCCGAAAGGGTCGTGTTCCACAGCGGCTCCAAACCTCCGCCTTTTTGCTTTCAGCAAGGCTTCCGGGGACGTTATGTAAGACTCAATGAAGCAAATTTTAAATTTGCCGTCATGGCCTCGGGCGCCATTCCCCTGGTTGTCGCCGGAGTGAAAAATATTTTCGGCGCGCCGCGCGGCGTCTATCGTGACGGGGGCCTCATCGACTATCACCTGACGCATCAATTTGCCGCAGACGAAGACGATCTGGTTTTGTTTTTTCACCATCAGGAGCGGATCATTCCCGGCTGGCTGGATAAAAAACTGAAAAAACGCCGCCCCAATGACAAAATCCTGGAAAACACGGTCATGGTCTTCCCCACGCAGGGCTTCATCGACCGCCTGCCGGACGGAAAAGTGCCGGACCGCGACGATTTTGCCAGATACGTTGATGACAGTTCAAAGCGAATCCAAAACTGGCAAAAAGCGGTTGAACTTTCCGCCGGGCTGGGCGAAGATTTTCTGGAACTGGTGCAAAGCGGCCGGCTCAAGGACGTTGTGGAGAAAATGTAAAAAAGGCGCGGCGGCAAACTTCCGGCCGCTGCCGTCACTTGCTGTTATTCGCCATCTTTTATGATCATCGATAAGCTGCTTGATATATACACCTCATGCCGGCTTTGCCCCCGTGCCTGCAGGGTGGATCGCACAAAGGGAGAAACAGGCTATTGCGGTCTCACCACGGAAATTGTCCTTGATTCCGCCTTCCCGCACCACGGCGAAGAGGCGCCCCTTTCCGGATCGTCAGGCTCAGGGACTATTTTCCTTTCCTCTTGCAACCTCGGCTGCATCTACTGTCAAAACTATCAGATCTCGCACAGCGTGCGGGGAGAAAAATGCACACCCGCAGAGTTGGCGCGAATCATGCTGGATCTGGAAAAACGCGGCTGCCACAATATCGGACCGGTCACGCCGACGCCTCAGGCCCCTTCGGTCATGCAGGCTCTCACGATGGCGCGTTCACAGAACCTGACCGTGCCCTTTATCTACAATTGCGGCGGCTACGAAAACCCGGAGGTCATCCGCATGCTCGACGGCATGGTGGACATCTATCTGCCGGATTTTAAATACGCTCTGGAGGAAGACGCACTTGATTTCTCCTCCGCCCCCGGATACCCGCAATTCGCGCTTGCCTCCATAAAGGAAATGGTAAGTCAGGTCGGAGATTCCCTGATCATGGAAAAGGGCGTGGCCAAAAGAGGCATCATCGTGCGCCACCTTATTTTGCCCGGACGGCTGGAAAACTCAAAAAAAGCACTCCTCCTGCTTAAAGAGAAAGTTTCTGCACGCATACCTGTGAGCCTGATGGGTCAGTACTGGCCCACCCCCCGGGTGAGCAACCATCCCCTCATCGGACGCAGACTCAGACCGGAAGAATATCAACAGATACTAGATTATGCCCTTGCTCTGGGCTTTGAAAATCTTTTTATCCAAGAACTGTGGTGAGTTACGCCCGGTGTGCCTGACGAAAGGCTTGTGTGCACCGGCGACGGATTCCGCCAGACGGTTTGTCATTTCCCGACCGCTGTTTCACGGCATTTCAAAAACGCTGACACCCGGCGGCGGTGTAAATTGAAACATTTTTGAAGAAAGTCCCCTGTTCATTTTTATCCCGGTAAACTTCAGGATGTTGGCATTATCCATGACATCATCGAAACTGACCTCGAGAATGTGAAAGTCTTTTTTCTCAATGGTCATCTGCAAATACTGATACGAGACACCCTTTTCACGCGGATATAATCTCAGAAGATAATTGCCGTCTTTGTCTACGGCGGCCGGCGTCGCATAGCGGATGTCAAAGTCGTCTTTTAACTTGCCCAGGCCGGATAAAAATTTAATCAGGGCCTCGGATTTGAACAACTGGTCCGATTCCCTGGTGTAAACCACCTTGTCCTGGGGCAGATACAGCCAGGCCTTACGCTCGTTGATGATCAGTTTTTTCGCCTTGGGCCTGTGATAATCCCAAAGCATCTGTTTGGGGTTTTTGAAGTAAACAACCCCTTCTTCCACCTCCGTTTTCCGAATTGATTTCACAGTGGTTTCCTGAATGAAGCCGGCCTGGAAATCACGGGTCTGCTCATAAATTTTTTGCAGACCGCAGACTGTTTCCCCGATCGGCGGGAGCTTTTCACCGGCCAAAGACACAGGCAAAATCAGTCCACCGAAAAAAGCCGTGACGATCACCAAAAGCCCCGCTTTTACCAACAATTTATCTTTATCGGATTTATTTTTTATCATTTTTTCTTAAATATTCCCTGTTACAGGTATGGATGTGGCACATTTTTTTCAAGTGAGTTTATATCTTCCCCCATGAGCCTTCATAAGTGACGAGTATCTAAAGGGTTATTCGTAAGTACTTGATATTACGACATTACCACCCTGCACAAACTTTGAGCAATTCGGTCTGAAGCCCTGACCATTGCGGGCTCGCCGTATTTATCAACATACTTATCAACAGCCTATTCCACAGCCTTGTGGAATGAGTGCCCAAGTGCGCGAATAAGGTAAAAAAACCGCGACAATGTCGGCACACCCGCCCTATAAAACCCGGACACGCCAACCGAAAGGATCATCCTTTATGCCGTACTGGATCTGCAGTATTTCATTAAAAAGCTTTTCAGACAATTCCCCGGTTTCCCCTCCGTTGATTGCGTATTCTTTCCCCAGGTAGGAAATGTGCCCCACCGGCGAGATGATTGCGGCAGTTCCGGAAGCGAAGGATTCCCGCAAAGTGCCTGCCTCCAGAGCAGAGATCACCTCATCAATCGCCAGCGGTCTTTGGACAACCTTCACGCCCAGGTGGCCGGCCAGTCTGATTACCGAGTCACGCGTCACGCCTGGCAAAATCGTCCCGCCCAGAGGAGGGGTAACAAGCTCATCGCCGATGAGGAAAAAGATATTGCTTGTGCCCACTTCCTCGACATACTTTTTTTCCAGGGCGTCGAGCCACAAAACTTGCGTGTAACCCATGCCGACGGCAATGCGGGTGGCGTACAGGCTGGCTGCGTAATTGCCGGCCGCCTTGACCTCGCCCGTGCCGCCTGGGGCGGCGCGTACATATTCCGACGACACATAAATTTTGGTTGGTGAAAAACCCTGTGCGTAATAGGCACCCACCGGGCCGGTGATGATGAAAAACAGATATTCATCAGACGGATGCACACCAAGCGCCGCCTCCGTGGCAATCAATGTCGGACGGATGTACAGCGAGGATCCTTTTTCCTTCGGAATCCAGCCGCTGTCGAGTGCGATGAGTTTTTTCAAGGCGTCAAAAAATAACTCTTCGTCGATTTGCGCCATACACAACCGGTCCGCCGATGCATTCATGCGTCTGATGTTTTCCAGGGGACGAAACAGATAAATTTCATCGGCGGCGCCCCGGTATGCTTTCAGGCCTTCGAAGATTTCCTGGCCGTAATGAAAGCACATGGCCGTCGGATCCAGCACAAGCTGATGGTACGGCTCGATCACCGGATCGTGCCAGCCCGTTCCCTCCTTATATTTCATGGTAAACATATGATCGCTGAAATACTTGCCGAACCCCAGCTTGCCCGGATCCGGCCTCGGCTTCCTCTCGTGTGGTGCTGCTTCAATGATTTTTATCTCCATACTACCCCCGTTAAAATTAACCCTTCCAAGTAAAATCAGATCCTTATCGTCACGCTTTCTAGCACTAAATGATCCCCCGATCAAGGCTTCTGTATTGAATCGCCTCCGCCACATGGGCAGGCTCGATTTTTTCTTTTCCCTCCAGATCGGCAATCGTGCGCGAAACTTTCAACACGCGATTCATGGCGCGGGCGGAAAGCCCCAGTTTTTCGATCGCCATTTCCATAAGACGGTGCGACTCCTCATCAACGGCACAATGGGCACGGATCTGCTTTTCCGTCATGCGTGCATTGGTCACAATACCCGTAGCTCCGAGGCGCCTCCTCTGGGCGTCCCTGGCCGCATTCACACGTTTTTTGATCGAAGCGGATGACTCTCCGGCCCTGCTTTCGGCAAGAGCCCTGTATTTTACCGGCGGAACTTCAATATGCAGATCGATCCGATCCATAAGGGGCCCGGAAATCCGCCCCTGGTATTTGCGTATCTGCTGGGGAGAGCAGCGGCAGGTACGGTGGCGGTCACCGAAATATCCGCACGGACAGGGATTCATGGCGGCCACCAGCATAAACTTTGCCGGGAAAGACGCGGTGACGGCTGCGCGCGTGATCGTGATGGTCCCCTCTTCCAGCGGCTGACGCAACGCTTCAAGCGCGTTTCTTTTGAATTCCGGAAGCTCATCGAGAAACAAAACACCCAGGTGTGCCAGGCTGATTTCGCCCGGATGCGGCATCTGACCGCCGCCGGCAAGTCCCGCGTCGGAAATGCTGTGATGGGGCGAGCGAAAGGGACGAGTGGCCATCAGGGTTTGGTCCGAATTGAGCAACCCGGCTACGGAAAAGACCTTGGTGATTTCAATTGCCTCATCAAACGAAAGATCGGGCAAAATCGTGGGCATTCGTTTGGCCAGCATACTTTTACCCGAACCAGGCGGCCCGATGAGCAATATATTATGCCCGCCGGCGGCCGCAACTTCGATGGCTCTGAGAGCCTGCTTTTGTCCCTTGATCTCTGAGTAGTCGATATCGTAATGATTCTTTGACTGGAAAAGGCTTGTTGCATCAACCGACAGGGGGGTTGCTTCTAGCCTCCCCGCCAGGATTTCGACCACCTCGGGAAGAGCTTTAACTCCGTAAACCGCAACCCCTTCGACCATCGCAGCTTCTACTGCATTGTCTGCAGGCACAAAAAAAGAACGGATATCCGATTCGGCGGCTTTCAGGGCGGCGGGCAACACCCCGCGTACACCCTTGATGCTGCCGTCAAGTGAGAGTTCTCCGAGAAAAAGACAGCCCTCCAGGAATTTTTCCGCGATCAGCTCCTGAGCCGCCAGAATCCCTATGGCGATGGGCAGATCAAATCCCGTTCCCTCCTTGCGGATATCGGCGGGCGCTAAGTTAACCGTCACATGATTGCGGGGGAAAGAATAACCGGAATTCTTGATAGCCGCCTTGATGCGGTCGCGGCTTTCCTTGACGGAGGCATCCGGCAGGCCTACCGTGGCAAACTGCGGCAGCCCCTGCGAAACATCAACTTCCACCGAAACGGGATGCGATTCCATACCGATTACACTCATGCTGCGCACTTTTATAAACAATTTATTCTCCGGGTGGGGATTTTTAGATGGCGATCATAGCTAATCACTCTATTTATATCAAGTTTTTAATTTGCGTGAAATATTTTGCCGACTTCCTTGACTCAAAAATGGCACTATGCTAGGGTCACGACAAATTGAGCGGTCATATGAATCACAAGCATTGAAGTCATAAGCCACCATGGACAAACTATCCCATTTGAATGATGAAGGTTCGGTGCAGATGGTCGATGTGACCGCCAAAGCAAGCACGCCCCGGCAGGCTGTGGCACAGGGCCGGGTGCAGATGAAAAAGGCCACCCTCAAGCTTCTTGAAGAAGGCCGCGTGGCCAAGGGAAATGTGCTGACTGCCGCCAAAATCGCGGGCATCATGGCGGCAAAAAAGACGGGGGAAATCATCCCTCTTTGTCATCCGCTGGGCATCACCTCCATCGATCTGGACTTCCATATCGAGCACAAAAAGCCCGGGATAATCATCACCTCGCGCGTGCAGACCGTCGGGCAGACAGGTGTAGAAATGGAAGCACTGACAGCGGTAAGCGTCGCTGCGTTAACCATCTATGACATGTGCAAGGCAGTGGATAAGGAAATGACGATCGGAGACATCGTTCTTATGGAAAAAAGCGGCGGTAAAAGCGGCACTTTTACGAGGGGAAAAAGCGTCCGCAGCGGAGGGGCGTTATGACCAGGATTTACAAAGTCAGAAAAGCTTTTCTGATACCTCTGATCATCACAAGCTCCCTTCTGGCAGTGCTTCTGGTGGTGAGCTTTTTTTACGGAGCCTCCTGGGAAAAAGCAATTCTTGCCCTGCTTTGTGTCGTTTCGCTGCTTGTCGCCGTGGAAGCTTCGGAGCGGGAGTTTTCCGTATCTGAAAACACGATCTCCATCAGAAAGTTTTTCCGCCAGAAAAAATTTACATGGACGGAAATCACTCATCTGGGCGTCGTCACACTTAGTAACAAGGCTTACTTTCTGGTAACAACTACCAGGGGTTTTTATATTTTTTCCAATCTTATTGAGGACCATGAAAGCCTCTTGGGCTATCTGGCCGGGAAGCTGGGGGTGGAAAAAGTGGAACCGGAGATTACAAGCTATCTGGAAGCCCCCCTGCAAAGAACATCTCTGATTGTATTGAACTGGATTGCCGCAGTGATTATCGCGGCGATCATTGCCACCAAACTTTTGGCCTGACCGGCCTTATTCGCAGACCGTTTAAACTGCTTTTTTGAGTGAATTTGATTCAAACCTGTTTTTCTCTAAGGGAGATTTCCGCCATGACACCACGTAATCAGACCAAAGCGGCCAGGCAAATGGACATTCATGAACAATGCAATGCCGCGCTGGAGGAAATTCTCGATCAAAAGCTTGACGAACTGGCCACCGTCCTTTCCGTTTCCGGCAACGGCAAGAGCAGGCTTCATGCAGACATTGTGGACATGGTAGAAAAAAGCCTCTTCAAAATCGCGCTGAGGCGCTCCGGTCATGTCAAGAGCGCGGCTGCAGCGTTCCTGGGCATCAACCGCAATACATTTTCAGACAAAATGACCAAGTTGGGCCTCGAGCAGAAAAAACAAAAGTAGCTCTCCGGGAAATGCTGACGAAAAGAGCCGTCGGTTACGCCACGGAGCAACTGCGCCATTTCTAATCTTCGTTATGTTGTTTTAGCTCGTTGCGGCAGGTTCGGACATCCCACATGGATTTAAGCCGGGATCTTGTATTTCCCATGAAAAACCGGTGAAAAGAAAGGCGCGCATCGCGTGTGCGGCACAAAAAAAATCTTGGACATGACAGGAGCCTGTGATAAAGAAAAACCGCTCTACGGCGCCTCGATCGCCGTCAAGCTCAAACCGCTTAAGCCGCGTTTGTCCACGTGGTTAACCGATAAAAACAGCCGCCGCATGCGAGATATAGAGTTATCGCTATGTAAAAACGCCGGAAATCAGGCCCGGCGGCGAAACATTTTATAAAACCATGGGTTACCTGGAGATGCACCGTGGAGTTACATCCTGCAAACCGTGAAAAAATACGAACGCTGATGGAAAAAGGCGTGCGCATTCCCAATCCCGCCACACTGGATATTGGCGAGGAGGTTCAGATAGACCACATCTCGGGCGACAACGTCACAATATATCCGGGTTGCCGCATCTATGGGGAAAAAACCGTGATATCATCAGGCTGTCGCCTGGGCTATGAAGCACCTGTAACTATCGACAACTGCCTTCTCGGCCCGTCGGTGGAACTCAAAGGCGGTTTTTTCACCGGTTCTGTTTTTCTAGAGAAGGCGTCCGTGGGTTCCGGAGCGCAGGTTCGTGAAGGTTGCCTTATCGAAGAGGAGGCCGGCGGTGCTCATTGTGTCGGCCTGAAACAAACAATACTGTTCCCGTTTGTCACGCTGGGCAGTCTGATCAACTTCTGCGACTGTCTCATGGCAGGCGGCACCAGCCGCCGGGATCACAGCGAGGTAGGCAGCTCTTATATTCATTTCAACTTCACTCCCGACGGGGATAAGGCTACTCCGTCACTGTTCGGCGATGTGGCCAAAGGTGTGATGCTCAACCAGCGGCCGATCTTTCTGGGCGGACAGGGAGGCGCAGTCGGCCCGATAACCGTGGGTTACGGAAATGTGGTGGCGGCCGGATCGGTTTTGAGAAAAAGTTATCCCGGGGAAAACCAGCTCATCTTCGAGGCGGGACCGGCCAGAAGTGTGCGCATCGGCAAGGGCCTGCCTTATCTGGAAATAAATCATCTGGTGGAACAAAACATCGTCTATCTGGCCAATCTCAAGGCGCTTACCACCTGGTACAAATCGGTGAGAAAACTTTTTTTTGACCGCCAGGAGGCGGGTCCGCTGGTTTATGAAGGAGCCCTGGAGATCCTCGCAGGGGCATGCCGGGAACGACTCAACAGACTGGAACGACTGGCGCAAAATGCTCTGGCGGCCGCCTCTGAATCAGCAAGGGCCGAACGGGAGGAGCTCGTCGCCCGCCTGCCGGAACTGGAAAAATACTTCCACCAGGAAAATGACGACAACAAAATACGGATTTGCCGGCAGGCTTTTTTCTCGGCCTGGGATAAAACAACACCCGGAACGGATCTTCCCTACACACAAGCAATCCGCAAGCTGCCCGCTCAGACCGCCGATGTCGCAACCGCATGGCTTTCGTCTATCGTGGAAGACTATTGCCATCAGGCACAGGCAGCGTTTCCGCTTTTACAAATATTTAAAAAACAAAGACCAACAGGTGAATAAAATGGGTGAGCTGTTCGGAACGGACGGAATCAGAGGAGTCGCCAACCGCTATCCGATGGATGCGGAAACCGCTTTCAAGGTGGGGCAGACGATTGCCTACCTTTTCAAAAGAAACTCTCACAGGGCAAAAGTGATCATCGGCAAGGACACGCGCATCTCCGGCTATATGCTGGAGAGCTCACTTGAGGCAGGTATCACGTCGATGGGCGGCGATGCCTACCTGGTCGGCGTTTTGCCGACGCCGGGAATCTCCTATATCACGCACAGCATGCGCGCCGATGCCGGTATTGTCATTTCCGCTTCTCACAATCCATACCAGGACAATGGACTGAAAATCTTTGGAGCCGACGGCTTCAAGCTGACGGATGCGCGTGAGACAGAAATCGAGGAAATGATTCTCGGTGACAGGCTAAACGAGCTTCTGCCCGAGGCCCGGCACATGGGGAAGGCGACACGTATCGACGATGTCAACGGCCGCTATATCGTTTTTTTGAAAAATACTTTTCCCCGCGATCTCTCCATGGAGGGAATGAAAATCGTCCTGGACACGGCCAACGGGGCTACCTATCGGGTCGCTCCGGACACATTTTCCGAACTCGGCGTCGATGTGCAGCTCATCAACGGCAAACCGGACGGCATCAACATCAATCACCAATGCGGCTCACAGCACACACAACAACTGCGGACAAAAGTTCTGGAAAGCGGCGCGGCGCTGGGACTGGCCTTTGACGGTGACGGAGACCGTCTCATTGCCGTCGATGAAAAGGGCCGGGAAATAACCGGCGATCAGATGCTGGTTATCTGCGCCCACGCCATGAAGCGCGAAGGCAGGCTCGCCGGCAATCTGCTGGTGACCACGGTGATGAGCAATCTGGGGCTGCGCCTGGCCTGTAAAAAATACGGCATTGATCACTTCGCGTCGCAGGTGGGGGACCGCTATGTTCTGGAAGACATGCTCCGGCTTGGCGCCCTCATCGGCGGGGAAGACTCCGGTCATATGATTTTCCTGGAACACCATAAAACAGGTGACGGCATCATTGCCGCCATGCAGCTTATCGCGGCCATGCTCAAAGAAAACAAACCTCTTTCCGAGCTGGCGCGCCTGATGGATGTCTTTCCGCAGGAACTGATCAATGTGGAAGTGAAAAGCAAACCGGACATTGAAAATGTGCCGAGGCTGATCGCCGCCATCCGCCAGGCCGAAAGAGAGCTCGGAGAAGAAGGGCGTATTCTGGTGCGCTATTCGGGAACACAAAACATCTGCCGGGTCATGGTCGAGGGGCCGACCGATGAAGTGACGACCAGATATGCCCGTGCACTTGCCGACATAGTCAAAGAAGAACTGGCCTAGCCGGGGAAACGAACGTATGGACATTACTGTTTTTGTGACAAAAGATTTTGCCAGGATGAGCGAAGTGGCGGCACAGCTTGCCGTCAAAAAAATCATCGCTGTCCTGAAATCCAAAAAAGAAGCGACGCTGGGGCTGGCCACGGGAAATTCCCCCACAGGTCTGTACAAACATCTGGCCAGGGCGGCCAATGACGGAAGATTCGATCCGGGAAGGATCCGCAGCTTCAATCTGGATGAGTATATCGGTCTGCCGGGCGACAACGCCCAGCAACGCACCCTTCACCCGGAGAGCTACGCTTATTTCATGGTGCAGGAACTTTTCGGTCTTTTGCACAAAAAATTCATCGATACCCAGGTGCCCTATGGATCTCTTGTAGACCAGAAAAAACTGATCCGTGAGCTGGCCCGGTACAAAAGTGACTGGTCATACGCAGGCACGGGTGCCGGTAGAGCCATCACCATCAAAACAAAGGCCGAATCGGACTATCTGGCCTGGATCAAAAAAGACATTCTCGACGGGTATGCGCGAAAAATAAAAGCGGCCGGCGGCATCGATCTGCAGATTATCGGTGTGGGCGGCCGCGGCCATGTGGCCTTCCACGAAGCGGGCATCCCGTTTAACCAATCTTCGATGATGCTGGTCAAACTCGATAGCAACACCATCGCCAATGCGATTACCGATACACATTTCAAAACGAAGGCCGAGTCGCCAAGCTACGCGGTCACTATGGGGGCAAAGTTGGTTTATCAGGCACGCACAGTGCTGCTGGTGGCCAACGGCGCGAGAAAAACCGGGCCGGTGACGGAATCGCTTTTGGGCGAGATCACCCCCGAAGTACCCATTTCCTACGGCAGACATTATGCGCGCACGGGCGGCGAGCTGATCTATGTTCTCGATCGTGTGGCAGCTGAAGGGCTGCTGGCAAACCGCCGGGAGTTGAAAGGCCGCGGAATTGTTTTGCGTGAGCTGGACAGGCCGTCATCCCGGCAGGCCGACTGAATTTAATTTCATTTTCCCCCGGGAAAGGATTTTTTACGGGCCTGGGCCTCAGTATCAATTACGGCCGGTCACGAAACGGGCCGCAATAACATTGTTTTGGAGAGAAAATTTGAGAAAAAAGGGAATGAAAAACCGGAAAACATCACTGTGTCTGGCCGTATTTTTCTTGCTGGCGGCTCTTTCGGCCGCTGCCGGCGAGGAGATCGTCATCGGCTTTACCGGCCCTTTATCCGGGCCGGCTGCCCAATACGGGCAGGACTGTCTCTATGGGCTGGATATGGCCGCCAGAGAAATAAATGCCGCCGGCGGTGTGCGCATTCATGGTAAAAAATATCTTTTCACCATCAAAAAATTAGATGATCGCGCAGATTCCACAAGGGCGAAAAACAACGCACTCCGGCTCGTCCAGAAGCATCGCGCCATCGCTGTTTTTAATCCCGTCAGCGCGTCCGTTCTGGCAATCATGGAAATACCGCAGACAAAAGGCAGGGAATTCATCATCGGCGCATATACCAGCGTCCATGCCGTCATGGAAAAACAGCATCCGATGATCATTAACGCCGTCTCAGACTTTACCGCCTACGCCGAAAACATGGCCGACCAGGGACGGGCCAACGGCTGGAAAAAACTGGCTATGGTAGCCACCAGCGGCGCCTATGGTGAAGCATGGCGCAAGACTTTCGCCGATGTTTGGATAGCCAGGGACGGACAGGTTATCGGGGACTACCCCATCGATTATTACTCAGAAACAGATTTCGCCGCACCTCTCACGGCGGCACTGGCCAAGAAGCCGGACGTCCTGCTCATCGGCGGCCCTTCCGCTACGACCGCCCTGGTTGTCAAACAAGCCCGGGAGATGGGATTTCGCGGCGGTTTGATACTCATGGACCAGGCCAAACCTGAGTATGTGGCCAGATCACTGGGCGACGTGAAACTTCTGGAAGGGATGATCAGCATCGGCGTGATCGGTGCCTTACCTCTGCCTTCACTGCCCGCATTTAAGCAAAAATTTCGGGAAGTTTACCAAAGAGACATCTCCGCCGAATGTGTACTCCACTACACGGTATTACGGGTAATTGCCAAAACGATGCAGCTGACAGGTGCGATCTGCCCGGCGGAGATTCGCGCCAATCTTCAACATGCCCTGCCGGTAGTCGGAGATGAACTCCCCTGTGAACTGTTCGGCATCCGGGAGAATGGCGATCTGCTGTGCGGGCTGGTGATGCAAACCGTCCGGGACGGTAAATTCAGCAAAATAGATTACATACTGTCGTTTCCAAAAACAAAAGAAGAGTTCGAAAAATACAAAAAAATGAGCAAAACGACACAACCGGAAATGATCCGCTGGGCGCCTGTGGACAGGCAGCAGGACTAGGGCCTTCAGTATTTGCCGTCATTTGCGCTTTCTCGTTTGAAGTTCCTGCTGCTCTGTTTTTATAATGTTACGGATTTCCTGATATAATTCAATCAGGCAACCGGTGATGGCCAGAAAAAGCATGGCGAGCATGAACTTTGGAGAGGTACCCAAAAACTCATCGAGGATAACCCCCAGCATCAGAAATAAAAAAGAAGAAACCACCAGAATAAATCCCCACGCCGAGAGCATGACGATGATCCGGTAGGGGTTCTGTTTGCTTTTGGTCTTTTTAAAAAACACAGGGGCCATTCCCCTTTTCTCCCATTCATGCCGACCACTGCCTTTGCGATACGGCCTCAGAGGTTTTTTTAATCCCGCTCGGTTAAAATAACCTTCGCCGGGGCAAAAGTAAACACAATCAATGGCCGATATACGTAGTCGCCGCCGCAAAGTGCGGAAAAACCCCACCAGTTCGCTTTCTGCCATTGATGAACAGCCCATGTCCGGGTGGTTGATTTTACCCACGCATTGGTGTATGAAACTTACCCATAGAAAAAACCGGAGACATGTAGACGGCTGATGCCGAAAAAAAATGAGCAAGCTCAAGCTGATTTCCTTTTTAGCCTTAACCCTCACCGCGGTCATTGTCTTGTGGATTCTCGCGGTCCCCTGTTTCCCCTGGCGCGATAAAATTGGACCGGCGCTTTTGCAATTATACGCCAGGGTCTGTCTTATGATTTACCGCGTACGCATTGACGCGTCCGACGAGCTTCCCGTCAGGCTTTCCCCCGACAGAGGCATCATCCTGATCGCCAATCACGTCAGCGCACTGGATATTTTTCTGATGGCGGCGCTTTATAAAACGGTCTTTTTAAGCAAAGAAGAAGTCCGGCGCTATCCCGTCATCGGCTGGGCGGCCGCCATGCTCGGAACGATTTTCGTCAAGCGCGGCTCACCACGGGAAAGCCGGAAGGTCATCCGGGAGGTGGCCCGGCTTTCCACCGGCAGAGTCATCACCATCTTCCCCCAGGGCACCACCGGCTCGACTAAAGATGCCCTGCCCTTCAAGCGCGGCGCCTTCAAAGCAGTGGAGCTGAACCACGGCACACTTTTACTGCCTGTCACCATCCGCTACCGCGCGGATGATGACATCGTCTGGCAAAAAGATCAAAATCTCCTGGAAAATCTCCAGGCGGTAGCCAGACAGGAATGTGTTGCGGTCAAGGTAAAAATTCACCGGCCGATTTCCATTATCGACTACGCGGGCAAAACAGTGGAAGATGTCTGCCGCATCGCGCAGGAAAGAGTCTTTTCCGCCCTGCACGGCGCCTACTAGCCTTTTATTACCTGAGTTGCTCTCTTAAGAGCTTAGAAAAACTAATCTTATTCGTCATGCCCGCGCGAAGTCGGTGGGCCGGCATCCAGAAAGCTTTGAAATAACTGGATTCCCGCCTTCGCGGGAATGGCAATATTGTTGTTTTATGTGGCTATGCAAACGTCTCTCTTAAGGTGCGGCACTACCGGAGACTTGCGCAAAAACGACATATAGAGTAAGTGATAGCTCATGTTATTTTCATCGGGGATATTATGAAGAAATTACACCCTACAGTGGCGGCGGAAAGAAATTATCCGGTCGAGAAAGAAAAATTTGTTCCCGTCTCCCAGTATTTCGGTGAGGATACTTTTCATCACCGCGTGATGAAAGAAAAACTCTCCAAAAGCACCTACAAGAAATTCCTGGAGGCGATGAACGAGGACAAGACGCTCAACGAAGACACGGCCAACGTCGTCGCCGAGGCGATGAAACAATGGGCGCTGGAAAAAGGGGCAACTCATTTCGCACACTGGTTTCAGCCGATGACCGGCATCACGGCAGAAAAGCACGATGCATTTGCCGACCCGGCCGGGCCGGACATGGCCATCGAACGTTTTTCCGGCAAGCAACTTGTACAGGGCGAGCCGGACGCCTCAAGTTTTCCTTCCGGCGGCATCCGCGCCACCTTCGAGGCCCGCGGTTACACGGCCTGGGACATGTCCTCCCCAGCGTTCATCAAACGAAACGGCATATCGACGACGCTTTGCATCCCGACTGTTTTTATCTCCTACACCGGCGACGCACTGGACAAGAAAACGCCTCATCTGCGCTCTATACGCGCCCTGAATAAAAGTGCAACGGCTATGCTGAAACTTCTGGGCGCGAAAAGCGTAAAGCGCGTATACCCCAACCTGGGCCCGGAGCAGGAGTATTTTCTCATCGATATGGACTACTACTGCAAACGCCAGGACCTGGTACTGGGCGGCCGTACGGTCATCGGCGCGCCCCCACCCAAAGGCCAGGAACTGGAGGATCAGTATTTCGGCAGTATACGTGAGCGCATATCGTCATATATGCATGATGTCGAAGAAGAGCTCTTCAAACTCGGCATACCGGCCAAGACCCGCCACAATGAGGTCGCCCCCAGCCAGTATGAGATTGCACCCGTGTATGAGGAGGCGAATATTGCCGTCGATCACAACCAGCTGATCATGGAAACATTACGCCACGTAGCCAAAAAACATCATCTGGCGGCCCTTCTGCACGAAAAGCCCTTTGCCCGGATAAATGGTTCGGGCAAGCATGTCAACTGGTCGCTTGCCGACGATAAAGGCAATAATTTGCTCAACCCCGGCACGACCCCCGAGGACAATATCCAGTTTCTGGTCTTCCTGATCGCCACGGTCCGCGCCGTTTATAAACATGCCGACATCCTGCGCGCATCAATCGCGTCATACGCCAACGACCTGCGTCTGGGTATGGGCGAGGCGCCGCCGGCGATCATGTCCGTTTTTCTGGGGGAAAAACTCACTCAGATTCTGGAAGACATCGAAAAGGGCAACATCGCCGGCGCAACCAACGCGGAAATCATCGATCTGGGAATTTCCTCGCTGCCGCATGTCAGCAAGGACAACACGGACCGCAACCGGACATCCCCTTTTGCCTTCACCGGCAACAAATTCGAATTCCGTGCGGTCGGTTCTTCTCAGAACATCGCCTCGCCCGCGCTGGTGATCAACACCATCGTCGCCGAGAGTCTCGATGAGCTGGCGGAAAAAATCAAGGCCCGAAACGGCAAAAACATCAACAGGGCGGTTCTGGAAGTCCTGAAAAGTGAAATCGGCAACATAAAGCCAATCCTCTTCAGCGGCGACAACTACTCCAGAGAATGGGAAGCGGAGGCAAAAAAAAGAGACCTGCCCAACGAGAAAACAACGCCCGGCGCGTTAAAAGCACTGATTACCACAAAAGCGTTCAACCTCTTTGAGAAGTATCAAGTCCTCTCCCGTGCGGAACTTAAATCCCGCTATCTGATTCATGTCGGACGTTTCATCAAGGATCTGGAAATAGAAGTCAAATGCCTCAACAATATCTGCATGTCACAGGTGATTCCCGCGGCAGTGACCTATCAGAAGAGGCTCGCCGAGACGCTGCTCCTCACCAGGCAGGCCCTGGGTGCAAAAGCGGCGGTGCCTGCGGAGACGGAACTGCTCAAGAACGTGACGGATCTGATCAATACGATCTACTCCTTGAACAAGGAAATCCAGGCCCGCGTGGACGCGGCAGAAACAATCCAGGAGGCCCCCCGTAAAGCCGAGGCGCTGGATGTGAGAGTCAGACCCAAAATGGATGAGTTACGCGAATGTGTAGATGCCCTGGAGAACCTGATTGATGATGAGCTTTGGCCCTTGCCGAAGTTCTGGGAAATGCTCTTTATCTCGTGAGGCAGACCGCCGGGCAAACCATCTGAACCGGATCTTCTTTTAAATGTCTTTGACGGCATACCAGATCATCCCGATGCGCTCACGCAAGATCTGCGTGTTGTCCATAAGAGAGGACGACCGGGGGATGAAGCGCAAAACCGGTGAACCGACTGGCGTTTCGTACAGAAAGTCGGTGGGAAGAGCGGTAACGTTTTGAAAAAACTTCCTCACCTGCGTTTCGCTTCTCTTCATGTGAGAGGCGGAGGTCACCAGACCGATCCTGATTTTTTTGTCCACGAACATCCGGTTTAATTCCAGAGCATGCTCATAGGTGTTGGTCGATTTCGCCTCCAGGCGGATTTTTTCTTTGGGAACACCCAGGTCCAGGGCCATCTGAGCCATCACCTCTGCGTTGGAGGCACTTGCCAGACCGGCACCGCTTAATACTAAATATTTTGCCCTATACTGCTTGAACATGGCCAGTCCGTGGATAAGCCTGAGGGCTGTCGCCCCGGTCGGATAAGTTTCCCCCAGTGCCCTGATTTCATATACACCCCCGCCGAACACGACGATGACATCGAGCTCTTCATCTCCTTTGGCAGGCGCCGGTGAGATGATATATTCCTTTTCCTGTTTGTAGCTTAAATAATTGGACACGGCACTGATACTGAATCCATAGAATAAAACAATGGCCAGCAGCAAAAACAGGGCACCGCTTCTTTTTTTTGCCGCGGTCAGGCACAGCACAAAAGAAACGACCAGAAGCAGGAAGATCATAAAAACCGGATCAACAAACGATTTCAATATCTGATAAACATACACCATGACTGATTTCTCCCATTGTATATTGTGTTATCTTACTTTTATCATTTTGTGGTCTCATCGGAGAAATTTCAACTGTCGCGGCGAAAATGCCAGACCAGTATCGCACGGTAAACCGCTTCCCTGCCCCTCAATTTTTTTGCCCTGCCTATCGTCGCTGCGACCCCCGCAAAATTGATCACCCAGCTCAGCACCAAACGGACAAAAATGATCGAGGAGGACAGCCGATAAGAGGCAGGCGATTTCCATTTATTAAGAAACTGGTAGCGTGACCGGTAATACTCGATCCGTGACCGGGCACTATGGCCGATACTCTGCCCCTGAAGATGGTAGATAAAGGCGTCCGGTACCTGCCAGACTTGCCAGCCGGCTCGCTTCATGGCAAAGGCCAGATCCGTTTCCTCAAAAAAGAAAAAATAACGCTCATCAAACCACGACACTTCATCAAGGGCGCGCCTGCTGACCAGCATGCAGGCGCCGACGGCGGAATCCACCTCCAAAGGGGCCTTATGGCTGTACCTTTTGCTGGGATAGAGGCGGGGGAAAAGATACTCCAGAAGTGATATATTCACGGCCAGCGTCAAAAGAGTGGGGAAGGAGGCGATGGAGTTTTGCCTGCTGCCGTCGGCGTTGAGCAGCTGGCCGCAAACAATGGCGGCCCGCGGATGAGCTACGGCAAAAGACCACAATTTTTGTACTGCCCCTTCCGTCAGCACCGCGTCGGTATTCAGTAAAAGTGCGTATTTACCCTGCATCAGGACAAACCCCTGATTGTTGGCTGCACCGAAGCCGCGGTTTTCGGCATTGGCAATGACTCTCACCTGCGGATATTCAGTCGTGAGCATTTCCTGAGAACCGTCCGACGAGGCATTGTCCACAACGATAATTTCAAATGCCAGATCACCCGCAGTTTTATAGATGGAATTCAGACAGTCCCGCAGGAGGTCTTTGGTATTCCAGTTGACGATGATGAAAGAAATATCCATAGGAATTTATTTATCACGGTTTTCGGAAAACCCGGTGCTCTCGGCGCCGCGGCCGGTTCTTTCCAGCTCGCTTAATTTGGCATATTTGAAAAATTTGTTGACCGAATCGGTTACTGCCAGTGTGAGACCCTGAGCTCCATCCATAAAGCCCCGGCGCAGAAAGTAATTTTGGAAAAAGGTGAGAAAAGCACGGCCGAACGCGCCGTAAGAAGACGAGTGCTTCCCCCTGCGATAAGATTCGCCGGCACCCAGCGTGGAGTAGCGGTCGATTTTCAGCAAAATGGCGCTAAGAGAGCTTTCCGTGCAATGCTCGATAGGAACCTCAAGCGCCTCAACCACGCCTTTAACTTCTACCGCCTCATGGACCGGCACCTGCGTCATATGACCCGCCTCACGGCGGAAAAGGCGTGTCACACGATCGGGCCACCAGCCGGCATGACGAATCCAGCGTCCCTGGAAAAAGTTTTTCCTCGGGAAGCTGTAACCGGCAGCCTGCACGTCTGTGCCCCTGACAATATCAGTGATGGCTTTTTGCGTCTCCTGGGGAATCCTCTCGTCGGCATCCAGCACAAGTACCCAGGGCTGGCGACACTTATCGATTGCCAACTGCTTTTGCGCCCCGAAGCCATGCCACCCCTCGCGATAAACATCGCAGTCAAACAGGGAGGCTATTTCCAGCGTTTTGTCCGTACTTCCGGAATCGACCACGACAATCTGCGCTGCAAACGTGACGCTTTCGAGGCAATCGCGAATGTTCTGTTCTTCATTTTTAGTAATAATCGCTACGGAGAGCGGGATTTTTTCCACAGTGCCTCACCTGTTATTTTCTGACGCCGGATACCGACCAGTTTTCCCACAGCAGACGGGCGGCGGCCGCGTGCCCCGCAGCGCTCCAATGATCATCAAAATCCAGATAGAACTTCCGGCCGTCCGGAGTATTACGGGCAAAAGTTTCAAAGTCCACAAAAGTCACGCTGTCATGCGCGAGACTGAACTCGCGTAAAACCCATCTGCGGTTGTCGGCTTTATCACGCCTGTATAAAATAGATTTATCGGAGGTATCGATAATATAAAGGTGAGCATCTCCCGCCCCGGCACGCAGACGCTCCAGACAGTACAAAAAGAATTCCTTCCTTTCCGGATCAAAAGTTGATTTCGCCGGCGGCTCCATCGGAGGGGGAAAATCAAATCCCTGCGGCGCCGGGTCAATGTGCATCGAGGCGCGGATGCGCTTGCTGAAAATCGGTCTGATAATCCGGGCGTGGTAGGCTTTCAGATATGACTTTCTGCGAAACTTGTCCCATGACCTGTAACCCGGCTGCTGCCTGGCCACCATAGCTTCAAATATTTTTTCAGCACCGGGCCCCGGGTGATAGGCCAGGTCAAATTCGTTTTCTCCTGTTTTTTTCATTCCGCCCAAGAGATCATTGGGGCAGAACACATAGACAACTGCCGCCGGTTTGAGGATATCCCTGTAATATTCAAAACCACGCACAATCGAGTCAATATCCCAGCCGGGCATGGCCAGATTGATTATCTGATACGAGGGATCGGTTTTGCCAAGCTCATCCCCCAGAAGCTTTCCGATCGTTTCCTCCCATTCGACACCAAAACCGAAACCAAAAGAATCACCGACGATCACTATATTTTTTCTGCCGGGCGATAAATCCCATTCCGGCCCGCGAAAACCTTCACTGTTGGTATCCACGTAGTAGTCGAGCTGCCCCGGATAATACTGTCTCACGTTTCGCAGGTTTTTCTGAAGTGTGTAACCCAGTTGCGGATGGAACTGGCCGTACAAGCCCTGAATCACGGGGCGTCTGGCCTGGTATACGGCCTCCTCGATGGTTTTGACCTTCAGAAACGGCAGAGCAAACTCCATAATGACAAGCATCAGAAACACCGTCGCCACCGTAAGCAGGATATTACCCGCGTAGCGCCTGATCTTCGAAGCTGCAGATGTGCCCATTGACTTTTCCTTCTAAAACAATGTGTAAATTAAAGGGGCCACCACCGATCCTTCCGCCAGAATCAGTAATGTACCGACAATCAGCAAAAACAGCAGGATCGGAAGAAGCCACCATTTTTTGCGAATTTTCAGGTAGGACCACAGCTCCGACGCAATCGACAATTTACTCATGTTGTCACCTTTCCATAGTTTTATATCAAAACTGTCTCTCGTAACGGGACTTGTCCGCATCAGCGGCCGCCCGCTCAATCCAGTAGCTGGCAGCGCCCCGGTCCAGCTTCGTATCCAGGTATTTCTTGCCCAGAAGCCTGCCCGATAAACCAATGGGGGTCACCATGCCATAGAAAACAATCACCATGATGAGCTTGGTCATGACAAATCCCATCACTACGGCAAAAGACATCCAGACTTTCTGCAGCGGCCATAAAACAGACGGCAGGCAAAGCCCCAGCAGTATAAAAACAATCCCTGCACCGGCGGTTCCCGCGGCACAGGCAGGTTTGGCTTTCCATAAAAAATACAAGCCGGCCACAAGTAAAACAGCGCCGATGAAAAAACCGAATTTTTTCAACTCGGTCCTGCCGCTTTTTATGTTTCTTATTTCCTCAATGATCATCGCTTAGTCATTCCCGTATTTACTACGCCAATCTATATCACGGCTCAGAGGCTTTTGCTTTTCTTTGCTCAACAGATAGTTCCCCAAAACCAGATAGTCCATATTGGTTCTCATGAAGCACAAATAGGCATCTTCCGGTGTGCACACAATCGGCTCGCCGCGCACATTGAATGATGTATTGATGATGACGGGACAGCCGTATTTCCTTTCAAAGGCCTTAATCATTTTATAATAGACAGGGTTGATTTCTTCGGCAACCGTCTGGACTCTGGCCGAATAATCCACATGGGTGACGGCCGGAATGACGGACCGGACAACGTGCAACTGCTCCAGGCCGAAATAGGACTGCTCCTGGGCGGTCATCTCCCGGCGGATACTTTCCTTAACCGGAGCGACCAGCAGCATATAGGGGCTTTCCCCATCCAGATCAAAGTAATCGGAAACTCTCTCCCGAAGTACGGTGGGGGCAAAGGGACGAAAACTCTCCCGGAATTTAATCTTTAAATTCATGGTCTCCTGCATCCGTGGTGAGCGGGCGTCGCCGATGATCGATCTGGCCCCCAGTGCCCGGGGGCCGAATTCCATCCTGCCCTGAAACCACCCGATGGTTTTTTCCGCGGCAATAAGATCGGCAATACGTTCGGGAAGTTCTTCGCTGGAGAGCTCCTCGCCGGGAATCTCATTTTGCTCGAGATAGAGGCGGATATCCTCGTTGGTAAACTCCGGCCCCCAGAAGCTGCCGCGCATAAAATCATGGGCCCCGTCCGCCCTGCGTTCATTGTCCAGATACTGGTACCAGGCAAAAAGCGCCGCCCCCAGGGCACCGCCCGCATCTCCGGCAGCCGGCTGAATCCAGATGTTTTCAAAAGGCCCCTCACGGAGAATTTTTCCGTTGCCCACGCAATTCAAGGCCACGCCACCGGCCAGGCACAGATTTTTCTGCCCTGTCCGGCGATGGATGTGCCTGGCCATCCTGAGCATCACTTCCTCGGTCACTTCCTGTACGGAGCGGGCCAGGTCCATGTCTCTTTGCGTGACCATCGATTCCGGTCTGCGGGGCGGGCCGCCGAACAGGCGGTGAAATTTCGCGCTGGTCATCGTCAGGCCGGCACAGTAGTTGAAATATTTCATATTCAGTTTAAAGGAGCCATCCTCTTTCAGATCCATAAGTTCCGTGAGAATCAGATCCTTGTAAACCGGACGGCCGTAAGGCGCCAATCCCATGACCTTGTATTCGCCGGAATTCACCTTGAACCCGGTGTAGTAGGTGAAAGCCGAATACAAAAGGCCCAGTGAGTGAGGAAAATGCATTTCCTCCATAATGCTGATTTGATTATTTTCCCCTACCCCGTAGCTTGTGGTGGTCCACTCCCCCACTCCGTCGATGGTTAAAAAAGCGGCCTTCTGAAACGGAGAGGCAAAAAAAGCTGAAGCAGCGTGGGATTCGTGGTGCTCAGGAAAAAGGATGGCCCCTTCAAACCCGAGCTGCTTTTTGATGAACTCCTTCATCCAGAGCTTTTGCTTGATCCAAAGCGGGATAGCCATCATAAAAGAGCGGATCCCCAAAGGCGCATAGGTCAGATAAGTTTCCAAAATGCGTTCAAATTTAATAAACGGCTTATCGTAAAAACAGACATAATCGAGCGCACCGGCCGCGATTCCTCCCTGCTTCAGGCAGTACTTCACCGCCTGCGCGGGAAAGGAGTAATCATGTTTTTTACGGGTGAAACGCTCCTCCTGCGCGGCCGCGACGATCTCTCCGTCACGAACCAGGCAGGCGGCACTGTCATGATAAAAAGCGGATATCCCCAAAATATTCATTTATCTGTTCGGTCGCCCCTTTTTGTGCTTCTGCCTGGTACAAAAACCACCTCTCGTTATCCTCTCCGTCGGATATAAAAATTTCAATCATTTCTGATGAAAAATCCGCCGCGCACGAAATGACGAAGACTATCTCTAAATTATCGAGATTCGATAACATATTTACACTTCTATTAAAACATGATTTTTCCACGCATCTGTGTTAGAGCCACGGTGCAGAACAAATGACTGAAAAGATACAACTTATGAAAAATATCGCGGTCGTCATACCTAAATTCGGCCTTGTCGGCGGCGCCGAGCAGTTTGCCGGGGAATTGACCGGCAGGCTCTCAGAAAACCCCGCTTACCATTTCCAGATTTTTGCCAACCGCTGGGAGGCCGGCGGCCATCCTTTTACGTTCCACAGGATTCCCATCATCAGCTTCCCCAAATTCATGACGACGATCAGCTTTGCCCGTTTCGTTCATCGCCGGCTGAGGCGCGCTGATTTTTCTTTGATCCATACTCATGACAGGATCTTCGCCGCGGACATTTACACACTCCACGGTGTGCCCCACCGCTACTGGGTGAACCATGTCCGCCGTAAAAGGATGAGTCTGTTTGACCATGCCACCGCCTGGGTGGAAAAAGAGCTGGTTTATCAAGGGGGCTGCAAAAAATTTATTGCCGTGTCAAAGCTCACCAAAGAAATTTTTTTGGGCCAATACGCTGTTGACACTAAACGTGTTGAGGTAATTCATCCCGGCGTAAATTTGTCCCGCTACGAAAACAAAGATAAAAACCGGATTCGCCACGGCGTCCGGCAAAAGTGGCAAATAGGCAATGATGATTTTGCCGTTATCTTCGCCTCCATGAACTTTGAAATAAAGGGACTGGATCATATCATTCATTCACTGGCGAAGCTGAGGGCACAGGGGAAAAAAGTAAAACTCATCGTCGCCGGCAAAGGTAATGTAAAAAAATATCAAAAAATTGCACGAAAAGCACAAATGGCCGACAACATTGTATTCACCGGCGTACTGCCTGCTGATCAACTGGTAAACCTGTATCTGTCAGGCGACATATATATGATGCTTTCCGAATTCGACACGTTCGGCATGGTCGTTCCGGAAGCCATGGCGGCAGGCCTGCCGGTAATCATCTCCGGCCGTGTCGGGGCAAAGGATCTGGTTCGCGAAGGCGAAAACGGCTTTGTCGTTGAAACCCCTTCCGATCACGACTATCTGGCCTCGCGGGTTGAATTCCTCCTTGACGAACCAAGGCGTAAAACCATGTCCGTGGCCGCCCGCAAAATGGCGGCAGATAATTCCTGGGAAAAAACAACGGACCGCTACCGGGAAATCTATATGGAAATCCTCGAAACAGGAAAATGAAGGGCTGAGTGAATGCGGATAATAAATCAAACCGGGTATAAACTCCCCCCCGATGTCAAAAAAATTCTGCTCATCCAACTAGGTGATATAGGAGACGTAGTCTGGACAACTCCCGCCATCCGGGCGGTACAGGACAGTGTCCCCGGCGCGGAGATTTCCGTGCTGGTACGGGAAGGTTTCGGCGACCTGCTGGAGGCGGATCCGGCCATCAAAAATGTTTTTGAAACAAAGCAAAGCGGGGGGAACCTTTTGGCACGGACAACCGGACAACTGGCTTTTTTAAGGGGTGTCAGGGCGTGTCGCTTCGATCTGGCGATTGACCTGCGTCTGGGCGACAGAGGCGCGTTTTTGTCGTTACTGTCCGGGGCGAGGTACCGGGTTACCAAGCACCATCCTGAAGGCGTTCCTTACTGGAGAAAATATTTCTTCACACATGCAGTAGTACCTGAGCCCCGCCACGGTACATATGGTGCGGCGGAACAAAGCCTGTCTTTTCTGAGAGGACTGGGCATTGACACTGGCCAGACAAGCCCACGTTTGTGGGTAACTGATGCCGTCAAAGAAAGAGTCCGCAAAATTCTCATAGAAGATAAAATCGATCCGACGGCGAGGCCTGTCACGATCAATTTATTCGCCCGCTGGTCCTACAAAGAATGGGGAGGCCAAAAATGGATTGATATCATCAACTGGCTCGGGCAGGAATTTTCCGTTCCCGTCATCATCATCGGCTCTGCTCAGGAGCGGTCCAAAGCCGAAGCACTCATCAGACAGTGCCACGGGGAGGTCTTCAACCTTGCCGGCCGCACGACACTGGCGGAACTGGCCGGACTTTTGTCCCTCTCCCGCCTGCATGCGGGAGTGGACAGCGCCGCGCCGCATATCGCGGCGGCAACCGGCGCTCCAACCGTCACAATCTACGGCCCGACATCCTGGAGGGACTGGGCCCCCGTAGGAAGACAACACAGGGTGGTCGTGCCGGATATGGATTGCGTGCCTTGCTTTAAAAAAGGATGTGACAACAGCGGGCGCAGCCTGTGTCTGGAGACGCTGGAGGCCGAATCAGTCAAAACAGCTATCCGCGAAGCGCTCAGTGAGCCGTCCGAAAGTCTTCAAATTGATTCGCCGCAGTAAAAAAGCCGGCATACGGGTCACGACGGAGCAAATCCTCCACAATGGAGATGTATTTTGACAAACCTTCCTTTTTTGTTTTGAAATTATCCAGGGGCAAAATGGATACCTGATACTGATTTTTAATTCTTGTTGTGCCAAAAAACAAAAGCGGTATATTCAGCTCAAGCGCCAGCTTAAACGGCAGTTCTGAAAAATAGACTCTTTTACCAAACAGCGTCTGAATGTTGGAATCTCTTTTTTTCACGGGATAGTCATTGAGGAAAATGATCCATTCTTTTTTCTTCAGCCCTTCCTGAAGCTTCCTTTCTTCACCCACCAGATAATATTTATATAAAGACAATGTTTCATATAATTTACCGGAGGAAGTATCTATTTCTTCCTTATAATCCGGAGAGACAAAGGACGCTGCATCTATGCCAAATACCTCTTTGAACATAAGATTACGGATCTTGGGCCCGAAATGACCGGATATTAAAATAACTCCTGTATCCTGAGCAATTAGCCGCCGTACATGTTCTTTCCCGTCCATATGGATATATTGCAGATACTTTTGGGGATTTTCCGCAAATAAATGACGATAAAGCATATCATAGCTCAGGCTGTAAAAACACTTAAACACAAACCGGGCATTGTTTTCAGTGCTGCCCAGCGCTTCTTTATACCGAACAATGCGTTCAATCGCATACTTTTCCTTTTTCAGATTTTGCAAAGTGAATAAAGTCATAAGCAGCGTGAAACCACATGAGCCGGGCGACATTTTCAGGGCAGCTTTTATGAAAAGCCTGTTTTTAAAATTCCTGAATGCGTCTTCTATCTCTTTCCCTTTAAGGATGATTTTTTTACTAACACCGGCCAAAAACATCATAGTTTAAATAAACCTCCGTACCCTGTCCGTGCAAATTGCAGAGGCGGACGGCATCCGGCGCAAATATTGGAAAAAGCTGGTTTTCGTTATCGCAATAATCATAGTTTCAGGGCAATCGATTGCCTGCCGCTCACCAGAATGTCGTATCCGTCTGCCTCGAGGACAGGCAGGAGAAGCTTTCCTTTACCGCCTCCGCCAATATCTGTATCGTCGATAACGACAATATTGCGCTCTCCCAGGTTATCTTTGGCCGTCAGATAGGCCAGGAGATGATTCTCCGCGTATTTTGTCCCCGGCAGAACATCCCAGGCGTCTAAAAACAACAGATCGATCCTGCCCTTAAATTTCCTCAGAAATTTCAGGCCGTCGCACCATACGATTTTGCCGTTACGATACTCACGAAGACATTTTTTGGCAAACAAAACTACCCCGAGACTGATGTCCGCCGAGTAAACCCGCGCGCCCGACAAACACCAGTAAATGGTCGAATGCCCGTCATTACAGCATTCGGGATGGACCTCCGAGATGGGATGATTCATCGGCTGCCTCATGCAGCCGATCTCGACGATCGTTTTTCCGCCAAGCGCATGGAAAAGTTCGATTGATGCTTCAAGGTACTTTTTGGGAGCTTCTCTTTGCATCTGCTCGTCCCAGGTCAAGTCTATATGGTCAAAACGTTTTTCACCTTCACTGAGCTTACGGATTTTTTGTATGATACTCTGTATTTCCTGCATCCTTGTGTCTCTGTTGTTTTGTCGTCCTGCGGCCAGTCTAAACCATAATACATTGCTGTCTGTCAAAACGTATTTATCCTGAAAATGCGTTCTCCACCGCACCAGATTTTTCTCCATACCGGCTTGGAACAAATATGAACCCATGGCAGTTTCACCAATACCGTCATATCGGCGTCCTTGCCGGGGCATTTGAAAAAACAATCCGGGCTAGGAAACGTATTTTCGCAAAGATGTTTTCGACATCAGCCAGATGCACATACAGGTAAGAAAAAATATCACGACAAATTGAACAAAACCTTCCACCGGCGTGGTAATACTCTTTTGACCGTAGAGCGCGCGGGCCAGGGCGGAAACAACAATCATGAAATAGCCGTGCAGTGCGAAAATGCCCAGCGAATAGCGTGACAGCAGGCTGACGGGCCGCCGGGCCCTGGTCCATCCCGCAACAAAAACGGACATAAGGAAGAAAGACCCGCAAAAAATGGACAATCTTCCGTAAGGCGGCGTTCGCCAGCCGAACGTCGTTTCGACGGCCATCAACGCGACAAAACATATAAAAAAAAGCCAGCGGAATTTAATGATCCGCTCCTTGTAGCGAAACAGCAAATAGGCAGCGGGCACATAAATGTAATAATTTTTCATGGACCTGGTGTCGATGGACACCGTCCAGACCGCGGCGGCCAGAAAATACAAAACAGACGCAGCAATGACCAAAACAGCCACGGGAATTTTGAGCTTTTCAGGCAGCTTCCAGAAACAGAAGGCCAAAAACGTACATATCATCAATGCGAAAAGGAAATAAAAAATGGAGGGTACCGGATGCGTCAATATGCCCACGGGGAGGTCCGGGCCACCGCTGCGGATAATTGTTTTCAGCGGCAGCGGAAGTCCTCCGCCCAGCAGGAGATAAAGAATGAATTGCACGCCCACCCAGAAAATATAAACCTGGACGAGTCGCAAAAAGCGCTTTTTCCAGTAATCGTCTGATTCAGACATTTTTGTAAAAAAAAGATACAGGGAAACGAAGATAAAAGAGGGAACGGCCAGAAGCGAAATGTTGAAGTAAAAAAATTGAATCGCCTGCCTGAGAGCCTCCATGAAACCCTGATCGCCTGGAAACATTGATGGTCTCAAAGGCTGGCAGTGCCACACTACCACCAGCATAATACAGATGGCTTTGAGTATGTCGATGCCCGCCTGTCTGTTCTGCTTTAACTCGTTTTGCCCGTCAGCCATATAATTTCTCCCGGCTCATGTCTTCTGTCCCAGGAAAACAAGTCTGGTGATTTTGAAACGCCTCAACACCAGTATCGTCAGAGCAAGCGAACCGGTAAACATTGAGGCCGCCACAAGAGCGTATTGCCACAGCACAGGAGCGCATCTCCAGGAAAAGATTCCATGGCTCACATAAATGTCCAGTGTGAACAACCCCGTCCAGGCGCAAAAAGCGTAGAAGCGCGTGCGCCGGACAAGCTCCAGCAGAAAAGACACCACGCCCATTCCCGCAAAAGCGATCGCATATTTATAAATGGAAACGATCAGGCGGGCGATACCTGTCGCGCCAAAAAATTCCTGCAGCAGGGGGTAAAATGAAGGGAATTTGTCGCTTTGAAACGCCATTAATAGCGGAGGAAAAGCAACAATGGAAATTGCATAAAATATTTTCCGCCTGGCCTTCACCCAATCATAGTATTTGCAGACAAAATAACCGGCCGCGTAGTAAGTGTAGTAAACCTTGAAATCGGCAAGGCCGAAATACTCCGTAGAGGCAAACCGCGACAGTATCATGGAAGCAATAACCAGGTGGTTTTCCCAGCGCTCCCAATGCTTTACACGAACCAGCCTGAGAACGGCAAAAAGCACGACACTGTTTAAAAACAGCGCCCATAAAAACCAAAGACCGTTGGCCGGAAATTTCGCCAAATTCAAAAGATACGCGGGCAGGCCGACAGGATCGAAATGATGACTCTTCAGGTAGAAAACTACGGCCCAGACAAAGAAAGGCACGATGAGCCTGAGCGCGTATTTTTTCACAAAACCGGCAAGCGTGTTTTTCATTTGAGTTGTTATTATGTAACCACTCAACAACATGAACAGCGGCATGGCAAATGATGAAAAAGTAAGATACAAGTAACTGTTCATCCTCAGGGGATGATTCATCTGGATGGTATGCCCCCAAACCACGAACATGATCGTGACACCTTTGAGCACATCAATATGGATATTACGCCCGGCGGCTGTCTGATCGATTTCCAGCCAATCTTTGATTTTCTGAAAAGCTATTCTAATATTCATATCTTACGCCCCAGAGTCTCCCGCCCGGCCCTGCTTTACAATTTAATGGTCATGGCAGCGCTCTACCTGCCCATCAATTTTTATTTCCCGCCTGTCCCACCATCAAAAATGATCATTTACCAGTAAACCATAAGTACTAGCATACAGATGCGATTATTTAAACATCATTTTATGTCCCTCTTCAGGCCGGTACTAACCTGTTACCATGCTTCCCCAAGCCTGCCGCCGCGAACATTTCAGAAAAAAACCAAAAAATATAAAGAACTAGACAATTAACACTTTTTGCATTAGAACCACCCTCCGGTAAGGGACTTTTTAAGACTGAATAGATATGGCAAAAAATACGCAGACGGTTTTTATCAGTCTCGCCGGCGTCGGCGGATGTTCGGTGTCGCGGGCGTTGCGCTCTCTGGGCCAAAGCGCACTGCCTTTCGACTGGCTGATTGCGCGGCAGGACTTCGTTATCAGCGCCATTGAAAGCGGCGGAGTGTCTTTTTTCGATTTCGAGGATCCGGCAAGCCTGCACGGTGAAACGATCATCACCGTCCCGGATCGCAGCGCGTTGAGTATTCACGATTTCAGGCAAAACTGGGCTGCCGAGAAGGAAAACGTAGGCAAAAAATACCGGCGTCGCTGGAGCAGGTTTCACGAAATCCTTAATTCGCGCCCAGATGCTCGGCAGCCCCGAAAAATCGTGTTTGTCCGCTCTTTTCTGGATATGGACGAGCCGATAGAATCAATTTACGATAATATTTTCGTCAGGCAGAAGGAAGATATCCGGGCATGGGAAGACTTTCTCACCCGTGAGCAGCGAAAAAACCCGGGCACAGAAATGCATCTGGTGATCGTTACTTCCCGCGATGACGTAAAATCGCAGGCTGCCAACGTCCGTGTCCTGAGGCTGAATAATTATAAGGACTATAAAGAAATCAAAAAGGCGCTGAAGAAATTGATGACGCCGGCCGACCGTCTCAGATACCTGAAAATCAATGCGAGATACGCGCTGGAAAAATTTTTAGAAAAATATCACTTGCGCTTTTTTGTGAAAAACCGCCCCCGGGCATAAATCCGCGGGCGTAAACCCCTTTGAAAGAACATTGAAAAACAAGCCATGACCGAACCTCCGATATTTTCCATCGTCATTGTCTCATACAATACAGCCGCGCTGACGTTGGCCTGCCTGGAATCGCTTATAGCCGCTAACGGAACAAAAGAAATCCATGTTGTCGATAATGCCTCTACCGACGGCAGCCCTTCGCTCATCAAAGAGAGTTTTCCGGATGTTTATCTGGCGGCCAACCGGACCAACCGCGGCTTTGCCGCGGCCAACAATCAGGCACTGCCGTACTGCACGGGGCGCTATATTGTTTTTTTGAATCCCGACACGAGTGTTAAAAAAGATTCCCTGGAAAAGGCGGCGGAGTATCTGGACAAAAATGAGCAGGTCGGTCTGGCAGGTGCAAAGATTCTCAATCCCGACGGAACATTGCAGGAATCAGTGTCGTATCGTTACCCCGGGGAAAAATATTCATCCGGGGAAACCAAAAACCTTGCGGGAAACATCGCCTGTGTTCTGGGAGCCTGCATGATCGCCCGCAAAGAACTGATCGACAGCCTGCACGGCTTCGACGAAGATTTCTTTCTCTACGGCGAAGACCAGGACCTGGCCTGGCGCATTCGGGAAAAAGGGTTTTCTATCGGATACATCGAAGAAGCCGAAGTTTTCCACTGGGGAGGACAAAGCGAGACTCAAACCCTTCCGGCGGAGCTCTTTGCCAAAAAGCTCCGTGCTGAATACCTATTTTATGCCAAGCATTACCTTCCGTCAACGATCGGCAAAATCAAAAAAGCCCAGCGCCGTAAAGCGATATACCGTCTGATTACCCTGCGTCTTTGGGCACCCTTTGCCCGCGACCGTGCCGCGCTGGACAACAAAACACAATGCTACCGGATTGCCCTGGAGATAGCGGCAAAGTAAAGGATTCTCCGATGACCATCTGTACAGCCATCGCCATAATTGTCATCGCACTTATTTTGATTCCCGTACTGCTGGAGTCATCGATGTACCTGCTCATTCGTCGGCCGGGACTGCTGAGAATGTTTTCACGGCGCTTCCGTAACAGCATCAGCTATCTGTATATTCAGGGAGACCGCAAAATCATGCAGTATCAAAAAGGATGCGGCCGATACTCGCCGGATCTGGGCTACACCCTGAACCCGGGAACGTTCACCTATTCAGAAATTGAATTCACGAATGAATACCACATCAATTCCCTGGGCGTGCGTGACACGGAAAAAGCACTTGATGCACCGGAAATAATACTGCTGGGCGATTCCTTCGCCCTCGGCTGGGGGGTTGACGCATCGGAAACATTTATAAAGCTCGTGGGTGAAAAAACAGGCCTGACGACACTCAATACCTGTGTGCCTTCTTTTGGTACAGTAAGAGAGATGATCATGCTGCGCAAGGTAAACCGCTCTTGCCTCAAATGCCTTATTTTGCAGTATTGCGCCGATGACTATGACGAAAACCGCCTGTATTTTCAAAATGGCAACCAACCGCAACTTATGCGTGAGGAAACTTTTGAAAAAATCGTCAACTACTTTAGCCGGCCGATCAGTTATTATCCGGGGAAATATCTGAGACTGAAAATCAGGAAAAAACTCGATGCCCTGAAGCCTGCAAAACAACATGCGGCAACTGGTGCTTTCTTCCCTGACGAAGTTGAATTGTTTGTCCATGTTTTAAAACAAAATGCAGATCTGCTCACCGGCATTCCTCTTGTTGTCTTCGAACTCAGCGGCATCAACCAGACAAACGAATTTACCAGAAAGCTTCGCGAAAAAATCAAAACGCCCGGCGAGCCGTCGTTTATCCGCGACATGATCATCCTCGATATCGCCGGCAGCCTCGAAGAGAGCCACTATTATGTCCTCGACGGCCATTTAAATGCGGCCGGACACAGAAGGGCAGCCGACATTCTGTGTGAAGTCATCGGCGGGTTGAGCAAGCACACTTAGCATAGTTACATAAGCCGCCGGTATACCGTTCAGCCGGACGCCCGCCCATGCTTATTTTAGTCGCGACGCTGATGTAAACAACCATGTTCGGCCTCTCCCGGTGTTTGGATGACCTCACAGCGGTTGGCATCCGCACGGGGAAAAAATACATTGCTTTGCACCCTGAAAATGCTAATAAAGCACAAAATACGATACGAGATAAAATTATGCAGCAACAACCATATCTGGATACTCTGATCAACACCGGCCAATTTTATTTCAGACATCTGAAAATCACGGGCATTGACAACGAACCAATGGTAAAAATCTTTTCCGCCTCAATTCTTGAACAGGAGATCTGTCTGTTTGCCCAAAATGTGACAACTGGCGACGAGTATTGCAGCCTCATCCATCAGAAGCTTACGGCGGCGATGGCCAACGGGCAGCCCTTTCCGGTGGTACGCTTCGCCGATGGTGAGTACGCTTTTTACAAACCCTCACTCAAATGTAATGGGCTTTACAAGCAGGCGGAGTCGATCAGCGCCATCCGTCAGGTCATTCCCATGCACGTCGAAGCCATTGCCTATGTAGCATTGCGCGGTCTTTTGGCGCCACTTGTCTTTCCGGGCAACAGCCATAGAAAGGCATCCGGGTTTTTTTCGTTCTTCAGAAAAAAACCGGATACCGGCGCGACCGATTTCCTCGATTTGCTGAAGAAAAACAATATCCGTCTGACAGTGGAAAATTACCTGCCCTTTTACGCCCTGTACGCCTATTTAACATCTGATTTGTTCGCTGCCACGATGAACGGGAAAAAGATCTGCATTCTCAATTCAGAATATAATCAAAAATCATTTCACGAATGGTTTTCCAGACGCTCCAGTTATCCTGTACTCAATCATGTGAGCGTGCCGGCGGAGTATGTCGCCACTAAATGGGCGGACGTCCGTGAGGAGGTGCTGGCCGAGATCCCGCCTGACACTGATTTATGCCTGGTCGGTGCCGGCGTCGGGGCACTGCTCATCTGCGCGGATACCGCCCGCGAGCTTTCCGTCCCGGCCCTCGATGCGGGACATGTCATCAATATGATGAATGATCAGGTACACAAATCCGGTGCAATCCGTCTGTTTACACTAAGGAAACCTTCATGACTTTCCCGGGACGAAAATATCGCCTTCGTTTCCGCGAATGGAAAAACCGGCTCAGGTTGAGGCGCGAGGCAAGGCACTACCTGGGCGAGTTTCAGAGGCGCGGTCTCACTCTTCCCGATGATGACGGACTGAAGGCCGAACTGCGCGAGGCTTTTCCTAAACTGCACCCCAAACCAAAAGGACAGCTGGACATCATCGCCATCTACCACCACTACAATTGGGAGAATTTTTCACTCAAACCGGCGCTGGAAAAATTCGGCACAGTCCGCCACTGGGACTGGTTTGATAAGTTCAACCATCTGGAAAAAACCTGGCCGAAAGCCGGTAAATCTCAAATGAACAAGGCTCTGACGAAGCGTGTTGAGGCATGGATGGCCGATAACCCGGCCGATGTAATTTTCATGTACGTGTCGGGAATTCTCGTGGAGCCGCAAACCATAGCCGACCTGCGCGCCCACGGCATTCCTCTGCTCAACCTCGCCCTCAACGACAAAGAACATTTTGTGGGTAAGGTAAGAGGCGGACGTGCCTTCGGCTCAAGAGACATCTGCCGCCATTTCGACCTGTGCTGGACCAGCACCCAGGACGCCCTCATCAAGTACCGTGTTGAAGGGGCAAGGCCTGTTTATCTGCCGGAGGGGGCCAACCCGCAAATTCACAAACCCCACGCCCTGGAAAAGACGATCGATGTTTCCTTTGTCGGCCAGTGCTATGGAAACCGCGCTCAGGTTATAAATGAGCTTTCCCGGCACGGTATCCATGTCCAGGCCTACGGCCACGGCTGGCCTGCAGGCCCGCTCGCGGTCGAGGAAATGGTCAAGCTTTACTCCAGAAGCAGGATCAATCTGGGATTCGGTGGTGTCGCCGGGCATCAGGACACCTTCTGCCTCAAAGGGCGCGATTTCGAGATTCCCATGAGCGGCGGCCTTTATCTCACAGAGGACCATCCGGAGCTGACATATGCTTTCCAACCTGGCAAAGAAATATTGACTTACCGGGGAATTGATGATCTCGTTAAAAAAATACGCTACTATCTGGATCACCCGTCTGAGGCAGACTCTATCCGCCAAAAAGGTCACGAACGCGCGCTTAGAGACCATGCCTGGGAAAGCCGGTTTGAAAAGGTATTTCGCCTTTTAGGTATTATGCAATAGTAACATCGGCAAAAGAAAATCCCTGATGCCCTTCGACGGCAAGATGCTCCCGTATTGAACGAAATAAACAATGGGATCTTGCCGGACGCGGTGAGGGACGAGTTGGTTTTACGCTGAAATTTGCTAAATATGCTATTTATTTCGGACCTTGCAAGTAAATCAGGTTTGGTATATAAAACCCAACCTATTTCAAACAGAAGGCGGCTATTCGGGCACGTAAAAGCCGTGGTCAGCCTTCTAACAAAATCAACTTAAAAAAGCATGCTTTTTAATTCCTACACTTTCATTTTGCTCTTTCTGCCGCTGGCCGCCGCGGGATACTTTCTCCTGCACCGCTATGTATCGGCGAAGTGGGCGTTTCTTTTCCTTCTGGCCGCCTCGCTTGGCTTTATGTCTTTGTGGAACCTGCATTTTTCACTGGTCCTGCTTGCATCTGTTGTAATCAACTTCCTGTGCGGCACCTCTTTGTCCCGGGTGGCGCAAAAGGGCGGCAAAAATAAAAGGATCATTTTTGTCTTGGCAATAGTCTTCAATATTCTGTATCTGGGTTTTTTTAAATACAGCAATTTTTTCGTCGAAAATATTAATGCCGTTTTTGCCACAGAGATGCCCAGACTCAGCCTTTTACTGCCACTGGGCATCAGCTTTTACACCTTCATGCAGATTGCCTGGCTCACGGACATCTACCGCCGGGGAGGGTATCGCTATGATTTTCTCAACTACTGCCTTTATGTAACTTTCTTTCCCTATGTGATATCAGGGCCTATCGCCTACCATTCGGAAATAATTCCTCAGTTCAAATCTGGAAACGTCGGGATATTTAATCTTGCCAATGTCTGCCGGGGACTGTTTATCTTTTCGATGGGACTATTCAAAAAAGCGGCCATCGCCGATGCGCTGGCGGTTATCGCCGATGGAGGTTTTGCCGCCACAGGAAACCTCACCTTCACCGAGGCGTGGCTCACAAGTCTATCTTATACCATGCAGCTGTACTTTGATTTCAGCGGCTATACCGATATGGCCATCGGCGTTGCCCTGATTTTCAATATCGAACTGCCGGCAAATTTCAACTCGCCTTACAAGTCACTGGATATCCGCGAATTCTGGCGCCGCTGGCACATCACCCTGTCCAGATTCCTGCGCGACTATATTTATATTCCGCTGGGAGGCAACCGCGCCGGTGAAGTGAGACTCTATGTCAATTTGATGCTGACTTTTTTAATCGGCGGACTCTGGCACGGCGCGGCCTGGACTTTCGTATTCTGGGGTTTCCTGCATGGCGCGGCCCTTTGTCTGCACCGTCTCTGGATGAAAACAGGTATTTCACTTCCGAAAATACCGGCCTGGTTTATCACCTTCAACTTCATCAATGCGGCCTGGGTTTTTTTCCGCGCCTCGAGTATCGGTGATGCCTTCAGGATATTGAAAAGTATGGCCGGGCTGAACGGAGTGCTCGTCTCTCCAAACCTGGCGGGAAGCGCCTTCTGGCAGAAAATGACCACTTTGGGCGTCCAGTTCGGCCATTGGCGAGCCCATCTTCCCAAGGCCGAAACAATGGAATATTTTCTGTGTATTTTGCTGATTCCGGTCGTGCTTCTTTTGAAAAATTCGAATCATTACCTCAACCAATTCACGCCGACATGGAAAAACGCCATGTGGGCTGCTTTGATGCTGACCTGGGGGCTACTTTTACTGAACCGGACAAGCACTTTTTTGTATTTTAATTTTTAGGCGTGAGAAAAAAGTATGACAAACAAAAAATGGCTGTCGGCAATGTTAATTATTACAACCATTCTCTCCGCTCTAGTTGTGGGCCTGAATCTCATTGTCGATCACCACGCGGTACGTCTTAGTCTCTTCTCCGGCAAAAAAAAATTTCAACAAACTGTTTATCCCCTCGCCATCAATCAGCATATTTTCAATCCAGAATATGTATTTCGCCGTCCGGGTGAATTTGATTCTTTCCTTTTCGGGTCGTCGCGCACCTCCCAGATTGACGTCTCCAAAATAGCGGCAGGAAAATTTTATAATATGTCCTACAGCATGGGAATACCCGCCCAGCATCTGGCCATTCTGAGGGCTTTTCTGAAAAAAGGAATGAAAATAAAATATGTCGTGGTCGGGCTGGATGACTTTTCCTTTAACGTTTCGCGCCCGGACTCGGAAAACACCCGTATAAGGATTATGCATCCGGAGGCGGAAGGACCGGAACGTCTCAAAATATTCTTCACATATTTTTTTCGAAAACCTGAGCGCCTCGAATTGTCGCAATGGAAAAAAAGAGTGCTCAGGCAGGATTTGAAGGCGGCGTTCACCCTGAGTCATGAAGGGCTTGTTCTGGGCTGGAGCGACAGGGACCGGCTCCTTGAACAAACGGGGAAGCCTGACTTTGAATACAGGATCAATAAATATAAACCATTGGTATATAATGAAAAAAAATTCAACGATGCTTTCAGGGCAATTGAAGAGCTAACCCATCTGGCGCAGGATCATGATTTTAGAATAATATTTTTCATAAATCCGTTCTACGACCAAATTTATATAAATAATGCGCAACCTTTGTTTGCGGCAAAAAGAAGGCTCGCCAGGCTTACCGATTACTATGACTTCAGCGGCTTTAACACAATCACCACAGACCCCTTAAACTATTACGAGGAGAGTCACTACCGCTTCCGCGTCGGCGACATGATTATCGACCGGATATTCGGTATGGCCAAAAGCTCTCCCGACGGTTTCGGCATACTGGTTACAGCGCAAAATGTGGAGCAGCATCTGGAAAAACAGAAAAGCGATCTGGATAAGTACCTGAAGAAATACCATCTTCAGTGAGCTGTTTGCGGCCGGACCGCGGGTCTTTTAATCAGTCCCAAATCACCCTATTCGAGGTCGGTAAAAAAACCCTTAAATTCCGAAGGATCAGCTTTGAGTTCGGCGATATCCTTATCCCACCAGGCGGATTCGGTGATTTCATCAATTGTTTTCTGAGAAAAACGGTATCTGATCAATTTTGCCGGGTTGCCGCCGACAATGGCAAAGGGAGGCACATCTTTGACAACCACACTGCCGGCAGCGATCACCGCCCCGTTACCGATATTGTTGACCGACGGCATGATCGTCACGTTAACGCCGATATAGACATCGTGGCCGATAATCAACTTTTTTCTATAGACATCTGGCATTTTTTCCACTAAACCAAAACAGGGATTAAAGAAAAAAGCGTGGCTGGAGCGGCGGGTGATAGGATGGCTGCCGTTGATTACCAGCATCCTTCCGTCAATCGAGCAATAGCGTCCGATCACCGTGCCGGGGGGGAATTCGGTGCGAAAGCAAAAATGGGAGTACATGCCTACTTCGATGTTATGATACTTAAGAAATATATGGCGTAAAATAAGCGAGGAAAAATCAGCACCCCTTCGCTTCTGGAGTATCTTACGGATAATTTTCCTCAGCCTGTCATTGCCGATACCGTAAAGATAGTCGCACAATCTGCACAGCCATTGTGGTTCTGACTTCATTTTTTGCTCATTGCCTTAAAAATCTGCCGCCCACTGCAACAAAAAACATTTATGCATATAGGCTTTCAGTCCGCAGGCGGGCCATTGGTCAACAGTTGCCGGTTACGGGTGGGGCGGTTTCACCCCTCTTCTTTCGTCCGGCCCTCGTCTGTGTTCCAAACCATCCTTTTCTAAAGAGGCTGGCATGGATTTTAAACAGGAAGCATTTAAATCTCCCTAAATCCCCCTTTGCAAAAGAGAAACTTTTCACTTGTCACTTATCACTCGTTACCGGCCTTTGGCCTCCGCCCTCTTCAGTCAGCGGGCTAGGCCCGGCAAGCGACCCCACAAGACCATATAAGTAGGCACGGACTATTCTTTTCAAATGTTGGTTTTGCCCCGTCTCACGAAACAGGCGGGCAAGGAAACCACTCTTCCGCAGCTCGGCGTAAATCGCCAGGCGCCGCCTCAGAGAACCGGCTTCGGCAATCAGCCCCAGGAAAATTCTGCCGTGTTCCACTGCCAGCCGCTTCATTATCGCCGACACGCGCGGCGCCTCCGCATCCGCCAGTTTCCACAAATGTTCGATCACCATCCTGTAGGCATTGATACGCCTTAACCTGCTCTCTAAAGACATGTCATTAAGTAACGACCCGGGTGTTGTACGATAATAATAATTGTATTTGGGGGTATAGGCCATTCGTGCTACATTCGGCTGCACCATCACATTCCAGAGCAGATCCTCGTGGCTGGTTATTTTTTCTACGAAACGTATTTGATGGCGACAAAGCAACTCTCTCCGGACGATATTCATATAAACATAGCCGCTCCACTCTCCGCCGCTTAAGGCATCCTCCATCCATTCCACACCCGTCTTTGGCTCCTCGGACTTCGGTAAGACGATGAGAAAATGGCCGTCCATGTCACCAGGCTTCTCACGGAAACGACAGCCGTTGCATACGCCAAAATCAAGATCATGTTGTATCGCCAATCTGTATAGATCCTCAAGATAGGCAGGCCCGACCGTATCATCCCCATCGATAAAAACAATATGCGTACCGGAGGCGGCATCAACGCCACTGTTACGCGCCGCAGAAACGCCTGCGTTGTCCTGGTGTATAACCTTCACTCCATCGCGGCTTGCCGCGTATTCCATCAAAAGTGAACCTGTCTCGTCAGTGGAGCCGTCATTGACAAAGATCGTCTCGAAGCCGCGAAATGTCTGGCTGTCGAGTCCGGCAAACAGATCCGGCAACCAACGCGAAACATTATAGGCAGGGATAATCACAGAGATGGGATAATCTACATTCATTATTTTAACACGGCATGTAACCGTAGCTAATGTACACTCCTTTACATGATAGTATCAAGACATTATACGCAAAGCCGCATCGAGTGTATTGCGCATCAACATGGCAATGGTCATCGGCCCCACGCCTCCGGGAACCGGCGTGATATAGGAAGTCTTGGGAGACACCTCATCAAAAGCGACATCACCTGCGAGCTTGCCGCTTGCCAGACGGTTGACGCCGACATCAATAACCACTGCTCCTTTTTTGACCATGTCCCCGGTGATCATGTGCGGCTTGCCGACCGCGGCAATAAGCACGTCGGCCCTCGACGTCACCTGCGGCAGATCTCTGGTTCTGGAATGACATATCGTCACCGTGGCATGCCGCTCCAGCAGAAGAAGCGCCATGGGTTTCCCCACAATATTGCTGCGGCCGACAACAACCGCTTCCTTGCCTGCCAGTTCAATTCCTGTGCATGAAATCAGCTCCATAATACCACGGGGCGTACAGGGAACAAACAGAGGCGATCCGGAAACAAGCCCTCCGACGTTGTATGGATGAAAACCGTCCACATCTTTCAAGGGATCGATCGCGGCAATAACTTTCTTTGTGGAAATATGAACAGGAAGGGGCAACTGAACCAGTATCCCGTGAATGAGACTGTCTTTGTTGAGCACGTCAATCAGATTCAGCAGTTCCCCCTCGCCGGTAGCGGCGGCCAGCCGGTACTGCCTGGACACAAATCCGGCTTCCTCACAGGCTTTGGCTTTACGCCCCACATAGATTTCAGAGGCCGGGTCATCACCCACCAATACAACGGCCAGTCCCGGGACAATGCCCGTTTTTTGTTTTAATAATTTAGCCTCGTCACGAACGGAACCGCGTATTTCACCGGCAATCTTTGTGCCGTCAAGTACAATGGACATATCACTCCTTATTTTTTATATATATTCCGTCTTTTTGCTTTTTGATGCTGAAGGCATCCGGTCTTTATGCTTATGAACAGTATATCTTAGGACAAAAATGCGGCAACAGCAAGAAGAAAAACAATCCCCCGGCAACAAGGGAAAAAAGAAGATTATCCCCGACAAATATTTAAATTCAGATTCTTGCAAAAATTCAGCTTCTCTGCTAAAAATACGAAAATTTTTAGGAGGCGATGGGTCATTAATCTCGCGCTTGTGCTGGAAAAATCTGTCGAACGCTACCCGGATCGTCCTGCACTGATCGCAGACAGTCGACGTGTAACTTACGCAGAACTTGACAATGCCGTGAAGGTGATGATGAGCCACTTGCGGCGTCTGGGGATCAAACAGGGGGACAAGGTCGCACTGATGTTGCCGAATATCCCCGAGTTTGTTTACTGCTATTTTGCCATTATCCGGGTAGGAGCAGTAGCAGTATTGCTCAATACCTCGTCAACCCCCTACGAGCTTACCTATCTGCTTGACAACTGCGACGCAAAAATTATCATCACACAAGCCGCCGGTGAAAAAAAATACAACGAAATCAAGGACCGTCTGACATCCTGTCATCAGGCGTATATCATCAGTCCGGAAGGAATCACCACGGGCAGCGACAAAGATAAAAACTTCAATGTGGGTGACGTCGCCCCCGTCACCATCGAGCCTGATGATCCGGCCCAGATCATCTACACAGCGGGCCTCACTGGAAAACCTCTGGGCGCGGTCCTCACCCACGGCAATCTGTGTGCTGAGCTGAACATGATTCAACCGATTTTCCGCAGACAGCCGGATGACGTCGGTCTTTGTCTGATACCTCTTTTTCACTCCTTCGGGGCAACAGTAAATATGCTAAACGTCATTCAAGCCGGCTGCAGCACAGTCATGATGGACCGTCTGACCATGGAGACCCTCTTTTCCGCCATTGAAAAAGAAAAAATTTCCTATATCTGCTCTGTTCCCCGTCTTTATGTCGGCATGGTTTTTGAGGAAAAAGCGGCAAAACATGATTTGAGCTCCCTTAAGCTTTGCGTAACGGGCGGCTCGGCCATGCCCCCGGAGTTCATACCCGTCTTTGAGCAGAAATTCGGCGCACGCCTGCTGGAAGGGTATGGGCTGACAGAAGCCGCGCCTGCCTGTTCCTTCAATCGTATAGAGCGAACCGCAAAACACGGCTCGATCGGCACAGCCTTGGACGGCATTGACATTAAAATCGTCGATGATGAGGGCCGCGAGCTGCCGCGCCAGGAAACAGGAGAGGTTATCATCCGTGGTGCCAATGTCATGCAGGGCTACTATAAAGACGAGGCGGCCACCGCTTCCGTCATCAAAGACGGCTGGCTTCACACCGGAGATCTGGGACGGATGGATGAGGAAGGCTATATATTTCTGACCGGACGCAAAAAAAGAATGATTATCACCAGTGGATTTAATGTCTATCCACAGGAGGTGGAAGACGTTCTTAGACTTCATCCTGCCGTGGCCGATGTGATAGTGGCGGGCAAAGAAGACCTGATGCGCGGAGAAGTCGTCAAGGCAAGTGTGGTTTTAAGGCAGGGACATCGACCTGAGGAAAAGGAAATCATCCGCTACTGCAAAGAGTACCTCTCCGCATACAAGGCACCTCGGGAAGTCGAATTTGTCACCTCGCTCGGGACGGCGGGCAGGTAAAAGGAAGTGCTGATACTGCCTGCCGGTCAAGAAAAGCACAACAATGGTATCGGCCGGGGCTTAAGCTTTCCGGGCACCAACAATCAGAGAGTTGCCGCCCATCAGCACATTCCACGCATTTGATTCATCCAGCCAGTATTTGCGTTTGCCTTTTTCACCTTTGATTTTTGTAAACAGAAAAATTACCCACGCCAGAGGAAGAAGCACAAGCTGGCTGTGTTTTGTCTTTGCGCTTGTCACCGACTCAATTTCCAGCCCCGCATAATTCAGCGCCATTTTCAGAAGGGCAAAGGCCGGTCTGTTGATGTGGCCGTTGTTTTTCCGCCCGGCGCCGGCGTGAGGCTCAACCGGCTCCAAAATTCCATAAAAAACATTTCTCAGTCTGGCCTCCAGGTGCGAGTAGTTAGGGTAACTCAGCATCATCAGACCCCCTTTTTTTAAAACACGGGAAAATTCACGGAAGGTGTGGTACAAATTTTCCACATGTTCCGGCCCTTCGATACAGAAAGCATAATCAAAAGATTCATCCTCAAAAGGGAATCTCCCGTCCAGGTCTCCCTGAAAAATCGGAATTTCAGGATTGCAAAAATTTCCCGTGCCGATATCCGCCGCCGTGACCGTAAACCCCTCGTTGTAGAGCATCCAGGAAAGCCTGCCCGTTCCGGCAGGAAAATCCAGCGCCTTCCCTTTTGGTTTATCTTTGACCAGGTCCACAATCTTGAAATGAATCTCGTCGAGCGACGCGATTTGAAACTCACGGCCGTGAATCAACATTTAACAACCTCACGTTTTGCCAACCTTCTGATCATCTAATCTTCCCGCCCTCTCATCTTCGTCCATTTACTTTTCAAATACTGTGTGAACAGACGCCCCGGGCGCAAAAGCCCCCTGTGAATAATTTTACCGTGTCGCAGATCCCGCCAGGCGTCTGCAGGGGGGATACCGCCCCACAGACGGTTCCAGACCGCCTCGCCGTTTACGACATCTCTGACAAGCTGCTGCTGGTTTTCCCCTGCCTGCCCCAATAGCCGAAACAATAAGCGCCTGTGAAAAACGAAGGTATCCTCCATGATACACGACCAGTACCCATTTTTGTACATCCTCAGCGCCAGATCGACGTTTTCCCAGCCCGCGACAAATTCTTCCTGGAAGCCGCCGAGGCTCAAAAACAAATCCCTGCGCACGGCATAAAACGTCAGAGGCAATTGCGGCAACGGACCGCTAATCCGGCCCGGCTTTCGCCCGGCGATGTCGCGCAAAACTGTGTTGATAGCGTCACGAGGTTCATCAGGCAGGCGCTCCGGATCTTTACCTGCCTTAGCAAGTTCTTTCAGATAAACGTCATAGGACCAGGCGCGGCTGATATTGGCCTTACTAAAATCCTCGTATGCGCTTGCAGGATGAAGTGCTCCGATCTTTTTATTCGCTTTAAAAACGCGGGCCATTTTCAACAACACTTGCGGCTCCACAATCAAAGCGTCACAGGACACATAAACCAGAATGTCACCCGGATTATCCAGCGCGCGCACAGCACGATTGAAGCCGCCGCTGCATCCGTAATTACGCCCGTGCTCGATCAGCCGGACACCCGGATAAGAGACAGGCAGACCTCTCAGATAGGCTGACGTAACAGGAGCCTCGGCCGGATCGGTGTTGTTCGCGATCACAATATCCGGGTCACCTTCCACAGTGAAAATACTATCCAGCGCCGCCGGCAACGCCCGCGGATGGGTGAAAAGATCACCCGGATCATATACGACCAGAATTAGCGTAAATTTCATTTGAATTATCCTGATGCCTGCCAGCCATAGAGAAAGGTGACTTTCCGTGCTATGGGGCGGGAAAAGAATCTCTCTTCGGGCCGGCTCGACCGGCATCCATTTCTTTTGACCAACCTAAACGTCATCCGGGGCAATGTAGTCATACCGGCGAAGGCCGGTATCCAGTGTTATCAAGTACTTTCTGGATTCCGGGTCAAGCCCGGAATGACTGGAGGAGGTATTATTCAATGGTCTGCTAATCGCCAGCCACCATTCATCTAACCCTCCAACCCTCCAATCTTCCAACGCTCCACCCCGTGGAGCGAATTGCCACCAGCCACGAACTACGAGCTAATCAAGGGCTTTGCAAAACCCTGCGTAACCGGCAATGTCGTCATACCGGCGAAGGCCGGTATCCAGTGTTATCAAGTACTTTCTGGATTCCGGGTCAAGCCCGGAATGACTGGAGGAGGTATTATTCAAAGGTCTGCTAATCGCCAGCCACCATCCATCTAACCCTCCAACCCTCCAAACTTCTAATCATCTAATCTGCTAACTCTCCACCCCCGGCCAGTGGGGGGCATTAGTGGTTGCGCTGTGCGTATTTCTTGCCGTTCATGGTGAGCCTGTCGTACCAGAACTGCATTTCATCTTTAAATCCCCGCTCATCCTTCGACAGGCTCAGGACGAGCGGTGCTTTTAAATGCGTTGCCGTTGAGCCATGAGCTGTGGGCTATCAAGCAGCCGTCATTCATCTAACCATCCAATCCCCTAATCCTGCTACAGCCTGACTTCAACGTCATCCCGAGATAAGTAAGTTGGCCTGAAGCGAAGCTATACCTTCGTCATTTCGATGAGCGAAGGGTCATAATCGTCCGGTTTTTCAAAGCCCAGCAGATTCAATACAGTTGCGGCAATGTTGGCAAGACCTTTTTTTCGAAGGTCCGCCAGACGGTATTCGCCGGAAAATTGCGGGTCATAAATCACAAATGGCACAGGATTCAGGCTGTGCGCGGTTTTCACAGATTTCTTGCCTTTTTTGTCCACTGAAAACATCTCGTCTGCGTTACCATGATCAGCAGTAACGATGGCGATCCCGCCAAGCTCTTTCACCACTTCCAAAAGCTCACCCACACATGCGTCGACCGCTTCCACCGCCCGAATAGCGGCCTTCGTGGAGCCGGTATGTCCGACCATATCGCCGTTGGGAAAATTTATTCTTCCGAACCGGTAAGAACCGGATCTCAAAAGCTCTATCGCTTTGAGTGTAATTTCCCGTGCTTTCATCTCAGGAGCTTTATCAAACTCGATCCTATCCGAGGGGATCTCCACGTAAGTTTCCAATGTTTCGTCAATGTATCCGGAGCGGTTACCATTCCAGAAATAGGTAACATGACCGTATTTCTGTGTTTCGGACAAGGCAAATGTCCTCACACCGGCGGCGCACAGATATTCACTCAGCACCCGGTCGATCGCCGGTGGCTGCACAAGATAATTCGGCGGTATGTGGGCATCCCCGTCATATTCCATCATTCCTGCATAGTAAATATCCGGCAGCGCGCCTCGGTCAAATTCACGGAAATCCTTTTCCGTAAACGCACGTGAAATTTCGATGGCGCGGTCACCCCGGAAATTAAAAAATATGACCGCATCACCGTCCTGAATCGTCCCCACGGGCTTACCTGTTTGGTCAACCACCACAAAGGCCGGCAGATACTGATCAGTGGCTGCGGGATCTTCGGCATAAAAAGTCTGTATCGCCTCAGTGGCGGAGGAAAAGCTACGACCTTGACCTTTGACGTGCGCCTCCCAGCCGCGACGAACAATGTTCCAGTCAGAGTTATACCTGTCCATCGTTACCTTCATCCGGCCGCCGCCTGAGGCGATCGCATAATCCAGTCCTTTTTCATCGCAAATATTCTTGAGTTTTTCTTCTGCCGGAGCGACGTAATCCAGTGCGGTTCTTTCCCCCACGTCCCGGCCGTCGAGCAACGCATGCAAGCGAACTTTTTCAAGTCCCACGCGGGCGCACTCATCAATCAAAATAAACAGCTGGTCAATATGAGAGTGCACGTTCCCGTCCGACAACAGGCCGATAAAATGAACAGTGCCTCCCTTTTGAGACCGTGAAACTATCGCATCCCAGACATCTGTCTTAAAAATAGCACCGGTAGTAAGGGCTCTGTTCACCAGACGTGCCCCCTGATCAAAAATCCGGCCCGCACCCAGAGCGTTATGCCCCACCTCACTGTTGCCCATATCATCGTCGGAAGGCAACCCTACGGCTGTGCCGTGCGCCTTGAGCTCAGTATAAAAATCAGATGCAAACAGCTTATCCAGCGTGGGCGTCGCCGCCTGATAGACAGCGTTCGATTCATCTTTTTTACCAATGCCGATCCCATCCATGATGATCAGCAGTAGCGGCCCTTTACGGCCGGGAAAGTGTTTCAGTTTTTCGAGATGCAATGACATAAGGATACTCCATTACCGCCTCCGGCATGCTCCCGAGAGCCCCTTCGGAGTGCCGACGGCAAGCTATTAACCATCAACTATCAACCACGAGCCGCAAACCATGAGCCACGAGCTAATCGCTATTCGCCATTCCTCCAGTCCGCCAACCCTCTAATCTGCTAACTCTCCACCTCCGCCCCGATGAATCGGGGCACCTCCGCCGGCGGAGGACAAGAAGGTTGCGCTTCGCTCTTTAGTGCCCGTTCGTGGTGAGCTTTTAATCACCGTTCGTGCCGGGCTTTATTGGCCGTTCATGCTGAGCCTGTCGAAGCATCCTTTAGCCTTCTGCCCTTAGCCACGAGCTATTCACCAACAAATGTTGGTTTCCTCTTCTCCAGAAACGCGGTCATCCCTTCTTTCTGGTCTTTTGTGCTGAAGCATTGCGAGACGCAGGAAAGCTCCAGCTTGACTCCGCCTTCAAGCGACATATCGATACCAAAGTTCATGGCGTTTTTCGCCATCTTGAGCGCGAAGCCAGGTAAGGTTGTTATCTTTTTGGCCATTTTGGTCGCTTCATCCATTAATTGCGCAGCCGGTACGACTTTGTTGACCAGCCCGATTTCATAGGCTCTGGCCGCGTTAATCTGAACACCTGTGAGAATCAATTCTTTGGCCACGCCCATACCTACCAGGCGGGGCAGACGTTGCGTTCCTCCCCAGCCCGGCAGAATCCCGATCAGAATTTCCGGCTGACCGAACATGGCATTTTCCGCGGCGATGCGCATGTCGCAGGCCATGGCGATTTCGGTGCCGCCGCCGAGGGCAAAGCCATTGACTGCGGCAATAGACGGTTTGCCCATCGTTTCGAGAAAACGTAATGTGCTTTGACCCAGCTCCATGAGCTTCATGATTTCCACCGAGGTGAAGTTCTGCATCTGCGAGATATCCGCCCCCGCTACAAAAGCCTTTTCTCCCGCGCCGGTCAGTATCAGAGCCTTGACTTCGTTGTTTTGGTCGCACTCATAAAGCGCGCAGGACAATTCACTCATCACCTCATAGTTCATCGCGTTTAAAACTTTCGGCCGGTTGAAAGTTATTTTCGCTATTCCGTCAGTGAGTTCCAGAATAATATTCTTATAGTCCATCGTCGTTTCCTCCTTTTTGTAAAAAAGCCCCTTGTCCGCAACGAACAAGGGGCTTTGTTCAATAACCTATGACCAATTGCCTATAGCATGTTTACACTGCGCAGGCATCGACCGGAGGCTTGATATCTTCCTTGCCCATCGCCTTGACAACCAGCTCGGCCAGATCCCAGGCCTGCATGGTCTCTTCCTTGTTGTTGTCCTTGATGCCGTCGGACATCATGGTCAGGCAAAACGGGCAACCTACAGCGATGGTATCGGCACCGGCATCAATCGCCTGTTTGGTACGTGCGTTGTTGATGCGTTCTCCGATATCCTCTTCCATCCACATTCTCGCTCCTCCCGCGCCGCAGCAGAAGCTCTTGTCGAGGGTGCGCTCCATCTCAACGACGTTGATGCCCCGTATGGATTTCAGAATCTGGCGGGGCGCATCATAAATCTTGTTGTAGCGGCCCAGGAAACATGAGTCGTGGTAAACGAAGGTGCCCTTGAGGGACTCGGGCAGACGGATCTTGCCCTCAGCAATCAGTTTCGCGATAATTTCCGTGTGATGATAAACTTCGAAGTTACCGCCGAAGTTCGGATAATCTTTCTTCAGAGCGTTGTAGCCGTGCGGACAAATAGCGATAACCTTTTTGACACCGTAGCCGTTCATCACCTCGATATTGGTCTGGGCGAGTGTCTGGAACAGATACTCATTACCACAGCGCATGGCTGAATCACCACAACATCCCTCTTCCGTGCCGAGAATACCGAAGCTGACACCGGCTTCCTGTAGAATTTTCGCAAAGGCGACGGATATTTTCTTGCCGCGGTCATCGAAGGATCCGGAACAACCGACGTAGAAGAGGTACTCAACATTCGGATCCTCGGCCAGCGTTTTCACGCCAAGCTCCTTGGCCCAGTCTGCGCGTGTGTGAGCGCCGATGCCCCACGGGTTGGAGTTGTTCTCCATATTCCGGCAGCTAAGCTGCAGCTCGGCGGGGAAGTCCGCCTCCGTGAGCACCTTGTAGCGACGCATATCGATGACCTTGGGCACATGCTCCACGGAAGCAGAGCAATGTTCCATGCAGTACATACAGTTGGTGCAGGCCCACAGTTCGTGCAGGTCGATCACCTCGCCGACGAGCGCTTTGGCCGGTGCTTCTTCCGCGGAGGCGTCGCCTTCGGCCTTGTCTGCCGGCTTGGAAGCAAAAAGTTTTTTCAGTGGATCCGGAACCTGCTCCAGCCAGTAAGTCTTGATGTCCTGAACCAGTTTTTTAGGTGACAGCGGTTTTCCTGTCAGATAAGCAGGACAACCGTCCTGACAACGGCCGCAACGCGTGCAGGCGTCCGAGTCAAAAATCTGCTTCCAGGTGAATTCTTCCAACTGACCGACACCAAAAGCTTCCGCGTTTTCAAAATCGCGAATGGGTTCGATATAACCGGTCGGCTTGGAGGTCTGCAGAAAGTGATTGGCCGGCGTGGTAATAATGTGCAGCAGGCGGGAATAAGGAATGTAGGCAATAAATCCCAGAGCCAAAAAGGCGTGTATCCACCAGCTCACCTGATGGAGCACCTTTGCCGTATCGTGGGAGACACCCGTAAGAGTGGCCGAAAGTATCCAGCCGACAAACGACCAGTATTCCCAGGGCGGGTTGGTCACGTGAATACGCAGAGCTTCGACGATAAACCCTGTCACGATGATGGCGCCGATCAACAAGAGCGTGATCACGTCGTCGGGAGTGGTGTCCATCGTTCCGCGGTATCCCAAACGGTCGGCCTTTTCCACAAATCGCCGGTCAAGGGCAATGATCACACCGATCAGGACGAACAGGCCAAACAAATCCAACAGGAAAGAAAAGATCAGGTAAAAGTTGCCTTTGAGGAACGTCCAGCTCAGAAGCGGTTCCGTGATGTGATGCTGCCCCGCGTCGAATGCCGCACCGAAAATAAGAACGAAAAAACCGAAAAAGATCAGGGCATGCATAATCCCCGGATAAGGATCTTTCAAAACTTTTCTCTGCAGAAAAACCTCGGCAAGAACGGTTTTAGTTCTCTGAGCAATGTCATCCAGGCGCATTTCCGGCTTTCCCATGGCTTTCCACATCTGCCAGCGGCGATAAACGCCGTAGGCAAAAATGGCCAGAGCAACGAACGTCAGAGCAAAAAGGATAATTTCGAATGACGGCAACGGAATGTTCCAAAAAACCTCGCGTCCTTCCATACCAATTCCAAATTCATTTGTCTTCATTGATCCTCCAACAAAACTTGAGGGCAAAGTCTCTCTATTATAAAATAGTCTGAATATCGTCCCCGCCCCGTTTCCGGGGCGGGGACGAAGGGTTTTTATCCAACCAGCTGTTTACAGACGGAAGTCAGCGCGGGCACAACCTTGAACAGATCATCCACCACACCGTAGTCCGCTTTGGCAAAGATAGGCGCTTCCGCATCCTTGTTGATCGCGACAATGCACTTGGACGAGCTCATGCCCGCCAGATGCTGGATCGCTCCGGAAATACCGCAGGCGATATACAGGTTCGGGGAAACAACCTTGCCGGTCTGCCCGACCTGATCCTTCTGGGGACGCCAGCCGGCATCCACCGCCGCACGGGACGCGCCGACCGTGCCTTTGAGCACATCGGCCAGTTCTTCCAGAATGGCGTATCCTTCAGGCCCTTTCATACCGCGGCCGCCGGAAACAATCACGTTGGCCTCGGTCAGGTCGACCTTGCCACTGGTATCTTTTTGTACTTCCAGAACTTTGCTCTTCTGCTCACCGACCGCCGCATCCACTTTAGTCACGGCGCCTGCCTTGGCGTTCTCCACGGCAGGAAACACGTTGGGACGAAGCGAAGCCATCTGCGGGAAGGCCTCAATGACCACTTCCCCGAAGCACTTGCCGGCGTACATCGGACGGGTGCAAACCAGCTTGCCACCGTCAACTTTCACGTCGGTGCAGTCCGTTGCCAGCCCCGTGGCCAGTTTGGCAGCCACACGGGCGGAGAGGTCCTTACCCTGAACCGACGCACCGAAAAGAACGATCGCCGGATCATTATCTTTGATCACTTTCGCGGTTACTTCCGCGTGCGCTTCCGTTACATAAGGATCCAGCGCCGCGTTTTCTCCCACGAAGACTTTATCCACACCATATTTTCCCAGCTCGGCAGCCATGGCCTCCACGCCTGCGCCCAGCAGCACGGCACTGACCTCATCGCCGGTCTGATCGGCCAGCTTGCGGGCGGTTGAAGCCAGCTCAAAGCTTATCTTACGCAGGGCGCCGTCGCGCTGTTCTGCTACTATCATAACACCTTTTGCCATTTTTCATTCCTCCGCATTCAATTAAATAGCTTTTGCTTCTTCTCTGAGTAAACGGCCAAGTTCAGCCGCCTTCTGTTCCGGCTCATCTCCACAGACGATCTTTCCGGGAGGCCTGGCCGGAGGCGGAATGGTTTTGGCAACTTTGGCCTTGGCATCGGTGGCCACGCCGACCGCCGCCGCGTCTTTTACATCGACCGGCTTTTTCTTAGCTTTCATAATGCCGGGCAGAGACGCGTAACGCGGTTCATTGAGGCCTTTTTGCGCCGTCACCACACACGGCAGCGTCGTCTCAATTGAGAGCTGCGCACCCTCGATCGGGCGGATAACTTTAACCGATGAGCCGGCGTAGTCCAGTTTGGTCACTAGAGTGAGCTGGGGAACACCCAGGGCTTCCGCCAGCATTGCGCCGACCTGTCCCGCGTCGTCGTCGATGGCGCGCTGACCGCAAAAGATAATATCATGCGGCAGGGTTTTGATCACGGCCGCCAGAGCATTGGCCACCACAAACGCGTCGGCATTGTCGAAAGCTGGATCGCAGATGTGCACGCCCTTGTCGGCACCCATGGCCAGAGCGGTACGAATTGTTTCCATGGCCCGTGCGGGGCCGACGGAAATCACTGTTACGTCGCCGCCGTTCTTTTCTTTGAGTTTCAATGCCTCTTCCACGCCAAATTCATCATAGGGATTCATAACCCATTTGATCTGGCCTTCCTCGATGCCTGAACCGTCAGCTTTGACTTTGATCTGCGCTTCTGTGTCCGGCACTTGCTTCACGCATGCAATAATATTCACTGTCAAAAACCTCCTTGTCCGGCAAGTCCCCGGAATCGGGTAACTCGCACATTTTAATATTCTCTTTTATCCGCCGTATTGCTGAAACGCCCGAACCTCGCGAGGAAGTTCGGGCGCTCATTCCAATTACTGTCTGTTTTTGACGATGTCGTCAACCACCGACGGATCCGCCAGCGTGCTGGTATCACCGAGGTTGCCCAGGTCGTTGGCCGCGACTTTCTTCAGGATTCGCCTCATGATTTTGCCGGAGCGTGTTTTCGGCAGAGCATCGGCCCACTGAATCTTGTCGGGCGTGGCGATCGGCCCGATGACCGTGCGCACGTGAGCGATCAGCTCCTTCTTCAGAGCGTCCGTTTTCTCGACGCCGGTTTTCAGGGTAACATACGCGTAAATACCCTGGCCTTTGATGTCGTGCGGCATACCTACTACGGCTGCTTCCGCGACGGTCTTGTGAGCGACCAGCGCGCTTTCCACTTCGGCAGTGCCCATGCGGTGACCGGACACGTTGATGACGTCGTCGATACGGCCGGTGATCTGGTAGTAGCCGTCTTTGTCTCTGCGGCAGCCGTCACCAGTCACATAGTAGCCGGGGAACTGCTCAAAATATGTTTCCTGGAAGCGCTTTTGATCGCCATAGACGCCTCTCATGATGCCGGGCCACGGCACTTTGATGCACAGGGCGCCGGAAGCTTCGGTCGCGGTGAATTCCTTGCCTTCGTCATCGAGCAATACGGGCTGCACACCGAAGAAGGGCATGGTGGCCATACCGGGTTTGATTTCAATCGCGCCGGGCAGCGGGGTGATCAGGATACCGCCGGTTTCCGTCTGCCACCAGGTATCCACAATCGGGCACTCGCCGCGGCCGATCAGATTGAAATACCAGTTCCACGCCTCGGGGTTGATCGGTTCGCCGACCGTGCCCAGCGTCTGGAGGGAGGAAATATCGTGCTTTTTCACGAAATCGTCGCCTTCTTTGGCAATGGCGCGGATGGCGGTCGGAGCTGTGTAGAAAATGTTGACTTTGTATTTTTCCACGACCTGCCAGAAACGGCTGTAGGTCGGGTAATTGGGAACGCCTTCGAACATAATTGTCGTGCCGCCGTTGCACAGAGGCCCGTAGACGATGTAGCTGTGGCCCGTGACCCAGCCGACGTCCGCCGTACACCAGTACATATCGCCGTCGTGATAATCGAAAACAATCTTGTGTGTATAGGAGGTGTAAACAAGGTAGCCGCCCGTGGTGTGCAAAACACCCTTCGGGGCACCGGTCGAACCGGATGTATAAAGAATGAACAGGGGATCTTCGGCATCCATCTCTTCGGGTTTGCAATCAGCCGAGGCTTTGGCCATGGCGTCATCCCACCAGATGTCTTTGCCCGCGTTCCAGTCGCATTTAATCTTGTCGCCAACACGTTTCACCACGATGACTTTTTCAATCGAGGGGCATTCTTTAACAGCCGCGTCCGCGTTGGTTTTCTGGGGAACAGCCTTGGCGCCGCGGAAGGTGCCATCGCAGGTGACCAGAACTTTCGAAGTGGAGTCTTTGATACGATCTCTGAGCGCCTCGGCGCTGAAGCCGCCGAATACTACGCTATGGATGGCGCCGATACGTGTGCAGGCCAGAAGACCGATCGCCAGTTCGGGGATCATAGGAAGGAAGAAACAGACACGATCGCCTTTTTTAACTCCGTTGTCCTTGAGTACGTTGGCGAACTTGCAAACCTGCTCGTGCAGCTGCTTGTAGGTAAATCTTCTTTCTTCGCCGGGTTCGTTGCCTTCCCAGATCAGGCCGACCTGATTGCCGCGCTTTTCCAGATGACGGTCCAGGCAGTTGTAAGAAACATTAAGCTTGCCGCCTTCAAAGAACTTCACATAAATGGGGCCTTTTTTGATGTCAAAGTTATAATCCATCACCTTGTCCCATTTTTTGAACCAGGTGACCTGCTCTTCGGCGATTTCCGCCCAGAATTTCTCCGGCTCCTCAACGGAACGTTTCCACATCTTGTCGTAAGCGTCCCTGCCGCTCACCCAGGCTTTTTTTCTGGCCGCTTCAGGAATCGGATATATTTCCTTTAACTCTACTTTTGCATCCGCCATACTGACTATTCCTCCTAATCTTAAGTTTTTTCTTCAATTTTGACACTCTGTAGGCATTTCTGCCGGAAAAGTGCTTTTAACGGGATGGACGCAGGCAGCGCCCGCTGTATGATCAAGCTCAAGGTGTGCGGCAAGCAGACAAAACGGCTGGATTCAGATTTACCAAGCCGAAAGAATACCTGGATTTCATTTTAACCTTAAGCCGCCGAACGTCTGAACTTCCGCCCGTCCGTTTTTTACAATGATTTAACAACATGCCCCCGTTACTCAAATTTTAAAGGGGCGCCACTTTTTCAAGTGATGAAAATACTGAATCATTCCTGATTTGTGAACATGAGGCCATTTTTTGACCGCAAGTCAATTTTTATACACGCAGTCACCTACCTTAATATCCCCCTCGTGTCAAGAAATATTTGGAAAAATCAGACTCTGGGGCCGCCGCGTTCCCCCGGAGCGCAAAGAATGAAATTATTTAAATTAATTCAGCACCTTCGGACACTTTTGCCGGTTCGTTCGGCGACCCAAATCAGAAGACCCTCCGACGGATGCGCCTCGCTCTTTATTCGCCTTCCGTGCCCGGCTTTAATAACCCTTCGCTGAATTTTTTTATAGCCGTTCATGCTGAGTTTTACTGCCGTTCGTGGTGAGCTCTCGCTGAACGTTCGTGGTGAACCTTCAATGACCGTTCGTGGTGAGTTTTACTGACCGTTCGTGGTGAACTTTAAATGACCGTTCGTGGTGAGCCTGTCGAACCATGAACGGGCAGGCTACAACAGGCCCCGCTCGCCCTTCGACAAGCTCAGGACGAGCGGTGTTGTGTTGGCCATCCATGCTGAGCCTCTTTATTGGCCATTCGTGCCGGGCTTTATTGGCCGTTCATGCTGAGCCTGTCGAAGCATCCTTTATCCTTTGTCCTTTTGCCTTTTGCCTTTTGCCTTTAGCCTTTAGCCTTTTGCCTTTTGCCTTTTGCCTTTATCCTTTATCCTTTCTCCACGAGCCGATCGCCATTGGCCAACCCTCTAATCATCTAAACTTCTAATCTTCTAATCTGCTAACTCTCCACCTCCGCCGCGCGTCGTCGGCCTTTACAAATTTCGGTCGATTACAGCAGAAGCAATCGATTCCTGCTTGACTATTGCCTGTGACTGTGAACAATCTCGTCAAAATAAAGAGTATCCGATGGCAAATAAGACTCAATTTCCAGACATGACTTTTCCGGACGCTTTTTCGTCCGGGTTTTTTTATCAGCCGCGGTGCGCCTGAGTCACGGTAGAAAGCACCGCCGCAGAGTGCGGATGCCGGGTAATCATCCGGCCAGGTGAGGCATTGAGCCGCTTCCTTCAATCTTCTTTCTAAAACCCGAAGCAAGACGGAGGTGATGTTGATGCTTTGTGCGACCCCGACGGGGGAACGAAGATTTAATTTGTGCCAAACGAGGCGCAGAGAAAGGGAACGGGAGATGAATAAAAAAAATTTGTATGTCGGCAATCTGTCTTTCAAGATCACAGATGAAGACCTGATGGCCAACTTCTCACAAGCCGGAGAAGTTGTGTCTGCGGCGGTCATCAGGGATAAGTTTACCGGACAGTCCAGGGGATTCGGTTTTGTCGAAATGAAAACCGATGAAGGTGCTCAGGCGGCGATTCAACAATTCAATGGCGGCATGCTCGACGGAAAAGCCATCACGGTCAATGAAGCCAAACCGAAAAAGGAATTCGGCGGCGGGAATCGCGGTGGCGGAGGAGGGTTCCGGCGCGACGGCAGAGGCGGAGGAGGAAACCGCGGCGGACGCTATTGATTCGCAAAAACAAATCTTGCCTGAAAGCCCTGCAGTCCCTTACCGGCTGCGGGGCTTTTTTTGACTTTTTTAAATTATCAACAGCTTCATAAATCCGGATGCCGGTTTTCACCGGCATGACGAGACTGTTCCACGCGGGCACGGTGGATAAAAGCGGCAAGCTTCCTTAGGCCGTGAGCCATGTACTATTATTTTCCACCTCCGCCCCGATAAATCGGGGCACCTCCGCCGCCCGCTTCGACAGGCTCAGGGTGAACGGAGACAAGAAGGATGCGCTTCGCGCTTTACTGACCGTTCGTGGTGAACTTTAAATGACCGTTCGTGGTGAGTTTTACTGACCATTCGTGCTGAGCTTTTAATGACCGTTCGTGGTGAGCCTGTCGAACCATGAACGGGCATGCTACAACAGGCCCCACTCGCCCTTCGACAAGCGCACCCTTCGACAGGCTCAGGGGAGCGGACGAACGGTGTTGTGTTGGCCATTCATGCCGGACTTTATTGGCCATTCGTGCTGAGCCTTAATAGCCGTTCATGCTGAGCCTGTCGAAGCATCCTTTATCCTTTACCCTTTGTCCTTTTGCCTTTATCCTTTCTCCACAAGCTAATCGCCATTCGCCAACCCTCTAATCTTCTAATCTTCCAACCGCTCCACTCCGTGAAGCGGGTCGCTATGAGCTATTTGCCCCTTATGTTCTAGATACCGGCCTTCACCGGCATGACGAGACTGTCTGTCCCACGAGGGCAGGGGCAGCCCGCTTCACTTGCTTGACTGGATATACTCGGTAACTTTCGCCGCAATGGTTTTGACGACATATTCGAACTCATCCACATCTTTATCCAGAAGCGTCATCCGGAAACCCAGAAGCGGCGTGAAAAAAGAGGTCAGGGGCACCACGCAGATTCCCGTGGAGGCAAGCAGGTAATAGACAAAGCGTTTGTCGTGTTCCACATTCCTGACAAGCTCCTCCACATAGGAGCGCAACTCCGGATGTTCGATATTCAGGTACTGGCGCTCGTTGAGTACGGACTCGTTGAACAGAATCGTCATGTAAAAAGCGCCGTTCGTTTTATTGGCGATGACAAAAGGCACATCCTTTAAAATATCGTAGGCGATGGCGGAGAGCTTTTCATAATGCCCGGTGCGTTCGCGCAGATAGTTATTATATTCCGGATGCTGCATAATCCGCGGGATAGCCATCTGCGGCAGAGTGGTCGAGCAGACCTCCGACATCTTCTGATGCAAAATGGTATTTATGAAGCGGGCGAAAATCGGGTCCTTATCGGCGTTGTACACCTCCATCCAGCCGCAGCGGGCACCCGGCCAGGGCAGCTCCTTGGAAATCCCCTTCATGGAAATTCCCGGCACATCGCCGATCACATCGCCCAGCGGCACGGTCGACTTGCCGTTATAGAGAATATTGATATAGGTTTCGTCGGCGATCACAAACAGATCATTTTCCCGCGCGATGCGCACCACCGTCTCGACGGCCTCCACCGGATAAACAAAACCGGTGGGGTTGTCGGGGTTGATGATCAAAATACCCACGATCGCCCTGTGGCTGCGGACTTTCTGCTCCAGCTCGCGCAGATCCGGCGCCCAGTTATTGTAGGGGTTCATCCGGTAGGTGTTGGGCGGGAAAGACGCGTGCAGCACCTCCGCCATGAGATGCGTCGAGTAGGTCGGCTCCGGCATGATCATGCGGGCATCCACCTGGATCGAGCTGTAGGCACGCGCGATCGCGTCGCCGAGGCCGTTGAAGAAAATAACATCATCGGCGGTAATCTGCACCTTGCCGCGCGCATTGGTGCGCTCGGCGATAAACTGGCGGGTGGCATCCATCCCCTTGGTGGGGGAATAGGCAAAAGACATGTCCTCGTTAATTATGTCGACGAGGACCTCCTTCATCCAGTCGGGTATTTTCTCGCCCTTTTGCACCGGGTCGCCGATGTTTTCCCAGATGATTTTCATCCCGTACTGCTGCATTTTTTTGGCGATCATCACTATGTTACGGATCTCATAGGTGAGACCGCTGCCGCCGCGGGAAATCTCAAATCTCATAACTCATCTAACTCCTTGGATATTTTTAAAGCTTTGCATAATATAAATAATATATTTTATCCATACTTTTTTAATCTCCCTCACTGCCACTCCGGCTTTGCCGTATTATTTTCTGCAGAAATAATATACGTTTCGTGATATTGGTAAAATCAATTTTTGAGCCAGACCGGCAAACTCTCCACAGCGGCCTGCGGACACCGGCCGTTATTTTGCCGCATCATCGCCGGAGACGAAAAAAGCCGTCACGGGGACCGCGCTGCGGCCAAAACAACCGGAAGGAAAATTTATGGACGACACAAAAGACTTCGCCAAGTTGCTCGAAGAATCATTCACCAAGCCCCGGCGTTTTTCCGTGGGCGATAAAGTCGAGGCAATGGTGGTGAAAATCTCTCCCGAATGGGTCTTCATCGACCTGGAAGCCAAAAGCGAGGGCTATATCGACAAAAGAGAATTTATCGACGAAGACGGCAACCTGACCATCAAAGAGGGCGACAATGTCACCGCCTACTTCCTGTCGTCGCGCCGTAGCGAGCGGCTGTTCACCACAAAACTTCTGACCAGAAAAAGCGTCGATGAGTTCCTGTCCAACGCCTATCAGAATTCCATCCCGCTTGAGGCCACCGTCGAAAAAGAAATAAAAGGCGGCTTTTCCATAAGAATCAGCGCCGGCACCACCGGCTTTTGCCCCTACTCGCAGATGGACCGTAGAAAAATCGAAAACGCCTCCGACTATGTAGGAAAGAAATTTGATTTCATCATCATCGAATACGCCGAAAACGGCCGCCGCATCGTCCTTTCGCGCCGGCCCATCCTGGAAAAAATAGACCGTGAGAGAATCGCGAAGCTGAAAGAGTCGCTCGAAAAAGGAATGAAAGTGCAAGGCATCGTCACCTCCGTGCGCGACTTCGGCGCGTTTGTCGATATCGGCGGCATCTCGGCGCTCCTGCCCGTGTCGGAAATGGCCTGGGGCAGGGTTGATGACACCCATTCTCTTTTCAAGCCCGGCGACACCATTGAAGCCATCATCATCGGCCTGGACTGGGAAAACGACCGCATCACCCTCTCCTTTAAAGATACACTTCCCGACCCGTGGGACGAGGCTGTGCGCAAATACCCAGAAGACAGCATCCATAAAGGCAAAGTGGCGCGCCTGACCGATTTCGGCGCTTTTATCACGCTGGAGGCGGGCGTGGACGGCCTGGTGCACATCTCCAAACTGGGCAGGGGGAAAAAGATAAAACACGCAGGTGACGTGCTCGCCAAAGACGCGGAGCTTGACGTGCGTATCGAAAAAATCGACCGCGAAAATAAAAAAATATCGCTCGACCTGGCAGAGCCCGGTGACGAGAAAGCCGCAGCGGCGGAAAAGGAAGACGACTACCGCAATTTCATTCCCCAGCCGCCCAAAACAATGGGCACCCTGGGCGATCTGATGAAAAAGACGAAAAAAAGAAAATAGGGGCGATTAGCTCGTGGCTAAAGGCCAAAGGACAAAGGCTAAAGGCTAAAGGCTAAAGGCTAAAGGCTAAAGGCTAAAGGATGCTTCGACAGGCTCAGCATGAACGGTCAGTAAAGCGCGAAGCGCAACCGCTTCGTGTCCCCCGTTCACCCTGAGCCCGTCGAAGGGTGGCGGGGGAGGCCTGCTTTAGCAGGCCGGGGGTGGACGCTCATGGCTGACAGCTTGTGGTTCGCCTGGATCTCTAAACTTAAGCTTTTCATCCTCCCCCTGCCCCCTCCAAAGGGGGACACAAAAGGTTCGTTTTTGTTTAACTTTTTATCCTCTTAACGTCACCCGCATCGGAGACGACGCGGATCGCCGGGAACGGAAAATAAGATAAAACCGCGAAGCGCAACCTTCGTATCCCAAGCTCACCCGCTCGTCCTGAGCCTGTCGAAGGATGAGCGGTTCGAAGCCTGTCCTGAGCTTGTCGAAGGGGAGGAGGAATGAGCGGCAAGTTATCAGAAAAGGTGCCCGTTCATACTTCGACAGGCTCACCATGAACGGTCAGTAAAACTCACCACGAACGGTTATAAAAATTCAGCACAAACGGTCAGCAAAGCGCGAAGCGCATCCACATTGTGTCCACCACCGGAGACCGTGTCGTAATCGTCAAAATCAGTCAACAACGTCATACCGGCGAAGGCCGGTATCCAGAAAATTATGCAAAATAGCTCATGGTCTAAGGAATCCTGCCGCTTTTGCCTTTTGCCTGCGCATAATATTTGACACATTGTTCATCTGGATACCCAAACCCGTCATGATATTGACGAACCTTTTTACCATCATCCAAAACAGCTTCACCTATCCAAACAATAAATGTATAATCACATAGTTACGCATCCCCAGATCCCGGTTCATTATGGCACTGATATTGCTGGTACATCATGAGATATATGGGTAATGCGGTGCAACCATCGTGGGTAATTTTAATTGAAGCTTTTTTAAAGCGCCTCTTTACAAGACAACAATCGGCAAAAAAGCCCGCATTTACGGCATGCCACGCCGCACAATCACAATGATTCGCGGGCAAAAGGCAATAAACAGTAACGAAAGGAAGGATCCATGCACCAGAGCTCGTACCAAATCATCGTTCAATTCCAGAAGCTCGTGGAAACTAAATTCCCCCGGGAAGGCATTCGGGTTCTCGATGTCGGCAGTTACGGTGTAAACGGAACATATAAGGAAATCTTTTCCAACACCCGGAAATATTTATATACCGGGCTCGATGTCAATCCCGGCCCCAATGTCGATTATGTGCCGGCGGACCCTTATTCATGGGC
>JAGPFA010000011.1 GCA_018056765.1 Syntrophaceae bacterium
GCCGAAAATGTAGTTATAAATTATCGGGCGTTGCTTTTGTGCATACAGTGCGGACTTGACTTCCGAAAAGACAGGCCCGCCGGGACCGCCGAAGGAAATGGCGCGATCCGTCACAATCAGTTTTTTCACGCCGCCGATGGCCGCTTTCAGTTCCTCAAACGGAAACGGTCGCCACAAACGCAATTTGAGCAGGCCCGCCTTGACGCCTCTTTCACGCAGTTCGTCAATCGCCAGCCTCGCGGTTTCGCCCATCGAGCCCATGGTCAGCATCAGAATATCCGCATCTTCGGACCGGTAGGTCTCTACCGGTTTGTAGCTGCGGCCGAACATTCTCCCCCATTCCGCCCACACGTCCAGGATCACCGGTTTGCTGTTTTTAATCGCCTCATCCTTGGCCTTCATGATTTCGGCAAAGTAATCAGACATCGCAAACGCACCCATAGTTACAGGCCTTGCCGGATGCAGCGTTGCATGCGGGGTGAAAGGCGGCAAAAACCGGTCCACCTCTTCCTGTGTAGGAAGCTCCACCGGCTCCACCATGTGGGTGAGCTGAAAACCGTCGATATTGACGCAGACCGGCAACATGACGTCTTTGTGCTCCGCAATTTTAAAGGCCTGAATCGACAGATCGACCGCCTCCTGGCCGTTTTCGGCAAAGACTGCGATCCAGCCCGTGTCACGCTGGGGCATGATGTCGGTATGGTCATTCAAAATATTAAGGGGGCCGGAAACAGACCGGTTGGCAATCGCCATGCAAATAGGCAGACGCATCGCCGAAGCGATGGGTAAAAGCTCGTTCATCAATAAAAGCCCCTGCGAAGCAGTTGCGGTGTAGGAGCGGGCACCGGCCGCCGATGCGCCGATCACCGCGCTCATCGCCGAATGTTCCGACTCAACTGTCACAAACTCCGCGTCCAGAACGCCATCGGCCACCAGGTTGGACAGATGCTCCGCAATGTGCGACTGGGGAGTGATGGGGTAAACGCCCGCCATATCGATACGGCACAGTGCCACGGCTTCCGCCACGGCTACCGTCACTTCCAAACCTACGCGTTTGCCCATGTCAGCCCTCCTCTACCATCTTGATTGCGCGGGGCCAGCATTCATGCGCGCAAATGCCGCATCCCTTGCAGTAATCCAAATTTGCCGCGTAAAAACCATCTTCACTTTGCTGAACGCACCCCTCCGGACAGAAAATGTAACAAATGCCGCATTTGATGCATTTTGAGTTGTCCCAGATGGGTCTTTGTGAACGCCAGCTTCCTGTATGGTACTCGCTGGCGCTGCCCGGCTCGGAGACAACACAACCGATGGGAAGTTCCCGCCATGTTTTCAAAGTCATATCTACCTCATTAATTTGATATTTGTATTTCGTCGTAGGCCCGTTTCATAGCATTTAAGTTCTTCTGGGCGATTCTGCCGAACCTGTGTTCAATTGCCTCTTTTGTCGCCTCAAGTTCCATCACGCCGGTTACCTTAAGCAAAGCGCCGATCATGGTCGTATTGGCGATCGGCACGCCCATTTCCTGGCGCGCGATAGCGGTGCCGTCCACGGTGGCGACAGTGCCGCCGAAGTTAAGCTCTTTACGGATCTCTGCGGGGGTTTTGTGGGTGTTGACAATGAGCTTGCCATCCGGCTTAAGACCGTCGGTTACATTGACCAGACCGATCAGGCTGGCATCGAGGACTAAAACAACATCTGGTTCGTAAATTCCGGAGCGGACGTCTATTTTTTTGTCGTCAATGCGCGTAAATGCCGCAACCGGCGCCCCTCTTCTTTCCGGGCCGAAACTGGGAAACCCCTGGGCATATTTCCCGGCGGCAATTGCCGAAACCGCCAGCAATTCCACCGATGTTACCGCACCCTGACCGCCACGGCCGTGCCATCTGACTTCAATCATGTGTCTTGCTCTCCTTTACAAACATTACATAAAATGACCGTTTCACATAATATAGAAGCTTTTTTGAGTCAATGCTTTTTCCAAAATTAAATTTTTTTGTTTTATTACGTAAGGATACGCCACTCTTGTTGCGCCCGGGCATATAAGTCGCCCCCACGGTTGTCGTTTACGACAACCAGCGGCATGTCCGAAACGGTTAATTTTCTTATCGCTTCCGGTCCCAGCTCCTTGTAGGCAACAAGCTCCATCTTTTTCACGGTCCGGGCGGTAAGAGCGGCGATACCGCCGATGGCGGCAAAATAAACCGCCCGGTATTGTTTAATCGCTTCAATGACTTCTGGTGAGCGGTTCCCCTTGCCGATCATCCCTTTCAGACCATGCTCCAGAAGCACCGGTGTGAAAGCATCCATCCGGTAGCTTGTCGTCGGCCCGATCGACCCGATTACCTTGCCAACCGGCGTCGGAGCGGGCGCCGCGTAAAAAATAGTGGCTCCTTTTAAATCGACAGGGAGGGGAAGACCTTTTCTGACAGTGTCATACATACGGCGATGGGCTGCGTCTCTGGCTGTGTAAATATCGCCGCTCAAAAGCACCATGTCGCCGGTGCGGAGCGATGTGCAAACCCCGTCGGTGAGGGGAGTTTCCACTCGAATGAGATTTTCCTGGTGCGCCGGTGATACATTCATAAGATCACTTCCGCGTGACGGGCAGCGTGGCACTGAAGATTCACCGCCACGGGCAAAGAGGCGATGTGGCAGGGCATCATCTCCGCGTGAACCGCCAGGGCCGTCACCCTCCCCCCCATGCCCGCGGGACCGATCCCCAGAGCATTGATGTCTGCAAGCAGTTTTGCCTCCATTTCAGCCAGGCGCCTGTCTTTTTTATTTTTTCTGCCTACCGGCCGCAAGAGAGCTTTTTTTGCCAGGAGGCAGGCGGCCTCGAGTGATCCGCCGATACCCACCCCGACAATAACGGGCGGGCAGGGATTGGCTCCCGCCTGTTCGACCGTCTGTAAAATGAAATCCCTGATACCGTCCATTCCCGCCGCCGGAGTGAGCATGGCGGCACGGCTCATATTTTCGCTGCCGCCTCCTTTGGGAAGGGCGATGATTTTTAACTGATTGCCGGGAACGATGTCGATGTGGATGATCGCCGGTGTATTGTCACCGGTATTCATCCTCGTGAGCGGGTCACAAAGGGATTTGCGCAGGCAACCGTCATGGTAGGCCTGCCGGACTCCTTCCTCGACAGCATGACCCAAATCACCGCCGGTGACCCGCACATCCTGCCCCAGTTCGATGAATAAAACCGCCAGTCCCGTATCCTGGCACAGGGGCATGGAGGCCTTGGATGCTACGGTCGCATTTTCAATGATCTTTTCCAGCACCTGCCTCCCCAGCGGGGATTGTTCCTTTTTTAGTCCCGCACGCAGCGCGGCCACAACATCCCGTCCCAGACGGGTGTTCGCGTCAATAAAGAGCTTTTTTACTGCTTCAGTGATGTTTTCCGCGCGGATACGGCGCAGCGGGAGGGAGGTCTTTTCTTTCACGGTGCCTCACATATTTCTGCGAAATTCCAGCGATTTGGAGATGGTCATCTTATCGACGTATTTCAGATCACCGCCCATGGGCACTCCCATGGCAATACGGGTGATCACTATATCGGTGTCTTTGAGCATCCGGGTAATCAAAAGCGCCGTAGCCTCTCCGTTGACGTTGGGGTTTGTGGCTAAAATCAATTCCTTAATCGAATTTTCCTGAAGCCTTTTTTGCAGCTCGGCGAGCCTTAAGTTTTCCGGGCCGATACCATCAAGCGGCGCCAGCGCCCCGTGCAGGACATGGTAAGTGCCCAGAAACGAACCGCTTTCCTCGATGGCGGCTACCGCATCCGGCTCTTCCACTACACAGATCACCTGCCGGTCGCGGGCGGGATCGGAACAGATGTGGCAGATCTCCTCTTCCGACGGGTTGAGGCAGATCCGGCACAGGCGGATTTTTCTTTTCACTTCCACAAGGCTCTCTGCGAGCTTCTCCACATCAGCAGGGGTCGCCCTTAATATATAGTTGGCCAGCCTGGCCGCTGTTTTTTCACCGATCCCCGGCAATTTGGCCAGCTCCTTTATCAAACGCTTGATTGGTTGTGCATAAGCTTTCATGGGGCTGCTTAAAACCCCCCCAGGCCGGGAATGGAAAGACCGCCGGTTATCTTGGCCATCTCGGTAGAGGCCATTTCCTGGGCCTTGCGGATCCCCTCATTGACTGCCGCAGCCACCAGATCCTGCAGCATTTCAATGTCGTCGGCATTGACGACTTCTTTTTCTATTTTAATCGAGACGAGCTCGAACTTGCCGTTGACGACCACCTGCACCATACCGCCGCCGGCCTGTGCCTCGACTGTTTTTGTCTCCAGCTCCTGTTGAATGCGGGCCATCCTTTCCTGCATCTTTTTTGCCTGCTTCATGATGTTACCGATATTCTGCACTTTCATACCCCCTGCTTTTTACCCGTTATTGGTTTTATATCTATTAACTCTGCTCCTTCAAATTCAGAAAGCACTTTCTTGAAATGAGGAGAATTCATGGCTTCGCGCTTTATTTCGTTGAATGAATTTGCCCGGCCGGCGGATGCACCGTTTGCGGCGTCGGGCTTGGAGGCCTCGCTGGTGGTGAACCTGAGCGAAACTTTGCGATCGTAGAAGAGACCGGCGATTCTTTCGAGCTCCTCCTTTTGCTGTTTTTCCATGAGCGAATCAAGAAAAACATAATTGTCGGGGAAGCACATGGTGAGACAATCGTTTTCCATTTCAATTCTTTCGGCCCGATCGATCTTGGCACCCAAAGGCGGGTTTTCTTTTTTGACAAAGGCCCTCAGATCAGTCGCTCCTTTAGTAACAGGTGCAGGCACCTGCCGAGTCTGTATCTGCGGAGACGTTTCACTTGCCTGTCCGGGTGGGGCATCATCCACTGTCGGCCCGGTCGCGGCCTGCACTTTGGCGGTCGTCCCGGCCGGGGCCGTCCCCGTCGCCTGAAGCCTTTTTTCCATCGCCTCCAGCGCCGAGAGGATTCCCCCTACCGGCAACACCGGCTGTAAATAGGCAAGCCGGACAAGCAGGGTTTCGATCTTCATGCGCGTCTCCTGGCTGCGGCGCAGGCTGTCTGCCTCCTCCAGCAGGATATCGAGATAACGCTGCAAAGTTTCGCGCGAAACGTTTTCAATCTGGGTTTTGATTTTTTCCACCTGTTCCGGCGCGATATCAAAAGACGAGCTTCCGTCATCAGCAATTTTGACCAACAACAGATTGCGGAAGTGGCGAAGCAGCATGGAATAAAAATGAGTCATATCCACACCGGCCAGATACGCCTCTTCGATGATCATCAGGCATGCGCCGGCATTGCGTCCGATTACGGCTTCGGAGAGGCGGTACAGATATTTGCGATCGGCTCTGCCCAGAATGCCTTCCACGTCTTCATCAGAAATGGCAGAACCGGAGTAGGAAATGATCTGGTCAAAAATGCTTTGCGCATCGCGCATCGAACCGTCGCCCGCTTCGGCAATCCAGGACAAGGCGGTCTCGCTGATGGTGATACCCTCGGCCGCGGCTAACCGGCCGAGGTTGGCGGCAATTTGCACAAGTGAGATCCGTCGGAAATCATAGCATTGACAACGAGACAAAATCGTGGCCGGAACCTTACTGTTTTCGGTGGTGGCAAAAATGAAAATGACGTGCCGCGGCGGCTCCTCCAGCGTCTTTAAAAGGGCGTTGAAGGCCTCACGCGTCAGCATGTGAACTTCGTCGATAATATAGACTTTGTACTTGGAGGTGACCGGTGCGAACTTAACATTTTCCCGTAACTCGCGGATTTCATCAATGCCGCGGTTGGAGGCACCGTCGATTTCCCTCACATCCATCGAGATGCCGTCCGTAATTTCACGACAGTTGGGGCACTCGTTGCAGGGTGTGGCCGTCGGCCCTTTTTCACAATTGAGAGATTTGGCTAAAATTCTGGCCACGGATGTTTTGCCTACGCCCCGCGGGCCGGAAAACAAAAACGCCTGGCCGATACGACCCTGGGCAATGGCGTTGGCCAATGTACGCACGACGTGTTCCTGTCCCGCCACCTGGTCAAATCTCTGCGGCCGAAATTTTCTGGCTAAAACCTGATATTCCAAAAAAAACCTCGTTTTGCCTGACTGTCGCGTCTTTTTTTGAAAAGGCGACCGGGTTGACCGCAACACACGAAGGGATTTGCTGCCGCTGCTTCCTTCCGGACCTGACGGGGTTCACAAGCCTTCGTTGTACGGGACCCGGCCATATATTATACGTAGTGCCTGAATCAGACCCTTTGCTCTTAATGGATTAACTTGAAGGAATCAACCAAATTTTGACCGGCCTGGTAAACTTGGCAACCACGAGGAACTAAGCGAGGCGTTACAAAATAAACTGTTTTGATGGGCAAAACTGGCGGAGAGTGGGGGATTCGAACCCCCGTAGGAGCTTGTGGCCCCTAAATCGATTTCGAGTCGATCCCGTTACGACCACTTCGGTAACTCTCCGGCCTGGAAACAGCCGCCCGGCGGCAAAAAAATGTCACCGCTTCAGGCTGGGGCTGGCTTTTCACTTCTTAAAAAATGGCGGAGAGAGCGGGATTCGAACCCGCGGTACACCTTTGGGGGCGTACACACGATTTCCAGTCGTGCTCCTTCAGCCTCTCAGACATCTCTCCGCTTTTATTTCAAGCAAAAACCAGCTGCATATTTTGTCAAGAACGGCAGGCTTTAGCCTGCATGGCCTAAAAACCGCAAATTTTAAAACTGATGGCGGGCAGACAGGTAACCCATCTTCTTGTGTTTTTCTGAACGTCCCGGTGCGGCCTATCCGTTTATCGAAGTGATTTTATCCTCTTTTCCCTGAAAAATCCACTTAAAATTTGTGCGCATTCTTCAGGCAGGATGCCTTCCGTTACTTCCACCCGGTGATTGAGGCGGCTGTCGTTTAAAATCTGGTAAAGAGAGACCACTGCCCCCGCTTTCGGATCACGGACACCGAAAATCACCCGCGCCAATCTGGCCTGCAGAATCACCCCGGCACACATTATACAAGGCTCAAGCGTGACATACAGCCGGGCCCCGGTCAAACGGTAGTTGCCGGCTTCGGCACAGGCCTGGCGGATGGCGAGCATTTCCGCGTGGGCGGACGGGTCTGCCCCGGTGATGGGGCTGTTGTGGGCTTTTGCCAATATGCGTCCATCGGCGACCAGTACCGCGCCCACCGGCACCTCGTCCCCGGCCAGGGCCTTGCGGGCCTCGTCGAGGGCGATTTTCATATAATCTTCATCTGTCATCGGCGGTGATTCCCAATGGTGTTTATTGTCACATGTTGGTTATCATAGTGTTGATTTTGAAGCAAATGCCGTATATGATCGGGTTAAAGCGAGTACACATGAATTCGAAAAAAATTTTTCTTTTACCTGTCATCATATCTTTTATCGGCCATGCCGCGCTGATCAGCGCCAGCGGCGTCATTGATCTGCGGTCAAACGCAAAATCGCCGGAGCATTTCATGGTAAAAATCGCCGAGCCGCAGCCGGAAGGCGAACAAAGAAAAGAAGAGGAAAAACCGCAGGCTGAGCACAAGGAGCAAAAAAAGGAACAGACTAAGCCCCTGCCGCCAGGCGGGCGGGAAGACACGGTGGAGATAGGCTCTTCCGATATTAAATACGCCGCCTATCTGGCGGGTGTGAAAAAAAAGATCATGCGTCTGTGGAGCTACCCGGCCGGCGCGTATAAAAACAGCGAAGAAGGCGAAGTGGTCTTGCGAATGTCCGTTGATGCGGACGGTTCTCTCGCCGCGATAGAACTTGTGGCCTCTTCCGGTTCCGAGCATCTTGATTCAGGAACAATCGGCACGGTACAGGCCGCCGCCCCGTTTGAGCCCCTTCCTTCATTATATAACCTGTCGCGCCTGCATATTGTTGCCTCTTTTCACTACCGCATGAGGGACTGATTGCATTTTTGCCGCAATAAGCCCGAAGATCGTGTGAAAAATCCATTTTATTTTTATCCCGTCTTTCAATGCCGGAGCATTAAAAACTACGGTATTTTAATTTCAAATATGCTACAAGCGGTTGCCCGGTAACATCGTTGAAAAACACGGAGGTATTCCCCGTCTTTGGTAAAGGCCGGGACATTGGCTTTGACGATTGCAATCCGGCAAGGAATCTGACGGCTCAGGCTGTATGGGGAGGAACGGTTATGACAGAAGAAAAGATGTTTGATTTTTCCAAAATGACAAAAAATGAATTCCAGAAGGTGTGCCGGGACAATGGCTGGGGACTGACGCTTGATGAATTCCGTCTGGTGCAAAAAAGGATCAAAAGGCCGCTTCGCATCACGGAGGCTTTCATCATGGACAGCCTGTGGTCCGATCATTGTTCATATAAAAACTCGAAACATAAGCTCCGGAGCCTCATCAGAACCAACCGGCACGTTTTGAGTTCTGAAAAAAGCGACGCGGGAGCAGTCAAAATAGGCGACAGCGGCTACAGCGCGGTTTTTAAAATAGAGTCGCATAATCACCCGACACTGCTCAACCCGTTTGACGGGGCGGCAACCGGTGTCGGGGGCGTACTGCGTGACATCTTCGGCATGGGGGCCAAAAACATCGGCGTGGGTGCTTCCCTGCGCTACGGGCCCAAAGCGGAGGAGGACTCCAAAGACATCCTCTCCGGCGCGATGACCGGGGCGGCAAAATACTGCCGTGCGATGGAGCTGCCGCTGATTGCACTGGATGTGTACTACGAAGATTCCTTCCGCTACAACTGCCTGATGAATGTGGCGGCGCTGGGCGTGGTGAAAAACAGCGAATTGATACCCAACATCGTGCCTGAAGATGCCGTGGGCTACAATCTTATCTATATCGGAAAGGCGACGGCGGGCGCCGCCGTGGGCGGGGCATCATTTGCCTCGCAGGCGTTTGAAGACGGCCGCAAAAAAGAAATAGAGTTCGGCTCCAATCCCCGCCTGGAAAAAGCCACTTTTGACGTTTTTGAAAAAGTCAAAAAAGCCCTGCAGAAAAAGAAGCTCATCTCACAGATGTCTCTGAAAGACATGGGGGCAGCCGGTCTGACCTGTTCAACCGCGGAGCAGGTTTCGGAAAGAGGATTCGGTATTGAAATCTTCACCAACCGCGTTCCCGTGCCGCGGGGGCTGAAGGTACATCCGCTGGCGCTGGCCGTGGCCGAAGATCAGGAAAGGAACATGATTATCGCCTCCGACCGGGCCACGGAGGTAATATTGCCGATTTTTCAAAACGACAGGAACTTTAAAAAATACGGCGGCAGAGTCGCGGTAATCGGGAAAGTGATCAGGGAAGACCGGTTTATCATGACGGACGGTAACACCGTTTACTGCGATATTCCGGTAAGTCTCATTACCGGCGCTCCGGTCTATAAGCCTGCCGCGAAAAAGCCCTCATTGAAAACAAAGCAGCCTGAATTCAGCGTGCCAGCGCCCGCTTCCTTGGAAAAAGAGATATTAAAAGTGATTTCTTCACGGAATGTGTATTCCCAAAAAGACGTGTTCGGCTTCTTTAAAGGCGGAAAACATCGACACATGATCACTGCACCAGCCGAAACTCACGTGTGCGTGCTGGCGCCTTTACAAAACGAAAAAACATCCGCCGCCAACAAGCGTATCGGCCTGGGGCTGGCCTTCGGCGGTAAATCTCTGCACGGCAGATATGGTGATGCAATGGAGCAGGCCTACCTGGCCACAGTCGAGGCAAGACTAAAACTTGCAGCAGCGGGCCTCAAGCCGGTGGCGGTTGCCGACGGGTGTAACTACGGCAATCCGGCCAACCCCGAGCATTATTTCTGCTTTGACCGGGGCATCGACGGGTTGAACAAGGCCTGCAAAATACCCCTTTATCAGGAAGAAGAACCTCTGGCGGTGGTAGCCGGGAACGTTTCACTCAGAAATACCTTCATCAGCAAGGGAAAGGAAATCCCGCTCGACCCGTCGCTCATTCCGGTGGTTCTGGGCCACATTAAAGACTATCGCCAAACCGTCACCAACGGGCTCAAAAGTGCCAACAACCTCCTTTTCCTGGCAGGAAAACGCAAGATGGAGTTCAAAGGTTCCGAGTACGCGCTTTTGTCCGGTAAAGAGGGGAAAAACCTTCCCGCCATTTCGCCCGCAAATGCACGTCAACTGGAGCAGGCCATACTGGATGCGACACAGAAGAAACTCGTTCGCTCCTCCGCAGTTATCGGAAACGGCGGGCTGGCGGCGGCACTGGCCAAAATGATCATGGCAGGCGGCAAATTCGGGGCCGAAATCAACCTGGATGCCATGGGCAAGCTGCGCGCCGATTACAACCTTTTTAGTGAGTCCGTGGGCTATGTCCTGGAGGTGTCGGCCCAAAAAGCGGCCGGGCTGGGCGAGCTTTATAAAAAATACGGCATCACTTTGCAACTGATCGGAAAAACAACGACACGAAGATCATTTACGGGATTGTCAGGAAATAAAACGCTGTTCGATATTTCGCTTGCCGAAATTAAAAGACACTGGCACGCGGGTAAATAATCTATATTGTCGGGTCTTGACTCAAAGGGAATGACAGGAATTTCTGCCCGGGCAAATTTACCCGGGCAGTTTTTTTATTGATTGTTTTACTGCCGAAGGCCGCGGCTCAGTTTGTCCAATCGTCACCGCGTTGCCATGTGCCGAGTCTGTAGTCAAAATTCCCCACCGGCCGGATAAAGGTAAACTCCACCGGATCGAGAACGAGGCGCTGCCCCACATTGCGGAAACTGCCGGAAGGCAGTGAGACGGGAAGGGCAACGACAAACAAAACAGATCCGGCCGCAATCATGGCGAGTCCCAGGGGACGTGCAAGCAGAACATCACCAATTATGGTGGCGTCATTGGGCTCGTTGGCCCGGGCCGGGGCCGTAAAAACGACCATGCAAAACAAAACCAGAAACACCGCAATTATTTTTTTCATCGGCCATTCCTCCATGCCAGGCTGCTCAAGTAATAGGTAATACTAGAAAAGGTTTGCATCTGTGTCAAGCCAATTCATGTTAAGCCATTTTAAATAATGCCTCCGGCCACAAGAGTAAATAATCGCGACGCTTCCTTAATCCCTAATCCTCGCTAACAACTATTTATGCAATCTTCGCCTCACAGCCGCCACAGCCACAATACCCAGTCCCAGAAGCATTAGCGTGGCTGGTTCGGGAACGGAGCTGATCGTCAGAGTTGCACCGCGGCCCCAATCGGTGACATACACGCCCGGAGCATCAAAGGACTGTCCTTCAAAAAACCAGTCGACACGGTTCCACCACATACCACCGGGAGAGCTGGGCGCACCGGATAGGTCAAAAGCCATACGCACACGAGATCTATTTGCTTCCAGGTCAGTATTAAATATCAGTTCAGTAAAAGGATATTTTGCATCAGAGCACTCAAACAGCAGATCACCGGGCCCGATCACAGCCCAGTTGTCGAGCCCCAGCAGATCCTCCGACATAAACGACAAAGAGCCTGTTCTGAGTCCCGTGTCGTCGGCAAGCCCGTCAAACTGATAATCAAATTGATACATGTACGCAGCCTGAAGCGGTGCCGCCCAGAAAAACAATAAAATAAGCGCAATAAGGAAACGTTTCATAACCCCTCCTTTTTACAAGATAAATGTTTTACTTTCATTTCTGCGAATCGGGACGACACAGCAGAAATCCGACCAATTGTTTTAAAGCTCCGTGGACAAGTACAGGGAAGGTAGTTGAGAGAAATTAAAAGAAAAGGAGCAATGGCAAAAAAATCTCCACTGGCTATAAATTCAAAAGCAAATTTTATTCCGTTTACCCTGTCATAATCTAATGCATTGTTATCATTGGAATTACCGACAGAACTAAAAGGCGGCTATCTGGAAATATGTAAAAAATCCCGACTCCATCCCGATAGCAGCTAAAGACGTTGACGTGTCAACCGATTAAATTATTTAAGAAAAGCGGTTTTTAACCAATCGTAAAGCATCTTTACAATCTCATATATTCCCGGATGACCGCTTGAAAATCCCCCACAGTATGTAACCCCTTCTTCATCGGGGTAGTGCTGATCATTACAACATGTTACATCTTTACACAACGGTGAGTAAGGTTATTAGGGCATTGGAAGAAAACTGATATTGCAAGACCTGGCCATAGACTCCTCCATAATGCTAACAAAATAAATCTGAGAGGAGGGTCGTTTCAAAAAAAATATGCCGACTTGACACCGACAAGCAAGTTATGACAAACGACGAAAAACCGGCGTCGCTACGCTCCGACTAAGAAGGTGGCGACATGATTCGGAACAACGTGGCGAAATCAGCGGAATAGGCAAAAATAGCTATTGTGATTTGTTGGAGTGGTTTGTTTGCGGGCAGAAATTATGCAGGCTAGTTTTTTCATCACTGGAGATATAGTTAACACCCGTAATTCAACAGGTGAAGTCATTGCACCTTGCTTGGAACGGCTAATCAAAGCTGCTGATTATTCTATTTGTAATTTTGAGGCGCCGGTAGAAGGTTTCGGCAAGCCAATTATAAAAAGTGGCTCTCATATTCAAAATAAGGTTACAACTGTTTCATCCTTAAAAAAACACGGTTTCGATCTGTTGCTTTTGGCTAATAATCACATGATGGATTATGGGCAGGAAGCAATGCAGGCTACCAAAGATATAGCTGTACAAGAAGGATTGGACATCGTTGGTGCAGGGAACAATCGTGAAGAAGCTTATAAGCCGTTAATCAAAGAAATAAATTGCTTAAAATTTGGTATTGTTAATGCTTGTGAGGCCCAGTTTGGAGTCCTAGATTACCATGAAAATAAAGAAGCACCCGGTTATGCGTGGATAAATCACAATCAAATAGATAAAACTATCGTTAAACTAAAAAATGAGTGTGATTTCGTACTTGTTTTTTCACACGCTGGGTTGGAAAATTATAATGTACCACAGAAAGAATGGCGCGAGCGTTATAAGTATTTATGTGATTTAGGCGCAGATGTCATTATTGGTTGTCATCCACATATACCGCAAGGCTATGAAAAGTATAATGCTTCTTTTATTTTTTACAGCTTAGGTAATTTTTATTTTGACCGAGGCACGCAGGCAGAAAGCCTAAACAGTTCATTTGCATTAAGATTAGTTTTTCAAAAAAATAAAGGACCAATATTTGAACCTGTTTTTCACATAACCGATATAGCGAATCATCAGGTGCGCTTAGCCAAAGAAAATGAACAAATAAATTTACAGCACCTGAACCAGCTTCTAGAGCCACAAAGATTTGAGGAAGAACATACAAGAATGACGTTATCTGCATACAAAAATAACGTTAATCCTAATATGTTGCATGCTTTTATGCCTTTTCCTTTAGGTCCGACAATCAAAAGCACTATTAATGAAATATTAGCAACTTTATTGGGTAGAAGAAAACATATTAACAAGCCTATTCTCTCCCTTCATCTAATTCGTAATGAAACTTATTATTTTGTTATACGTAATGCGCTCGAACTAATAGCCAGGAGACACGACAGTGAGCAAGGTTATTAGGGCCCAGGGAGAAAACTTATGTTTCAAGACCTGACCCCAATTCCTAGTAATGAAACTTATTATTTTGTTATACGTAATGCGCTCGAACTAATAGCCAGGAGACACGACAGTGAGCAAGGTTATTAGGGCCCAGGGAGAAAACTTATGTTTCAAGACCTGACCCCAATTCCTAAAAGGACTTTTACTTCCGCGTCCCGGATGATGTATTTCCACATGGAGACCAGCTCTTTCTCATACATCGGCACGTAAGCCGCCCCCAGCCCCTGGGCAGCTATTTCACCGATAAACCACTCCTTGCGGTTGTTGGCGATGATCCCGACACTATCACCGGCGCGCACACCCGCTGCGTGAAATCCCCCCCTGAGATCGTCAATGCGCCTGGCGATTTGCCGGTAGGTGACCCATTGGTATTGGCCCTCGGCGTCCTTTTCTCCAATGAACTCGTTGTCCGCATAACGGGCCACGCTCTGTTCAAAAAAATCCACCAGATTGTCAGGTGGTTCGTACACATCACTGTATTGACCATATTCGAAGATCGCCATACTTTCCCCCTCCCTTTTTTTGTGTTTTTTCAAACCCCTTTCCTGTCCATGTTGCTTCAATACATGCCGTATTGCCATCGGTTAGTTTCCACACGACACCGGAAGCTCAGGCCGCAGAGCCTTTTGCAGGCAGCCCGTTAAGAAATTTGGTTGACATATGGCAACAACCGCATTATATTCCTCGCCGTCTTCGGTAAATACGGTTTACCTTACATCCACCGTGTTCCTTAAGAAACTTCAGCTGGGGAATCGTTCAACGGTAGGACAGCGGACTCTGACTCCGTCAATCAAGGTTCGAATCCTTGTTCCCCAGCCAAATAAAAATTAATCATTTACATATATTTGCCTTATAGCGAAAAACGATAATTTTTTAAATTGAAATTTTCTCTTCTCCACAAGATTTTGCAAACAGTGGGTGCAATATTTTGTCTAATACAACGATTTATGAACAAAATTCTTAAATTAGCCCGCGTTAAAAACTATGGCATACTTGGTTGGTCATTGCATCAATATTAAACAGCAGCCGGCGGGCCATCAAATAAAGACAAATGTAAGGAACTGAAAAAAGCCCGGAGAGGCAAAAAAACAGGCCTTCATCTGCGTCTGACCCAAGAGACAGAGTTTACCGCGCCCGGCCGCAGCATACATTATCTATAATCCCTGTTGACAGCCCGGCAGATTGAGTATTAGAAATCATTCATGAAAGCAAAGCGGTTGACAATAATCAGTGTGAGGTAAAAAATGGACTACCCATGGCATAAGCATTATGCGAAAGATGTGCCACACACCCTTGACTACCCGGCGATAAGTCTTTATCAGCTTTTGAAAAACACAGCGGCCGAACATCCGGAATTTCTGGCGATGACCTTCAACGACCAGGACACGACCTACGGCGAGCTTGACGAAAAAGTGGACAAATTCGCCGCCATTCTTCGCCAACAGGGGGTTAGCAAAGGGGATCGCGTGGCTTTGATTCTGATCAATTCCCCAATTTATGTCATTGCTTTTTTTGCCCTGATGAAACTGGGAGCAGTTGTGGTCAATCTAAGCGTCGGCGTTACCGGCGGAGAACTGGCGTCCTGTCTCAATAACTCCGGCGCCAGACTGGCCATCACACTGGATCTGTTCGCACAGAATCTTTACCGGGTGATAAAAGACACTTCACTGGAAAAGGTCATTCTCCATTCTGTTTTCGGCCTGGAGAAAAAGCTTGCCGACTCCGAAGGAGTGCCCCGGCCGCAGGTCTATGCCGATTTGATGGCACAGGCCCCCGCCGCCGATGAGCCGGCTTCGGCCGTATCTCCTGATGATGTCGCAGTCCTGCAGCATACCAGCGGCTCCACCGGCGTCCCCAAGGCGGCGACTCTAACTCATGCCAACCTGGTGGCCAGTATTTATCAGTCCAATGCCTGGGTGGGGGCCCACGATGCGGGAAACGCGGCAGTCATCTGTGCCATACCTTTTTTTCATGTGTTCGGCCTGACTGCCTGCCTGCTCATTTCCGTCCTCAAGGGATACCGTATGCTGCTTATGCCACGCATGGACGCGATGGACATTCTCTCCATTTCCAAAATGCTTCAGACCTACAAGCCTATTTCCTTTCCGGCTGTGCCCAGCCTCTGGAGAGCAATTTTGTCTTTAAGTGACGAGGCGATACGCGAGCAGCTGTCATCAATCCATGTGGGAACAAGCGGGGGCGCACCCCTGCCGCCGGAGCTGCATCAGCGCTACCGGGCAGTCACCGGCAGTAATATCGTGGAAACCTACGGCCTTTCCGAGGCCTCGTCCGCCACTCATATGGCGCCCTATCCGCAAGGGGCTCCCATGGGCTCCGTCGGCGTGCCTCTGCCCGACGTGCAGGCAAAAATAATGGATCTGGAAACGGGCCGTCACGAATGCGCGCCGGGCGAGGTCGGAGAGATGGTCATCAAAGGGCCGCAGGTGATGAAAGGCTACTGGAATCAGCCCGGACTGACTGCCGAAAAATTAAGGGACGGCTGGCTCTACACGGGAGATCTCGCCCGCGTCGATCAGGATGGTTTTTTCTATCTGGTGGACCGCAAGGACGATATGATCATTTCCCATGGATTCAATGTCTATCCGGGACAGATAGAGGAGCTCCTGAAAGAGCATCCGGCCGTCCGGGACGCGGCGGTGATCGGAGTCGATGACCAGCTCAGGGGACAGGCGATTGTGGCCGTGGTTGCGCTAAAGGAGGGGGCTTCGGTAAAAAAAGACGAGCTTAAGGCCTTCTGCAAAGAGCGTCTGCCTGATTACCGCCTGCCGAAATCCATTCTCATCCGTGAGGTGATTCCGCGGGATCCGGCAGGAAAGCTGCTGCGCCGCGTGCTGAGGCAGGATATTGCGGGAGCGTGAGGTGCCGGTCCGGGCCGATCGGATGCCCCGCCGTTTTAAAAATTTTTATAAGGAGAAATTTACATGATCGTCGTCACCGGCGGAGCCGGCTTTATCGGCAGCGCTTTTGTCTGGAAACTCAATCAGGAGGGGATTGACGATATCGTCATCGTCGATCGCCTCGGAACATCCGATAAATGGAAAAACCTCGTCAACCTCAGGTTTGAAAATTATCTGCACAAAGACGAATTTCGTGAAATGATCCGCTGTGACACGGCGGGCTTCGATATCGAGGCGATCATTCATATGGGCGCCTGCTCATCGACGACCGAACGCGACGCCGACTACCTGTGGGACAATAACAACAACTATACGGCTCTTTTGGCCCGGTGGGCTATCGACCGGGGCGTCCGTTTCATCTACGCCAGCTCCGCCGCGACGTACGGCAGCGGCCGCCAGGGGTTTTCCGACGATCACGAAAAGATACCCTCACTCCGACCCATTAATATGTACGGCTACTCCAAACAGGTCTTCGACTTAAAAACGCTCCGGTGCGGCTGGGAAAGCAAAATCGCCGGCATAAAGTTTTTCAATGTTTTCGGCCCCAATGAATATCACAAAGGCGAGATGACCAGTGTGGTTTTTAAATCCTTCCATCAGATACTTCGCACCGGCCGCGTGAAGCTGTTCAAGTCGCACCTTCCCGAATACTCCGACGGAGGGCAGATGCGTGATTTTGTATATGTGAAGGATTGCGTCGATGTGATGTGGTGGCTGTTAAAAAATGAGGGCGTCAACGGTATCTTCAATCTGGGTACCGGCCGGGCCAGAACCTGGAATGACCTGATCCGGGCCGTTTTTGATGCGATGGGGCTTGCCCCCGAGATCGAATACATCGATATGCCCGACGAGCTGCGCAATCAGTATCAGTATTTTACCGAGGCGAAAACAGACAAGCTCCGTGGCCTGGGCTGCCCGGTGGACTTCTCCTCTCTGGAGAACTCTGTAGGCGACTACGTGCAAAATTATCTGCGGCAGACAGACCAGCATCTGGGCAATAACCGGACTGCGTGACAATAATCAGCTCAATAATAATTAGTGTCAGCCGGAGGCATGCGTAACCCGGGCTTCAACGACCCGCCGCTTCCCTGACATCCCGGAAGGTTACTTGGCCTGTTTGGTGGCTTTTGTGTATTTCCACAGACCGGCCAGAGCCGCCGCCGCCGCCTCGGGCGAGGTGAAAACAGGGATCGTGTTTCCCGCGATACCGGTGATCTCCTCCACGAAATCGTCATGACCGACGACCGTGATCACGAAGGGCTTGGGCGTGGCCAGTCTGGTTCGCACCTCTTCGAGAGCGCCAAAGGCGTCCTCCAGCTTCATCCCCATTTGTTTGATGACCTTTATATAGGAATAGGGAACGGCAATGATCAAATTAGCCATGTCCACCAACGGGTCATTGATCAGAATCTCCGTGAGCTGATTGAATAGCCCGGAGGGGCCGATGTCCAGAGGATTTTTTACATTCATCCAGCCGGGCGCGATGGCGCGCGCCTGTTTTACCGTCGTGTCGGACAAGGGTCCCACCAGCAGTCCACCCGCAACCGCGACATCCGTAGCCAGCGCTCCCATGCTGCCGCTGGAGGTGACAATACCCAGTCGGTTACCTTGTGGCAGAGGCTGGGTTGTAAATACTTTGGCAAAGTCGATTAACTCGGGCAGGCTCTCGGCACGCACCGTTGCGGTTTGCGCGAAAATGCCGTTGTAGATCTCATCCTCGCCGGAGAGGCTTCCCGTGTGAGAGGCGGTCGCCCGTTTGCCTTCGCTGGTTTTCCCGCTTTTTAAAATAATGACCGGCTTCTTTTTCGTAACGCGCGACAGTGTTTTATGAAGGCGTTTACCATCGGCAGCCCCTTCAAGATAAATGGCGATGACCCTGGTCGCCGGATCTTCATAAAGATAATCGAGCATGTCGCACTCATTGACATCGAGTCTGTTGCCCAGGGTAATGGCTTTGGCCACATGGATCCGGCGCTGATGGAGAAAATCAAGCAGGATATTTCCGAACACACCGCTTTGGGCGATGATGGAAAGGGGCCCGGGTGTCAGGGCTTCATCAAGCAGCTCCACAGAGGCGAATCTGTTTTCCATATTGATCACGCCCACACAGTTGGGGCCGATTACTCTGAGGCCAAGGCGCCTGGCCAATCTTTTCACTTCTTCCTGGCGTTCGCGGCCTTCCTCGTCTGTCTCGGCAAAGCCGGCGCTTTCAATGATTACATGCCGGATGCCGCGGGCGGCGATTTCCGTTAATGCCACCGGTACAGCATCGGCCGGGACAATAACGATGGCCAGATCTGCCGGACCGGGCACATCGGCTATTCTCCGGTAAGCTTTCAGGCCCTCGATTTCACCACCCGATGGATTTACCAAAAAAGTCCGGTCTCCCCATCCGTGTTTTTTTAAAAAAGTGGGAAGGCCGAACCCAAACCCCATTGATCTGCGCGCGCCTACGATCAAAACACCTTCAGGACTGAAAAAACTGTGAAAATCATCTGCGGCCATGGCGAAACTCCAAAGTAACTTTTTTTGACCCGTCTCCCAATACCGGTGTATTCAAGTTTCGGTCCCTACCCACTTAACATATTTTCCCCCTCTTGGGAAATGCTGTGTGAAACGTGCGCCGTCCACCGCACGGCAACTCAGGGCCTGTCGATCCGCCGATCACGCTTCATCACCGGGCAAAAAGCGCCTGTTGACAAGCTAAATTTCATAACCATTTTAAAGTCCGTAAAGACCGATCCAAGAGGTTGCCGCCCCATGTCCTCCCGAAACCGTTTTGCATTTCGTTTCATTGTCGTCACACTGGTTTTCTTCCTTGCGTGGCTGGCCTGGCAAAATGTTTCTGATTTCCGCACACGATCAATCCAAAAACATGACACGGCACCGAGAACAGTCACCGCACGCGGCGATCTGGCCGGAGACGAACAGGCAACCATCGAACTATTCGAGAAATCAAAGAGCTCCGTGGTCTATATCACTACCAAAGCACTGGTGCGCGACTTCTGGACACGCAATGTTTTTTCCGTGCCCAGAGGCACTGGATCGGGCTTCATCTGGGATGATGCAGGCCATATCATAACCAATTACCATGTGATTGAAGGTGCCAGTGAAGCAATCGTCAAGTTGAGCGACGGCAGCGACTATAAAGCTTCTCTTACAGGGGCGAGCCCCGCTCATGACATCGCTGTTTTGCATATCGGCGCCGACATGCCACGCCTGGCCGCCGTGCCGCTGGGTACCAGCCACGACCTCAGGGTCGGCCAGAAAGTTTTTGCCATCGGCAATCCGTTTGGCCTGGACTGGACTTTGACCACCGGCATTGTCTCTGCGCTGGACCGGTCTTTGAGCGGCGAAAACGGCACCATCGAGCATCTGATTCAAACCGATGCGGCCATCAATCCGGGAAACTCCGGCGGACCGCTGCTTGATTCCGCAGGAAGACTCATCGGCATCAATACGGCCATATACAGCCCCAGCGGGGCGAGTGCAGGCATCGGTTTTGCCGTGCCGGTGGATACTTTAAACCGTGTTGTACCGGAAATAATCAAAAACGGAGAATATATCAGGCCGTCTCTGGGGATCGAACTCGACGAGAGAATAAATCAGCGTTTGAAAGCCATCGTTCAAGTCAAAGGTGTGGTGATCATGAAAGTGCCGGCCGGAACGGCGGCCGCGCGGGCCGGGTTGCGTGGGGCAAAGATCACCGGAGACGGACAGCTGATTCCCGGTGATATCATTATGGCCGCCGCCGGCAGGCCGGTGGATACGGTAGGCAAGCTCAATGCGGCTTTAGACGACCACCAGGCGGGCCAAACGCTGAGTCTCACTGTTTTGCGTGACGGCCGGACGATGGAGATCCCCGTCAGGCTGCAATCAGGAAACTGAAGGAACGTTTTCTCAGATAGAGTTTTCCCAGCCCTGACCAAAATCCGCCAGTGGCCGCAGGTCTGTTACAGAGAAGGTAACCGCGGCACGCATCATTTTGGCCGCAGCCTCTCCCGCTCTTTCGGCAATTACTTTTTTCATCATATCGAGCGTCTCTCCCTCTGTCTCGCATTTCATCATTTTCAGATAAATGCGCAGACCTTTCCATTCCATGATGCTTTTACCCGGCTCCAGGATGAAATAGCAGGCGTGCGGATTCTCCTGCAGATTGGCCAGTGTTTTGTTGTCCCCCAGGGTCACAATGACCGTTGATTCATCAAGCATGCGCGGCGAGCCGAAATAGGCGCAATCCACTTCGCCCGACTGCGCACTGGTGGCGAGCACCCCGAGCCGGTCTTCCCTGTTGAAATACTCCATCAGACTCTTGGCCATGGTCTTTCCCCCCTTGTTTTGATTGCTCCTGCTTCAAGTTTGAATATACGGCAAAATAACTTATTTCCCGCTTCCTCGCCCGTCTTTTTACCGGCGCAACTGCGCCGGTCACTTTTGGCCGCCGAATACCCGTTCCATTTCCGCATGAAATGCATCAGCACCTGCCTGGCTGTAAATACAGGCTTGCCAGCCTTTTTGCCTGGCTCGTTCTACATTTCCAGGGTCATCGTCGATAAATAAAATCCCTTCCGGCTTCGTCTTGAGTTCCGCGGCAATGTCATCAAACAAAGTTGCGTCCCGCTTTCCTTTCCCCCGGTGGAAGCTGTTGAATACATAGTCGAAGTATTTGAAAAAATCGTCGCGCTCATTTAGCTGGTCGAGCCAATCCGTCTGGTCGCTTAAAATGCCGATGGTGATGCCGCCCGCCCTGAGCCGTTTTGCCAAAGCGATCATCCGCTGGTCAAGCACGAAGCGGGGCATCAGCTCACCGGTAAACAAGGCTTCGTCTCCGCGAATGCCTGTCTTTATTTTCAGGGCATGCCAAAAATCGCTCTGCGAAACTTTCCCGAGGATATAGCCTGTTTCATAGACAGTATCAGCTGCGGTCTGGATAAACTTATCGGCGTCCAGGCCGTTTGCCTCAGCGATGATGCTTAGTCCTTTTTTCCAACCCTCCGCCGAGAGCACCCCGCCGTAATCAAACAAGACCACGTCGGGCTTGCCGTAAATCACGCATGATTTTACCAATGTTTCACCCTTGTTGTAATATTGAATATCCGCCGTCTCCGCCTCTTTTCGGGCAACCTCTACAAGCCTCTCATGAACTCGGGACGCAACAGGCGCTCGTCCTTCCGGGAAATCAGCATGTTTAACTGATCGAGCATTTTTTCCTTGTCACGTGGCAGCGTGCCGCGAATCGCGAAATAGTTGGACGCATGCATCGAACTGAAAAAGCAGTTGGTAAAAGTACAAAGCTCCACTAGTGAGCGCAATTCTTTGAGTGAGTCAAACGGTGTGACAAGAGAGAAGCGGCCGTCAAGAACTTCCTGGTGAAGCTGCGTTCCGGGAATCAGTGTCAAGGTCAGAGCACCGACATAATCAGGGTCCATCCTGGTGAGCGCCCTGGCCGTTTCCTCCACATGGCTTTTACTTCCCGCGACACCGCCGAGGCCGAGAATGACGGTTACGGAAAGCAGGATGCCGGCCTCTTTTACTTTTTGCGCCGCCTCCACCATCTGGTCCTGCGTGACGTTTTTTTTGATATGCTCAAGCACTTTGTCGTCGCCGCTTTCCACACCCATGTAGAGAATACCGAGCTTTTGCTCCCGGAGTGTCTTTAACTCATCCACCTTGCGCCGGAGAATATCCTGCGGCGTCGCGTAACTGGCGATACGTTCAATACGGGGGAATTTCGCATTTAGATATTCAAGTGCTTCCAGAAGCTTCGGGTAAGGATAGACCAAAGCGTCGCCGTCCTGGAGAAATACTTTTTTCCCGTCCCATCCATGGGCGATTGCATAAACAATATCGGGCTGACCAGGCACCCACATACGGGATTTTACGAACAGCGCAAGAGCGTCGATTTCCCGCTTGACGTCTTCGAGATCGCGCAGACCGAGATTCGTAAAAGAAAAATTACAGAAAGTGCACGAATTATTGGAACAGCCTGAGGTGAGCGGCAGATAGTAGCTGGCATGTTCACTGGGAGGTCTGATGATATCCGGTCTTACAAATGACATTTTTTCATCCTTTTGCTTTCGGTACGGGGCTAACATATAGGTGCACAACATGTTTTGTCAAGAGACTGAGCTGGCGGTCAATCCCGCCGGCAAAACCATCGCCTGCCGTACATTCTTGTATTTGCCGGCGAGGCATGAGCAATAATTAATACCGTTACCTGAGGGATAGAAATCATCCGTTTCCTGTGGTATTTTACCTGTATTCCGGGCTGTTAAATATCGTCATGCCCGCAAACGGCTGGCCAAACCCTGAGGAAGCCATCCACGTGGAAAAGAACAGGACGGCCGGCCACTTTCGTACAGGGAAAATGCAAAGATCCGGAATTAACCCGGCAGTTTACCTGCCGGGCAGGCTTTGAAGAGCGGCAAAGTCAACGCCAGGAGAGCTTATGGAATGTAAAATTGAAAACAACATGAAACGCTGCAACTGCACCTACAACCCCTGCAGCCGCAAAGGAATCTGTTGCGACTGCGTCTTTTATCATCTGAAAAAACGACAACTGCCCGCATGCTTTTTCCCGCCGGATGCAGAAAGCACCTTTGACCGCTCCTTCGAGCACTTTGCCTCTCTGGTAGCAAAAAAGCGGGTCTGATGCCCCGGATGAAATTGCAGGAAAACCCATAAGTAGCCAACAGAAAAAAAGCTCATGCAGTTAGCATCGGGGCAATAATCGTAAGAGGACTGATAAATTTTGCCACCCGGTCCATTTTTGCAGAAAAATAACCGGATTGACAAAAATCAATACCCGTGCCAGAAGCGAAAAGAAAATTTGCCGGATGCGGAGGTTCAGGAATCTTATGGAAAATCTCTCACAGCTGCAGGCGCGCTACGACGCCCTCAAAGGATTGAATCTGAAGCTTAATATCGAAAGGGGCCAGCCGGGCGATGACAATTTCGCCTTGTCCAATGAGCTTCTGACCATCGTCACGGAAAAAGATATCATCACCCGAAGCGGCCTGGATATCCGCAATTATCCCGGCGGCGTTTTGGGGCTGCCGGAAGCGCGTGAACTGTTCGCCCCCCTGCTGGGCGCAAAGCCCGAGGAAACACTGGTCGGCAATAACGCAAGTCTCCTGATTATTTCCAAAGTGCTGATGTGGGCAATGTTAAAGGGGCTTTTGAACAGTCCCGCCCCTTGGTGCAGGGAAAACAAACCGAAAATGATCGTCACGGTTCCCGGCTATGACCGGCACTTCACACTCCTTCACGAAATCGGCTTTGAGATGGTTGCCGTGCGGATGACCAAGGAAGGGCCGGATATGAACGCGGTGGAAAAGGCGGCGGCAGACCCGCTCGTCAAGGGCATTCTTTTTGTACCCACCTATTCCAACCCAACCGGCGACACTGTATCGGATGCCACAGTCGGCCGGCTGGCCGCGATGAAAACAGGTGCCGCTGATTTTACCATATTTGCCGACGACGCCTATGTGATCCACCATCTGACGGACAACCCCCGGCGTCCCAAAAGCCTGCTGCGCGCCTGCGAAGAAGCAGGCAACCCTGACCGTGTGTACGTTTTTAGCTCGACTTCCAAAACGACATTCGCCGGTGGCGGCCTGGGTTTCATGGCCACCAGCCCGGCTAATCTGGCCTATATCGCTAAGCTTTTCGGTTCGATGTTCATCGGCCCGGACAAGGCCGCTCAGCTGCGCCATGTCAAATTTCTCAACTCATACCCGGGGGGCATTGCCGGCCTAATGAAAGAGCATGCCCGGCTGCTCAAACCCAAGTTCCAGGCAACGCTCAGAATTCTGGAAAAAGAACTGGGAGGAAAGGGGCTCGCTACCTGGAGCAATCCGGAAGGCGGTTATTTTATCAGCCTCGATACTGCCAGACCGGTGGCCAGGCGGGCGGTGGCCTTGTGCAAGGAAGCAGGCGTAGCCATCACGCCGGCGGGCGCGACCTTCCCTTTCGGAAAGGACCCGGCCGACGCTAATATTCGTATTTCACCGACCAGGCCGCCCGTTAGCGAACTGGAAAAGGCCATCGAGGTACTGGCGGTAAGTATTAAACTGGCAACGGCTGAGTATGACCGGGGCTAATCTTTATGCGCCAGTAACTCCCGTATCCAAACAACCACTGCCTTTCGCCTTCAGCCTTTCGCCTTTATCCTTTAGCCTTTATCCTTTAGCCTTTATCCTTTAGCCTTCAGCCTTTAGCCTTTAGCCTTTAGCCTTTATCCTTTGTCCTTTAGCTTTGCCCTCTAACCCTCAAATCATCTAATTTTCTAATCTTCTCCACTTCTACCCCTCCAATCCTCCGGTCGCTTAGCTTTTACTGGCCGTTCATGCTGAGCCCGTCGAAGTATGAACGGCGTATCATGAACTACGAGCTGATCGCCAGCCACCATTGCCTTTAGCCTTTAGCCTCTGGCCTTTCGCCTTTAGCCTTTAGCCTTTCGCCTTTATCCTTTGTCCTTTAGCCTTTATCCTTTATCCGTGAACCAACAAAAATCCCCCTCAGGGCAGCCACCCTGAGGGGGTTATTTCTACAGATCATGATTCTGTCGCAGCGGCCTGGTTGAGATACCGCTTCTTGAACTTGAACTGAGAATCAGGTCACGATGTTTTTGACCACGTCGATGACCGGGTTGGTGAACAGCGCCATCAAAATCGTGTAAAGTGCAAAGGCGCCGACTGCTTCCGCTGTATACATACGCTCATACTTCCGCTTTAAGCTCACCAGAATCAGACCGCCAACAATCAGGCAGCCCAGCTGGAAGTAGGGAAAATTGGCCGCACCTGCCGCCGCATACTCGGCAAAGCCAAAGGTTGCTGTCAGAAGAACTACTGCCGCTGCCGCTACGATGGTTCCTAATGTCTTTTTCATGATCTGTTACCTCCTTAGTGTTTTGCTTGAGGGCCAGGGCCCTTGTTCGCTTTATTTGCCTTTATGCTAATGAAATTTGCGTGCCAAAGTTTTAAAGGGGCGGCATAAAATATGAAAAAGGCAGCGCCCCAATTACCACCATTAACGTAACATCTTAATATCATAATTAAAATAGCTGCTCCAACCCCGCAACTTTTCGGGTAATAATCCGCAATGCGTTTCAAAATCATCAAAAAAAAAATTAAAATAAACTCTTTCTGAGATGCTCTTGCACGAAATGTTCAACGTAATTGCAAGAAAGGTAAAAGCCGGCGTAGTTACACCGGATTATTTTTTTCATTGACACAAGCTCATTGGAAGGCTTAAATAACCGGTATTGTTTGGACTTTATGCTGACATACGATTTTTGTTTTCAAGATTGCCCCACAGCGCTCATCACTATGATGATGAAAAGATTTTGCCATGACCTCCTTGACAGGTAAGCAAGACCGTCCCGGATTCACAGTTTCTTTCCGCGAGGAGGGAACGACTCTTTTTGCACAACTTGCCGGTGAATTCAGTCTCCAAAATCTGAGTGCCTTTACTGGTCAAATTAGGGAACGGATCAGTGCAGCCCGCCCCGGGGCCGTCATCTTCGATTTTTCCCGCGTGACTTATCTGGACAGCGCCGCTGCTCTGGCTTTTGTCAATTTCAGACGCACTCTCAGCGCGGGAAAGGTACACTGTCAGGAAATTAATATCAGCGACGACGCAAAAGGCATTTTCAGCGTGATCCGCGAGGAAGCGCTGGACCGGACGGCTTTGGCACCCGATGGCGGCCAGGGCGGCTTCATACAGCAGATAGGACAGGCCTCATTAACCATCGCACGTGATTTCTTTCATTTTGTCACTTTCCTGGGCGATATCATCACGGCCTTTGCCTATACGTTGAGACATCCGACATCTCTTAGGGGTAAAGATCTCCTTTTCTACGTTAAGCGCGCCGGCGTCGATGGTCTGCCGATCGTCGGACTGATCGGGCTTTTGATGGGACTGATCATGGCGTTCATGGCTTATCTTCAATTTAAGCAGTTCGGCGCCAATATTTATGTTCCCTCGCTGGTAAGTTTCGCGATGGTCAAGGAACTGGGGCCATTGATGACGGCCATCCTGGTGGCCGGCCGCTCCGGCTCTGCCTATGCGGCGGAAATCGGCACGATGGTCGTCAATGAGGAGGTTGACGCACTCAGAATCATGGGTTTTGATCCGGTACGCTTTCTGGCCGTTCCCAAGGTGCTGGCTACCGTCATTGTGGTGCCGATCCTGACGGTTTATGCTGATGTGTCCGGTGTCATAGGCGGTATGATTATCGGGGTCACCAGCCTTGATCTTAGTTTGAACTCCTATGTGACGCAATCCATCAAAGCAATCAGCGTCTTCGATGTCGTCACCAGTATGATCAAAGCGGCCGTTTTCGCCGGGCTGGTCTCTGCCGTCGGCTGCCAGCGGGGATTTATGGTCCGTGCCGGTGCCCAGGATGTCGGAAAATTCACGACCTCCGCCGTGGTTACCGCAATATTTATGATCGTGGTGGCAGATTCGATTTTCGCCATTATGCTCTATTACGTACGAAGGTATGATTCTTTTTCCTGAACATGCGCCTGAGGGTAACGTAACCATGAAACGAAACAGGAAAGCAGTTATCGAAGTAAGAAACCTCTCTGCACGCTTCGGGGACAATATTGTTTTTGAAGGCGTGAGTTTTGATGTTCACCAGGGCGAGGTGCTGGTGATTGTCGGCGAATCAGGTTGCGGCAAATCGACTCTTTTGAGAATAATGATCGGCCTGCAAAAACCTTACGCCGGACAGGTTTTCTATGAGGGGACGGAAATCACCTCCGCTTCCGAATCTGTTTTGAACGAGTATTACCGGAATATCGGCGTTCTGTTCCAGGCGGGTGCTCTGTTGAGCTCGATGACGATCAGGGAAAACATCGAGCTGCCCCTTCAGGCACACACAGATCTGGAGGCGGACAGAATCAATCAAATAATCAAGATGAAGCTCGGCATGGTCAGCCTGGAGGGATACGATAACCACTATCCGGCTGAACTTTCCGGCGGCATGAGAAAAAGAGCGGGGATCGCCCGGGCCATGGCGCTCGATCCGCGCGTGCTTTTCTTCGACGAACTGTCCGCCGGTCTCGACCCGGTCACCGCCGTCGAACTGGACGATCTGATCACAAAAACCAACGAAGCTCTCGGCACAACTATGGTGATTGTCACCCACGAACTGGAATCTATTTACAAAATAGCCCACAGAGTGTTAATGTTGGACAAGCAGGCGGCTGGGATCATCGCGGAGGGGACACCCGCGGAACTGAAGGAACGCACCGACGACCAGCGCGTGAAAAGTTTCTTTTTGCGCCAGTCGCCGGCAATACCGGCTCATCAGGGGATATATGGCGACAAATAGCACAAAGTTTTTAATAGGTCTTTTTGTCATCGTCGGCGTGCTGATCTTCGCAGGAGTTCTCATCTGGATCGGAGCAGCCAAATTTTTCGCCAAGGGGTCGCTCTACTCGGTGTATTTTGACGAATCAGTGCAGGGCCTCCAGGTGGATTCCGCCATCAAGTACCGGGGCGTGGCCATCGGCAATGTGAAACGAATTGGTGTCGCCCCGGATTACCGCCTGATCGAGGTGATCATGAAAATCAATCTAAGGGGTGAGATGGCCCAACAGACCATCGCCTCGCTGAAAACGGCCGGCATCACCGGGGTGGTTTTTATCGAACTCGATCAGATCAGTGAAGGAGAACTGGCAGGCTCGCCAAAACTTTCCTTCAAGCCCCCCTATCCGGTGATCCCGTCGCGTCTGTCGGAAATCAGTCGTATTCTGTCGGATGCGGGGGATGTCATGCAGAAAGTAGGCACGATCGATTTCCAGGCCATCTCCGACAATCTGCAACAGACCACTGAAGCGATCAGAAAATTCATGGAAGGAAACCGTCTTCACAATATCCTGGCCAATCTGGAATCAATCTCCTCCCGACTCGATGAAAGCATCGCGCAGGTTAACCGTATTACTAAGGAAGGTAAAGTGGATCAAACACTGGATGAAGCGCTGGGCGTCCTGACGGACGCCCGCCGCCTGGTCAGACAGGCCGATCGCGAGCTTCAGGCCCTGAAACTGGCCGAAAAAGAAACGCAGGCGGCCCAGATACTCCAGGACGTGGATATGAAGACAAAGACCATCACCAATGAACTTCAGGACACAACGGAAAATCTGCGCATCACTTCGGAAAATCTGAAAACGCTGGCCGACAGACTCAACCGCGACCCCTCGGAGCTGATCTTTACCAAACCGGCGCCGCCACGTAAACCAATGGAATAAGGAAAGGAAAGGAAAAGACACCCATGCATTACTCCATGCCCCCGCAACCGCGCCTCGGGAAAATGCTCAGGCATGCTTGCCGGCTGACACTTGCTTTGGCCTTTGTGTTTCTGGCCGCCGGCTGTGCCGGCGGATCCAGACCCGCCTACAGCATTGACAAATATCTGTTGAGCTGGCCGCCTTCCGTCCGCGATGAGGCGGGGACTCTGCCAGCCAGCATCAAGTTCAACCGTTTTTCGGTGGCCGCCGCCTATAACTCAACCGACATGATCTTCCGCGATGATGATTTCGGTTTCGACTCGTTCAATTATTCAAGGTGGGCGGTGAATCCGGCAGACATGCTCGCCGACGGCATTGTCGCCGACATGAGGACAGGCGGGATATTTCAAGCCGTCTTCTCGCGACATGAAACAGGCAGCGGGCGGTTTGTCGTTTCCGGAGGCATTGAAGAATTTTATCTGCGCTCGGAGGCGGGCCAGAAGAAGGCGCTGATCAGCGTGTCGCTGGCCGTCGAAGATACACGGGAAAAAGAAACAGACAAAAGGCTTTTGTTTCAAAAGAAATACCACACAGAAGAATCTCTCCGGGAACAATCACCGCGGGGGTACGCCCGAGCGGCAAGCCGGGCCGCGCAAATAATTTCCCGGGAAGCCATCAGTGACATTTACGCAGCGGCTAAAAGCCGTCTGAAATGAGGATAAAAAAGATGCTCAGGGAATTTTCGCTGAAAACCGGCGCCCGCCATGAAATGATCGACATCACGGCGATCGTGCAACAAGCCCTCAAAGAGGAAAAAATCCAATCGGGAATCGCCCTGATCTACACTCCCCATACCACCGCCGCCATAACCATCAACGAAAATGCCGATCCGGATGTGCCTCACGATATTCTGGCTGCGCTCGACCGCGCTGTCCCATTGGCCGCAAACTACCGGCATGCGGAGGGTAATTCGGCGGCTCATGTCAAATCATCGCTGGTGGGCGCCTCCGAAACGGTCATCATCGAAAACGGCCGTCTGATTTTAGGCACCTGGCAATCTGTTTTTTTCTGTGAATTCGACGGCCCGAGATCAAGAAAAGTAATGATAAAACTCATCGGCGCGTAAAAGGCTATCAGGAAGTCGGACACGCATCAGCCGCCGCTCCTGGTTTTGGCATTTTTGACCTTTCTTAGGACGTCGATCATTTGTTCGTGAAGCAGGCGGTTGGAAGCCACCAGTCCCGCGGAATATAAATCCCATGCTTCCCCCTGTAAATCGGAAACAATACCACCCGCCTCCCGGACAAGCAGACAGCCGGCGGCCGTATCCCAGGGTTTGAGTTTCAGTTCCCAGAAACCATCGATCCTTCCCGCAGCCAGATAAGCCAGGTCCAGGGCCGCCGCGCCCGGACGGCGCACGGCCTGGGCGCTTACCGCCATTGCATTGAAGTAATCAAGATTGTTTTGGCGGCTGACACGGATATCATATGGAAAACCGGTGGCCAGAAGAGCGTGGGACAATTCATCCACCGTGGAGACCTGAAGCCTGCGACCATTGAGAAAAGCTCCGCCCCCGCAGGTGGCCTGAAAAAGTTCGTCTCTCAACGGATCATAAACAACCCCCTCCTCCACGATACCCTCCTGTTCAAAGGCAATCGACACGCAAAAAAAAGGGAATCCATGCGCATAGTTGGTGGTCCCGTCCAGCGGGTCGATAATCCAACGAACGGGGGCCTGATCATTTTTTACGGCTGATTCCTCCGACAAAATTCCGTGCTCCGGGTAGCGGCGGTTTATCTGTGTCAGTATCAGATCCTCCGACATTTTGTCCGCCTCCGTTACCAGGTCGATCGTTCCCTTGTAAAAGACCCGGTTTTGACCGGTAAATTTTTCCACCAGCAGTGCTCCCGCATCGCGGGCCAGTGCCCGGGCAAATTCGGCAATCTCTTTCATAAAACTAATACTCCCTGTGCCAATAATCGTGAACTGATTTAAATCATAAATCAGCGCAAAAAGTAAGGGAGATCACACCAGAGCCGCCTAAAAAATCAATAACTTCTTTTATAAAAAGTTGCGCTCTGCAATAAATAGTGTTAAGCATACGTCAATTATTCCAGCACGGTTACGGCAGGCATATGACCATAGAACTTGACACAAATGCCCCGGCAACTGATCTGAAAACGGCGCGGGAAAATTCCGGTCTGACCCTGAAGGAATTATTCAAACGCACACGGATCAGTGTCGTCAATCTGGAGGCGATTGAAAACGGCGCTTTTCATTTGCTCCCCGTGCCCCTGTACACACGGAATTTCATTAAAACGTATGCCGCGGCTCTGGGTGTGGACAGCAGCCCTGTACTGGCCCGCTACGAAGAATACCTCCGGAATGTCCATGCCAGGGAAAAAGCCCTCGCGGATGTGCCCCAGCCGGGAGTATTTGCCCAAATCATACGCAAACATAAAACCATATTGTGGATCGCAGGTATTTTTATTATTTTCCTTGCCGTGTCTTTTCTGGTAAGTGTCGCCTACAAACCTGCAGGGGATTTCTCCGGAGGACCGACCGCCGCTGCGGAGCGGGAAGGCTCCCCCTCCGCAAGTCAAATCCTCCCGCAGGCAGACGATCGGCCGGAGGCCGGCGACGGGAAAAAACCGTCTGATGAAATGGTATCTCAGGCGACAGTAAAAACCGAAGACGCCGCCGCGACGGCAGGCCAAATCGAAACCCCTGCCATAGTTCCGGCCGATGCCGGAGAAGGTAAAGAGTTTCTCCTGGCCGTGGAAGCCACAGAAGAAACCTGGCTCCGTATTCAAAGTGATGATAAGGAGCCGGTGGAGGTTTTACTCAAGCGCGGAGATAAAATCGCCCGCAAGGCAGAGCGATTCCGCGTGGACATTGGTAACGCCGGAGGCATCCGGATAAGTTTCGATGGGAAAGCAATAGAAAATTTAGGAAAGCCGGGACAGGTGATTCACCTGCACCTGCCGTAAAAGAAAGAAGGTGTACCCATGTTTGGTTTTGGAATTCAAGAGTTATTGATCATACTGGTTATTGTTTTGATCATTTTCGGTGCCGGAAAGCTGCCGCAAATCGGCTCCGCCCTCGGTCAAAGCATCAGAAACTTTAAAAAATCAGTCTCTGGCCAGAACGACTCGACAAATCAGCCGGTAAAAAAAGAAGAAGACAAGTAGCGCCTGTCTGTTCCCTATCGATTAATCGTCAAAGCCCGTGGTTCAAAACGGAACGTCCTCAGGCTGGTCACCGCCTGGCGGCATCGTGGACGCGGCGGCATCGTCTGGTTTGCTCTGCCCCTTGGGATCGAGCATCTTCATGTCGTTGGCCACGATTTCCGTCGTGTAGCGTTTCACGCCTTCCTTATCTTCCCAGGCACGCGTCTGAATACGGCCTTCAATAAAAACCAGTTTCCCCTTGACCAGGTAATTTCCACAAATTTCCGCGAGTTTGCCGAAAGTGACAATACGGTGCCACTCTGTTTTTTGGACTTTTTCGCCGCTTTTATCCCTCCACTGTTCATCAGTGGCCAGGCTGAAATTGGTAACCATGGTCCCATCCGGCGTATAGCGGATTTCCGGATCCTTGCCCAGCCTGCCGATAAGTATCGCCTTGTTGATCATTTTCCCCCCCTGTAAGTAAAGTGTCGTGCATCATACATAACATGCCGCCCGTAGGCAAACACATTTTTACCCTCGCGAAAACACCCTTGCCCGGGCTCTCCTGCACAATCTGACTTGACTTAAGGCCAAAAAAAATATAGGGAAACTGACTTTAGAAAAAATGGAGACATTATGGAAGACAGCGATCTTTTAAGGGCTCGTTTCGAAAAAATCACGGCCCTGAAAGCAGCCGGAGTCAATTTATACCCCAACGATATCAAGCCCCAAAATACAACCGCCGAAATCATTGAACGCCTCGGCGAAGCATCCACCGATGAGCTGGGCAAGCTTGCCGAAACCTTTTCAGTCGCCGGCCGGTTGATGGCTGTGCGCAATTTCGGTAAGGCGGCCTTCATCAAAATTCAGGACCGCACAGGCCGGATACAGTGTTATCTGGCAAAAAATATCTTGAGCGAGCATGATTTTGCCCTGTTCAAAAAGCTGGACATAGGTGACATTGTTTATGTTTCGGGAAAAATGTTCCGGACAAAAACGGATGAGCTGACCATCGAAGCCGCAAGTATCCGTCTTGCCGCCAAAGCGATACACCCCCTGCCGGAAAAATGGCACGGCCTGACCGATATAGAAACCCGCTACCGTCAGCGCCATCTCGATTTAATTTCCAACCCGCAGGTCAGGGAAATTTTTCACAGGCGCAGCAAGATCATTAAACTAATCCGTGAATTCATGGACAACCACGATTTTCTGGAAGTGGAAACGCCCATGATGCAGCCGCAGGCCGGCGGCGCGGTCGCCCGCCCTTTCAAAACCCATCACAACGCCCTGGGCCAGGATTTCTACCTGCGGATCGCGCCGGAGCTTTACTTAAAGCGCCTGGTCACCGGCGGTCTGGAAAGGGTCTATGAAATTAACCGTAACTTCCGTAATGAGGGCATCTCCACCTTTCACAATCCGGAATTCACCATGATGGAGTTTTATTTAAGCTATGCCACCTATACGGACCTGATGTCCTTTACGGAAGAGTTGTTTGCTTTCATCGCCCACAATATTTTCAATAAACTCACTTTTACCTATCAGGGACAGGAAATCGACCTGACTCCACCGTGGCGGCGCCTGTCCGTGAAAGACGCCCTGCTGCAGATCGCCGGTATGGATCCTGATGCGCTCACTGATATCGGCCGTGCCGCCGCTTTCGCCCGCGAGGCAGGATGTAATATCAAGCCGGCGGATCCGCCGGGAAAAATCCTTATGGCGATTTTCGACGAGCTCGTGGAAAAAAAGCTGATTCAACCCACTTTTGTAACAGACTATCCGGTCGCCGTATCGCCGCTGTCGAGGAGGTCGGAGACAAATCCGGAGCTGGTTGACCGGTTCGAGCTTTATATTTCAGGGCGGGAAATCGCCAACGCCTTTTCCGAGCTCAATGACCCGGCCGATCAAAGAGAGCGCTTCGTGCAGCAGCTCAAGGAACGGGAGGCGGGCGACGACGAGGCCCATGAGATGGATGAAGACTACATCCGCGTTTTGGAATACGCCATGCCGCCCACCGCCGGAGAGGGTATCGGCATCGACCGGCTGGTTATGCTTTTTACCGACTCGGCATCCATCCGCGACGTTATCTTGTTTCCTCTACTGAGAACTAAACAGGGATAGCCCGTAATATTACGGCAGGATATATTTTTATGGCCTACGAATTTTTCATCAGCAGACGATATATGAGGGCGAAACGAAAACAGGTTTTTGTTTCGATCATCACGTTCATCTCGATTTTCGGCATCTTTCTGGGCGTCGCCACGCTGATTATCGTCCTGGCCGTGATGAACGGCTTTGAACAGGATCTGCGCGATAAAATTCTGGGCATCCGCTCCCACATCGAAGTAACCGCCGGCCTCAAGGGACCAATGAAAGATTATCAGGCTCTGCGGGATCAAATTGACAAGACCCGGGGCGTTGTCGCCTCCACCCCCTTTATCTATACGGAAGCCATGATGCGCAATCAAAACGGTATCACCGGCGTGATCATCCGCGGCATTGAAACAAAAAGCGCGCCCGGCGTGCTGAATCTGGGAAAAATCCGCGAGGGAGATATTGAATATGTCAATCAAATCCCCGCTGATGTGCAAAAGGAACTGCCTGACGAGGATAAAGATCTTCAGGGTATTCTCATCGGCCGGGAAATGGCCCGGAACATGGGACTTTTTCTGTATGATCCGATCACCATCATCTCGCCGATGGGCGGTATCTCCACGCCGATGGGTATGGTCCCGCGCATGAAAAAATTTATTGTGACGGGCATTTTCGAATCAGGCTTTTACGAATATGACGCCAAACTGGCCTTTTTGTCCATTAAAAGCTGCCAGGAATTTCTGGAAATGGGTGATACCGTCTCAGGCATCGATATCGTCGTCAAAGATATTTATCAGGCCGATGCCATCGGACGCGATCTCCAGAGTTCCCTGGGCTTTCCTTTTTTCGTGCAAAACTGGATGCAGATGAACAAAAACCTCTTTGCCGCCCTGAAACTGGAAAAACGGGTCATGTTTATCATTCTTAGCCTGATTGTTTTAGTGGCAGCCTTCAACATCATCAGCGCCCTCATCATGATCGTCATGGAAAAAAACAAAGACATCGCCATACTCAAATCAATGGGCGCCACTTCAAAAGGCATCATGAAAATTTTTGTTTACCAGGGGCTGATCGTGGGAACGGTAGGGACTGTTTTCGGCACTATCGCCGGTCTGGCCGTCGCTCTGAACCTCCAGAGCGTCTCCTCCTTCATTGAAAGAATCTTCAAGTTCAAAATCCTGCCCGGCGACGTGTATTACTTAAGTGAGCTGCCCTCAAAGGTCAATTACAGCGATGTGGTTGTTATCGCCGTCGGCACCATGCTCATCTGCCTCTTGTCCACCATCTACCCGGCGCTGAGGGCCTCGCGGCTGGATCCGGCCGAAGCGTTGCGATACGAATAAGAGATGACACAATGATCATTTTGGAAAATTTATCCAAGACATTTATCAAGGACGGCAATCGGATAGAAGTCCTGCGCAACCTGAATCTGGAGATAAAAAAAGGCGAATCTCTGGCCGTCGTCGGTGTCTCCGGCGCAGGCAAAAGCACACTGATTCATATTCTCGGCACACTGGATCACCCGACATCCGGCACTCTTGCCATCAACGGACAAAATGTTTTTGAATGGAATGAAAAAAAGCTGGCCGCCTTCCGCAATAAGATGATTGGCTTTGTTTTTCAGTTCAACAACCTGTTGCCGGAATTTTCCGCGCTGGAAAACACCATCATGCCGGCACTCATCAGCGGTCTAAAGAAGAAAGAGGCGGTGGATAAAGCGCGGCAGGTACTGGAGGAAGTCGGCCTGGAGCAAAGACTGAAACATAAGCCCGGAGAACTCTCCGGGGGAGAGCAGCAGCGTGTGGCCATCGCCCGCGCAATGATCATGGAACCGGAAATACTGCTGGCCGATGAGCCGACAGGAAACCTTGACACGGAAACAGGAAAAAGGATAGAAGACGTCCTGTTGAATTTAAATGCGAAAAAAAACATTACGCTGATCGTGGTGACACACAACAAAGCGCTGGCAGACAGAATGACCGGAAGGATCGGCCTGCGTGACGGGAAAATATATGAGAATCACAAGTAAACTCTTTTCTTTTCTTTTCCTTTTTATGCTGCTTTGTCCGTGCGCGTACGGGCAGACAAAAGAAGTGTGCCTCTTTCCTTTCGCCGTGCATGCCGAGCGCGATTCCGGGCAGCTTCAAACATCCCTCCATCAGCGTCTGCTGGCGCAGCTTGAGAAAGAAAAGAAAATCAGAACCGCACCACCGGACACAAAGCTGCAGCAGGCGGTTTCGCTCGGCACCGGTGACGCCGCCCGAGCCGGCAGACAGCTCGGGATTGATTACATCATCACCGGCAGCGTCACAAAGTTCGGCGATACTCTGAATGTCGATATGCGCATCATCGATACGGCTGCGCAAGCCACATTGCCCGTCATCTCAGTTCAGGGCGGGGAGTCAACCGGCCAGGAGGAGCTTGCCAGGCAGCTTGCCGCAGCTATCATGGGAGGCCTGGGGCTGGCGGATAAAATAATTCGTATCGATATCGCCGGCAACCGCAAGATCGGCGCGGACGCCATCAGACAGAAACTGATAAGCAGGCCGGGCGAAATGCTCAATGAAGAAGATGTCTCCGCCGATATTAAAGCGATTTTCAAAATGGGCTTTTTCGCTGATGTCCAGGCCGAGGTCACAGCGGACGCCCAGGGGAAAATACTCACCTACACGGTAACGGAAAAGGGGCTCATCTCCGAAATAAGAATCCTCGGCAACAAGAAGCTGGACAAAGACGACATCACCGGCGTCATGTCGGTAAAGACACGCCAAAGCGTAAATCAGGATAAAATCAAGGAAGATATACAAAAAATAAAAGGGCTTTACGAAACCAAAGGATATTACAACGCGGAAATCACCCATCGTCTGGAGCAGGACGGCCCCAAAGATTTTGTCGTGGTTCTGAACATTAAAGAAAATGAGAGAGTTTATATCCGTTCAATCACTTTTGAAGGCAATGAGGCTTTCACCAACAAAGAACTGGTGAACATGATGTCCACCTCCGAGCGTACACTGCTCGGTTTTATCACGGATACGGGTATTTTGCAGCCGGCACAGCTCAAACAGGATATACAAAAACTCACTTCCTTTTATTTCAATAACGGTTTTGTCAACGCTCAGATCGGCGAACCGGTCATCGAACGGGACACCAAAGGCATCCACATTAAAATTGCAGTCAGGGAAGGCCGGCGCTTCAAGTTCGGCAAGGTCGAGATAACCGGAGATACCCTCGACAAACCGCTAAGTGAGCTGATGGCCGATTTAAAAACAAAGACAGGCAATTACTACAGCCGGGAAACTATCCTCAAAGACATGGAAGCCATCACCACTGCCGCCAACGACGAGGGATACGCTCAGGCGGATGTCACGCCCAACATTTCCTCTCATGAAAAAGAGCAAACGCTGGATGTCAATTTTCATCTGGAGAAAGGCAATCCTATTTATATTGCCAGGATCAGCATCAGCGGAAACACCATTACCCGTGACAAAGTGATCCGGCGCAGGCTGGCGCTGGCCGAAGGAGATCTCTATTCCTCCAGCAAACTCAAGGCCGGCTATGAAGGACTGAACTATCTGAACTACTTCGAAGAAGTGGACATCCAGACGGAAAAGGGCCAGGGCGACACGATGGATCTCAATATCCGCGTGAAGGAAAAAAACACCGGCATGTTCATGATCGGCGCCGGCTACAGCGCCGTCGATCAGGCGGTAATCATGGCGCAGATTTCCCAGCAGAATTTCCTGGGCTACGGCCAGGAATTGAGCCTGAAGGCGTCTCTGGGATCAAAAACCAACAACTACGAGCTCTCCTTCACCGAGCCGTGGCTGTTTGACATGCCCCTGTGGTCCAAGGCGGATTTATGGAAATACGATAAGGAATACGATAACTACAAGCTCGATACGGCGGGCGGCGGCCTGATGATGGGACATCACCTGTTTGAACGGGTTTCCGGATACGTCGGTTACCGGCTGAGTGTTGATAAGATAAATGTCACCAATGAATATAGGGTCTCGGAATATATCAGGCAGGAGCAGGGTCAGCGAGTCACCAGCTCGGTAACAGTGACGCTGTCGCGAGATACAACAAATGACATGATGTTTCCGTCCAAAGGATCGAAAGCCAGTGTTTCCGTTCAGCATGCCGGCATACCTTTCGGAGGAAACACCGAGTTCACCAGATACGGAGGTTCCGCGGCCTGGTATTACGCCTTATATGGTGAAGTCGTCTTCGGCGTCAAAGGAAGGATCGGCTACCTGCAAAGCAACCACGGAAAATCCCTGCCTATTTATGAAAGGTACGTTTTGGGTGGAATAAACTCGCTGCGCGGTCTGCGCTACATCGGGCCCGAGGACGAGCTGGTGTTAAGAAGAAAATATTCAAATACAGGCGTCCCGGAAGGATACGAAGTTATCAAAAACCCGGTCGGCACCAGCGACGTCATGGGCGGCACTAGCATGCTGTCCGGATCTCTGGAAGTTGTTTTTCCCCTGATCAGGGAAGCGGGAATAAAAGGCGTCGTTTTTTATGATACAGGTAACACCTGGAACGGACATTACCGCCCGGACGATCTGAGGCACACCGTAGGAACGGGTGTCCGCTGGCAGTCACCGATCGGCCCGCTCAGACTGGAATACGGCTACGTTCTGGACCGCCGCGATAATGAAAAGGCCGGGCGATGGGAATTCACCATCGGCATGTTCATGTAGCGAACGGCTCGCATTGTACACACACAGAAATGATAAAGGGAGGAAAAAGAAATGAGAAAAACTATTTACCTTTTTGCCGGACTGATGCTGTTTGTTTTCGGATGGGCCGGTGCGTCCTTTGGCGCCGATAAAATCGGTTTTTTTAATATGCATCAGGTCATCCAGGGTTCCAACGCAGGGAAAAAAGCCGCTGACGAATTTAAGGCTTTTTATGATAAAAAGCAGGCAGCCATTAAAGCCATGGAAACCGAAATCACGAAAATGAAGGAGGAGCTGGAAAAACAGGGAGCCGTCATGACGCCGGCCGCCCGCAGCGACAAGGAACTGGCCTATCAGAGAAAAATGCGCGACTACCAGATTCTCGTTGACGACACCAATAAAGAATACCAGAGGCGCGACCAGGAGTACAGCGCAAAAATGATGCCGGAAATCCTGAAAGTTGTGCGCACTATCGGTGAAAAGGAAAAGTATTCGCTGATTATAGATTACAGCAGCGTTCCTCTGCCCTATCATGACAAGTCCGCTGATATCACCAACAAGATAATAGAGGAATACAATAAATCTGCGGCCGGCAAGAAATAAGACAAACGGAAAAAGATGGAAAAAAGCATCAGAGAAATAGCCGGCATCATCGGCGCGACGGTGATCGGAGACGAAACTGTTATCATCAGGGATTTGAAGCCTCTGGAAGAGGCAGGCGAGTATGATCTGACTTTCATTGCTCAGACCAAATTTTTAAAAATGCTCGCCGCCACCCGTGCCGCCGCGGTTATTGTCCCGCCGGGAACAGTGGAGCCTGGCAAAAACCTGATTATCGCCGACGACCCGTATCTGGCTTTCGGAAAACTGCTGGGCCTGTTCTACCCGGTTGATCACGGCCGGCCCGGCATCAGCCCGGACGCTTATATAGAAGACGGAGCATCCGTTTCTCCTGAAGCCGTTGTCCACCCGCGCTCCTTCATCAGCCGCGGAGCCAGGATAGAAAGAGGTGCAGTTATTTATCCGGGTGTGTTTATCGGCAAAGACGTTACCATCGGTGAAGATTCCATTCTTTACGCCAATGTCAGCGTTTATGCAGGCTCAATCATCGGCAGGCGTGTCATTTTACACTCCGGTGTCGTCATCGGCGCAGACGGGTTCGGTTTTGCCGCCCCCGGAGAGAAGAACGCCAAAATTCCGCAGGTCGGCATCGTACAGATTGACGACGATGTCGAACTGGGGGCCAACACAACGGTGGACCGTGCCACCATGGGGAAAACGTGGGTTCAGCGCAATGTGAAAGTGGATAACCTCGTACAGATCGCCCATAATGTCGTCATCGGCGAAAAGTCGGCTATTGCCGCCCAGACGGGGATTTCCGGCTCCACCACAATCGGCAAAAGTGTGATGATCGGCGGGCAGGTGGGTATTGTCGGACACGTCACGATTGGTGACCGTGCCGCCATTGCCGCTTCATCCGGAATCAATAAGAATATTCCGGAAGGTTTCACCGGCGGCGGCATTCCGCCGCTGCCCTTTAAGGAATGGATGCGTGTGGAGGCGGCTAAAATCAGGCTGCCGGATATGCGTGTCAAACTGCTGCGCCTCATCAGGCAGGTGGAAGAACTCGAAAAAATAATAAACAAAACAGGAAAAGACGAAGTATGAATATTCATCCAACAGCCATTGTAGCACCGGAAGCCGAACTGGAAGAGGGAGTGGAAATAGGCCCCTACTCGATTATCGGACCCGATGTAAAAATCGGCAAAAACACGATCATCGGTCCACACACTGTTATTGACCGTTACACACAAATCGGCGAAGGCTGCCACATTTTGCAGTTCTGCTCACTGGGCGCCCCGCCCCAGGACATTAAATTCGCCGGCGAAAAAACGGGGCTGATTATCGGCAACTTCAATATGATCCGTGAATATGTAAGCATTCATCGCGGCACCACCGCCGACCAAGGCCTTACGATCATCGGCGACCGTAATATGATCATGGCTTATTGCCATATCGCACACAACTGCATTTTGGAAAACAATGTGATCATGGCCAACGCCTCCACGCTGGCCGGTCATGTTCATCTGGAAGACTTCGCGTTTGTCAGCGGGCTGTCCGGCATCCATCAATTCTGCCGTGTCGGCGCCCACGCGATGGTGGGTGGAGCATCAGCGGTTGTCAAAGACATACCTCCCTATACCGTCGCCAACGGTAACCGGGCCTCTCTTTTCGGCCTCAATCTGATCGGCCTGCAGAGGCGGGGGTTCTCCGAAGCCACCATTGCCGCCCTCAAGCATGCCTACCGGATTATCTTCCGTTCTGATCTGCTTTTGGAAGAAGCGCTGGAAAAGGCGGCCACGGAAGTGGAGGATTGCCCGGAAGTGCGTCACTTTATCGAGTTTATTCAAAAATCGAAACGAAGTATTTGCCGCTAGAGTGAAAAAAAAAGATGAACAATACAAAACAAATTCGCGCAGGAGTGGTCGGTATCGGCCATCTGGGAAACTATCATCTGCAGAAGTACGCCAAAATCAGCGATTGTAAAATCACGGCTGTGGCCGACACCGAGCCGGACAGAGCCAGCCAGGCGGCCTCTCTATACAACTGCGAGGCATTTACCGATCACAAACAGATGCTGGGCAAAGTTGATGCGGTAAGCATCGCCGTCCCCACGGCCTGGCACCATCGGGTCGCACGCGATTTCCTGGCCGCGGGAATAGACGTTCTGATTGAAAAACCGCTTTGCGCAACGCTTGAAGAGGCGGACGACCTGCTCGAGCTGGCGCGCAAAAACAAGGCAGTGTTTCAAGTCGGCTTCGTCGAGCGTTTCAATCCGGCCGTGATGGCGCTGGAAAAAATCATTACGCGCCCGGTCTTCATCGAAGTACACCGCCTGCATCCCTTTTTTGAGCGCGGTACGGATGTGGACGTGATTCTTGATCTGATGATTCATGACCTGGATCTGGTTTTAAAGTTTGTCCGCTCGCCGGTGACTAATCTCGAAGCGATCGGTGTGCCTGTGCTTTCCGGCAAAATAGATATTTCCAATGTCCGTCTGACCTTCGCCGACGGCTGCATCGCCAATCTTACGGCCAGCCGCATCAGCGCCAAAACGATGCAGAAGCTTCGCTTCTTCGGACCGGAAGGTTATCACGCGGTGGACACACGTAAACGTGAAATAATCTCGTTTAAAAAAACAACCGGTCCCGACGGCAAGGGACAAATTGTACAAAACAGCATCGAAGTGGGAAGCCACGACCCGCTCGAGGAAGAAATCCGCTCTTTTATCAGCGCGGTGATGACACGCACAAGACCGGTCGTATCCGGTGAGGAGGGGCGCTCATCCTTGGCGCTTGCCGTGGAAATACTTCAAAAGATGAAAACAGAAAAGGACTTTCAATGATGATTCCAATGGTTGACTTAAAACGGCAGTACAGCCGGCTGAAAACACAAATCGACAAGGCACTCGGAAGTGTCCTGGAACAGACACAGTTTATTTTGGGACCAAACGTCGCCGCCCTGGAAAAAGAAGTCGCCGCCTATCACGGCCTTCCCTTCGCCATCGGCTGCGCCAACGGCACCGACGCTCTGCTGCTTGCCCTGCGCGCCTCCGGCGTAGTCGCGGGTGATGAAATTATCACCACACCTTTTACGTTTATCGCCACCGCCGAAGTGGCGGCGCAGTTGGGCGCCAAAGCCGTTTTCGTCGATATCTGTCCGGACAGTTTCAATATCGATCCGCAAAAAATTGCGGCTAAAATCACGCCAAAAACAAAGGCCATCATTCCGGTGCACCTGTTCGGTCACCCGGCAGACATGGAGCCGATCATGAAGATCGCCCGTGAACATAATTTAAAAGTGATCGAGGACTGCGCCCAGGCATTCGGAGCCCAATACCAGGGGAAAACGGTCGGGACATTCGGCGACATCGGTTGTTTCAGCTTTTTCCCCAGTAAAAATCTGGGCTGTTACGGGGACGGAGGCATGGTCATTACCGCCGATGAGGAAATCGCCGCCAAAATAAAAATGCTGCGTAACCACGGCAGCGCCGTGCGTTATTATCATTCAGAGGTCGGCTACAACAGCAGACTCGATGAAATCCAGGCAGCCATTTTGCGCATCAAGCTGGCACAAATCGATAATTTCAATGAAGAGAGGCGGGCCAACGCCTCCGCCTATTGCCGTGTGCTGGCCGGACAGGACCTCGTGCTTCCCACACAACGAGACGGCTGCCGGCACGTTTATCACCAGTTTACATTGCGCCTGAAAAACCGCCAGGCGGTTGCCGACGCTCTTGCCAAAGCCGGTATCGCCTCAGCCATTTACTATCCCGTCCCTCTGCATCAGCAGGAGGTGTTCCTGAAGATGTACGGCCCTCAGGAAAGTCTGCCCGTAACGGAAAACTGCTGTGCCGAGGTCCTGTCACTACCGATGTTTCCGGAGCTGACGCAGGAGGAAATAAGAAAAATCGCCGATGTGATAGTCCATGCCCTGTAAAGAAACAGACACGCGAAAAAGCGACGGCTGCCCGACAAAGGTCATGATTGTCGCCGGCGAGGCCTCCGGCGATCTGCATGGATCGCTCCTGGTTCGCGAAATGCTGGGCATCAATCCGGGTCTGGAATTTCACGGTATCGGCGGGACGAAGATGAGACAAGCGGGTGTGCAGCTCCTGGCTGACGCAAAAGACATAGGAGTGGTCGGCGTCACGGAAGCGCTCGCCAAGCTGAGAATTTTTATCAAAATAATTTCCGGCATAAAAAAATCAATGGACCTTCTGAAACCGGCCCTGGTGATATTGATTGATTTTCCTGATTTTAATCTGAACATCGTCGCTCCGGCGGCAAAGAAAAGAGGCATCCCGGTTTTCTACTACATCAGCCCCCAGGTCTGGGCCTGGCGTAAGGGACGGGTAAAACAAATCAAAAAATTGATAGACTCGATGGCGGTCATTCTTCCGTTTGAAGTTGATTTTTACGCAAGCTACGGATACACAGTACAATATGTCGGCCACCCGCTGGCGGATCAGGTCAAATCGTCATTCACACCTCAGGCAGCCCGGGGTGAGTTCGGTCTGGCCGAAGCGGCCCCGACCATCGGTCTCCTGCCGGGCAGCCGAAGCGCGGAAGTGAGCCGTCTTTTGCCGGAAATGATAAAAGCAGCCCGGATCATATCGGCACGGATGCCGGAGGCTCAATACATCATTCCTCTTGCCGATACACTCAGGCAGGAAAGCGTCCGGGGTCTGATCGCCGGGGCCGGTATCGACGTAAAAATAGTTTCCGGGCGCATCTATGACGTTCTGGCGGCCTGTGATCTGGCGATTGTTACTTCGGGCACGGCAACGCTCGAGGCGGGACTGATCGGCGTACCGATGGTCATCGTTTATAAAATGTCGGTTCTGTCGGCGCTGATCGGCAAGCTGATCATTAACCCTGAATTTATAGGACTGGTGAACATCATCGCCGGTAAGTCCGTCGCACCGGAACTCATCCAGCTCAACGCCACCGGTCGTCGTATTGCTTCCGAGGCCCTGGGAATCTTATTGGACAGCGACAGGAAACTCAAAATGATCCACGAACTCAAAAACATACGCGAAAAGCTGGGCGAGCCGGGAGCAGCCCGGAAAGCGGCACAAATCGCCTGCAACATGATATAGGAACTGACATGCAAAGCTTCAAAAGACTGTTGTTGATGTCCAAAAAATATTACCTGCGTTTTTTGCTGGCCGTGCCTTGTATGATACTGGCCGGCATGCTGCAGTCGGCGCTGCCATTGATCGCCAAACCGATCATTGACGAAATATTCATCAACAGAGACCTCTCCACTCTGAAGTGGGTTCCCTTTATCATTATCTTTATTTTTCTTTTGAAGGGACTTGCCACATACGCGCAAAGTATTATCATGAGCTCCATCGGCCTGCGCATCGTCACTAATTTACGCAACGTTCTGTACGAGAAGATACAGCTGCAATCACTGTCTTTTTTTGCCGAGCATCCCACGGGCCTGCTGATGTCGCGCATCACCAATGATGTGATGTCCGTGCAAACCGCCTCTTCCGAGGCGATCACCTCTCTGGTCAGGGATACGGTCATGCTCGTTTCGCTGATTGCCGTGATTTTTTATACCGATTGGAAGCTGGCGCTTATCGCAATTGTGGTTCTTCCCGCTTCCGCCTACCCTATTTCCTGGTTCGGCCGGAAAATCCGCAAGGTCACCACTTCTTTGCAGGTAACCATGGGGGCACTCAATTCGCTTCTGCAGGAAACGATTTCGGGAACACGCATCGTCAAAGCCTTTTGTATGGAGGACTATGAGTATAACCGCTTCGCCTCCGAAAATGAAAGAATCTACAAGCTCATCATGAAGGGCGTTTCCGTAAACGCAATTTCCAGCCCACTTATGGAACTGCTCGGCGGATTAGGGCTGGCCGCTGTCATCTTCTACGGCGGTTATAACGTCGTTCAGGGTCATTCAACACCCGGCACTTTTTTCGCCTTCATCGCCGCTTCACTCATGCTGTATGAACCGATCAAGCGCCTGACCGGCGTCAACAATACAATCAACCAGGGCATTGCCGGTGCCGACCGTATTTTCACCATCATCGATCGGGTGCCGGATATCATGGACAAGCCCGGCGCCTATGAGCTGCCGAAAGTAACCAAGGGCATCGAAATCGAAAATGTCACTTTCAGTTATGAAACAGAGCCGGTGCTTAAAAACATAAACCTCTCCATCAAGGCGGGCGAAGTGATCGCGTTTGTCGGCATGAGCGGAGGGGGCAAGACATCGCTGGTCAACCTGATCCCCCGTTTCTACGACGTATCCCGTGGACGTATCCTCATCGACGGGCATGACATCCGCGATGTCACCGTGCGGTCGCTGCGTACCCAGATCGCCATGGTCACCCAGCAGACCATTCTCTTTAATGACACGGTAAAAAACAATATCGCCTATGGTGACATCAAAAGGACGGACGAAGAAATAATCAGTGCGGCCAAAGCGGCCAATGCTCACAAATTCATCATGAAGCTCTCCAAAGGTTATGACTCTAACATCGGCGAGCTCGGAACGAAACTCTCCGGCGGAGAAAAACAACGCATCTCTATTGCGCGTGCTCTGCTGAAGGACGCGCCTATTCTGATTCTCGATGAAGCAACCTCCTCGCTGGATACGGAAGCCGAAATAGAAGTTCAGGGTGCATTGGATAATCTCATGAAAGGCAGGACAACGCTGGTCATCGCCCACCGCCTGTCCACAATCCGCAACGCCGATCGGATAATCGCCCTGGTGAACGGCGAAATCGTGGAAGAAGGAGACCATGACACGCTGATGGCCAAAAAGGGCGAGTATTACAGACTGCATAATCTGCAGTTTAAAGACGAAGGAAATGGCAATGATTCCCTGGCAAAGGATCTGGAATGAGGACGAATCAGCGCGCCGTTTTAGCCCGACCCGAGCGATTCTTTACCTCGCCTCCTTACCCTATCACCTCGTCGTCTCGCAGCGCAACTATCTGTACGACCGACGGATTTTGAAGTCCGTGAAACTTGCCCGCCCGGTCATCAGCGTCGGCAACATAACCGTCGGCGGCACGGGCAAAACACCCTGCGTGATATATCTGGCGCAAATGCTTGGGCGGCTGGGCTGCCGCACCGCCGTGCTCAGCCGCGGCTATGGAGGTAAAAACCCGCAACCGGTCAATGTCGTTTCCAACGGGCGGACCATTCTCCTCGATGCCCGGGAAGCAGGCGACGAGCCTCTTTTGATCGCCCGCTCTCTTCCGGGTGTGCCGGTCCTCACAGGCGCCCGGCGAAACCTGACGGGGCAGGCAGCCATTGAAGACTTTGGGGCAGAGGTACTGCTTTGTGATGATGCTTTCCAGCACAGACAAATCCGGCGTGATATAAACATCGTTTTACTCGACGCACATCAGCCCTTCGGCAACGGTTATCTTCTGCCGCGGGGGCCCCTTCGCGAACCGATATCAGGCCTTGAACGGGCCGATTGCCTCATACTGACACGCGACGAACATACAGATGTGCTGCATCCGGAAATCGCGCGCCTGACTGCAGCCGGCATCCCCGTTTTCCGGGCAAAACACCGCTTCCGGGACATTGTCACTCTTTCGGACAACAAGCGCCTGGACCCCGTTATGCTGACCGGGAAAAAAATTTGCGCCTTTTGCGGCATTGCCAGGCCGGAATCATTTAAAGCTATTCTGGAACAACAGGGAGCTGATATATTGTCGTTTATCGATTTCCCTGATCACCACCCATACGGCCGGTCTGACCTGGAGGCTTTGCAGGAAGGCTTCAGACCTCTCGGAGCGGACTACTGGGTGACGACAGAAAAAGATGCGATGCGCCTTATGGCATATCCTGAATTTAGCAAACTGATCTGCGCCGTGCGCGTTGAGATGCACATCATGCCTGCTGCCACCGCCTTTGAAGAGTTTATCGTCGGTCGGCTGGAGGGAAAAATAAAAACAGAGTCACCTTAGACCCCAAAAAGATGTATTAAAAATAGAGGTTGAAGTTGAACGTTGCCATTTTATCAATCAGAATTCTGGAGCGCATTGCTCCGCGGCCACTCAAGCGCCTTTTTGCCTGGTGTGTCGCCCGTGCCGGATACTATCTTCTGCATACGCACAAACTCATAGCCCTGCACAATCTTTCCAGGGCATTCCCCGATAAGTCCACCGGCGAGCTTCTGAAGATTATAAAAGAAACATACCTGAGTTTCGTTTTGACATTTGTCGAGTTTCCCTCAATTACGCGCTTGAACAAAAAAAATCTTCACCGCCATGTCAGAGTGAAAGGTCTGGAGCATTACGAAAGAGCCCTTGGCGAAGGCAGGGGCATCCTTCTGTTTTCCGGCCATTACGGAAACTGGGAATTTGGTAACGCGGCGCTGGCCGTTCTTTCCCGGGCGCCGCACTTCATGGCCCGCCGGCTCGACTCTGCTTTTCTGGAAGAATTCAGCACATCTTTGCGCTCAGCGTTGGGCATCGGCAACCTGCACAAAGCCAATGCCATGCGCATGGTCCTGCCTCTGCTGAGAAATGGGGAGGCGGTCATTTTGCTCATCGATCAAAATGTTGCAGCCAGAGAAGGTGTCTTTATCGACTTTTTCGGCAGGCCCGCCTGTGCCACAACCGGAGTCGCGCTGATGGCCATGCATACGGGGGCGGCTGTCTTACCTGTTTTTACGACCCGGATGAAAAACGGCACATATGTCACTGAAATCGGACCAAAGATCGAAACCGTCAAAACCGGCAACCGTGATGAGGATCTGCTGGCCAACACGCAGAACTATAATAAAATAATCGAAGAGCAGGTCAGGAAATACCCGGGACAGTGGCTTTGGCTCCATCGGCGCTGGAAAACGAGGCCTGTGCAGGCCCGGCGGTACTCGTCTGCTGATCGGGCGTCACAAAAGGCCAACCCCGGACAAATCCCGGGAGGTGCTTTGTGATTTTAAACGTAAAGAAGAAACTGCCGCAAACCGGCCTGCAAAGAATACTGATCCGCGGCACCAACTGGATAGGTGACGCGGTAATGACCCTGCCCGCCGTCTCCGCCGTACGCGCCACCTACCCGCAGGCGCGCCTGGCTATACTGGCCAAACGGCCGGTGACCGAAATTTACCGCCTTTTTTCCCGGGCGGATGAAATAATTCCATACGAAGCTAAATTCGATAATCCCGTGGGCGTCTTCCGTCTGGCAACCGCCCTCAGGAAAAAAAATTTTGACGCGGCCATACTTCTGCAAAACGCAATAGAAGCGGCGATTATGAGCGTGGCGGCCGGCATCCGCGTCCGCAGCGGCTTTAACACGGATGGGCGGGGCTTTCTCCTGACACATCCGGTAGTCCGAAATGAAGAAATCCGCAAAGTGCACCAGATCGACTATTATCTGGAAATGGTCAAGGCGCTCGGATGCGCGCCCGTCAACCGTACAATGCATTTGGAAACTTTTATATCACCGGCAACGGCTAACGAGACGGCGGCCAAGTATCTGCCCGGTGAGGACACCCGCTTTATCGGCCTTGCCCCGGGTGCCACGTACGGCCCCGCCAAAAGATGGCTTCCCGAAAGATTTGCAGCCGTTGCGGACCGTCTCGGCGCCGAGCTCGGTGCGCGGGTAATCCTCTTTGGCTCAAAGGATGACCGGGAAACAACCGATAGTGTGCAAAAATATGCCCGCTCCGCCATGGTTAATCTGGCAGGTATTTCCAGTATGCGGGAAACGATTCATCTCATTTCCCGCTGCCGCATTTTTATCAGCAACGACTCGGGACTGATGCATGTCGCGGGAGCTCTCAATATCCCCACGGTCGCGATCTTCGGCTCGACCAATCCGGTGACGACCTCGCCTCCCGGGGAAAAAACCCTCCTGGTGCGTAAACCGGTGGAGTGCAGCCCCTGCCTGAAGAGAACCTGCCCGACTGATTTTCGCTGCATGACTTCCATCACGGCAGATGATGTTTATGAGGCGGCGCATCGCCTGCTGGCAAAGGGTTGAGAAGCATGAAGATAAACACGGCCATTTTTCTTGATCGCGACGGCACCATCAACGAGGAAGTCGGCTATCTGGATCACCCCGACCGGTTACACATGATACCCGCCGCTTTTGCCGCGATCCGCCTGATCAACCAAAGCGGCATGAAGGCTATCGTCATCAGTAATCAGTCCGGTGTGGCCAGGGGTTTTTTTACCGAGGAAAATGTCCGCGAAATACACCAAAATATTCAGCAGGCCTTAAGAGAGCGGGGCGCGTTTATCGACCGTTTTTATTTCTGTCCACACCATCCGACCGAAGGGGAGGAACCCTATAGAAAAGTATGCAACTGCCGCAAGCCCCAACCGGGTATGCTTTATCAGGCAGCCGACGAGCTCGACATTGATCTTGCCCGCTCGTACATGATAGGCGACAAATATGCGGATATAGAAGCGGCACACCGTGCCGGCGTCAAAGGTGTGCTGGTTTTGACCGGCTACGGAAGGCATTCATCAGGCGATAAAGACCATGAAACTGAAACACAGGATAATCGTCCCGACTATATCGCCGCGGACATCCTCGGAGCGGTGCGCTGGATTATGAAGGATCGCCAGTGAATATTTTAATTGTGAAATTAAGCGCCATCGGCGACGTCATCCATACGCTGGCTTCTCTGGCGGCGCTGCGCGAGCTTTACCCCAAAGCTCACATCACCTGGGTGGTGGAAGAGGCGGCTTCCGGCCTGGTCGTGGGTCATCCCCTGCTCGACGAGGTCATTGTTTTGCGGCGAAAAAGCTGGATAAAGCTCCTCAAAGGCGGAAAAGTCGGGAAAGTTCTCAAAGAGGCCAGGCTCTTTATCGCCCAGGTGCGCGCCCGCCGTTATGATCTGATCATTGATTTCCACGGCCTGTTCAAAAGCGCCGCCATCGTCTTTTTAAGCCGCGGTAAAAGAAAATTGGGTTACGATTCCTGGCAGGAACTTACCCGTCTGTTTTACAATGAAAGAATTCACGAAGATATGAATAAACACGCGGCGGATCGCTATCTGGACTTTCCGCGGCACCTGGGCGCCTCCGTCAGCACGGCAAAATTCATTTTGCCGCTTACCGGGGAAACACAAAAGCAGGCTTTGTCGCTCATGGCCAAATATCATTTGCCTGATAAACGATTTATTGCTATCAACCCCATTGCGTATTGGGAAACGAAGTTATGGAATAATGAGAAATTCGCAAGTCTGGGCGATTCTGTAAAAAATGAGCTGAAACTGGATGTGGTTTTTACCGGAAGCAAAAAGGAAGATGTCCAGGACATCATCACACACATGAAAACAGGCGGGATCAACCTCGCAGGGCAGACCACACTGCCGGTACTGGCGGAAATCTATAAGAGAGCCGCTTGCGTAATTACAACTGATTCCGGGCCGATGCATCTGGCGGCGGCTGTAGGCACACCGGTCATCGCACTTTTCGGTCCAACCAACCCGGCCAGAACCGGCCCCTACGGGAAGGGACACACGGTCATCACAAGCAACCTCCCCTGCAGTCCCTGCCTGCTGAGAAAATGCCCAACCGGCCAATGCATGAAAGATATAATGCCACGGCAGGTACTGGAAGCGACAAAGGCGGTAATGCAAAGATTGCCGCTCCAGAAGTAAAGTTTGTGGAGTATGACCGATAAGTGATGCGCGGTCATCTGCGTCTAACCGAACATCGGGCGACAGGACAAGATTGAAATATGACCCAAAATAAATCCTTTTTCATCGCAACATCGATTATCACCGTTATTGTGGCGGTTTACTTTTGTGCTGTAACCTCCGTTTATGCCATGTCTTCCACCAATATTTCGCTGGAGAGGGACTTATACCGCGACATGGAACTATGGGCGGCTGAAGGCCTGATCACAAGCAACATGTATTCCTTCAGGCCTTTTACCAGAGGCGAAATAGGCAAACAGCTGGCCGCGGCGCTCCATCAGTGCGCGTTGATGGATGAGCCGTCCGCAAGCTGCCGCGATATCCAAAACAGATACACGACACTTTTCGAAGCGGAAATCGCAGAAGCGCGCTCTCCTCACAGCGCCTCCGGCACTTTTCTGAAGCCGGCCGAATCGGTTTCCATCTCCTACAGCTACCTGGACGGTCCCTTTTCAACCTTTAATCAGGAGGGACTCCCGGAAATCCGTGGCCATAATGCCCTCGTGCAATTTCAGTCACATGCGCGGGTGGGACGATACCTCTCCTTTTTTGTTCAGCCGGCTTTTGTCTTCAATGAGTACAGAACCTTCGATAATCACAGCGCCCGCACAGAGGTCAGGCTGCATAAGGGCTATGCCAAATTGACCGTTGCCAATTTTGATATTCAGGCCGGCAGAGACTCTCTATGGTGGGGGCCGAGTTATCACGGTGCACTTTTGATGTCCAATAATGCCAAACCTTTCGACATGATCAAGATCTCCAACCCGGAGCCGGTCCTCCTGCCGTGGGTTTTCTCCTATCTCGGTCCTGTGCAATTTAACGTAATCTTTGCTCAGCTCAATGACGAACGCCATGGACAGGAAATGGCGAATCCTTTTTTATATGGCGTGCGCCTGGGCCTTAAGCCATTGCCGATTCTGGAGGTCGGGGCGTCACAGCTGGCCATGTTCGGCGGGCCCGGCTATCGGGACAAGAAACACATGAAACCAAGGCACCTATATAAAATCATATACAGCCGTCCCAGCGAAAACAATGACGAAGTCAATCAGGAATTTGCCGCGGACATGGCGCTCACCCTCCCCCGGCTGAAAAAATATCTTTTTATCGTGGACGGGGTGAAATTCACCTTTGAATGGGGGGGAGAAGACAGCGGCATCCCCCCCAACAGACGCGCTTACATTCTGGGGCTGGCGCTGTTCAAACCCTTCACACTGGACGGAGCGATCCTGCGCGGCGAATACGCGAATCTGTGCCCCCAGAGTGTGCCGGATGCCTGGTACAGACATAGTTTGCATCCAATGCGTTTCGACGGACGGGTGTTCGGCCACCATGTGGGGGGCGATGCCGACGATATCTTCATAGAGTGGTCGCACAGCATCAATAACGTATTGTACAAGCTCGCCTTTGACCGGGAAAGAAACGGCATCAAGATGAGGCCCGCCACGCAGATCAAAAATCAATTTTCATCTGAGATAGGCTACCGGTTCAACCCTCACACAAGCTTCACGCTGAAATATGCATTTGAGCAGATTAAAAATGTTGACAATATCCCCGGCCAAAGGCAAAAAAACCACTTTGTCGGAGCGGAGGCTGCCTTGTACTTTTAGGGCTGATAGTTTGTCTGCAGTCGGCACAGCCGCATAACACCCTGATTTGAGTTGAATCCCATACTCCTTCGTGCTATGCAGACGTGAAAACCCAACGGTGACACCAGTGGCAGTGAATCTGAAAAATATCGAAATATTTACCACGCCGCGCCGGGGCAGCGGCGCTTCGAAAGGTTGACATGTCCGAAGAAAAAAAAGCTGAACCTCCCGTCATTATGTATGAAGCAGACGACGAAATAGATCTTCTGGAACTTGCGCGCACAATCTGGAAAGGGAAGAAGCTCATCATCTGGATTGTAGCTGTCTGTACGCTGGCCACAATTATCTTATCTCTGGTGATGACCAATATTTATACGGCACAGGCCGTGATAAAGCCGGTACTGCCGGACAGGGCAACCTCCCGTTTCTCGCCACTGGCGTCACAATTAGGGGGACTGGCCGGCATGGCCGGCATCGGCATGCCGACACCTTCGTCGTCGGTGGAAATAGCAAACCTGCTCAAGTCAAATGTTTTGAAAAAAGAGATGATTGAACACTACCAGCTTCTTCCCATACTTTTTTCCAAACAGTGGGATGCGGATAATAAAACCTGGAAAAAGCCGGGTGTCAGCCTGAACCCTCTTGCGCTGCTTGCCAAATTGAGGCCGGCTGACCCAAAAGCACCCAAAAAAGAGCCGGGAGTTCCCGATATCTGGGATGGGATTCGCGAACTGGACCGCATTGTGAAGATCAACCATAACATAAAGGAAGACATCATCACTGTGTCGGCAGATTTTCCCGACCCGGAAATCTCGGCCAAAATCGTTGATTACTACATTAGAACCCTTAACGAGCATATGAGTTCCGAGGCCAGGCGTATGGCCATAACCAATAAAGAATACCTCGAGAAGCAACTTCTGGAAACTAACGACGCCCTGATGCAGCAAAAAATTTATAATCTGATTGCAGAAAAAATCGAAACGATGATGATGGCGGAAGTAAATGAGGGTTTTGCCTTCAAGGTGCTTGACCCGCCCATGACTCCTGACCGGAAAAGTAAACCCAAAAGGGCCCAGATGGTCGTTCTGGCCTTTACGGTGTCGCTGTTTATCGGGGTTTTTACCGTGCTGTTCAGAGAATATCTCAGGAAAATAAAGGATCAATCCGCCGGAGGGCAAAATGTGTCATAAAACCAGCTCCAAGTATCTGCTACTATCAATAATTACAGTAATCTTCCTTGCCGCCCATACCGGTATCGTTCATGCCCAGCAGGCGGGGGAAGTTCCTTCTGCTGAAGCCGTCCAGTCTGAGCTGCAAAAAGCCGGCGTCACTTTGACACCGGCGGAAATTCAAAAAGGCAGGGAAATGCTCGAGCAAAGGGGAGACAAGCCGCTGACAGATGCGGAAATCAAACAGGGCAAAGATATGCTGGATAAACGGCAAAAAGAAGCCCCGCCCCGCGCCGACTCCGCCCCGGACGCTGCGGATGACCGGGACGACCCGGATGACCGGGACTCCCTTTTTCACCGAACGCGCGAAAAAGGAAAATATCAGAATATCTCATTAAGCCTCAGACGCTTCGGGCATGATTTTTTCAGACACACAGCCGTTGGGGCGACACGCACCGACGTGCCCGTGCCGCTCAATTACGTGATCGGCGCCGGTGACCAGATCAACATCCTCTTGTGGGGACGCTTAAATGCTCAGCACTCTCTGACCGTGGACCGCGACGGCAAGATCACCATTCCCCAGATCGGCCCTGTTTACGTGGCCGGTATGACTTATGAGCAGATGTCCCAGCATGTCATCGCCAAGGCGGAACAGATTACGGGAACCAATATCGATATCACCGTCGGCTCCACCCGTTCCATTCCCGTTTTTGTCCTGGGTGACGTGAGAAGACCGGGAGCCTACACCATAGGCGCGATGTCGTCCGTCACCGACGCGCTCATCATGGCCGGCGGACCCTCCGCCATCGGCTCAATGCGCCGCATTGAAGTCCGCCGGGGTGAAAAAGTGATCACTTATTTTGACTTATATGATCTTTTCCTCAAAGGGGACAAATCGCGCGATGTCACACTGCGTGCGGGAGATGTCATCTTTGTGCCTGTCACCGGTCCGCAGGCGGCAATTGCGGGCAATGTCAAACGGCCGGCCATTTATGAGCTTCGTGACAAATTCGATCTGGGTCACCTGATTGACCTCGCCGGCGGCATCATCCCCAGCGCCTACACACAGCAGATGCAGGTAGAAAGAATCATCAAAAATGAAAAACAGGTCGTCATCGACATCAATGATAAAACACTGAGTCTGGTCAAGGACTTTGTCATTCAGGATGCGGACATGGTAAAAATCTTCCCCATCGTGGACAAGGACGACAACGCCGTTTACTTAAGCGGCAACGTCAAGCGGCCGGGAAAATATGCCTTCAAGCCGGGCATGCGCATCGGCGATCTGGTTCAGAGCACCGACGACCTGCTTGGCGCAACACATTTTGACTATGCGCTCATCAAGAGGCAAACACCCCCCGATAGAGCCATCGTGTTAATTCCATTTAACCTGGGAAAACTGATTTTACAAAATGATGAATCACAAAATTACGAGTTGACGCCGAAGGACCAGATTTTCATTTTCAACCGAAACTTATTTGCCGATCCGCCAATTGTCACGGTGGAAGGTGAAATCCGCGGTGGCTCCACAAATGTGAACCAGGATCCACTGCTTATAGATGCCCACAACAGGGCAAGGAATCAAAGCATTATCGGAGAGCTACGCTCCATCCGGGAAGAGCTGCAAAAGGACGAGCGTTTCTATCTTTACGCTGCAAAAATCGAAGAGATAGAAGATGAAATAGCGCAGGAAAGAAGGCCGACTCCGGGCGCGCTGCGCTACCTTCAGGCGGAACTGGAAAAGGCGGGGAGGGCCGGACTTACCGCCAGGCTGAAAAGGCTCGAAGACAGGATGAAGGTGAGTCGGCAGATTGACCTTGAAGGCAACATGAAAGTCAAGGACGCCATCTTAAAAGCGGGCGGACTCACCGCCGGAGCCAGCATGGAAAAGGGCGAAATCATCCGCGAGCATGCAAAAAATGAATATAGAACCACCTATTTTGACGTGGCGCGCGCCATGGCGGAAGATCCCCGGCACAATCTGACCCTGCAGGATAAAGACAGAATCATCATTCACTCCATCTGGGAACAAACCCCCAAAGTCAGTGTTTTCGCCGCAGGCGACGTCACCAACCCGGGAACTTATCAGTTCACCGAAAATATGACCGTGCGCGATTTGGTCTTCAAGGCGGGAAACGTTTTAGACTCAGCTTATCTGGGAGAGGCGGAAATCACATCCGTTGGCGTGGTTGACGGCCGTCTGGGCAACCTCGTGCACAGAAACATCAATTTGAAAAAAGCGCTGGCCGGTGACCCGATCCATAACATCAGGCTTTCTCCCAATGATCGCCTGCTGGTGAAGCGTATCGCCGATTATCAGACAATCAGAACAATTACTCTCAGTGGACAGGTCAGCTTCCCGGGGAAATACCCGTTCCGCAAAGGCGAGAAACTCTCCGACATCATTGAGAGGGCAGGCGGGTTCACTCCCCATGCCTATCTTCGTGGCGCCAATTTCACACGCGCGCGGGTAAGACAGATGCAGCAAAAAGGCCTGGAAGAAATGACCGAGCGTATGGAAAGAGACCTGCTTTCTTCCGCTTCTGTACAGGTGTCCACTGCTTTCTCCAATGAAGAGATCACCGCCAAAAAAGTGGAACTGGAGCAGAAAAGGCGTTTCATCGACATGCTCAGGCAAACCAGAGCCACAGGAAGAATGACTGTGCGCCTGGCTGACGCCAAAACCCTCAGGGACTCAGAATACGACTTCGAACTCGAGGACGGAGACACGCTGTATGTTCCGGAAAAAAACAACGCCGTCAGCGTGATGGGTTCCGTCATGACGCAGGGCAGCCATTTATACTCGGACAAGTATGATTACCAGGATTATATCGAAATGACGGGGGGCTACTCTTACTACGCCGATACGCGCAATGTTTATATCCTGAAAGTGGACGGCAGCGCCCGCAGGGTTTCCGGCAATTACATCGGCTGGAGCGCTTCACGTGCACGCTGGGAAATGACCGCCTACGGTGGAGAAATACGCACCATCGAACCGGGAGACACCATTGTCGTCCCCGAAAAAGCCGAACGCATCGCCTGGTTGAGAGAAATCAAGGACATCACCACAATTATGATGAACCTGGCCGTGGTCGCAGGTGTCGTTATCGCAGCGTTTTAACAAGCACACCGATTGTTCCTGCTTTCTTCCCCGGCAGCACGAACAATCACCCCTAAAAAGCCCCCGGCGAACCGGGGGCCAGACACAACCGGCAGCCCTCACGCACGTCCCTTTAAAAAGAATAGCGGCAACGTTCAACGGGGCGTCTCAACCCTCCATACTGTCGATAATAATTTCCGCTGCAATCGCCGCACCTATCCCTGGCGCCACCGTGCAATTATTGCGGGCATTGCTGGAAAAATATTCCTTCATGTTCTCAAGGCTCGCCATCGGGTCATAATATTTTCCCAGGAGCCTTTCCTGTATCGCCGGGCACTCCAGACTGCCCAGCGCCCTGGCGAACCTGTCAAGGAATACTCTCGACTGAAGATAGGCAACCGAAGTATCGTGGTTCATTACATCAGGACTGGAAAAATACAGACCGAGGGCCAGAAGCCCGCCTGTAACCGGACCGCATATTCCACCGGACATGGCAATGCCGGGGGCCGCGGCCAGCCCTCTTACTATCTCCATATTGCCCAGACCGAATTCTTCAAACAGGGCTGTGGCCGCTCCTTTGGCGCAGTTTCTCGTCAAATAGCAATACTCCTCGGCCATGAACCGGACACGTTCAATGACTGCTTCTTTTTCGCTTTTCATTTTCGCCGGCTCCAGAGTTTTGTTGCCCGTCCCGTTTCGCACCAGTCTGCCGAAACGCTCTTCAATTTCCGCCAGATTCCATTTACGTACGTTCACTTCTTTCAGCCGCGCGTTTATATCAAACAACTCAGACATACAAAACACTCCTTTCCCTTTGGGGCAAATTAGAAATATCAACCAGTCCGGATATGCCTGGCAATTATTTCAAGAACACCACGTAGCTGTTTTGCCGGTCAACTAAAAGCGTCGTCAGCCCCCGGGAACATCTTCCGGCGAGCGCATAACGATCCCCATCCGGCAGGCGCCGAACCCTCCGGACAATAGCTCAATTATATCAGGAGGGACAAAGATGTCTTCCCAAGCGCCGGATTTGAACCAAGCCAGCTGGCACATATTCTCCTCATGCCGGAAAAAAGCCCTCGGGGCACCTCCTTCATCAGGTAATTTCAGAAAACACCGGCAATTGACAAGATGCTAGCAAATCTTCCCTGCCTGTCAAGCGCGTCTTTGGTGACCTGCCTGCCCGAACAGGCGTTTTGCGGCTTGATAATTACTGTGGCCTCCGGCACCGGATCAGCAGAGACGACGTAAAAAATAGCAGCTTGACATCAAAGACAAAATTGTGACAAAGAACCAAACCCGATACCATGAATTTCGACTAACCGGCGGTACAAAAAGACCCCGGCTCAGGTTTTACCCGCCGTGATCATCCATACTGCAAGCGACAGGAAAAATTCTCTTTCCTCCCGATTTGTCCCCCGCCGTAGCCGAAGACAAAATTTTGCCAGGAAAGAATCGTTTTGGAAATAATCACTAAAAAGCCAGGTGGGGTAAGAAAAAGGCGTTTATGAAAAAAGGACACATTAGAAACATCGCCATCATCGCGCACGTTGATCATGGCAAAACGACACTGCTCAATGCCCTGATGAAGCAAACGGGCGCTTTCAGCACCAGCCGCGAAGTGGAAGACCGCGTCATGGACTCGATGGACCTGGAAAAGGAGCGCGGCATCACGATTGCGGCCAAAAATACGGCGATACAATTCAATGGCGTGAAGATTAACATCGTGGACACGCCCGGCCATGCCGATTTCGGAGGCGAGGTGGAGCGCAGCCTCAACATGGTGGATGGAGCGATCCTGCTGGTGGATGCCAGCGAAGGCCCACTGCCTCAGACCCGCTTTGTGCTTAAAAAAGCACTGGAGAAGGATCTGCCTCTTATTGTCGTGATAAACAAAATCGACCGTCCTGACGCGCGCATCCCGGAGGTCATTTCCGAAACTTACGATCTTTTCATCGACCTGGGCGCGCTGGAGCGACAAATCGAGTTTCCCATCATATACACCAACGCCAAAGCGGGTACCGGCGGTAAAAACCCCGGAGACATTGCCGCAAATCTCGAGCCACTTTTGCAGGCCGTCATCGATACCATCCCGCCACCGGCGGGCGACGACAGGGCCAATGTACAATTTCTGGTGACCAATCTCGATTACGACTCTTATGTCGGGCAGATTGCCATCGGGCGGCTCCAGGCAGGGAGACTGGAAATGAACAGCCTCTACACTCTTTGCGCCCTAGACGGCCTGCGGGCAGGCGTCAGGTTCTCCGCGCTCTACACTTTTTCCGGCCTCACCAAAAAGACGGTTCGCTCGGCCGAAGCGGGCGACATCATCGCGCTGGCCGGTGTGGACGGGGTCAAAATCGGCGACACCATCTCATCGGCGGATAACCCCGTGGCGCTCCCCCGTCTGGTGGTCGATGAGCCCACCGTTTCCATGGTCTTTTGTGTCAATGACGGTCCTTTTGCGGGAAGAGACGGCCGCTACCTGACTTCACGCCACCTGCTGGAGAGACTGGAAAAGGAAGCTCTGGGCAATGTGGCAGTGCGCATCAAAAAACTGGCGCGCACCGACGCATTTGAGGTGTGCGGGCGTGGCGAGCTGCAAATGGCCGTGCTCATCGAAACGATGAGGCGGGAGGGATTTGAGCTCGCCGTTTCCAAACCTCAGGTGATTACAAAAACAATTGACGGGAAAGTTTATGAGCCGGTGGAGCGTCTGTTTGTCGATATCCCCGAAGAGTTTGTCGGTCGCATTACGGAGAAACTCTCCGGCCGCAGAGGGAGGCTCGAAAGTCTGGTTAATAAAGGAAGCGGCCGTGTGGGCATGGAATTTCTCATTCCATCGCGGGGACTTATCGGCTTTCGCAGTCAGTTTCTCACCGACACCAAAGGCGGCGGCGTAATGAATTCCCTTCTGGAAGATTACGCGCCCTGGTTCGGAGCCATCCCCCAGCGAAACACCGGTGTGCTGGTCGCAGACCGCGCCGGCCGAGTCACGGCTTATGCTTGCTATGCGATGGAAGACCGGGGGGAAATGCTGGTGGATGTGGGCACAGAGGTTTATGCCGGCATGATCGTGGGCGAGCGTAACCGTCCGCAGGATTTAAACGTCAACATCGTCAAGGAAAAGAAGCTTACCAACATGCGGGCATCCACAGCTGACGCCACCGTCATTTTACGGCCGCCGCGCATTTTGTCGCTGGACCAAGCAATTGAATTTATCGCCGCAGACGAGCTCGTCGAGGTCACACCGCAAAACGTGCGCCTGAGAAAAACGGAGCTTGACGCCTCCAAAAGACAGATGAAGGCACGAAAAGACGGCTGAACGCCAAACATCGGAAGCACGGACCTCCTTCAAATATCTTTTTCGCGCCGCGCTGTGCACAGTCCTTTCTTCTCCTGCTTCAGCATGCTTCAGCAAATAACCCCTCCCGGGGCGATGAAAATCAGACCGCGGTGATTCTTAAGGGGTGATCTTCGTCAGAAACGCATCCACAATACCGGCGGAGTTTTTGTAGTTGCTCTTGCCGAAATCAGAGCCGAAATTGACATTACCTGCGAAAGCACCGGTCATGTAAAGGGTGCCCGTCTGATTCAGTGTAATTCCCAGTCCCTGGTCATCATCCCCCCCTCCGATACGCCTCGTCCAGCCGTAAGTACCATCCTGGTTGATCTTTGTGATAAAAATATCTGTCGAGCCAGCCGAAATTTTTGAATCGCTTCCCCCGAAGCCGGCGGCGAAATTGACCGTCTGTTCAAAACTGCCGCCCAAATAGATATTCCCCGCTCCGTCCACGGCAATAGCATCAGCGCGGTCAATGCCGGCACCGCCCATCCCTCTGGTCCAGCCGTAATCACCGTCGCCGGTGACCTTGGTGAGGAAAATATCGTCATGGCCGTTTGAGCTGATCTCATCGGCTCCGCTTGGAAAATCAGCCGCGAAATCGGGGCTGCCTTGAAAGCTGCCTGTGATGTAGATATTGCCCGTGGCATCGGCACCAAGTCCGTAGGCAGCATCGTCACCGGCTCCGCCGATAGTTTTTGTCCAGCCGTAGGTGCCGTTGGCATTTATTCGTGTAATGAAAGCATCCGCACCGCCTAAAGAGGTTTTATTATCTGTCGCGCCAAAATCCGCCCTAAAGTTTACAGCGTTTCTGAAATAACCGGTGATATAAACATTGTCCGAGGAATCAACGGCAATCCCGTAGGCAACATCGTTACCGTTGCCGCCGATAGTTTTTGTCCAGCCGTAGGTGCCGTCGGCATTGATTTTTGTAACGAAGATATCCGCACCGCCACCGGAACTTTTGTTCTCGGTGCCTGTAAAATCGGCGGCAAAATTGACCGTATCTTCAAAACCTCCGGCAATATAAACATTACCCGAAGCGTCAACGGTGATTCCGTAAGCAACATCGTTGGCGGTGCCGCCGATAATTTTTGTCCAGCCGTAGTTACCGTTGGCAGTGATTTTTGTAATGAAGATATCCGTACCACCGGCCGAGGTTTTGGGATCGGCGGCGTTAAAATCTTCCCGAAAGTTCACAGCGTTTCTGAAGCGACCGGCAATGTAAATATTGCCGGAAGCATCGACGGCAATCCCGTAGGCAGCATCATTACCGGGGCCTCCGATACGCCTCGTCCAGCTGTGGTTACGGCTGGCATTGATTTTTGTAATGAAGATATCCGCACCGCCATCCGAGGTTTTGGTCTCGGTGCCGCCGAAATCAGCGGCAAAGTTGACCATCTGCTCAAACTGGCCACCGATATAGATGTTTCCCTCTGTGTCCACGGCAATACCGCGGGCAGCGGTAATGCCTGTACCACCGCCGAAGTGATTTGACCAATTGTATTCGGGCAAGCCGCCGACCGGCAGCACACTGCCGCCACCGCCTTCGCCTCCCCCCCCGCCACCACCCCCGCAGCCGGCAAATGCAAACAAAAAAGCGCAATACACGGCAACCGCCGCTAAAACAGCGAGCCATTTTCTATCCATAGATTAAGCTCCTTCAAAAGATAAGGTGTGTTCGTATGCAGAAATAATACATAGGTAATCAGGGCGTGTCAATAAATAAAATGCCACCCCAAAAAAAATCTGCGACGAACGCTCAAAACGTGGGGAAGCAAGACAAGCAGGACGGGAAGGATGAGCCGCATGAGGAACGGGGAGGTGATCCGTTTACAGGGGGGAAGGAAGGCAGAAAAAAGGCTGATGCACAGTGTGTCACGGCAGGGCGGGCAAAAAGGCCGCATTTTCAGGCGTCGTTTAGTCCTCCCGGAGATGACTCCGCTTCTGGCCTTTAAATACGTCCGGTTGCGGGCCAGGCTTACAGACCCGCAACCGGACAGGACCATTGACTAAACAGCCCCTTGTCAAATGCTAGTAGTATTTACCGGCAATATAGTCACTGAGCTGATTGATGAGAAAATCTTTTTGTGAAATGACCAGCTTCACGACGTCGCCGATGGAGATAATACCAATAAATTTATTCTTTTCGAAAACAGGCAAATGGCGCACATGCTTGCCTGTCATCAGTACCATCGCGTCCTCCACTCTCGTGTCCGGCGTGACGGAAAACAGGTTGGTGGACATGACCTCCTGCACCAGCGTGTTTTTCGAGCTTTTCCCCTGAAGAATAATTTTTCTGGCGTAGTCTCTCTCTGAAAGTATACCGACAACTTTTTTATTCTCCATGACAACCAGGGCGCCGATTTCCTTTTCGCTCATCTTTTCGAGCGCTTCATATACGGTCGCCTTCGGGGAAATGGACTGGATCTTACCGTCTTTCGCACTGAGAATATCCCTGACGTGACTCATAGAATGCCTCCTCTTTTTTTATTGTCGATCCTGGTTTTATTCTAAAGCATCTGAGTGTAAAAATAAAGATGTAATTACAAAATTTGTTCGTGCCGCCCTGAAACGGGGCAATCGTAAAAACAGTCGGTTCATGCTCCGTTCCCATGTGGAGGAGAATACAGGACAAAGTATTTCCTCAAAGGAGATTTCTTCCTTGACAAGATTTTACCGGCTGTGTTACGAAAAGCGCAATATTGGATGAATTGATAAAAAATGCTAAAAACAATTCCTGATAAAAAATGGTGGTGGTGGACGAAAAACGTCTGCCCTTAAGCTCCAGAAAATCGAGCATGGGCGGGGGAAGCTCTTCCCATGACTCGCAAACATGATGTAATGCCGTGGGAAGAAAAGCTCCATGGCATTTTTTTTAGCCCACCGCCGCTGTAAAGCGCGGCAAACCGGCGCATATTACTTTTAAGGAGAGAAAATATGGAACAGATCAAAACATTTCTGGAGGAGAGAGAAATACCGCGTCAGTGGTACAATGTGATGGCAGACCTGCCCACTCCCATGAAACCACCGCTGCATCCGGGTACAGGCCAGCCGATCAAACCCGAAGACATGGCGGCGATTTTCCCGATGAATATCATCGAGCAGGAAGCAACCACCCAAAGATGGATCGACATTCCCGAAGAAGTGCTCCAGAAATATCTCCTGTGGCGCCCCTCTCCCCTGTATCGTGCGCGCAACTTCGAAAAGCTGCTGGGCTGCCCGGTGAAGATTTATTACAAAAATGAAGGTGTAAGCCCGGCCGGCTCTCACAAACCAAACGCGGCCATTCCGATGGCGTATTTTAACAAAGTAGCCGGAACCAAACGCATCACCACGGAAACCGGCGCCGGTCAGTGGGGTTCGGCCCTGGCGATGGCCTGTCAGATGTTCGGCCTTCCCTGCCGTGTTTATATGGTGCGCATCAGCTATGACCAGAAACCCTACCGCCGGATGATGATGAATGCCTGGGGGGCCGAATGTCTGGCAAGTCCGACTAATCTGACTCAGGCGGGCCGCAGTGTATTGGCTGAGCACCCTGATTCTCCCGGTTCTCTGGGCATTGCCATCAGCGAGGCGATCGAAGATGCGGTGACCACGCCCAACACAAAATACGCTCTGGGAAGTGTGTTGAACCACGTCCTTTTGTACCAGTCGATTATCGGCCTCGAGGCTCAGAAGCAGATGGCAAAATTGGGAGAATATCCGGATGTCGTCATGGGCTGCTGCGGTGGAGGAAGTAACTTCGCGGGGCTTGCGCTGCCCTATGTTTCCGATTTGTTCACAGGTAAGAACGTCAAGATCGTAGGGGCGGAGCCGACTTCCTGCCCGACAATGACCAAAGGACCGTTTGCCTACGATTTCGGCGATCTGGCCAAATCCACACCGCTTCTGCCCATGTACACGCTGGGGCATGACTATATCCCTGCTCCGATTCACGCGGGCGGACTGCGCTATCACGGCATGGCGCCCATCATCAGCCATCTGGTGCGTGAGAATTTTATCGAGCCCAGGGCCTACGATCAGCTCAAAACCTTCGACGCGGGTATCAAATGGGCGCGCTCCGAAGGATTCATTCCCGCACCGGAAACAAACCACGTGATCGCGGCCGTGGTGGATGAGGCGATGCGCGCCAAAGAAGAAGGGAAAGAGAAAGTCATCCTCTTCAACTGGAGCGGCCATGGCCTGGTGGATCTGTCGGCATACGACGCCTATCTGTCCGGAAAGCTTCAGGCCTATGAACTGCCGGATGAGGAGATTGAAAAGGCGCTCTTGGCCATTAAGGATTTCCCCAAACCATAACGTCAGATTTTCTTAATAAAACGGCGATGAATAAAACCGCCGCTGCAAAAGCCGTCAGAGCAATAAATCTCTTGACGGCTTTTCTTTTTTTCGCCAAGCTGACACACGATGGAAACACAGCACGACTCAAAAATAACGCGTTGCCCGAAGCTGGGCGATGAAATCACTTTCTCATATTGCCTGCGTGAAGCCGGCGATCTGCCCTGCCCGCGTATTATCCGCTGCTGGCAGGCCGCGTTCGACGTAGTCAGTGTCCTCAGGGGGCGCCTCTCCGACAAACAATGGGAACTTTTTACAAGCGCCGTCCCTGAGAGCAAAATAAGCAATCTGGTCGATCTCATTGAGCAGGCCAAGAGACGGACATGAAAAATCTAGATCTGTTCTCACAGGGAACACAAAACGACATCCTCGCAACCGCACCTCTGGCTGAGCGTATGAGACCGCAAACGCTCGATGAATATATCGGCCAGGAACATCTCACCGGCGCGGGCACACTGCTTCGCCACGCCATTTTGGAAGACAGGCTTTTTTCCATGATTTTCTGGGGGCCGCCCGGTTCCGGGAAAACCACGCTGGCGCGCATCCTGGCCGGTGAAACGAAAGCCAATTTCGTCTCTTTTTCGGCCGTACTCTCCGGTGTCAAAGAAATCAGGCAGGTCATCGACGACGCCAAAGAGGTTTGGGAGGGCAAAAAGAAAAAAACTATTCTGTTCGTCGATGAAATCCATCGTTTCAACAAAGCTCAACAGGACGCTTTTTTACCGCACGTCGAAAGCGGCCTGATCACACTTGTCGGCGCAACAACCGAAAATCCTTCCTTCGAGGTCATCGCGCCTCTTCTTTCCCGTACGCGCGTCCTGACGCTCAAGCCATTTACCAATGACCATCTGCTGGCGATCCTCAGGCGCGCACTTGACGATACTTCAAAGGGGCTGGGAACATTATCCATCCGTGCCGATGATGATGCGCTCGAATTCATCGCCGGTATTTCCGACGGAGATGCGCGCACCGCTTTGGGTAACCTGGAGGCGGCCGCATCGCTGGTCAGCAGCCTGGCCGCCGGCGAGAGAATCATTACCGCCCAGGCAGCAAGAGAAGCGTTGGCAAAAAAGACTCTTTTATACGACAAGGAAGGCGAAGAACATTACAATCTGATCTCCGCTTTTCATAAAAGCATGCGCGGCTCCGATCCGGATGCCACACTGTACTGGCTGGGACGCATGCTCGCCGCCGGCGAGGACCCGATGTATATCCTGAGGCGCATGGTACGTTTCGCTTCCGAAGATGTGGGTAACGCCGACCCACAGGCTCTCGTCGTCACCATGGCGGCCCAACAGGCCTTTCATTTCATCGGCCTGCCGGAGGGCGAGCTGCCCATCGCCCAGGCGGCTGTTTATCTGGCCACAGCGCCCAAAAGCAATTCTTTGTACGCGGGCTACGGCCGCACCAAAGATTTAATCGCCAAAACCGGCTCGTTGCCTGTGCCGCTCCACATCCGCAACGCGCCGACAAAACTGATGAAGGAGCTGGACTACGGCAAGGGCTACCAGTATGCCCATGATTATCCGGATGCATTTGTCGCCCAGGAGTATCTGCCGGAAAAACTGCAAGGAACGGTTCTTTATTCCCCGAAAGACTCAGGCTTTGAAAAAACTATCGGGGAGAGAATCGCCGCGTGGCGTACACAAAAAGCCGCCCAGGTAAAGAAATAAAAAACGGGAGGCCGGTTTGACGACCTCCCAGGGAGAGAAGATGAAGGGTTGGAAACCTTCTGGGTTATTTTTGCTGTCGGCTAATCATGCCCGTAATTTTTTAGTCGACGCTAACTTTTCCATTCTGCTTCTTTTTAAGCATAGAGCATGCCATAATTTTTACAAGAGATCCAGACTATTGATTTAACTAAATATTTCACCAAATCCCCGCTTGAGAGCCAAACGGGCAAAATTAGCCCAGCCGGCAATAAGTGTCGGAACAATTTCCTTCCCGTACAAAAAAGCCAAATAAATACAATTATATATAAAAACGACAAGAAACGCCCTCGCTCGACAAAAATGTCGAAAGCTCTGCTATTTACCGTTGACATTTATCTTCAATAGTTTAAGATGCCCACAACTTTAGTAAGGTCATCTTTATTTGGATTTTTATGAGATTTTTACGAAAAAGCGAAACTATTTGGCGTACTACACGCGCCTATGACGGCAGTTTTCTTCAGCCGATTGCCGTCGGCCTTGTTTCGGCGATTTTGGTCACGCTGATTCTCATCATGGGCTTTCTCGACATGAGGCGCGGCGAGACCAATCTCATCGGCCTGATGGAAGACCAGGCCCTCTCCACGGTCGCTGTTTTGCAGCGCCTGACAGAAGAAAATCACAAAAGGATTACTGCACGGGCCCCAAAGTCACCCCTGAAAGAAAAATCTGCCCGTGAGGAAGAAGATGATTTTATTAAAAAATATTTTTCCGAAGCCATCACTGCATTGACCTGGAAATTATATTACGAACACAAAAAGCAAAATATCATTGACAATGAGTATCTAAAAAAATTCGCCGCAGACAACCATCTTTGGTACGTGGGCATACTTGACCGCCAAGGCAACGCAATCTTCCAAAGCAGGGACCTGCTAGCGGATGAAGCCGAACTGCTCCCTGGCGGGATAAACCTAACTACCTTGACTGCATTGGGAATGCTCCAGGAAATCCGGAAGATCGGTTTTCTCGCCCTCAAACGTCATGATGAAGATGACATCATTGTGCTCACGCTCGACAAACATAGTGCTGCGTATTGGGGATTGAAGGTTGCCGTCGAACGGGCAATCGATAAAATGGGGGAAGGCAATGGGGTTATCTATCTGCAGATTTTCGACAATAAGGGTCAACTTCTGAGCATGACCGGCTCCATGCCGGAAGAGCTCCTGGGGAAAGATATTGGACAAGGTGGCATTCTGTCGGGCAAGGAAAAGATAAAAACCAGAAAATTGGACACTAATAGCGCAAAAATACTAGATATAATGACTCCTTTTTTCATTCATGAAAAAATTGAGGGGTATGTGCGCATCGGCCTTGATCGAAGCTCGATGGATACCATCATGGTTGAGAACCGCCAGAATATCGTGATTTTCATGCTGCTCGTAGTCGTCATCGCTCTTGTTTCCATGTGGCTTTTATACCGTGACCAGAACCGCCATCTGTCCGGTATAATCGACATGGAGCGACGCCTGGAAAAAGCGGAGCGCCTCTCCTCACTGGGTATGCTTGCGGCCGGCGTCGCGCATGAAATCCGTAACCCGTTAAACGCTATCAGTATGGCCGCCCAAAGACTCAAAAGAGATTTCGTTCCGGCCGATGAAATGAAATCCGCTGAATTCCAGAATCTTTCCGGCGTTGTCCGCGACGAAATCCGGCGGCTAAACGCAATTATTGAAGAGTTTCTCTCATTTTCAAAAAGCAGACGATTGGAGTTGAGCGACTTTTCCGTCACGGAAATTTTACAAAAAATCGTCCAACTGGTAAGGGAAGAGGCTGTTTCACGAAATATCATACTGGAAACCAAGTGGCCCTCCACACCGATGATCATCCCTATGGATATCAACAAGCTGCAGCAGGCCTTCCTGAATTTTATAAAAAACAGCATGGAATCCATATCCGGAAAGGGCAGAATCACCATCAAGGTGGAAAAGCAAGGGAAAGATAACATTGTGGTGAGTATCTCCGACACCGGTTGCGGCATGAGCGAAGAGGAAATGGAAAAAATCTTCAACCCGGAATATACGACAAAGGAAAAAGGTCTGGGACTGGGAATGCCTCTGGCCATGGAAATTATCCGCGGCCACGGGGGTGATGTGCGCGTCATCAGCAGGCGCGGTCTGGGTACTACTTTTGAAATTCTCCTGCCGGTGAAGAGAAGCGGCGGACAAAATTAAGCAGGGGCTGAAAACCATGAGACAACTCGATATCCTGATTGTCGAAGACGGCCGTTCCCAGCGGGAAATGCTGCGCGATTTTCTCGTCTCCGAGGGCCATCGGGTGATGGAGGCGGAAAACGGGGAATCTGCAATAAGAACAGCTACCGCCAATCATTTCGATCTGGTTTTGCTTGATTACAAAATGCCGGGCATGAACGGCCTGGAAGTGCTCAAAGAAGTCAAAAAAATCAACCGGGAAATCGATGTCGTCATCATTACCGCCTACGGCACCATCGAAACTGCGGTGGAAGCCATCAAGGCTGGCGCGATCGACTATATCACCAAGCCGGTCGAGCTCGATGAACTGCTTCTTTTGCTGGAGCGTATCACAGAGAGGCGTGGGCTCATCCGCGAAAACGAGCTTTTAAAGAAAGAGCTCGAAAAACACAGCGTCACGACAGGGAAAATAATTTACAAAAGCCCGCGCATGATTGAACTGGTCAACATGGCCAGCCGCGTCGCGGCCAGCCGTGCCTCTGTGCTCATTCAGGGAGAAAGCGGCACCGGCAAGGAAGTAATGGCCCGCCTCATTCATCAATTAAGTCCCCGCGCCCATAAACCACTTATTGTCGTCAACTGTGGCGCGCTGCCGGAAAATCTGCTGGAGAGTGAACTCTTCGGCCATGAAAAAGGAGCGTACACCGGGGCCGGGTCGCGCCGTATCGGGCGCTTCGAGGAGGCCGACGGCGGCACTCTTTTTCTTGATGAAATCGGCGAGCTCAGCCCCGCCATTCAGGTCAAACTGTTGAGGTTTCTTCAGGAGCGCGAGATATCACGTCTGGGCAGCAATCTCACCATCTCCGTGGATGTACGCATCATCAGCGCCAGCAATCGCGACCTCGACGCCATGGTCAAGGAAGAAACGTTTCGTGAGGATCTTTTTTATCGCCTGAAAGTAGTCGCCCTGTCGCTTCCGCCGCTGCGCGAAAGAAAAGAGGACCTGCCGGCACTCATCGATCATTTTCTGGAGAAGTTTGCCGCAGAAAACGGCAAAATCATCAAGGGAGTCACCTCCGAAGCACGCGACATGCTTATAAAATACGACTATCCGGGAAACGTCAGAGAGCTCGTCAACATTATCGAAAGGGCCGTCGTCATCGCCCGTGACGAGTACATCAGCATTGACGACCTTCCTTTTAAAAGCGTTGCCGTGGAAACAGCGGCAGAAAAATCACACGGCACGCTGCGGGATTCGCTCGAAGAACTGGAAAGGCGGCTGATTTGTGAGGCCATGAACAAGGCATCCGATAACCAGACACGCGCCGCCGATATGCTGGGCATGTCCGAAAGAATGCTGCGCTATAAACTTAAAAAATATGATCTGAAAAATTAGGCATCGATGCCTGCGACGTTTTCGGTGCCGCTTGTCGCCATGCCGCCGAAAAAGTACTTTAAGGCGGTTAGTCACAAGAAGACTGAATAAAACGGAGTCCCACATATGAACCGGTTGGCGAAAATTATCGATTTCCATAGGCGCAAGCGTACCATCGCCAAGCTGTATAAAAAAGCTGTTGGCTGTAAACCAAACCTCGTCACCCCCTACTGCAGCACCGAAAAAATACAATACCGGAAGCTCTACGGCAATCATGCATTCTATGCTCTTCTGGCCGATAAGTACAAGGTACGCGAATATGTCGCCGGACGGGCAGGCACAAAGTATCTGGTCCCCCTGTTGTCTGTATGTGAGGAACTAACGCCCGAAATACTAACGGCATTACCAACCCCTTTCATCATCAAATGCAACCACGGATGTAAATGGCACAGGATCGTAAAAGACATAAAACTTATCAATATTGCAGAAACGGTGCATTATTTCAATGAAACCTTAAAACTCAAGTACAGTGCAGCGTCCGGAGAAAGGCACTATGATTTCATCGAGCCGAAAATCATCGTCGAAAAGCTGCTGGACGACAACTCAGACGGGACTTTCGCCAATAGATCGTTCTAATCGCTGAAAGCCTTTACAGGGTGGGCTTTCAGGGGCTTTTGTGCGATTACATACTATCAATCTGTGAATTATGGAGGGTAATACAAAATATTTTAAGGAGTTATTATTTTTTTGCTTGACGTAGTATTACATATTATATATAAGGGCTCATGGCTAGCATCATTAAGAAAAAGTCAAAATATAGTACATACTACGTCATCGCTGAATCCGCACGCGTTGACGGCAAGCCCCGCATCGTCAAGCAGTGGTATCTGGGAACCATCGAAAAAATCATCGCCATGGCAGAGGGAGGTTCCGAAAAGCAAGCCCCCCGACAAATCGACTGTGTTTCGGAAGGCGCTATCGCTGTTCTCTTTAAAATAGCCGAGGAGCTGGGTATCAGGAATATTGTCGATAATTACTGCCCTAAACGCCGGCAGGGTATGAGCGTTGGTGATTACATTCTCATTGCCGCGCTCAACCGGGCGCTTGCCGCAACCTCCAAAAGCAAAATCGCGGAGTGGATCGATTCCACGGCCTTGCATCTTTACATGCCGCTTCAAAAGGAGAAACTGGAATCCCAGAACTTCTGGGATCATTTTGATAAATTGGACCAGGAGATGCTGGATAAGATTGGCGATGATATCGCCAGAAAAGCCATTGAGCTGGAGAACATTCCCCTGGATACGATTGTTTATGATACCACCAACTATTACAATTATCTCGATGTGCTCACCCCGTCCGAATTATCCAGAATCACCAAGTCCAAGGCCGGACGTAACAGTTTACGTCATATCGGCTTGGCATTGGCGGTGGACCGCGATCATGGTATCCCCTTATTCAGCAGGCTGTATCCCGCAAATGAGCATGACGCCAAAGTGATGAAAAAATTGATCGATGATATTTTTGAACAAATCAACGGTGCCATGTCGGATAAAAAAGGGATTACGCTGGTATTCGACAAGGGGAACAACTCGGAAGAACTGATTTTGAAGCTGGATGAAAGCCGGCATCATTTTGTCGGCAGCCGCAGCCCGTATCATCATAAAGACCTCTGTCGTGTTTCTCTGGAACAATACCGTGAGGTCGGCATCAAAAATGGCGAAACGATGCCGGTTTATGAAACCCGTGAAGAGATATACGGTACTATGCGCAGAATCGTTGTTTCTTTCAATGAAGCCACCTTCCAGCGTCAATTACACCGTATGGAGCAGAATCTGGAAAAAGCCAAGGAAGAGTTGTCCTCCTTTAAACGTAAAGCAAAAGATGCCGATGGCCGTTCCACGATGGAGTCGATAAAACGTCAAGCTGAAGACATTACGGAGCGTTATCATGTAACGGGTCTCCTCGATATAGACATTTTGGAAGAAGACAACCGTTTCAAGGTCAGTGCCCGCAAAAACTTCCCAGCCATCGAAGAGGCGAAAACGAGATTCGGCAAACAGATCCTATTTACCGACCGGGAATCCCTGACAGCCGGCGAGGTGATCGACATTTATCTTGACCGGTATATTGTTGAGGATGCCTTCCGGATTACCAAATCCGACCGCTGGGTCAAGATGGACCCGGTGTTTCACTGGACGGATTCCAAAATACGGGTGCATGCGCTGACCTGTATGATTGCTCTTCTCTTGGTGCGTATTGCGTACAAGCGAGCGCGTGCCAAGGGATTCACTCACGGTGCGGAGCGGCTGCTGGAGTTGCTCTCATCCATCAATACGGCCATTCTGTTTTATCCCAAATCAACAAAAGCTGTTCGTGTCCGGTGTTCCATATCAAAGGAGCAGGAGGTCTTGCTGACTGCTCTTGACTGCCAAATCCCCCATAGTATGTAATCGCTTCTTCGTCGGAGTATCGCTATTCATTACAGCATGTTACATCTGTTACTGAACCGTATTGGCGAAAGTCCCGTCAGAGCCGCCGTGGAATTATGCCATTTATAGTTACAACGGACAAAACGGTTTCGACTTCGCCATTGCCGTAAGCTCTCCCGATATGAGCAGTCTTGCCCATTTTGACCGGGACTGGAACTTCTGGGAGGGGAACCTCACCGACGAGCAAATAAAAAAATACGTCAAGCCGAAGAATTTTCATGAAATGGTGGAGGTGGCTCGGCTTTTATCCGCGGGCATAGACTTCGTGCGCGTTGACTTGTACAATATTAACGGGGTAATTTATTTCAGCGAATTAACTTTTACACCTCATTCCGGGCTCGGGAAAATAAAAAACGAGTTTCGAAAAAAAATGCGCGCCGAAATGTGGGAACTGGCTGCGGATAACCGACAGCTGTATCAGAAAAGAGGATGGTTTGCAGATTAAGGGAGATGGGCGGTCATAAAGGGCAAAGGATAATCAGCTCGTGATTCGTAGTTCGTGGTTCATAGTATGTGGCCGAGGCACTTTGTAATTTTGAAGCAACAAGAAAAATCTCACGTCCTGGAACAGCCACTTACCCACTCCTTGATCCTTACCCCCTCCCGGCGTAAAATAGCCCGAGAAACAAAACCAAAAAAGCCGTTTGTGAAAACGGCTTTTTATAGATGGACATGACGGAATCATCAAGCGTATTGCTTTTTGACGGCAAGCAGCATCGCGTAATGTTTTCTTTCTTCCTCAATGATTTTTTCAATGGTTTCATGCTGCGCCTGCGGAACCAGATTTTTAATCTCATGGTAGTACAAAATGGAATCCAGCTCACGCTGCATGGCGAATTCAATGGCGCCCAGGGTATCGGTGACCGCCGCAAGCTGTTTATCCATTACCTCTTTGG
>JAGPFA010000012.1 GCA_018056765.1 Syntrophaceae bacterium
TCGAAGAAAAAGGCGCCACCAGAAAGCTGGTTTTCTCCGGCGACATCGGCCGCCCCGATCAGCTTTTGATGAAAAACCCAAGCGCAGTGCGCCAGGCGGATTATCTGTTTATGGAGTCGACTTACGGTAACCGCAACCACAAAGGAGAAAGTGAAAGTCTTGACGAACTGGCCGAGGCGATAGCTTACAGCTATCAAAACGGGGAAAAGGTGATCATCCCCGCTTTCGCCGTCGAAAGAACTCAGGAAATTCTTTATTCGCTGCGCCTTTTGCTAAGCAGCGGCCGACTACCCGCCGACATGCCTGTTTATCTGGACAGCCCGCTCGCCATCAAAGCTACGGAAATTTTCCGGCGTTATCACGACTACCTCGATACCGAGACACAGCAGTTGATTAAAAAAGGCCAGGACCCGCTTAAACTTCCCAATCTGAAGATGTCCGTCTCGACGGAGGATTCCATCCGCATAAACGAAACCAGAGAACCGGCCATCGTCATTTCGGGAAGCGGCATGGCCAATGCCGGCCGCGTCAGGCACCATCTGCGCCATAACCTGTGGCGGCAAGGCGCAGCAATTGTTTTCGTGGGATTTCAGGCACAGGGGACACCGGGGCGGAAAATCGTGGACGGGGCAAAAAAAATCCGCATTTTCAACGACAACGTCGCCGTGGCGGCCAGAGTGTTCACCATCAACGGTTTTTCCGCGCACGCCGGACGCGATCAGCTTTTGGCCTGGCTGGAAAATTTTCAAAACAGCCGGATGGAAGTGTTTCTGCTGCACGGTGAGGAATCGGCGCAAGATCACCTGGCCGCTGTGATCCGTGACAAATTCGGTCTGGATGTGTCAGCGCCCGAGTATCTGGAGGAAATCATCCTGGGGGAAAAAACAGGAAGGGAAAAAATCAGACGGCCTGCGCCGGCACCGGCCGATGAGTTCGACAGGCGCCTGGGTGACTTAAGAACGATTCTGGATGAAGCCGACGGAAGCCTTGAAAAGTTGCGCGCGCTTCCCGCAGACGAGCGGGCCGCACTGGCCAGGTTACTAAATGATGCTGCCCGCCACCTTGATGAGGCATAAAATTAATAGCGACCCACTCCACGGGGTGGAGCTTTGATTCGGGCTGACTTGCTGATCCAGAGATTAGGTTGAAGTTGGTAAGAAGAGGATCGGAGGGTTGGAGGATAAAGGCTAAAGGATGAGAGTTTTGCCAAATCCTGCGCAATCGTCAACATAGTCATACCGGCGAAGGCCGGTATCCAGAACAGCATGAGTAAATGGCTCGTGGTCAACGGCAACGTATTAAAAACCCCGCTCGCCCTGAGACCGTCGAAGCCTGACCGTTCATGCTTCGACAGGCTCAGCATGAACGGTCAGTGGAGAACTCATCACGAACGGCTAATAAAGCCCGGCATGAACGGTTAATAAAGCGCGAAGCGCACCGCTTCGTGTCCTCCGTTCACCCTGAGCTTGTCGAAGGGCGGCGGAGGTGGCCTGCTTTAGCAGGCCGGAGGTGGATGTTTTTTACATTAGAAACAGCGGCTTGAAATTGTCTTCTGTCTCCTGCCTCCTCGTTTTTCCTCCCCTTGTCTCCCGCGGGCCATGCGCAGGCCGCCGGTCAGTAATTTTTATAATCGCTAGAAACGGTATTTTCCGGCCTTGATATTGCTCAGGATCTCCTGATTCAATATCTCGTATTTGCCGCCATCCGGCAGAAGGACATAAAGGTCCGGCCCTGCCAAAGCTGGATCGTAGCCCTCGTTTTTGAGGCTTGTTTTCTTGATCTTGTGCGTGGCCGTCCATTCAAAGTCGGCAACAAAACGCACAAACAGGGGCACTGCGTATTTCGGCAGAACTTTTCTTAAATGGTCCGCCAGCCCGTCGAGGTCAAACGATTCCTTAGTGTCACGTACAATGGCCGCCATGCCTGCCTTGCCGTCGGAACCCGGCATGGTGACACCGAAAACAGCCGATGATGAAACACCGGGATAGGCGTCGATGGCTTTTTCCACTTCCTGCGTGGCGACATTCTCACCCTTCCAGCGGAAGGTGTCTCCGAGGCGGTCGGCAAACTGCGCGTGACCGAAACCCATGTTTTTGAGCATGTCGCCTGTGTTGAACCACATATCGCCTTTTTTGAAAACATCGCGGAAGATTTTTTCCTGCGTTTTTTTCTTGTCCGAATAACCGGCAAAAGGCGTTTTTTCGGATATTTCCATAATCAGCAGGCCTGCCTTGCCTTTGCCGACCTTTTTCATAAACCCGCGCCCGTCTCTTACCGGCGCATCATTTTCCGTATCGTATTCCACCATCGCAAAAGGCGTGACGCTGGTACCCACGCTGTAGTTGATATTCAGAAAGTTGGTAAAAACGCCCACTCCTTCAGCCGCTCCGTAAAACTCGTAGATTTTCTTGATACCGAAGCGTTTTTTAAACGGCATCCAGATGTCCGGCCGCAGGCCGTTACCGCAGATGTATTTGAGGGTCGTCTGATGGTCGTCGGGGCGTGCGGGCGTGGCCATCAGGTAACGGCAAACCTCGCCCACGTATATAAAGTGGGTCGCGCCGAAGGCGCGCACATCGTCAAGAAATTTGCTGGCGCTGAATTTTCTGCGCAGCGCCACGGCCGCTCCGTTATACAGGGCAGGCGGCCAGCCTACGGTAATCGCATTGGTGTGAAAAAAAGGCAGGGGAATATAGATCGTGTCCGTCGGTTTCACCGGCATGACGAATTTCCCGAACCAGAACATGGCCGAAAGCGCCCGCTTGTTGATGATGACCGCCGCTTTGGGCAGGCCGCCGGTGGTGCCGGAGGTGTAAACATAGGCCATGGTGTCTTTCAAGGTAACGCCTTTTGTCGTAGGCGGGTTTTCCCTGCTTTGCCGTTCAAGCTCGGCGGTGATGTCCGCAAGGCCTGTGTCGGTCTTTTCTCCCGTGTCTTTCACCGTCACCGCCACGGAGTCGGAAAGGTCGATGCCGGCGCGGGCTTCGTTGAAGAAATCGCAGCACTCCTGGCCGATAATCACTACCTTTCCTCTGTTGAGGTTGAAGCTGTGCGCCAGAGAATCTCCGCGCTGATTCGTATTGATGAGCGAGGCGATGGCGCCGACTTTGGAGCAGCCGCAGTAGGCGGCCAGCAGGTCGGGACGGTTTTCGAAGCAAAGCGTGACCACGTCGCCGCGGTGCACGCCTTTGGCAATCAGAAAATGGGCATACTGGTTAGCCCTTTCATTGAGCTCGCGGTAAGTGAGGGAACCATCCGGTGATTTTACGGCCGGATTATCCGGGTAGAGCCCGGCGATGCGCTCGAGCTCCAGCCCCCACGAGTTGGGAGTGTTGCCTCCGATACTTCTGAGGCCCTTGACGAGGTTGAAAACCATCGAAGGCAGGCGCGGCAGTATCTGAAGAGCTTTAATGACGAATTCCGATGAGGAAACGGTTGCGGGAATTTTTAGTGGTTGAGTTTGCATAGTTTCAATCCTGATTAGTTAGAGGTTGTCCATTGAAATAACATTTTAAAACGCATCTTCGGCGAACAGCGGACTCATTGTAAACAAACAGGGGCAAACCGTCAACAAAATGTTCTACAACCCAAGCCTGTGCCGCCTGGCGAATGGTGGATAGTGGATGGTTGATGATGACCCTCTTTGGAGGGGGCCGAAGGGGAGGATGAAAACAAGCTCATGGTATAATGTGAAAAACATCCACCCCCGGCCCTTCGGGCCACCCCCGCCAGCGTGGGGCAACATCGTCATGCCAGCCCGCGCGAAATCGGGGGGGGGCCGGTAACCAGAACAGGTTGATGCTGAATGGTTGATAGTATCAAGCGAAGCGACGGGGGTGGAAGCACTGGAATAAGCTTGCGACTCACCTGAAGTTCAGCTTTGCCGCGTCCCTGGCCGGTATACGCCTGTATCGGTAGCGGGGATAACCCAGCATGACCGCTCCGTAGCAACGATGCCCGGCCGGCAGGTCAAGCGTCCTGATGAGCGGCTCATGGGCATTGGCCGCCGCGGTGAAATAACCTGCCCAGCAGGTGCCCAGCCCCCCGGCAAATGCGTAAAGCTCCAGATAGGCCAGAGCATGGGCACAATTCGCCTCGGGAAAGGACACCGCCGACGGGCTGTGCGCCACTACCAGATGCGGCGCACCACGCATGATCCGATCCACGCCTGAGTCCCAGACATGAATGATGCGCCGGTAGCGGTCGGCCGCATCATCCGGAACCAGCGGAAGCATCTGCTTTAAGAAATCGATCACCATGGCGGCAAGCTTTTGTACTTCGTCCGGATCATGAAATACCATCCAGTGTACCTGCTGCATGTTGCTGGCCGTCGGAGCGTAACGTACCACCTCGAGCAAATCCGAGATAACCTTGCGGGGAACGGTTTTTTTCTTATAGGAGCGCACAGAGCGTCTCGCCTGCAGAAGATGCTTCAGGGAGGGGGCATCCGGAAGAAGATTTTGGTCAAGCGTTGTGCAGACGTCGGGCGGCATGGTGTTGAGGATAAACGCGCCGTGCGGGCAGACCGCCACGCAATGTCCGCAGTCAATGCAGTATGCTTCACCTCCGTCCAGAAGCTCGGGAAACGATTTTTTATCTTTCCAAACGATAATTTGCGACGGACATGCGGCGGCGCAAATTCCATCCTTTTTACATTTCGTGCGGTCGATTGTAAAAAGCGTCATTTTGCTTCTCCCTTATGTGAAATGGCCGCGGCCCATCATCTTGGCGGCACTCCGGCCATTGATAGCCTACCTGCTTGTTTTGGGCAACTTCCATTTATTGCGGACGGTAGCTAAGGGATAAAGGGCAAAGGCCAGAGGCTAGTGGCTAAAGGCTAAAGGCCAGAGGCTAAAGGCTAAAGGTTAAAGGCTAAAGGCTAAAGGCCAGAGGCTAAAGGTTAAAGGATGCTTCGACAGGCTCAGCATGAACGGCTAATTGACCCTACTTTAGGAAAAGATGGATCTCATCCGCTCGCCCTGAGCTTGTCGAAGGGCGGCGGAGGTGGATGTTCTTCACATTAGAGACAGCGGCTTGAAATTGTCTTCTGTCTTCTGTCTTCTGTCTCCTCTTTTTCCATCCTCCCCCTGACCCCCTCCGAAGGGGGACACAAGCCGATAGCGCGTAGCTAGTGGCTAAAGTCTAGCTGTTGTGATATATATAATTTTATTTATAATGCCGGAAACTGACGGGAAAGCGGATTATGGCCAGGCTGACACTTGAAGAATGGATCGCGCGGATCAAAAAAAATAAGAGCTTTAACGCCAACGCGGCCGCGCTGGTAGAGATACCCGCGAAAAGCGGTGATTTCGAGGAATATCCCGCATGGGTAAACCAAAAACTCCGCGAGGTGCTCGCCCGGCGCGGTATGGAGCGGCTTTACAGGCATCAGGCGCAGGCGGTGCGCTTTATCCGCAACGGGCAGGATGTGGTGCTGGTGACTCCTACCGCCAGCGGCAAGACGCTGTGCTATAATCTGCCGGTGCTGCAAAGTATTCTCGATGAACCGCAAACGCGCGCTTTATACATTTTCCCGACCAAAGCGCTGGCGCAGGATCAAATGCACGAGGCGCACAGCCTGATCACGGAGCTGGGCGCCGACATCAAAACTTTTACCTACGACGGTGACACACCCGACGATGCGCGGCAGGCGATCCGCAGGCAGGGGCATATTGTGGTCACCAATCCGGATATGCTGCATGCGGGCATTTTGCCGCATCATACGAAATGGCAAAAGCTCTTTACGAACCTCCGGTACGTCGTGATTGACGAGCTGCATGTTTATCGCGGCATTTTCGGCTCTCATTTCGCCAACGTCATCCGGCGGCTAGTCCGCATCTGCCGCTTCTACGGCGCAAATCCCGTCTTTGTGTGCTGTTCTGCAACAGTGGCCAATCCCCGTGAGCATGCCGAAAGAATACTGGAGCGGCCGGTGGCGCTTTTGGACAAAAGCGGCGCCCCCGCCGCGGCCAAAACCTTTATTCTGTATAATCCGCCCATTGTGAACCGGGAGCTGGGCATCCGCCAAAGCGCCATGACACCGGCGCGCAAGATCGCCGTAGATCTGATCAACAATCATATTCAGACGATCGTTTTTGCCACAAGCAGGTTGAATGTAGAAGTGCTGACAAAATACCTGAAAGATAAATTTAATAAATCCAAACCGCTCGATGACCATTTTGTCACCGGCTACCGAGGCGGCTACCTGCCGAATTTGCGCCGTGAAATAGAAAGCGGCCTGCGCTCACGCGAGGTGATGGGGGTCATCAGCACCAATGCGCTGGAGCTTGGTATCGATATCGGCAATCTGGAGGCCTGCATCATGGCAGGCTACCCCGGCTCGATCGCCAGCACCTGGCAGCAGGCGGGGCGCGCGGGCCGGAGATCCGGCCATTCGCTGGCGATTCTCATCGGCCGGAGCAATCCGCTGGATCAGTTTATCATGGAAAATCCCGAATATTTTTTCGCGCGGTCGCCTGAGCACTGCCGCATCAATCCCGACAATCTCCTCATCCTTCTGCACCATATCAAAAGCGCGGCTTTTGAGCTGCCGTTTGAAAAAGGAGAACAATTCGGCGGCGAGCCACTGGAAGAGTTCCTGCTGTATCTGGAAGAAAAAGGCGTGCTGCACCGTGTGGCCGATCGCTGGCACTGGACGGCGGAGAGTTATCCCGCCGACGAAGTCAGCCTGCGCGCTATTAATCCCGAAAATGTTGTGGTAGTCGATACCACCGACAAGGCCAATCATAAGGTCATCGCCGAGGTGGACTGGGACAGCGCCTTTACTGCGGTACATGACGAGGCTATCTATCTTTTGGCCTCGGAGCAGTATCATGTGGACAAGCTTGATCTGGAGCGCAAAAAAGCCTACGTCAGACGGGTCGATACCGATTATTACACAGACGCCATGACCTACACCAATGTGCGCGTGATCGACTCGTTCGAAAGCCTGCAAGCCAACGGCGTGATTGTCGAGCACGGTGAGGTGCAGGTGGCACGCAAAGTAGTGGGCTTCAAGAAGATCAAGTTCTACACCGGCGAAAACCTGGGCTATGGCGATGTCAATTTACCGCAAAAGGACATGCACACCACCTCTTACTGGTTCACTATCCCCCGCGACCGGTTGCGCAAGCTCGATTGTACGCCGGCGGAGGTGATCGACGGGCTCTCGGCGCTGGCCTATACGCTCCAGCACCTGGCAGCCATGTTTTTGATGGCCGATACGCACGACATCGACCGGGCGCTGGGCGACAAGTCCGGCCAGTGGTTTGTCAGCCGTGACAAGGGCGGACGCGTGATTACTTCTTTTGCTGACGGCCGGCCGCAGACGGCGGACGGGGCGCGCATCGATGAATTCGATCCGACAATTTTCATTTTTGATTCCTATCCGGGGGGCATCGGTTTTTCACAACTTCTCTACAATGAACACTCTGATCTGCTGGCCGCGGCCAAAAGTCTGATTGCCAGGTGTCCCTGCGCGTGGGGTTGTCCATCGTGCGTCGGCCCGACGCTGGAAGTCGGCAAATCGGCCAAAGAGATTGTGCCGAAAATAATTGAACTGGTTTTAAAAGGACAAGTGTGACGAGTTATAATCAATGAGTTGTCTGTTTTTGTCTTCCCGGCGAAGGCCGGGAACCAGGAGAATAATGTCTGGATATCGGCCCGCCGATTTCGCGCGGGCAGGCCTGCGCCGGTATGACGAACATTTGACCCGACAACCAGACGTCTTCCCGGCGAAAGCCGGGAACCAGGAGAAAAATGCCTGGATACAGGCCCGCCGGTATGACAAACATTTGCCCCGGCAACCAGACGTCTTCCCGGCGAAGGCCGGGAACCAGGAGAAAAATAAATGAAAAAACAACCTGCAGTTTATATCCTGGCAAGCAAAAAGAATGGCACACTTTATACCGGTGTGACATCAGATCTCATCAAAAGAATATGGGAACATAAAAATGATTTGGTAGAGGGATTTTCGAAACGTTATGGTGTTCATGATCTTGTTTGGTATGAACTCCATGCTGATATGACTTCAGCAATTGAAAAAGAAAAGAATATTAAAGAGTGGAAGCGCAAGTGGAAATTGAATCTCATCGAGAAAAGTAATCCTGATTGGCGGGATCTCTATGATGACATTATTTAACTGGATACCGGCCTGCGCCGGTATGACGAATATTTGCCCCGGCAACCAGACGTCTTCCCGGCGAAGGCCGGAATGGCAAAATGTTGAGATAAGTATGAGACGATTAATAATTTCCGGATGACCGGCACACTGAAAAGTTGTTTGATATTGAAATATGAAAACGATCGATAAATTAAAGCGACTGACCGGTGAGGACACAGAGGTAAAAAAAACTGAACCGTCCGCGTCTGTTTCTGCTCATGACGAAAAGCAGCAGCGCCTGGCCGGTCTGCGCCTGAAAATTGAAGCCATCACCTCACGCGCCAAACCGCAAGCCGCCGCCTTGAGAGAAAATATTCATCCGGGTAACCACAGGCTGGCTGATCTTGTCGGAGGCGTCGAAGTTGAAAACGAGCACGGACGCTTTTTCCTCGCCTCCCGCATCATGTCCGGTGCAAGCCGCCATGGACACCGCAATGTGTACGAAGTGCACAATTTCGACACGATCGTGGCCGGTATGCTGGCCAACGATCCGTCCATCGGCAGGTACCGTTCAACCGATGCTCTTTTCCTGGATACGGAAACCACCGGCCTGTCAGGAGGAAGCGGCACGATGCCTTTCCTGGTCGGTCTGGGCTGGTTTGAAAATCAGGCATTCCATCTTCACCAACTGCTGGCACGTGATTTCAGTGAGGAGAAGGCTCTTTTGGCGCACCTCAAACAAATAGCCGCACAAAAAAAATTTCTCGTCACTTTCAACGGCAAGGCATTTGACGTGAATCTGCTGGCAACCAGGTTTGTTTTAAACCGTCTGGCAGACGGTCTGTCTTGTCTGCCGCATCTGGATCTTCTGCATCCGTCGCGCCGGATTCTGGGACACCGGCTCGATAATTGCCGGCTGGCGACGCTTGAAGAGCAGATTTTGGGTGTATTCCGCGAGGATGACGTTCCCGGATGGGAAATCCCGCAGCGATACTTTGACTGGCTCAGACAGCGCAATCCCGATCTTCTGGCGGGTATTTTTGAACACAATCGTCTGGATGTGGCCTCGATGGCGACACTGACCGCGCATCTGGCGGAAATTGTCGCCGCCTGCACAACCGGACAAGACACGCACACAGACGATTATGTGGCGGCGGCGCGACTGTGTCTGGACAGGTCACAAAAAGAAGCGGCTCTGAAAATCGTGGATGCCCTGCCCAATGATCTCCGCCCGGAAGCATCCCCGCACTCGCCGGGGAAGCTTGCCGAACTTTACAAGCGCACGGGCCGTATCGATCAGGCGGCAGACATCTGGCGCCGAATGCTCGGACAGGACCCGGCCGGCTTTTATCAGGTTACGGAGCTGGCCAAATATCTGGAGCATCACAAAAGAGATTTCGCAGGCGCCCGAAGCATTGTAGGAAAAGCACTCGCGTCCGGCGGCGTTTTTTCTGAAAAAGAAAAGCAATCTCTCAAGCTGCGCCTGGGGCGTCTGGATAAAAAAATAATCGCACCGGATCGCGAATATCGGGATGAGCCGTAAAACCGGTTTGTGAGACTCATGCATATCGGGCGTGGAGAGGCGGGTAAAAATTGCTGTTCGTCTAAAGTGCAATTTTGATAAAAACAGACGGAAGGTGTTTATATGATTTTAAAATACGGAAAAAACTACACTCAAAGCGGTTATTTGATGAATTACAAAAAAGCGCCCAACATAGCCTGCTATAAAGGCCGTGTGCTGCAATTCAGGATCGAGCTCGATGAAATAACGCCCTTGATCTGGCGGCGCATTCTCGTTCCCTCCGAATATAATTTCTGGGATCTGCACGTTGCTGTTCAGGACGCCATGGGGTGGCTCGATTATCATCTGCACCACTTCGAGATAAAAGGAAAAAGCAAAAGGAAAACCGACGCCATCGGAATTCCCGATTTTGAACTGATCAATGATTCGTTTGAAATTTTTCCGGGATGGGAAATTCCCGTTTTTCAATATTTCAGCGATCTAGGTCAGAAAGCCCGCTACATTTATGACTATGGTGACAACTGGATACATAGCGTAATGCTTGAGGGATATATTTACAGGGAAAAAGGCGTCAAATACCCGCTTTGCATCGACGGGGCGCGCGCCTGCCCGCCCGAAGATTGCGGCGGCCCTTACGGATACGCAAACCTGCTTGAGATTCTGGCGAATCCCGCTCACGAAGAGTACGAGGATATGATAACGTGGGCGGGTAAAACATGGCATGCGGAAAAATTCGACAAAAACGCCGTCGTTTTCGATCCGCCATACAGGCGCTGGGTAAACGCTTTCCTGAAGAATTAGGCCCGAGTCAAAAGACCGGATGCCCTGCACGGCAAAACCCGAATCCGAAATGGTACGTCAGTATGATTACCGCTGGAATCAAAGGGGTGGCGTTCCGGCGTCGGTGGTCATAAAAAGACCACTGCCTGCTTCTGCCCGGAAATGCACGCTTCTCGCCAGCTTTGCTTTATCCGTTCTTCTCTTCATATTTTTCCAGCTTCTTGCGGAGCGTTTTGCGTGTAATTCCCAGACGCCTGGCCGCCTCGCTTTTGTTGCCGCCGGTGGCCTGGAGCATCTCCAGAATGCTCCTTCTTTCCACTTCTTCCAGCGGCAATCCTTCAAGTGACGAGCCGGCAGGCAGGCTGTCCTGTGCTTTGGCACTATCGCGGAGCGCTTTTTCCTCCATCGGAAAAACCAGCTCTTCTTCGCCGATCATCTCGGATCGGTTTAGGACCACCGCCCTCTCTATGGTGTTCATCAGTTCCCGGACGTTGCCCGGCCATGCGTAGTCCGTCATCCTGCGCAACGCCCCGGGGGTGAAGCCTTGTATTGATTTTTCGTTTCTGGCGGCAAACGTCTTTAAAAAGTGGTGCGCGAGCAGGGCGATGTCGTCGCGGCGCTCCCGGAGCGGCGGCACGGTCAGTACAACGACATTGAGTCTGTAGAAGAGATCTTCGCGGAAGCGGCCACGCCATACTTCTTCTTTCAGGTCTTTGTTCGTCGCGGCAATTACGCGCACATCTACTTTAATCACCTCCGAGCCACCCACGCGAGTGAGTTCCCTTTCCTGCAAAACACGTAAAAGCTTCACCTGCATGCCGGGCGACATTTCGCTGACCTCATCGAGGAAGATGCTGCCGGTATCGGCCTGCACAAATTTTCCCTCTCGTTTGCGATCCGCGCCGGTAAAGGCTCCTTTTTCATGGCCGAACAGTTCCGACTCTAAAAGAGTCTCCGTCAGGGCCGCGCAGTTGATCTTCACAAAAGGGGCCGGACGCCGGCTGCTGTTTTGGTGGATGGCGTTGGCGATGATTTCCTTGCCTGTGCCGGATTCACCGCTGACGAGGACCGTCGCCTGGGTCGGCGCCACCTGTTCGACCATCTCCAGCAGTCTGGTCATCGCGGCGCTTTGCCCGATAATGTTTTGGCGGTCAAACTTTTCACCGAGTCTCTCTTTGAGGTATTCGATTTCTTTTTTCTGCCGGTTATGCTCTGTCGCCCGGGCGATTTTGATCTGCAGTTCATCAAAATCAAGCGGCTTGGTCAGATAATCATAGGCACCCTTTTTGAGTGCGCTCACAGCCGTTTCCACGGAAGCGTAGGCCGTCATGATGATGATCGGAATGGCGGGATTGATCATCTTAATCCTCTCGAGCGCCTCAATGCCGGATACGTTCATCATCCGGACGTCCATCAGAATCAGATCGAAAGATCGGCGGCCGGCTTCTTCAATGGCCACCGCCCCGTCATCCGCCTCGTAAACACGATAGCCCCAGCCGCCGATGAGTTTTTTGAGCATCACCCGATGTGCCGAATCATCATCTACAATCAGAATTTCCAGACCCTTTTGCATTCATTCCTCCTTTAGCGAAACAGGAAAGCCAAGCGATACTTTGGTGCCTTCACCGGTGCGGCTCTCTATTTTAATCGTACCTCCGTGCGCCTCCATGATTTTCTGGGCCACAGCAAGCCCCAGACCTGTCCCGGCCGGCCTGGAGGTGAAATAGGGATCGAAAATCCGCGGCATGTCCGCATCGCTGATGCCGCCTCCGGTGTCGGAAACGTCAATCTCCAGAAAACCGTTTTGCTGCGATAAAACCACCGCCAGACTGCCGCCCCGGGACATGGAGGAAAAAGCGTTGAGGAAGATATTGATGAGCACCTGTTTAACCTTGTCCGGATCGACCATGATCGGGGGCAGGTGACCGGGCGCCTGCAGGCTTGTTTCTATTCCCTGAGCCTTCGCCTCCGCCTGCGTCAGACGCAGTGTCTGCCTGACGAGATCCGCAAGATCTGACGGCTCTTTGGCCAGTGTCAGGGGGCGGGCAAAATCAATGAGCTGAGTGATGACGCGGTTGAGCCTTTCCGTCTCGGCGATCATAACGTCCGCCGTTTCTTCGTCTTCACTGTTTCCGGCAAGTCTTTGTTTAAAATAAACGGCAAATCCCTTGATGGAGCTCAGCGGATTGCGGATTTCGTGTGCGACTCCCGCCGCAAGGGACCCGATAGCGTGCAAATGACGGCTGCGGGCAAGTTCGCGCTCCATATGTCTGAGCGCCGTCACATTGCGGGCCAGGAGAATCTTGCCTTCGGAAATCCCGTCATCGGCGAAGGCGGCCCCGACAACCTCCCACGTGGCCGGCTCATTCGTCTCGGAAGACACCAAAACATCGGCTTCGACCGGTTCCTCCTGCCGGTCGATTTTTTCCAAAAGCTCGTTGAAAACAGCGGGCAAAACCATTGCCACATCCTGACCGGCGGCGTCGCGTGTATCACAGGAAAGCAGCGTTCCCGCCTGTTGGTTGCAGGCGGTGATCTTACCCTCCTTATCCACGGCCAGGAGCGCGATGGGCAGGTTCTTCACCAGCGCTTCCGAGAAAAGTGTGATGCGGGAAAGCGAGGCACGGGTATGACGGTACGCCTGCACCAGAAACAGCGAAACCAGGGCAAAAGAGCCGATAACGACGAGAATCACGGCAAATAAAACTGTCCTGAGTGCGTCTTCTCGCGATGCCTTTTCAATTTTGTCCATGTTGAAACCAATAAAGACAATCAGTGAGGGCAGGTCCTGTCCGCTGTGGCCGCGTTTGGGGGAAATTATCCGGTAGACCTCGAAGGTGTCGGCCCCCTCGGGATTGGCGCTTTGCCGCCAGTGCACCCGGCGGAGATCCTCTTCATTTTCGATCGCCAGATCCAGCCCGTAGCTCGTGCCCACCATAACCGGGTCACTGTCAGCTATAATATTCCCCTGTCTGTCCGTAGCGATCATATAATCGATATCCGGCTGATCGGCCGTTTCCATGAGCAGTTTCTGAGTATGAAACAGGCCGTCCATTTCCGCCCGGCAGCGCAGCCCCGCTTCAAAGGATTGAATCAGTGTCGTGCCTTTCTCGACAAAAAGGGTGACCGCCTGATTCTTCCTTTGCTGGTATTGCATGAAAATCATCATTGTGAGCATGACAATCACGACTCCCACGGCACCGAGCAAAACCCAGACGGAAATATCGGGGCGAATTTTTTTCTTTTTTATTTCCTTCATTTTTTACACCGATCCTTGTGGTTACAATTGTCCCATTGGATACCTCAAGTGGGTAGTGATTATCCAATTATCGGCGGCAAAAGGCAAAGGATATTTTTTGAGTTTAGCCAATTTGCTCGTAATTACAGATACATACTATATGTGGCATAACGTATGCACTAATACCTGGCGAAGGTTAGCATAAATCATACGAAAGGAGACCAACGATGAAAAAATTAACCTTGATAGTGGCGACAGTCACGGTAGGGGTGCTGATGGCTTCGCAGGCATTTGCCTGGGGCCCGGGCTTCTGGAAAGGCAGAGGCTGGAATTACAGCCGGGGGAGTGTCTGGAGCGAACTTAATTTAACCGCTGAGCAGAAAGCTAAAATCGAAGCTCTGCAGGATGAGCATTACAAGGCAACCAGACCGCTGCGGGAAAAAATTTATGACAAATCTACGGAAATCCGCAGACTCTGGCTTGAGGCCAACCCGGATAAAAACAAGATCACCGCGGCCCAGAAGGAATTAAGGACATATAGAAATGAAGTGGAAGACAAGGCCACAGCACTGAAGCTGGAAATCCGCGCCGTTCTCACACCGGAGCAAAATGAAAAACTGGCCGATTTGCGATGGGGCGGCTACGGATTCGGTCCGCGCCACGGCATCCGCGGCCGCGGCGGCTACTCTCCGGGATACTGGCCCGGCTGCCGGGGACCCGGCTTTGGATACCGCGGTGATCTGATGCGCGGCGGGGGCTACATCCCGGGCGTGGATGGAGATTAAGGCGGGCAAGTTTCACCAGCCAATGCACCCGCCCCTCCTTCGAAAGGGGAGCTTCGAAGCTCCCCTTTTGTTGTCAGACCAAACGCCCTATCTTTAAAACAGCAGATAGCGATCCACTCCACGGCGTGGAGTTTTGTTTTGGGCTAACTTGCTTGGCCGGTTGTGATGTTGAAGTTAATGAGAAGTATAATTCACACATGGGGCTTTGCCGCCTAACCCAGGATACCGATGAACACGCCGCCGGCGATCGCCGCGCCGATAGCTCCGGCGACGTTGGGCCCCATCGCGTGCATCAGCAGAAAGTTCTTTTTGTTTTCCTGCTGCCCCATAATCTGGACCACCCGTGCGGACATGGGCACAGCCGACACACCCGCCGCACCGATCATCGGGTTTATCTTTTCCTTCAAAAACAGGTTCATGAATTTCGCCAGCAGGACACCCGCCGCCGCTGCACTGGCAAATGAAATCACCCCGAGCAGCAAAATAAGCAGCGTTTTGACCTGAAGGAAGTTTTCCGCCACCATCGTCCCGCCGATGGAGAGCGTCAGAATAATGGTCATCATATCGATAAAGACAGTCTGCGCCGTGTTGCTGAGGCGATCTACCACACCGCTTTCACTGAAAAGATTTCCCAGCATGAAGCAGCCGATCAGAGGGGCGGAAGCGGGAACGCAGAGGATTACGACTACCGCGGTGACCAGCGGAAACAGGATTTTTTCGAGTTTTGAAACGGGCCGGAGCGTCGGTTTCATGTAAATCGCACGCTCTTTTTTTGTGGTCAGCAGTTTGATGACCGGCGGCAGAATCAGCGGCACCAGGGCCATATAGGAATAGCAGGCCACGGCCGTAGCACCTATAATATGCGGCGCCAGCTGCGCCGTCACGTAGATCGTCGTCGGCCCCTCCGCCCCTCCGATAATGCCGATCGAGGCGGCTTCGTTGAAGGAAAAACCGAACAGCAGGGAAAGGAAAAAAGCAAAGTAAACGCCGAACTGAGCGGCCGCACCCAAAAGCAGCGTTTTAGGGTTGGCGAGCATGGGGCCGAAGTCCGTCAGTGCACCGAGGCACAAGAAAATAAGAGGAGGGAGAATCTGCCACATGATCCCGAAGGAAAAGAAGATCGCCAGCAAGCCGATTGGCTTTGTCGGAATTTCCGCCTGGTTGGTCTGCTGCTGGGTGACGACAACGGCGATGACGTCACCCGCTTCGACGTGCTGCCCTTCCTTGACCCTGATTTTCTTGACCCGCCCAAAAACGGGCGCGCTTACGGCTTCGCCGTCTGTTTGTGCGATGGCCGCATCTTTGCTGAAAACTGCTCCTTCGGACAAGACGATATGACTGATGATACCCGGCTGTTTGGCTTTGATTTCATGCTCATAGTCCATCAACCCCCCCACGGGCAAATTGACGAGTATTACCGCGAAGCCGATGGGCAGCAAAAGAAGAGGCTCCATCTTTTTGCCTATCGCCAGATAAATCAAAACACTACCGATAATAAGCATGACAGCATTTCCCCAGGTAAAAAACTGAAAGCCTGTTTCTAAAAAGCCGAACACGTCGAGTCCTCCATTAAAATAGTAGTCAGGCTAATAAACCTGTTAGTTTTTAAGCACAGTGCGTCAGAGATTTGTACTTACCTTTTGTGCTGGATGGTCCGATAGTTATTGGACCGAAAATCAAACAGTGTTTATTCATAAATTTATTATTTTTTCCGTGACGACTCTGGTTACCCAGATGGTGAACCAGAGAACCACCAGTAGTAAAAAGACGACGCCCAGTCCGCCGCCGGAGATCTTAAAAGCTAAAGCCATATCAAACATAAAAATACTTATCCCCCTTTCATTATCGATTACTACCAAGTTATAAATTCACTCTGCCCCGCGGCCGGCCCGATATGCCCTGCTTTCTGAAGGAACAACGACGTAGAATTTAAACAGACCGCGCTGAAATCCCCCTGAAGCTCGCACTTTAAAGGCTGCCCCATGTTGTCAAAAGGCATCAACGGACGGGTCCCGCGCTCGCATTCAGGCGCGGGACCCGCAAAGGGGGAATTCGCTCCCTGAACGGGCTTCGTGAATACGTAACTCGTCGAGAGTCGAAGAGAGGACTTATAGCTGCGAGCTAGACCTCAGGCGCCGTTAAAATTCTAAAGCTTCGTCGGCCAGCCGGCCAGTAAATGTCTACCGATACCCCTGTCTTTTGAATTCCGGATGATGTTTAAAACCCTGATCAGATAATCGCGGGTATCGCAGGGATGTATGACATCCTGAATCCCGTACATCCGGGCAGCCGGATAAGGGGACGAATCGGCCATGATTTTTTGAACCAGCTTTTCGCGTTCTTCAGCAGGTAAATTGCCGAAAACAATGTCAGCGCCAATCTGAGGATCCATGAAACTGATTTCCGCCGTAGGCCAGGCCACCATAAAATTCGCTCCGGCTCCGGCGGCACACATATTGACCAGCGCCTGACCGTATCCTTTGCGAATCAGAACGGTGATTTTAGGAACGGTAACCTGATAAAGAGCCTGCAGATTGTTTACCACACGGGTGCCCACCCGTTTAAGTTCCGCCTCCATGCCGGTCTGATGTCCGGGTGTATCCACGAAAAAGATGAGCGGAATGTTGAAGGAATCGCAGTGACACATGAACGAGGTTGCCTTTTCCAGCGCATCGGTATTGGTTGCACCGGCGTTGACCAAGGGATTGCTGGCAATGAATCCTACTGTTTCTCCGCCCACGCGCGCCAGGCAGGTGATAAGCATTGTCCCGAAATGAGGTTTATATTCAAGATATTCGCCGCCGTCCACCACGCACTGGATGATTTTGTGCATGTCGTAGGCACGCCGCCTCTGTGCGGGCAGAATATTGAGAATTTTCTTCATCCGTTCTTCGGATCCCGGCGGGATGGGTCTCACAGGGGGGAGTTCACGGTTATTGGAAGGCATATAATCAAGATATTTCCGGATAATATGGAAACAATCCTCCTCATTTTCGGCAACATGATCGGCCATACCGGTGATTTCCGCGTGAATCTGCCAGCCGCCCATCTCTTCGGCCGTGTATTGCTGCCCCAGGGCCTTACCCAGCGCCCGCGGACCGGAAACAGCTATAGAAGCCCCTTTGACGATGATTGTAAAATCAGCCAGGCAGGCTTGCCAGTCGGGAACCCCGTGGCAATCGCCCATGGCCGCCATAACATAGGGCACCTCGCGCAGGTGACTGTACCCGAAGCGTGCCGCGTCGGAACCCACACCATAAAAGAGCATTCTTCCGGAATCCTGAAGGTCGGGAATGCGCTGGCCTCCGGCTTCACCAAGCCAGATGATGGGAATACCGTAATCATAGAGCTGGTTTTTGAAGATTCCCATTTTTTTGTTGTTGATCATAGCGCTGGAACCGGCCAAGACCGTAAAGTCGTTCGCAATGACACCGATCTGCCTGCCTCCGATCTTTCCGAATCCCAGAATTAAACCGTCTGACGGTGTTTTGTCTTCCATGCCAGGTATATCTGAAGTACATAGGGCGCCGAGTTCCATAAACGAGCCCTCATCAAGAAGCTTTTCTATTCTTTCACGTGCAGTCAAGCGCCCCTTGTCGTGCTGTTTTTTAATCTTGTCAGGCCCGCCTTGGGCGAGGGCCTTTTCTTTTTCCTCTTTCATTTTTTGCAGTAGTTCCTCAAACGGCATATCGTTCACCTCTTTTGGTTTGAAATCTTGCTGTTGGGCAATAACGCTGGTACCGGCAACCGGACCGCCATGACTAGCCTGTACGGTCGCCGGAAGGCAGCGTTTTTAAGATTGAGACAAATTCTTCAGCATGCTCACTTCATTTGAGTCACACGGAAATCGTTATTTCTTTTCATAGCGCTTTTCGAAAAGAATCGGTTTACGGATCGGCCTCTCCAGCGTATTTGGTGCGACCCATTCGAATTTAGGGCTTATCCTGAGCTCACTCCTCAAGGCGGCGCGGATGTCCTTTCCGATTTCCTCAACCTGGTCTTTCATGCCTTCACCGTGTTCCACAATCATTATCAGTTCGGTAAGGCGCGGAGACGGGTCATTTTTGATGACGCGCATATGCCCGGTGACACGGGGAACAAATCGCTGCAGGAGAGCGTGGATCGCGCCGGCGAAAACATTGACGCCCTTGACTGTCAGCATGTCATCAGCGCGGCCGACAACTTTCAGGCGAAAGCCCTTGAAGCCGCATGCAGGACACTCAGATGAATAGAGTTCGACAATGTCGCCCGTGGCGTACCTGAGATAGGGCGAGGCTTTTTTCTGTAAATGCGTCCCCACCATTTCACCTATGGCTCCTTCTTTGATTTCCACCGGTTCCTTGGTTACAGGATCGACAAGATCTTCAGATGAGATATCCCAGTCTTCTGCAAAATTGTGAAGACCGTAATATGTGTCGGAGTCGCAGGAGACGGCGATATTGAGCAGGGAGGGGCCCCACCAGTCGTACCAGCGGCACCCATAGGCATCTTCAACCTTCTTTTTCAGCTCCGGAATTCCGCAGCCTGCCTCCCCCGTGAGAAGCAGGCACTTAAATCCCAGCATCTTTGGATCGATATTCAGTTTGTCCTTCAATAAATCTGCATAAAATTCAACGATGGCCGATCCTGTGTACCAGTACGTGGGGCGCGTCCATTTTACCATTTCCATAGCCGGCTGAGGCCCCAGGCGAATGTCGATGGGAAGAGGAAGTATGCCCGCCTTTTCAATTCCGGGAAGGATGGCTGATGTGGCGTAAACACCGAGTGGATACAGGAAAAATGCCCGATCCCCCTTTCCCAAACCCAGTAACTTATGCATAAAAAATGTGGCATCCGCGATAAACTCCTTATCTTCTACGGTCTGACTGTATGGGTATGTAGGGTGCCCCGTCGTTCCAGATGTACCTCCGGTAGAGATGATGTCGGCCGGATCACAGCAAACGTGAAGCCCAAAAGGATGTCCATACTTTTCAAGAGAGGCCTCCATGCTCTGCCGTTCCCGATCTTTGTCCATAAAAATGGGCAATTTGCGCAGGTCTTCGATTGTCCGGATGTCGTTCGGCGTTGCACCGCATTCTTTAAATCGCAACTGGTAATATTCAGGGGAGTGGTCGTACATGTACTTGACGGATTGACGCAGAAGATTTTCCTTTCGTTCTTTGCGCTGTTCGTAACTCATGTTGTTCAATTCTTCGGGATAAAGCCTGATTTTTCCGGTCATGATAAAACTCCTTTCTTAAAGTTAGTTGTTTTTCCACTAAACGGTTCTTTTCGCCTCATCCTTAACGCAAAATGAATGCCATGGTTGTTCCCTAAAGGATTGCATGATGTAGGTTGTTAAAAAAACGAATGTATTGTAAAATTGACTGTAAAATACAATGGACAATGTGTTAATGTTTCTGCAACCATGTGAACACATGGTTTACAGCAGGTGAACGGTTTTAGCGTCTCAGTTGATACCTGCACGCCTTATTTTTTTGTAAAGCGTAGTACGTGATATTCCTAATTCTCTGGCTACGCTGCTTATGTTCCAGCGGTTGATAGCCAGCAAGCTGATGATGCGTTTTATTTGCTCCTCTTCTGATTTGCGGCGAAATGCATTTCGCTCAGCTTTGAGCAAATACATGCTATCCGGTTCGCCGGGGGTACCGGCGTCTGAAGAGGGTGATTGCGGAGACAGAAGAAACGCTCGGATTTCCGGCGGCAGGTGGTCTGTCGTCACTGATGTTCCGGATGTCATGCTGGAAAGACGTTCTATAACATTTTGCAGTTCCCGGACATTTCCGGGCCAATCGTAATGCATCAGGCATTTCAAAACTTGGCCGCCTACCTGTATCCCTCTTTCCCCTGAGCGGTTCTCTGTGTTTTTCATGAAGTGGTCAATCAAAAGCATAATGTCCGGGCGCCTTTCACGCAGAGGTGGAATTTTTATATTGATCACGTTCAGGCGATAGTACAAATCATTGCGGAAACTGCCTTTTTTCATTTCCTGATAAAGATCTTTGTTGGTTGCGCAGATGATGCGGACATCCGTGGGTATTGCGTGGCAACCTCCGATTCTGGTTATTTTTTTCTCTTGAAGAATCCGCAGAAGGGAGCTCTGTTGCTCGAGGGGCATATCGCCTATTTCATCGAGAAACAGTGTGCCCCCGGAAGCCAGTTCGAATTTTCCCGGATTTCCGTTTTTCTTCGCGCCCGTAAAAGCACCTTCGGCATAGCCGAACAATTCACTGGCGATGAGTTCGCGGGGTGTGGCTCCGCAGTTGATGGCAACAAACGGGCCATCTTTTCTAAGACTGTAATTATGAATGGCCTGTGCGAACAATTCTTTGCCAGTGCCGCTTTCCCCTTCTATCATAACACTGCTGTCGCTTAGCGCAGTATGTTTTGCGTTGTCGATCAGCGTGGTCATAATCGGATCGACTGTGACGATATCTTCAAAGCAGAAACTTGCCATGAATCCGCTGAAACGTTGAACGAGACGGTGTACGTCTTTCATCGGCCGAAAAATGATAACAGCACTATGCATCTGGCCTTTTTCATCAAAGTTTGGAGTTCCTGAAACCAAAAGACTCAGGGCCCCCTCTGATACCTGAAAAATCATTTCCTCGTCTCTGAAGGACTTTTTCTCTCTGAACATCCGGTGCAGCGAACCGTCGGTTTTGTTTAAAATCATGTTTTTCAAGATACTTTTGATTTCTGTTGCGGTTTGTTCTGACATGCGCTTGAAAAACGGATTAAGCAGTTGAACCTCTCCGGAATCGTTAATCGTCGCCACACCGTCGGATATGTTATTGAGAATATTATTGAGGTTCTGGTTGAGAATAATCAGCTCCTTATTGGTCCGGTTCAATTCCCTTGTCCTTTGTTCGACGCGAAGCTCAAGATCGGCACGCGAGACACGCAAATCTTCGCTCAGGCGTTTATTTTCTGTAATATCGGTGAACCCGAGAATGTTGACGTTTCTGCCGCTCCAGGTCGTTATTAGATAAAAAACGTTTATCCACATGACCTCGCCGTTTTTTTTGATAATCCGAAACTCGCGTGTAGCGGGAACCTTTTCACCCCGCAGCCTAGCTATGCCTCGGGATTTGATCCAGACCCTGTCGTCGGGATGAACTATTTCCCAGAATTTCTGGTGACGTATTTCTTCAAGAGAATAACCTGTGACTATTTCCGTGGCGGGATTCAAATAAATGTACCCGTTGATGTCATAAACACAAACCATGACTTGCAGATCTTCCACCATCTGCCTGAAATCACTGTCCTGAAGCCATTTTGTAGAGGTATTGGATGGCATTCTATCAATAGACCTCACTTGTGACGGCTCCGCAAAAAGTCCGGAAGCCGCGTTTTGCGATGCGGTGTAATAAAATGGTTGCGGGGCATGGGAAAAACATTCGCAGTCCGTTGCCCGCAGCTGTAATGCCGTGACTGAAGGGCTCTTAAAGCGATCCGCCACGTTATGATTTCGAGGAGTTTTATCGCACATCTTCCGATATCCGTCAATCCTGACGGCTACGTAAAACAAAACGCGGACAAATTTGCCGCTCAAAATGGCAGTTCAAGGTTTTAAACGGTGGGCAGAACGCAGGCAAAAGATGTGTTGTGCCTCTGATTCTTTTTTACTCTCGACAGAGCCAATAAATTTCTTGACACATAAAAGTCAGCTCAATATACTTCGCCGCCTGTTGGAAAAGCTTCCTTCTGAGACCTCTGAACTTTTAGCGGCCGCAGGGGGCGGGAAGCGCGCCTGGTATTTGCGCGCCGGATCGCCGGGATCCATCGCTTGGCAAACAACGAGAAAGTGAGGTTATCAAAAATGACACAAGATTCTTACAATGCCTATGTATCGGCCCAGACCCAGTTTGACAAGGTGGCCGACCAGATCGGTCTTGATCAGGCCACACGTGATCTGCTGCGTCAGCCGAGCCGGGAATACCATTTTACCATACCGGTGAAAATGGACGACGGTACCACGAAAGTTTTCAACGCATACAGAATCCACCACAACGACGCACGCGGGCCGGCCAAAGGCGGTATCCGCTTTCACCCGCAGGAAACTGTGGATACGATCCGCGCCCTGTCGATGTGGATGACCTGGAAGTGCGCCGTCGTGGACATTCCGCTGGGCGGCGGCAAGGGAGGAGTGGTTTGCGACCCGCGTCAGTTGTCCCTTGCCGAGCAGGAAAGGCTCTGCCGCGGTTATGTTCGGCAGATCGCCAAAAATATCGGGCCTGTCCAGGATGTACCGGCGCCCGATGTCATGACCAACAACCAGCACATGCTGTGGATGATGGATGAATTCGAGACAATTCACGGCGGTCATTATCCGGGAGTCATTACCGGAAAACCCGTCGGGATGGGCGGCTCGCTCGGACGTACTGAGGCCACCGGCTACGGCGTTATTTATACACTGCGCGAAGCGCTCAAGGCACTGAATATAGATATTGCCACGACCACGGCAAGCTTTCAGGGGTTCGGCAATGTCGCCGAATATGCCACCCGGCTGTATTCCGCCATGGGCGGCAAGGTAATCGCCATCGCCTGCTGGGACAATAACGATAAAAAATCCTATACCTTCCGTAAAAAAGAAGGCCTCGACATCGAAAAGATGGTCACCATCAAGGATTCTTTTGGTACGATCGACAAGGAAAAGGCCCGCCAGCTCGGCTGCGAAGTACTCGACGGGGACGCCTGGATCGCTCAGGAAGTAGATATCCTCCTGCCCTGTGCGCTGGAAAATCAGATCACGCCCGTCACTTTCGCCAAAGTGAGCGATAAAGTGCGCGTGCTTTGCGAGGGTGCCAACGGACCGACGACGCCGGATTGCGATGAGCTGATCAAGGCCAGAAACATCTATCTGGTACCGGACTTTCTGTGCAATGCCGGCGGAGTTACCTGCAGTTATTTCGAACAGGTGCAGTGCAACACGAACTATTTCTGGTCCAGAGAAGAAGTCCTGGAAAAGCTCGATTTCAAAATGACCTCCGCTTTTCACGCGGTACACAAACTGGCCCGGGAAAAGGGGCTCTACATGCGGGATGCCGCCTACGTCATCGCCATTAACCGTGTGGCGCAGGCAGCAAAACTGCGCGGCTGGGTCTGAAAGACAGGAGCGGGCCGCCAAAAGATCAGCGCAAGCTGAAAAATAATTTGTCCCGTAATTCAGGGCGGGGACCTCGTGCCCGCCCGTCAATGTTGTTGGTGCTTATTTCCCCAAGGAGAATAAAATGGCCAAACAGGATCTCGTCTATCGCGGAAAATCCAAAGACGTTTTCAAAATAACCGGCGGCAGGCACAAAGGCAAATACAGGCTTGCCTTTACCGACAGGGCCACCGGCTTCATGGAAAACGGCAAACCGGTGTTCGATCCCGGCCGTGATGAGGTCGTCGGCGAAATTCCGGGCAAAGGGGCGATTGCCTGCCGTTTTGCCACCCACTTCTTCAAACTGCTCCAGTCCAAAGGGATAGCCACTCATTATATCGAGACCATAAGCGACAATGAAATGATCGTCGAGCCGGCGCTGCCTCTCTTTCTCAAAGAGGCGGCACCTCAGTTGGCCGGTGCCGCGCCGTTGCAGAATCTTGAATTCACCTGGCGCAATAACGCGACCGGCAGCTTCTGGAGACGCTACCCTTTTGTACGACCATGCGGGAACTTAAACAGGCTCGTCGAGATCTGGACCAAAGGAGACAGTGATATTCTGATTACGAAAGAGGCGCTCGAGGAAACGGGCGCTCTTACAGGAAAGGAAATCTCCGACAGTGTGAAGCTGGTGAAAAAAATCGCGAAGATTGTTTCCGCAGAATTCACCGCCAGAGGCCTGCATGTCATTGACGGTAAATTTGAGCTGGGGCGCCTCAAGTATGGGGACGGGAAAATCGTGCTTATCGACGAGATCTCGCCGGATGTCCTGCGTGTGTGCCGCGGGTACAAACCGGACCGGGAAGGTCACTGCATGATTTACAGGCAGTGTGTGGAAACAGCTTTTGCCGGCGGCAAGCGGACTATCAGAAACAAGAAGCAGGTGGCCGCGGCGGATTTCATCGATATCTTTTTGTAAAAAACTCCCGGTTGTGGACCGCAGCTAGAGCCTGGCGCGCGCCATCGCGTAGCGCCTCATACGGGCAAAAACACGTACCGCCTGTTCCGGAAAATCAAAACAGGGAATGCCGCCCGCTTCCAGCAGCCGATCGCAGGCTTGTTTATCGTCTTTATCCCCCAGAAGTGAAACAAAGACAGGTTTCGTGCGGTTGGCGGCAACCGTAGCGGCCAGTGGCTGATAGGCGGCCGGATCTTTTTCCGCCGCCGAAATGAAAATTATCCCATCCACGCCCTGGTCATCCAAAAGCACCCGGACAATTTCGGATGTTGTTTTTTCGACCCCGTGCGCCAGCCAGGCCGGAAAAATGTCGATGGGGTTTTTTGTCTTTGAGGGGGTGGGGACCACGCGCCCGATTCTTTCACGCGTCTGGACGGAAAGCTTTGCCGTTTCCAGCCCCTCGGCAACTGCCGCATCGATGCTCATGATCGCCTGCGCGCCGCTGTAAGAGACATAGGCAAGACGCCCGCCCCTGGGAAGAGGCATCTTGAGAAACCCCCTCAGCGTCCGGACAAATTCGTCGATGCCGTCAAGACGCAGTCCCCCGGCCTGCCTTACAATACCGTCAAATACCGCATCTTCAACCGCCATGCTTGCCGTGTGAGAGGCAGATGCCGCCGCGCCGGCCTGTGTACGGCCGCTTTTGATAATCAGCACCGGCTTTTTCTCCACCGCTTTTTTCAGGGTCTGTGCAAAGAGCCTTCCGTCTTTGACATCCTCAAGATAAAGGCCGATGATTTTCGTCTGATCATCGTCTGCCAGGTACGACAGGGCATCCGATTCATTGACGTCTACCTTGTTGCCCAGACCGATCCCTTTGGAAAGATGCAGACCTTCGAGTGAACTCAGATAACGCAGGAGCGCGCCCACAAAAATCCCGGATTGAGCGGCCAGGCCGACCGGCCCCTGCTCCAGCATGCGCGACGAGGCAAAATACGAGGTGGTGAGCTTTGTTGCGGTATTGATCAGCCCCAGCGTATTGGGACCGAATCCCCTCATCCCTGATGATTTCAATATTCTGCGCACATCCTCCTGATAACCTGCCCCTTCAGCACCGGTTTCAGCAAATCCTTCGGCGGAAATCACCACTCCTTTAACTCCTTTTTCCGCGCAATCACTGAGGGCGCCGGGCACAAACTTCGGCGGTATGAGGAAAACCGCCAGGTCAGCCGCAAACGGCACATCCGCCACACCGGGATACAGTTTAACGCCGAACACCTCGCCTCCCTGTGGATTGACACCGGCAATGCGGCCGGCAAAACCAACCTCCTGCAAAACTTTCAGGAGTTGAGCCCCCGGCCTTTCCGGATCCCGCGATGCCCCGATAACAATGATGCTTTCAGCCTCCAGTATGTCACGAATCTGCCGCATTTTGTTCCTTTCCCCGGAAAACACCAAGTTCGTCCGGGCTTTATTTTTCCGAATTTCTAACAAAATAATCTTTGTGATGCAATGATATTACGATACCCGGACCATGACCGACGACACAGGCTATGTTTGGCAAAAATAAAACGATCTTTTAATGAGAAACATCCGTGTTTTACCGGCGAGCCGCTACGAGCTGCAAGCCACCCACCAATCCTCCAATCCTCCAATCATCTAATCTTCTAATCCTCTACGAGCTGCGAGCCGTGAGCTATTTGCTCATGCTGTTCTGGATAACGGCCCCCCGATTTCACGTGGGCCGGTATGACGATGTTGACGGCTTTTGAAGATGACGACACAGTCTCCGGCAGAGGACACGAAGGGTGCGCTTCGCGTTTTATTGACTGTTCGTGCTGAGCTTTTACTGCCATTCATGCTGAGCCTGTCGAAGCATCCTTTAGACTTTAGCCACTAGCTACGTGCTATCGGCTTGTGTCCCCCTTCGGAGGGGGTCAGGGGGAGGATGGAAAAAGAGGAGACAGAAGACAGAAGACAGAAGACAATTTCAAGACGCTGTTTCTAATGTGAAAAACATCCACCTCCGGCCTGCTAAAGCAGGCCACCTCCGCCGGCGGAGGACACGAAGGGTGCGCTTCGCGTTTTATTGACTGTTCGTGCTGAGCTTTAATGCCTGAACATAAAATTTAATGACCGTTCGTGCTGATCCTGTCGAAGCATCCTTCATCCTTTATCCTTTATCCTTTGGCCTTTATCCTCCAATCCTCCAACTCTCTAATACCCAACAACAATTAAAGTAAAATTGAATTATTCCGAAATTGACATAAAAGGCGCTGAAAATGAAGCACTCACTCAATGCAAGCCGCCAAATAATCAATGTCACACTTTTAGATAAAAAAATGTATTTATTTAAAGATATTTACCAATAATTAGGTGACAGGAAAAAATATCCAGGGCAGCAACCAATTGACTTTATGTGAATAATGTTGGGACTCGATATAATTTGCAGTGCTCACCCCCACAGCGTGGAGCAATATTTTGGGACAACTTGCCGACCAGGGGATGATGTTGAAGTTAGCCGGAATTACATTTACCTTATACATGAGTGTATCGAAAGGAGATGATTTTATGAAAGCGAAAATGATTTCAATTTTAACTTTTCTACTCATCGCAACTTTTATTAGTTCATCGGCACAGGTCAGTTTGGCGGATTCTTCTGGAGGAAACAAAGCAATTATAAAGACTGTAGGCACGGGCAGCACCATTGACGAGGCGCGAAATGACGCAATAAGGCAGGCATTACAAGAGACGATGCAGCAACTTATTGTTGTAGACCGCATTATCAAAGACGATCAGATCATCCGTGACAAAATCATGAGCACGATGAACGGATATATTGAAGATTTCAAGGAGTTGTCTATCGAAAAAGAAGAAAATAATATAAAAATGATGGCGGAAGTAACGGTGTCACGCTCACGAATTGAAAATTTCATTGCACCCGGGAATGCTAATGTCGGTAATGTATCTGGCTCGGGACTTTTTGCAGAGTCACAACGTGAAATAGTGCAAAGGAAAGTGAGAGGAGAGATATTTGATAGACTGTTCAGGGGATTTCCCAGCGAGGTTATGGAAGTAAAAATAGATGCCATCAAACCGGATGTCCATGATCCTTCCGTCTTTAATCTTTTTGTTACCGTCTCCTATTCCAAATCTTGGATTAATGCTTTAATGAGTACTCTCGGAACATTACAAATTGCCGCATATCGAAAAAGACCAAACGTTATACCTCCTGCACACACATTATTTACGATTGAATCTTCACCAGGAGGAATAAGAGATTTCACTAAATCAAATTATGGAGATCTATGGAGTGATATAAACCCAGCAGTTAACTATTTGCTTCCTCCGGGAACATATTTCTCCTTTATTCAGGAATCACTGTTAAAACAAAAAGTTGATGACGAAGCTTTACCTTTACATAATTGCTCATTGGGTAGCAGTGCGTATTGTTTGAGCTTAGGATTTGCCTTTGATATCCTCGATGAAAATGGAAAATCTGTCAAGTCTATTCCAAAGCAATGGTACATGAAAAGGAGAGGAGAAGGTCCCGGGTTTTATTTCGACACATCGAGCCCGCTTGGTAGGACATGGAACCAAAGTATTAATATAGCTCCCATGAAAATGAAATTGAAATTGCCGGCATCGGCATTCAATGTTGCTGCCGCAAAAAAAATTGTATTGTTTCCGTTTTTGACTCCCGCAAAACCCGTGTATTCTAAAGAGGTAGACCTTTTAGTTGATCATACCAATGCTGAAGACAGTTTAATAATGTCTGGTGGCTACCCGTCCCCTATTCGCAAGTTATCAGACAAAAAAACATCCATTTATGAATCCATGCCCGTTGTTATCGATATGTTATCAGACCAAAAAATATCCATTAAGGAACTCTATGACGGCCCGATGAAAAGAGCCGTCATCAGAGCAGGGTTTAGTGAAGATTAAACCACCAAGCCCGGAAATTACGGTTGGAGAAACTGGCTGTCAACACCCCTTCTTGCTTTAGGGCTGTATAAAAATCGGCCTTTAATAAGTTGAGTTCGGGTGTGGCACACTACCAATCTTTTTGCGGAGATCTCTTTATTTCGCTTTCGGGTAAGTTTATCCCATTATCAAGACGTGTTTTTTCAGCAGAAGAACCTTGTGGCGCCTGGTCTTTTAATGCACTTTTTAAGGATCTTGATGCAGCCATGGTTTTCCTGCTGATACCAACTTTAACCCATACTTCTTCATTTTTTTTATCATATCCTTTTTCAAGTATGATTACCCCACGAAGGGCTGCGGCCGCATTTGATCCTGTAATTTCAGCTAGATTTTCCACCATTGTTCTCTGATTTTTCTTAGTCAGCTCACTTTGTGTCCCTGTACCTTGAGTAAATGTAGATTGCTCAAAGTCATCATTCACTTCCGTAACAACCCGTGATGTGGTGACACGCTGTTCCATAAAGCGAACTATTGCTGCTTTTGCTTTTTCTTCTGCAATAATATAGGCTTTGTTGATACCCCGTCGGTCGGGCATGTTAACCGGATGAGAGTATAGTGAATAGATTCTGTTAAAAGAGCCATCTGCACCCCATTCAATTTCGACACCATCAATGCCCGCTTGCCAGGTCGTCGAGCCGTCTGAGTTCACGGAAACTTCTCCAGCTGTTGCGGTAATCCCTGTTAAAAGAACAAAGAAGAATAAAGAACACAATGAACAGACACAAATCAATTTTTTCATGATATATTCTCCCTGACTTAATCTTTTTATTGCAACGCTAAAATTTGTAATGCTCTATGCCTCATTTTACCATTGCTATTTGGTATCTTTACAAGCATACCATACCAGTAACGACTTTCCGTTTCAAGACGCTGATTATCTTATAACTGAGTTAAGCAGCTGGCAAAAATCGGCAGGTTACTCCCTTACAAATCTCCACACCGTGGAACGGATCGCTGCGAGCTGCAAGCCGTGAGCTATTTGCTCATGCTGTTCTGGATACCGGCCCCCCCGATTTCGCGTGGGCAGGCCTTCGCCGGTATGACGATGTTGACGGCTTTTGAAGATTACGACACAGTCTCCGGCAGAGGACATGAAGCGGCGAGCTTCGCGCTTAATTGACTATTCATGCTGAGCTTTTACTGTCATTCGTGCTGAGCTTTAATGCCTGAACATAAAATTTACTGACCGTTCGTGCTAAGCCTGTCGAAGCATGAACGGGCAGGCTACAACAGGCCCCGCTCACCCCCCCCTTCGACAAGCTCAGGGCAGGCTTCGACAAGCTCCGCTCATCCTTCGACAGGCTCAGGACGAGCGGGGGTTTTTAATACGTTGCCGTTGACCACGCGCTATTTGCTATCCCCCCAGCCACCATTCCTCCAACCCTCTAAACTTCTAATCATCTAATCTGCTAACTCTCCACCTCCGGCCTGCTAAAGCAGGCCACCTCCGCCGGCGGAGGACACGAAGCGGCGAGCTTCGCGCTTAATTGACTATTCATGCTGAGCTTTTACTGCCATTCATGCTGAGCCTGTCGAAGCATCCTTTATCCTTTTGCCTTTATCCTTTGGCCTTTATCCTCCAATCCTCCACCTTGTGAAGTGAATCGCTATCTACCAGGTTCCTGCTTTCCCGTGTCGCAGGTGTTGTCCGGTTTGATGGCGCGCAGATAGCGCCAACCCATGTACGTGGCCACGGCGACAAAAAGCCAGCGTAGCGGGTCGTCCGGTATTATCTGAGCGGCGCTCCCCCCGATGTACGCGCCGGCGACAATGCCGGGCGCAAGGCACAAAAGTGAGATGTGATCCACATTACCCAGCCGCCAGTGGGTAAATGCGCCGACCGCACCGGCCGGCACCATGACCATGAGAGCGGTTCCCTGAGCGGTATGCTGTGAGAAACCGGCGAGCAGGATCATCGCCGGCACCATGATCGTCCCGCCGCCAACGCCCATCAGGCCGGAGAGAAAGCCTGTGAGTGCCCCGGTGGCGGCTAGTGCCGCCAGCGCCGCCCGGGAGTCAATCAGGCCGGGAAGACCTGAAACGAGCGGCTTAAAAAGTAAAAGGAGGCAGCACAAAATCAGAAAAACGCCAAAGGCACGTTTGAGCTTCCAGTCAGGGAGACGATCCGCCAGGCGCGCCCCGGCCGGCGCGGTAAGGACAGCCGGCAGGGCCAGCGCCAGCGCCGCCGGCCAGTTCACCTGACCATGTAAACCGTAAGTGACGGCTCCGCTGAGGCCCGTGAAAATCAGCACGGCAAGCGATGTGCCGTGCGCCCGGCACTGAGCCATCCCGACCAGACCGGCAAGCAGGGGCACCATGATGATGCCGCCTCCCAGGCCGATCAGGCCGCCGAAGATGCCTGCTGCAAGTCCGATACCGATGCAAAGCAGATTTTTTTTCATGAGGCGACCCTCCCGTCATGGACGCGGCCGCGCGCCAGTGACGCGAAAACACCCGCCAAGCACGTTACGGCCATGATGCTCAGGATGATTTTGGCACTCAACACAAGAAGGTCGCTGTTGGCATGGCCAAGTGGCTGATCGCCGATGACGCAGGAAAAAATCAGCATGGCGATTCCCATGCTGAGCATCTGGCCGACAAGCCTCATGGTGGCCAGCGTCGCCGAGGCGATGCCGTATAATTTAGTTTCCACGGAACTCATCACGGCGTTGACATTGGGTGAGGAAAAAAGGGCGAAGCCCACCCCCAGCATGGCCAGCCAAAGCAGAATCAGACCGATGTGCGTGGAGGCACTGATGAAGGCCAGCCCGGTGAGGCCTGCGGCCGATAAGGCCATGCCGGTGGAGGCGATGATGCGCGGCTCACGATGGTCGGAGAGCCAGCCGGCAAAGGGGGAGAAAAGGGCCTGCAATACGGGCGCCATCACCAGGATAAATCCCGTGTGCGAGGGGCTCAGAAGCTTAACATGCTGCAGATAGAGGCTCATTAAAAACGTGACGGCGAAGGTGGCGCAGTAATGGATGAGCGTAGCCAGATTGGACATACCGAAAACACGGTTGTCCGAAAAAAGGCGCACGTCGATGAGAGGAAAATCCATGCCGAGCTGGCGGCGGATAAAAAAGAAAAAGCAAATCACACCACAGGCGACCAAAACAGCCCCGGTGAGGCGAGGCAGAGTGGAAAAGCCGTACATCACGGAAAAAAGCGCCAGGGCGTACAGAAATGATCCGGGCAGATCGAAGTATTCACCGTTTTGGGGCATTTGCTTTTCCCTGTCCATAAAAAAGCAAAGACCTGCCGCGGCGGCTCCCAACAAGGCGTTGATCTCAAAGATCGCCCTCCATCCCAGATGCTCGACAATCATGCCGCCGATGAAGGGGCCGACGGTCAGGCCTACATACACTGCCGCAACGTTGATGCCCAGCACCATTCCGCGCCGGTGGGGCGGGTAAGCTGAGATGAGCATTGCCGTGCCTGTGCTGAAAATCATCGCCGAGCCGGCACCCTGAACGACACGCAGGGCAATGAAGACCGCCTCGTTCGGAGCGAAGTTTGAGGCCAGAGAAGACACACCGACAATGATGGAGCCCCAGAAAAAGAACCTCTTACGGCCGTGCAGGTCGGCCAGCCTTCCCAGCGGCAGCAGCATGATTGCCGCCGCCATGATGAAGGACGAGGCTACCCAGCTCAGCCCCAGGGCGCTCATGGAAAAGTCCGACGCGATGGCCGGCAGAGCCACATTGACGGAGGAACCCAAAAAAGGCGTCGTGAAAGCACTGATGCTCGTGGCCACCAGGACAACGGGCAATTTGATTTTTCTGATCATGAACTCACTTCAAAATTATGCCCGCGGGAATATTTTTTTGTTCAATGCGGCAAAGCCGTCCTTGCCCGCGGCCAGAAGCAAAGACAAGGGCATGGCTTTGCGACCCTGCCTGAGCATCGCGTTGGCAATGTTGCGGATGTCCCACTGGGCAAAGTGGTCGGCACGCAGGCGCGCCACGTGATAAAGCTCGCGGACATTTAGTTTCATCAGGACGCGTCTACGGTGCGCGTTGGTGAGCACATAGGCCGCCGCGCCGGGGGCTTTTTGGGCAATAAGGGAAAAGACGCGCTCCGTTTTGCGCACAAGCGTCATAAAATCCCTGTGCATCCCCGTGGCACGCACCGATGCCGGCACCGTGACACCCAGTGCCGGATCATAATCCTGGCTGATGACGGTGGCCATCCGGTGGCGCTTGAGCTGGGCAAAGCAGCTTGCGCTTACGACCAGTTCAAAAAGCAGATCCACACTTTCCAATTCGCGCATCGCTGCGTCATGCGGCTGCATGTACCGGAAGGATTCTTTGAAAAGAGCCTTTGCTTCGGCGGCGGTGAGCTTTCCGGCCCGTGCCAGGCAGGATTCGTATGAGGCACGGCCGGAGGCAAACATTAGAGCTGCGGCCGCCCGGCAGTCGGCATCAGGCGTTGACCACAGCAGTTTGACCGCCACGGCACCGCGTTTATTTTCAAGGCCAAAACGCCCGGTGAGTTGGCGAAGATTATCGCGGGTCAGACAATCGTAGTCGGTCGCTTTTGTATAGCGGATCAAAGAAGGGGCAATGTCTTTTGTGGCGGCATAGAGCCTCCCGGCAAACAGGCGTCCTTCGGCCAGAGGCGAGGCGGCCAGGCGACGGAGCATCAGCTCCAGATTTCTGGCGTTCAGCGTCATCCCCAGTTGGGTCTGGGTTGCCAGCGAAATGGCGTAGCGCGCGTCTTCCTTCGCCCAGCCTTCAAGCATCGCTTTATTGGCAGCTTCCCCGGCCAGTTCAGGATTGCCGGCAAAGACGTATGGCCGCAGCACGCTGTAAAGGCGATGATAAAAGTCGTTTTGCATCTCCAGCGTTTCTGTATAAACATCGGCCAGCCCCGCCTCACTGATTTCATCGGGGATGACGTAGTCTTTATCAAACAGAACATAGCGCTGTGATTTTTCCGTGTAGGAGCAAAGACGAAGTTTTTCGATCTCCTCGACCAGGAGGCGTGAGACACCCAGGACATCGATATTGAAGACGGCATGTTCGGCAATAGAGCTGTGCCCCATCTCGAAAACGATATTGCGGTTTGACCTGCGTGCCTTTTCCACTTCTTTGAGAGCGTCGCGGCGCAGTTCGTCCACCGGTTTGGGGCTGCGGCTGATGCGCGCGTAGGCCGCGGAAATCGTCTCCGGCGTGATGTCGCTTTGGTGTGAAGCTTTGTGTTTGAGTTCTTTGATTAAGTCGTAATCAACGTTTAAACCGGCCAGAAGAACTTTCATTTTTACTCCTTGTCGGATGGTGATTAAAGTTTAACCATTTCCACATGCGGCAATGTGCGTCCGAGGAAGCTCTCGCCGATTGTCTGAAACCGATAGGGCACATCGCTGACGAAAAAATGATACGCGGGTGAAGACTCGGAATCATTGGCAAGATTATCCCGGGTAATCAGGCCGGCGGTGATTTCCGCCATCGCTTCGGCCGAATCGACCAGGCTGACGGACGGGCCGACAATATCCGAAATCAGAGGTTTGAGAAGCGGGTAATGCGTGCATCCTAGAACAAGCGTATCGATGCCCTCGGCCAGTACCGGCTTGAGGTATTCGACGGCCGTAAGCCGTGTGGCTTCATGGTCCAGCCAGCCTTCTTCCACCAGCGGCACGAAAAGCGGACAGGCACGGGAAAAAACACGTATTTGCCGGTCGACCCGGTGAATGGCGCGCGCGTAAGCATTGGAATTGACGGTCGCGGGCGTCCCGATGACGCCGATCGCCTTGTTTTTTGTCTGCGCGACCGCGGCGGCCGCCCCGGCGCCGATCACTTCCAAAACCGGGACAGGAGATATTTCTTTAATCGCCCCGATAGCCACCGCCGCCATCGTATTGCAGGCGACAATCAGCAGCTTGACCTCTTTTTTGACTAAAAACTCTGTTATCTGCAGCGCGTAACTCTTGATCGTCCCGACCGATTTAATGCCGTAAGGCACGCGCGCGGTATCGCCGAAGTAGATGATGTTCTCAAAAGGGAGGCGCTCCATCAGAGCACGTACGACCGTGAGGCCGCCGATTCCTGAATCAAAAACACCGATCGCCCGGCTGTTTAAATTTCCCATAATCTCAGCTTTCACAGATGATAAAGTCATCGACTTTTTTGGCGTTGTTCGGCTCAAAGCCTGTCGGAGCTCGCCACAGGCAGAGCAGGCCTGTAATCTCGGCTTTCTATCACAACTTTTCAAACATGCCAAGAAATCTTGAACTTTCGCTCTTCTTTGCGGAAGGGGAAATACAGGCTGCTTTGTGGCGACGAAAAAATCGTTTACCCGGCCGAAGAGCTGGACAAAGCTGTCCCCATTGGTGTAAAGGAGTAAAAAAAGTAACGGGCGGGCTTCCTGTTTTTGGCGGAATGCTTTGACGGTAATCTTTGTTGCATCAGTCAAACCAACCAAAGGAGCTGTTATGCAAAACAAAATTGTCATCCGTTATGCAGACGGTCGTGTGCAGAAAGGTATTACGGCCGATTTTTTTCCCAACAAGCAAAGCTTTCACATCCTGCCTGTCGGCGCGGCTCCGGACGCAAGACCGCTGGAAGCGCACCTGGCCGATGCGAAGGCGGTTTTTTTTGTGAAGGAATTCGACGGCAATCCCGGCTATAAAGACCGTCAGGAATTTGAACCGGGAAAACCCGTCACCGGTCGTAAAATTCAGGTGAAATTCAAGGATGGGGAACTGATGATCGGCACCACAAACGGCTACCAGCCGGGACGTCCGGGGTTCTTTGTAAGCCCGGCGGACACCGCCTCCAATATCGAGCGCTGTTTTGTGATGACTGCGGCGACAAGCGAAGTGAAGTTTATCTGAGGCGGCCGGGACACGGCACTGAAATACAAAACAACCGGAAGGGATACAGGCAATAATGCCGGTTTATCTGCAAATACTTGCTTTGGCGGCTGCGTTTGTCGTTTTTGTGGTGGTGGCCATGTATGTTACCGGCCTGGGCCTGAGGCGGGTCTGCTTTAAAATCATCGCCGAGCTCGAAAAAGAGGGGGCACTCAAGGCTTCCCGAGCCATCAGGCTGCAGGATGAGAGGCAGAATTTTTTCCGCGTCGGCACGGGCAATCTGCGACCCAAGGCTCTGCAGCTGCTGATAACCGACGGCCTGGTGCTCAAGACGCCCGAGGGGAAATACTATCTGGACAAAGACAAACTCGCCGAAATGAAAAAAGCGCGCCATGCCGGCATGGGCCGCGATGAATAAAAAACCTCATATTTAATTCCGGTGCGGTTTTGGCGTTATTTCCGACAATCTCATTGACAAGGGCGGGGCTTTTTTTTATACCGCTAAGGCCGCCGCGCATATAATACTTACAGCGGAGACCGCTTGCAATCGCCTCCGCAGTAGCGGGAGATAAAAATTGCAGTTCAACCCCTGTATGAAGCACAATCTGATCCGCGCCTCCACGCGTCACTTTGCCGAAACGGAGCTTGCCCCCATTGCCGCGGAAATAGACCACAACAGGATCTTTCCCCGCGAGGTGATCGCGAGGATGAGGGAGCTGAACTATTTCGGACTGCAGGTGCCGGAAAAATACGGAGGTGCGGCGCTGGATTCTATAAGCGCCGCCATTGTCGTGGAAGAACTTTCGCGCGTGTGCGCGGCGATCGGCCTTTGTGTGACCGTGCATAACGGTGTTGCCGTTTATCCCTTTTTGCAGTTTGCCGACGAGCGCCAGAAGGAGAAATATCTCTTCCGGCTGGCATCCGGTGAAGACATCGGCGCCTTCAGCCTCACGGAGGCCAACGCCGGTTCCGATGCGGGCAGTGTGGAAACAACCGCCGTTAAAAACGGCCCAACTTACATTCTCAACGGCACCAAGATATTCGTCACCAACGGTGGCGTGTGCGACATCGCATTGATATTCGCGCTCACCTCCGTGCCGGATGCCAAGCTGCAAAGCAGCGTTTTTATCGTGGAGAGCTCCTTTGAAGGTTTTCTCCGCGGGGAACTGGAAGACCTCTGCGGCATGCGCGCCAACCCCGTCTCGTCGCTGTTTTTTGAGGACTGCCCTGTGCCGGAGGAAAACCTTCTGGGGAAACCCGGCGACGGCATGAAAATCGGTCTGGCCACTCTTGACAACGGACGCATCGGCGTGGCCGCCCAGGCGCTGGGAATTGCGCAGGGCGCAATGGAGGCGGCCGTGAAATATGCCAGGGAGCGCCAGCAGTTTAAAAAACCGATCGCCTCGCAGCAGACCATTCAAAATTATATTGCCGACATGGCCACGGAAATCACGGCGGCCCGCCTGCTGCTATACCACGCGTGCGATCTCAAGGACGCAGGCGCGCCCTTCGGGCCTGAAGCCTCCATGGCCAAGCTCTATTGCAGTACGGTGGCATCCAAAGTGACGTCGCTGGCGGTTCAGATACACGGAGGATACGGCTACAGCAAGGAATATGACGTAGAGCGTTACTTCCGTGATGCAAAAGTTACCGAAATATATGAGGGGACAAGCGAGATTCAGCGGATGGTCATTGCGCGTGCGATTTTGTCCCGGCAGATTTTGTGAGAAACCATGTTCGAGATTGTTGTCTGCATAAAGCAGGTGCCCATGGTGGCGGAACTCCCCTGGGACGAAAAAACAGGTACGCTGAGGCGTGAAGCGGCGGCAGGCATGATGAATCCCGCCTGCAAGCATGCACTGGAAGCGGCGCTTCAGTTTAAGGAATCCCATGGCGCATCCATAACCGTCATAACGATGGGGCCTCCCGCAGCCAAGCAGGTGCTGCACGAAGCGATCGCCATGGGCGCGGGACGTGGAATTTTGATCTGCGATCCGCTGCTGGCCGGATCCGACACCTACGCCACTTCCTTTGTGCTGGCCCGCGCCATCAAAAAAGAGATTCCCGGCTTTGGCCTTGTTTTGTGCGGCGCCTACACCTCGGACAGTGAAACAGGGCAGGTCGGGCCGCAACTGGCCGAAGAGCTGAACGTCCCCGCGGCCGCCTACGCCGAGCATATTGATATTTCCGGCCAGACGATGCGGGTGCGGCGCCTGGTGGATAATTTCCGCGAGACGCTGGAGATGGAATTTCCCGCACTGGTCACTGTATCCATGGAGCGCTACAAACCACGCTATGTATCTTTTGCCGGACTCAGCCGCGCCTTCGCTGGTGCCCGTATCGATGTTTTGAGTGCAGCAGAGCTGGCCGTCACAGCGGCGGATCTGGAAGCCAACGGCTCGCGCACCAGAGTACGCAAAGTGTTTATCCGCAAAACCATGAAAGAAAATGTGAGAATCACGGGTGCGGCGGCTAATGCAGCAGCCGAGTTTCTCGACCGCTACCAGCGCAGCATCAGCGCCGTTATCGGAAAGTCGATCGAGACGAAAAAATAAAAATCTACGCATGAAGTTGAAAATGACGAAGCAAAAAAGCATTTGGGTGTTCGGCGATTACCGCAACTACTATCAAAACCGCGTGACACTCCAGCTTCTGTCCAAAGCGATGGATCTGGCGAAGGTAATCGGCGCCCAAGTCTGCGCGGTGGTCGTGGGCCATGATATTGAAGAATGGATCATGGAATACACGGCGCACGGTGCCGACCGTATTTTGTCCATCGATCACCCCTCGCTGACAAGCTATAGCACAGAGCATTATCTGGCCCTGATGCAGTATCTGGTAACGCAAAGAGACCCGGACATTATTCTAATCGGCGCGACGGATTTCGGACGGGAATTCGCCCCCCGGCTTGCCAAGCGGCTCGGAACCGGCCTGTCGGCCGACTGCGTGGGGCTGGACATCACACCGGATGGCCTGCTCGTTCAAATCGCCCCCTCCTTTGGCGGGAACATGCTTGCCGAGATAGTGACCGAGAAACACCGCCCGCAGATGGCCACCGTGCGGCCGGGCACCTTCAGGGAAATACCGCATGATTACGAGCGCACAGCCATTGTAGAGCGCCTGCCGCTGCCTCCGGATCTGCCTCCCTCCAGGGCGCGTGTCATCGAGTATCAGCGTGCGCCGCAAAGAGAACATGCCATAGAAAACGCGACCGTGATCGCCTGCGGCGGACGCGGCATGGGAAACAAGAACAATTTTAAAAAGCTCTATGAGCTGGCCGACCTTTTAGGTGGTGACGTAGGCGCGACACGCCCGGTGGTGTATGCCGGGTGGGCCGGTCACGGCGCGCTGATCGGCCAGGCGGGAAAACACATCAAACCCAAGCTTCTTTTTTCCTTCGGGATCAGCGGCGCGATCCAGCATACGGCGGGCCTGGGGGAGGCAAATTTCATTGTCGCGGTCAACAAAAACCCGCAGGCCACCATGATGAAAATGGCCGACGTGGCCGTGACCGCCGATGCAAGCGATTTTCTCAATAACCTGATCAGAGAACTCAAAAAACGCATCCACGATTGACCCCTCACGTATTTGCACCGCCCCGGCTGAAGTTATCCGGCAACGCAATGTTTTTAGTGCCGCCAAACCGAATAAATCATCAGCTACTTGCAGATCCGGCATAAGTTATTGACAACGCTTGCCGGTTATATATAATCGCGGGCATTACGCAGCTGCGGGAGGCCACCATGATCGGGTTTAAAAATCTTTTATACGCCATTGATCTCAATGACGACCATGCCACATCTGTAACTTATGCACTTAAGATAGCCCGCGAGCTTGAAGGCACAATCCACATGCTTTATGTCAATGACGCGCAGGCCGGCTACCGTCACCCGACGGACAGGGAGGATGCGGTGGCCCTGAAAGTCCAACAATCCGTTCCTGAGTCCCTGCTGGAGGGGCAAAACATTATTTATGCCACGGCAAAGGGAAATACGGTGCAGGAAGTGGTCCGCTACGCCAAAGAGCACAAGATCGATCTGATTATGATCGGCCATAAATACCGCGGTAAACTCTACGCGACTTTATTTGACAGCACCGATATCAAAATCATTGATGAAGCCCGTCTGCCGGTTCTGGTCATTCCAGAGGGAAAAGATGCCACACCGGCAAGTACTTCTCCCTAAACAAACGGCGGTTGAAAGATGGATATTCTCGCAAAGATATACTTCGGAAACTCTCTGCAGAGCTGGCTTATCGCCTTAGCCATCCTCCTTGGCGCTTTTTTTCTACTCAAAGTCATCAAGCGCACCGTAATTAACAGATTATCGAAACTGGCGCGTGTGACAAATAATCAGCTCGATGACCTGCTGGTGGGCATGCTCAGGCAGACGAAGCTCTTCATTTTGCTGGTGGCCAGCGCCTATCTCGCTTCATGTGCAATCACCCTGAAACCTTCCATTGAAGCCCTGTGGCAAAAAGCGGTCGTCCTGCTTTTGATTGTTCAGGGGGGCCTGTGGGCAGGGGCGGGAATCAAGTTTTTAATCGATCGCCAGATGCAAAAAAAACTGGACCGCGATGCCGCGGCCGCCTCGACGGTCTCCCTGCTGGGCTTTGTGGCGCGCCTGGTTTTGTGGGTCATTATCGGGCTTTTGATTCTGGATAATCTGGGTGTCAATATTACCGGGCTGGTTGCCGGTCTGGGCATCGGCGGTATTGCCGTGGCGCTGGCCGTGCAGAATATTCTGGGTGACCTGCTGGCGTCTTTATCCATCGTTTTGGATAAGCCTTTTGTCATCGGCGATTCCATCGTAGTGGACTCCTTGTCTGGTACGGTGGAACATATCGGTTTGAAGACCACCCGTGTCAAGAGTATCAGCGGCGAGCAGTTGATTTTTTCCAACAACGATCTGCTCAAAAGCCGCATCCGCAACTACAAACGTATGCAGGAGAGGCGCATCGTCTTCAATTTCGGTATCATGTATTCCACGCCGCTGGACAAAATCGGACGGGTGAAATCCATCGTTTGGAACATCATCTCGCAAATACCTGAATTGCGGCCCGACCGCGTGCATTTTACGGGATACGGTGAGCGGGCGCTGATGTTTGAGGTGGTGTATTTTGTTCGCCGCCCGGACTATATGCTTTATATGGACATTCAGGAGAAAATCAATCTGGAGATGTTTGAAAGATTCCAGTCCGAAGGAATTGAATTCGCCCATCCCGCCCAGACAATCTTTTTGCAACAGGCACAATCCGGGGAAGCAGCTCACCTTTCACAGCAGCAGGCACAAAGCGGCCTCAAGGAATGAATCACAGGAGGATGCATTCGCAATTTTCCAACCAGCTTTTTTGAGTATGGCCGCGTAGCCGGAAAAAAATGCAATAAAGGGACGGGGTGTTTAATGTGCTCTGACAAACGAAAGAGAACGGGTTTACTTCAACTGCTGGCCGGTAAGAGGTTTTTTCTGTCCGGGATTGGACGGTCTATACTGTTTCTATTTTGTTCAATCACTGTCCCATCCGCGGGCTGGGCCGCCGGATCCGACAATATCGGCACGGCCCTTCCCCTGTGGTCAGCCCTGCCTTTTGCTGGTATTTTGCTGTCCATTGCGCTGCTCCCTCTTTTGGCTCCGCGCTTCTGGCATCGTCACTTTCCCAAAGTTTCGGCCTTCTGGGCGCTGGCCTTTGCCCTGCCTTTTTTATACTTTTTTCGTACAGACGCACTTCATGAAATACTTCACATCATCATCCTGGACTATATTCCGTTTATTTTGCTTCTATGGGCTCTGTTCACTGTTTCCGGCGGTATTTACATTAAGGGGTCGCTGAAAGGAACACCGGCGGTGAATACCGTCATTTTACTGGCCGGTACGGTGCTGGCATCCGTCATCGGCACGACCGGCGCATCCATGCTTTTGATCAGGCCGATATTGCGCTCCAACGCCTGGCGTGTGCACAAGGTACATACCGTGGTCTTCTTTATTTTTCTGGTGGGCAACATCGGTGGATCTCTCACTCCACTGGGAGACCCGCCGCTTTTCCTGGGCTTTCTGCATGGCGTTCCTTTTTTCTGGACGTTCAATATACTGCCGGAAATGGTTTTTTCCTGCGTATTTCTGATTATCTTATATTTTCTGTGGGATTCGTACGCCTATAAAAAAGAAAGCAGGACAGCCATACCAGCTGACGACCCGGAGCCCCTGAGTATCGAAGGCAAACGTAATTTCATTTTCCTGGCCGGTATTATTTCCGCCGTGCTTTTCAGCGGCACGGTCAAGTTAGGCCAGATAAACATTTTCGGTATCGGGCAAAGTGTTGAAAATCTCGTGAAAGATGCGGTACTGATTCTGATGGGGGTTTTGTCTTTGGCATTTACCGGCCGTGAGGTACGCAAAGGGAACGAGTTTGGCTGGGCGCCGATTCTGGAAGTGGCCTTTTTGTTTGCCGGTATCTTCATCACCATCATACCGGCGCTGGCCATTCTTAAGGCGGGCGACCAGGGAGCGCTGGCGTGGCTCATCCGGTCTGTTGAAACGCCCGGCCATTATTTCTGGGTGGTCGGCTCTTTGTCGAGTATTCTGGACAACGCCCCGACCTATCTCACTTTTTTCAACAGTGCCCTGGGAAAGTTTTATCCCGGTATGCCGGAGACCGAGGCTGTGGCCCGGCTGGTCGTCGAAAAAATACCGTATCTTGCCGCCATCTCTGCGGGTGCGGTCTTCATGGGCGCCAATACCTATATCGGTAACGCCCCCAACTTCATGGTCAAGTCCATCGCAGAGGAAGCCGGGGTCAGGATGCCCAGCTTTTTCGGATATATGTTCAAATACTCGATTCCCATCCTCATTGTCCTGTTTTTGGCCGTTACTTTTGTTTTCTTCTGATTTTTTAACAACATTCGCCACGGTAAATATTCCTTGAAGACCTGCCCAAAAGCGGATAAGGTGTCGCGGTCTTTGCACGGGATATCGTCGTGAATTTTCTTTTCACAGCCCCTGCCTGTAAAAGATCAAGCGAGATGATAAAGGAAATTGGAGGAACGGCGCAATGGCCGCAACTTTACGCAAAACTTTACAAACCATTGAGGATTATAAAATTAACAGCCCGCAGTATGCGGATCTGCTCGACATTTTAGCGGAGATCCTGATTCTGCGCGAAGGCTACCGCCAAAGCATGAAGGAGCCGATTTTTTCTGTGGAGGAAAAACTGATACCGGGAAAGATGGCCGGCGGGCTGCCGCTGATAGATATTTCGGGTAAAAAGTATGACCTGACCCGCCCACGGGAATATTTTTATTCGTTGGTCGCCGTTGCGCAACGAAGAATGCCGCAAGAAGCTCACAAATTTTTTGATATTGTCAATGACGAGTTGTTCGACTGGGAAAAAATCACTCTTGCTACCTTTAACCCGGTTCCTGCAGAGGATGAAATTATTCGCGCCGATCTGAGAAAATCCGAAGGCGATGAAGAGCAGATTGATTTGATCGACTTGTTCATTGAAGAGAGCCTGCGGCCGGAGCTGGAGGCAATCTCCGAACAATACGGCCCGGCAATCGAAAAATTACACTGGGACGAGGGTTACTGCCCGGTGTGCGGTAAAGAGCCGAAAATCGGCGAAATGAGGGAAGGCGAGGACGGGAACCGCTATCTTTTTTGCCATCAGTGCGGCTACAAATGGCGCTTCCGCCAGATCAAATGCCCCTTCTGCGGCAATGAAGAGCAGCATTCGCTGGCTTATTTCGCCGTAGAGGGCGAAGAGAGCCGTCGTGTCGATGTGTGCAACAAGTGCCGCCGCTACATAAAAATCGTCGAACTTTCCAGCCCCTCTGAAGAGGTAAACCTCGATGTGGAAGACATCGCCACACTGCATCTGGATATGCTGGCGTACGAAGAAGGCTATGACTGAAGGGAAAATCGGTGGGTTGTTGTTTTTCGTCATCAGTCCAGACCTTTGAATTATACTTCCTCAAGTCATTACGGGATTGACCCGGAATCCAGCACTTGATAACACTGGATACCGGCCCCCCGATTTCGCGCGGGCATGACGAATAAGAGTAGTTTTTCAAAGCTCTTCCCCCGTCAAAGAGGAAAGGTCTTGGGCGGCGACACTTTGAGGCCTTAAATGTCCAGGCGGTTTTTTTAATCCTGATTTTTTGCCGGCTCCTCGCCGGCTGTACCCTTGACGATGGCCGTGCCGTATTCTCTACCTTTGGCGAAAGCGTGCAGATTCTTGTCTTTAGTTTGCACGGGCACGGAATCGGCGATTGCTTTTTTGAGCGCCTCGGCGGGGACCAGCGGTTCCACGGCAGATAAAAAACCCAGCATGACTATGTTGGCCATCATCTTCGTTCCCAGCTCTTCGGCGAAACGGGTGGCGGGAATATGAAACGCCCGGGAAGGCATGTCTGACCGGCGCACATGCACCAGGTCCGTATCCCACAGAAAAGTGCCGCCGGGACGCAGGGTTTTGATGTTTTTGGTATAGGCCTCCTGACTCATGCAGACCAGAATCTCCGGTTCGGCCACATGGGGGAAGAGGATTTCCTCGCCGCTTACGATCACCTGACTGGAGCATGACCCGCCCCGGGCTTCCGGTCCGTAGTTTTGCGTCATTGTCGCATGCCTGTGCGCATAAAGAGTCGCGGCTTTGCCCAGAATGTCTCCGGCCAGAATGATCCCCTGGCCTCCGAAACCGCTGATCACAAGATGTCTTTCTTTCTTATCCGGCATGGTGGTTACCGCTTGACTTCGCGGCCGGGGCCTCCCGCACGCCAGGGAGGCATCTGCGGCCGGTTGTACCTGTTGTAGTGATCCATAAAGGTCGGCCTTTCGATGTCGACAAATTTTCCGACAACAATTTCCCGGTCGATGTCCAGAATTGCCTCGCGGGTGTCAATATCGCTGCGTGTCACCGAGCGGCCGCGATAGAACTTCAGCATTTCCAGTGCGTTTCCCATGCGGTTGCGCCGGCCGAAGGCGGAAGGGCAGGGAGCAATTACTTCGACAAAGCCGAAACCTCGTTTTTCCATCGCTTCATTTATGGAGCTGCGTATCGAGCGCACCTGCTGGGCCGTCCATCTGGCGACATAGGCGGCGCCGCAGGAGGCGGCCAGATCACAGAAATTGAAAGGCTCCTCAGGCGATCCGTTGAATGTCGTCGAGGTTTTCGCGCCCAGCGGCGTGCTGGGGGCCTGTTGCCCGCCGGTCATGCCATAGTTGAAATTATTCACACACACGACGGTCATGTCGATATTACGCCGTGCGGCATGTATGAAATGATTGCCGCCGATAGCAAACAGGTCTCCGTCACCCGAGACGACGATGATTTTTGTGTCCGGTTTGGCCAGCTTCAGCCCGGTGGCAAACGGCAGAGCCCGGCCGTGCGTGGTGTGGAAAGAATCGAGCCTGATGTAACCGGCCATCCTTCCGGTGCAGCCGATGCCGGAAACAACCGCAATCGCGTCGGGATCATAACCGCTTTCGCTGATGGCCGTCAGCAGTGCATTGAAGACTGTACCGATGCCGCAGCCGGGACACCAGATGTGCGGAATACGTTCCGTCCTCAACAGGGAATCCATCGGGTGCGGCGGCAGGTGTTTTGCTGCTTTTGCTGTTGTCATAATTTCCCCTTTGCTGCTTTGGAAATCGCCTCCAGGATTTTGCCCGGGTGGATGATCGCGCCGCCGTAATTGGAAATGAGATGCACGGGACAGACGCCGCACACCGCGCGCTCAAGCTCCAGCACCATCTGGCCGCCGTTGATTTCCGCCATGATCAGGGCCTGGGCGTTTGCCGCCACCGAGCGGATGAGCTCTTCGGGAAAAGGCCAAACCGTTTCCAGCTTAATGAGTCCCGCCCGGATGCCCCCGCTGCGGGCGTCCTGCACTGCTTTCATGGCCGAGCGCGCACTGATGCCGTAGGAAACCACGACCACCTCGGCATCGTCGATGTACATGTTTTTGGTGGCAATAATTTTACCGAGGTTTTTACGGATTTTGTTGACCAGGCGCGCAACCATGCGTTCGTGCGCCTCTGCGTTCATTGCCGGATAGCCGCGCTCGTCGTGGGTCAGGCCTGTGATGTGAATACGGTAACCTTCACTGCAGTTGGCCATGGGCGCGATCCAGTCATCGTCCGCCTTGTAGGGCAGATAATCTTCGGGGGCGACTGAGGGCTTGCGGCGTGAGATGATTTCAATTTCATCTTCATGAGGGATGATCACCCGCTCGTTCATGTGCCCGACAACTTCGTCGGCCATAATCAGCACGGGCAGGCGGAAGTATTCGCTCAGGTTGAAGGCGCGGATGGTCATATCGAACATTTCCTGAGGACTCGACGGAGAAAGAGCGATGATTTCATAGTGACCGTGCGAACCCCAGCGCGCCTGCATCATATCGCTCTGGGCAGTCAGCGTCGGCAGCCCCGTGCTGGGTCCCGCCCGTTGGACGTTGCACACCACACAGGGAGTTTCCGTGGCGATACCCAGGCCGATATTTTCCATCATTAAGGAAAAGCCGGGGCCCGATGTGCTGGTCATAGACTTGACTCCGCCCCAGCTTGCGCCGAGAATTGCCGCCATTGACGCAATTTCATCTTCCATCTGGATATATATGCCGCCCAGTTGCGGCAGTCGCCGGGACATGACCTCGGCGATTTCCGTCGCCGGTGTAATCGGGTAGCCGGCAAAAAAGCGGCAGCCGGCAGCCAGCGCGCCCTCGCTGCAGGCTTCGTCGCCGTTCATGAAATAGGTTCCAGTGTTCGCTCCTTTTGCAACCAAAAACCGCCTCCTTCAGTCTCACCCGCCAAAAGCGTCGGCATCGATGCTGTAAATAGCAAAATCAGGACAAAGAATCTCACAGAAATGGCAGTTCACACATTCTACGGGCTGTATGACTTCAGGGGGATGATAGCCCTTTTTGTTGAATGAGGCGGAAACACCGAGAACCTGCCGCGGACAGTTGGCAATGCAGAAACCGCAGCCTTTACAGCGGTCATCAATAATGATGACCCGCCCGAGTTTCCTTTTTCTGCGCCCCGTGTCTACGGGCCGGCGACCCGGATAATGTATCGTTTTGTGCATGAGCTTGCCATCTCCGCCGCTTATCAAAACGGCTGCCCCCTGCCGGTGCCCGCATGCATGTTTCGTGTGTCGGGTCTTCGGCCGCGGCCTTTCGGGCACCGTCCCGGGCCCCCGCCGCGCAGGACACAGTAGTTGGGCAATATAGAAATAAGGATGGACTGTCAAGGAAAAACGCTTCAGCCGGCAACCCTTCATGAATGATTACGGGCACTCCGGCGTACGACAACAGCCGTTTTTCTGATAAATACTTGCAATTTAACCGACGGAGTATTAGTGAGACATTTGAATAATACCGCCTCCAGTCGTTCCGGGCTTGACCCGGAATCCAGAAAGCAATTGATAACACTGGATACCGGCCCCCCGATTTCACGCGGGCCGGTATGACGACATTGCCGGTTGCGCAGGGTTGTGCAAAAACTCTCATATTTAAGCCTCGTTTCGGCGGAAAAAAAGAGGTTAGATAAAACAGACCATGAAAGATGCTGACATCCATCATATCGTCAGAATTCTGAAAAAAGAGCTGAAAAAAGGAGAGACACCTGTTGTCTCCGCAATGGCGGAAAACAGTCCGGATCCGTATGCCATTCTCATTTCCACACTTTTGAGTCTGCGCACGAAAGATGAAGTAACCGCTGTTGCCGCGGAAAAACTCCTGCGGCTGGCGGCCACGCCCGCGGAAATGCTTAAAATACCTGAAGAAAAAATCGCCCGGACGATTTACCCGGCAGGTTTCTACCGCAACAAGGCAAAAACCGTACTGACAGCAAGCAAAGATCTGATTGAGCGCTTCGGCTCAAAGGTTCCCGACAATATTGACGATCTTTTGAGCATCAAAGGTGTCGGACGTAAAACCGCCAACCTGGTCGTTACTCTTGGTTACGGCAAAGAAGGTATTTGTGTGGATACGCATGTGCACCGCATTTCCAACCGTCTGGGCTATGTCAGGACCAAAACGCCCGACGAGACGGAAATGGCGCTGCGCGCCAAACTGCCGCGCAAATACTGGATTGACATCAACACGCTCATGGTTTTCTTCGGCCGGACGACCTGCAAGCCGGTTTCCCCCCTGTGTAGTGTCTGCCCGCTTGCCGGATACTGCGACCGTGCCGGAGTAACGAAGAGCCGTTAGAGAGAAGGGAAGATAAATCGCACCGCCTATCATGCGTTTTAAATGATGACCATCGGCTCTTATCCCGGTTTTGCCTTTTTCTCCCAAACAGGCAAGTTTATTCAGCCATACCTGGCTGAAGAAAAAAGTTGACGATTTATTTTCATTTGGATATAGAGCACAGGTTTTACGGAGTCTTTTCCGTCGGGCAAATAGCCGGCTTAAAATTTCCGCCTTTACGCAGCAAGCGGGCAATCCATCGGGGTGGAAATGAAAGAAGCATTGAATAAAACACCGGCCGGTGATATGTTCCCAAATCAACGGTGGAATTGCGAGATTTTGTAGAAAAGGGATTGTAAAATGACAACCGTGCTAACCATTATCCATATCGTGGCCTGCATCACACTGATTCTCATTGTGCTTTTGCAGGCGGGCAAAGGAGCGAATATGGGGGCGGCCTTCGGCGGCTCCAGCCAGACGGTGTTCGGCTCCAGCGGCGCCGGAACTTTTCTGGGTAAAGTGACCGCCGGAGTGGCCATCGTCTTTATGCTTACTTCTATTTCTTTGACCTATACTGCGTCAAGAAAAGTCTCCGGGCTGATGGATAAAGCGCCGGCAGGCGTTGTGCAGGAGTCGTCTCCGGCAAAGGGTGAACCGGCCGACGGCCCGCTCGCTCCGTCCGACGCAACCACAGCAACACCCGCCGGGCAAGGCGCGGCGGACAAATAAGATTGCTCTTTTCATATCCTCAAGCCGGGAATGACCTCATATAAAAAGCCCGCGGTTAGACGGGCACCCGGTATTTACATGCTGCCGAAGTGGTGGAATTGGTAGACACGCTATCTTGAGGGGGTAGTAGGCCACGCCTGTGCGAGTTCGAGTCTCGCCTTCGGCACCATGAAAACAAACAGTCGCTGATGACCGCTCCGGACTGATCAAGATATGAAATCCGTCAAAAAAAGCTTTCCCCGCAACCCCGCCCCCAGTGCCGCAATCATCGAAGGTGTATTCGAAAAAACAAACCAGGCCGGGCAGGAAACCGCCAAAGGCAAACGCCTTGACGGCAAGTTTCTTGTCATTCCCGCAACAAAAGTCACATCTGAGGTGCGCGCGAGGCTGACGCGCATGGGCGGGTTTTTCGTCACGCCCGAAGAAGACCTCATGGATCGTCTTTTACGGCTCGAGGAGGAGAATCGTCACCTTAAGAATCTGAGCATCAGAGACGGTCTGACCGGTCTGTACAATAAAAGATTTTTTAACTCGCAGCTTAAAGTGGAAATTGCCCGCACACGCAGGACGGGCGAACCTTTTTCTCTTATTTTCATCGACCTGGATAATTTTAAGGCGGTCAACGATGTGCTGGGGCACGCCCGGGGAGATGAGTTTCTGATTAAAATAAGCCGCCGGATGAAGGCCAAAGCGCGGCCGACGGATTTCGCCTGCCGCTTCGGGGGAGACGAGTTTGCTGTTATTCTGCCCGCGACCACCCTTGGCGACGCGGTTAAAATTGCCGGACGCTGGCACCAAAACATCGAGCGCGCCGCCGCCGGCATGCGCCTGGGTGTTTCCGCCTCCATCGGTGTAGATGAATTCGATGCCTCCTGCGTCCTGGACGCACAGGCGTTCGTGCAGAAAGTGGATGAGAGGCTGTATCAGGCGAAAAAAGAGGGCAAGGGGAAGATTGTTCATCCCCCGGTCGAAAAGCACGAAGACAAGGCGGTAACATGGGCGGAAAAAGAAGTTCTTTACCACATTTTCCAGCCGAAGGCAGGCAGGAGGCCGGCGTCCACGGACAGCGGAGGGAAAAAGTGAAAAAAAGACAAAAGACGCTTATCGTATCGATGACCAGCGGTAAAGGCGGTGTCGGCAAAACTTTCGTGACAACGAATCTGGCGGCGACGCTCGCCCGTCAGGGGAAAAAGGTTCTGGTGGTTGACTGCGATCTGGGACTGGCCAATATCGACATCATGCTCGGCATCAATCCGGACGTGACGCTCAAAGACGCGGTTTTCGGGAACCTTCATCTGCGTGACGTCATCATGGCCGCGCCTGGCGGGTTCGATCTGATTCCGGCAAGCTCCGGGATACGAGAGATGGCCCAGCTTCTGTTCGAAAAGATACAATACCTGAAGGACATGCTCACCGAGCTGGAAGGCTACGACGTAATCCTTCTGGATACCGGTGCGGGGATGTCTGAAATTGTGCTGCAGTTCAATTTGCTGGCCGGCCGGAATATTATCGTCATCAACCGGGAAATCACCAGCCTTACCGACGCTTACGCGATGGTGAAGGTCATGCATCAGTCATTCGACCGCCGGTCTTTTTATATCATCACCAACAATGTTTCAAGCGCACGGGAAGGGGAAAATATCTTTAAAAACATCAATACGATCTGTCAGAGATTTTTGGGTTTTCCCCTTTCCTGGCTGGGGAATATCCGCTACGATGAGATGATTCCCAAAGCAATATTGAGACAGGAGATTCCCGTCTGTCAGACGCCCCGCTCAAGGGTGGCGATGGATTTTGAAGCGGTCGGCAAGGCGCTTGCGGGGTGATTTGTCCGCGTGCCTTACCGGGCCGCGTGATCTTCGATAATCTGTTCGATCTCTTTTCCGAAACGGCGGTATTTTTCGTTGGGTAAAATTTCTTCGACATTACCGTCGCCTTGCACCAATTCGGCCAGTTGTTCATCCGGCAGCAGCATAAAAATAGCGCAATCTGTTTCTCTGGCCTTTTCAAAACGCCATCGAAAGAGCTTTCTGAGCAGTTCCTGCCGCCGGGTGTTCAGGTCACAAAATCCTTTGATTCTGGTGTGACCGAACCGGTTATAATTTCTTTCCTGCCAGCTCGCGGCGGCGATTTTCGCAAAGGCCTCCGAGGCGGCCGCCTCCAGCCCCTGCTCCTTCAAGGCCGCAAGCTGCTTTTCATACAGAGCCGGCAGGAGCGTTACGTCCCGGACGGCGTATTCCAGCTGCGCATCGGTCAGCGGGCGTATGTCCCAGCGGGAGCGCTGAACCTTTTTGCTTTTGTTGAGCTCGACGTTGAGAAATTCACGGACAATGGTTTCGAGTGAAAGCTGGCGGTACCCCAGCAACATCGCCGTTCTGTGCGTATCAAAAATATTTTCAAACTCAAAATCGTAATCTCTTTTGAGCAGACGGATATCATTTTCCGCCGCATGTATGATCTTGACGACGGAACTGTTTTTAAACGGCCCGGCGAGAAACGACAGATCCAGGCCGGCCATCGGGTCGATAATCAGTGTCTTTTCGGAAGTAAAAATCTGGATCAGACAGAGCTTTTCGCGGAAGTAGCGAAAAGAATCGTATTCGGTGTCCAGTGCCAGCAGTGGCGCGTTTTGTATCTGCCCGGCGGCAAGCTTCAGAGTTTGAGGGGTATCGATGAGGAGCCACTGCGTGTTCATAGGCCATACATATCCGAAAACATGTTTTTGCGCCATTAAAATGAGCGATCCGGCAATAGCGACCGGAAAAAAACCTCCCCTGACATTGTTGAAGTATTGCGTTTTATAAAACGGGCGGTTGTGCTAAGTGAAATTATATAAAACTGCTCAGGGCGCGCTTCTCAATGAAAAAACTTAGGCTCACAGCACTCATTGTATTGCTGGTAATGATGGAGGGATGTGACATGCAAAACAAATTTCTGTATTTTCCCAATGACGAGCGACCGACAAAGGCGATGCTGGCGTCGGAAAATATGGCCATGTGGCAAATGTCCGGATCCGACTACCGGGGACTGACGGCGGCGTCCGAAGGGCGCGCACCTGCCGGAACGTTAGTTTTATTCCACGGCAACGGCGGGACGGCATTTGACCGTTCATTTTATCTCGAGCCGTTTATGAACCTGGGCTTCAGAGTGATTTTGGCGGAATATCCCCTCTACGGAGGACGTCCCGGCAAGGTTGGCGAAAAGCCGTTTGTCGCCGATGCCCTTCAGACACTGGATCTTGCTTACGGGCAGTACGGCGCTCCTCTTTATCTGGTGGGTGAGTCACTGGGCTGCGGCGTGGCGGCGGCGGCGGCAAAACAGACAAGCGTTCCCATCGCCGGTATTATTTTGATCACCCCGTGGGACACACTGGCACTGGTAGCTAAATCGCTTTTCCGCTTCTTTCCCGTGCGTCTTGTGCTGACCGATAAATATGACAGTATAGAAAATCTGAAAAATTACCCGCACAATATCGCCGTTGTGGCCGCCGAGCGCGATGAGATCCTGCCGGTGGCGCATGCCTACAATCTTTACGAACACCTGCCGGCGGGCAGGAAAAAAATGTGGGTCATCAAGGGGGCGGGGCATAACGACTGGCCTCTTTACGCTCACCCGGAATTATTTAAAGAGGTGTTCGATTTTGTGCAGAATAAAGCCCACGATAAAAACGAGGGCACTGCGAATTAGAAGTGAGGGGCGTTTGGCCGAAGATAGACGGATGAAATGATCTACGGTTCGGCCGTGCGATGAAAATGAAGTCATACCATCGGGTTACATTGTCACGCGTGCTGGGGGTGAGCGCGCTCCTTTTTTTATTACTGGTTGCCGCGAGCCTGGCGGCCCTCGGCACGGGGGCTGTACATACGGGCTTTATGGAAATTCTGCAGGCGCTCAGGGATTTCCCTGGAGGTGGGGCCCAAAACCAGATTTTATTCTCTGTGCGTCTGCCCAGGATTTTCTTTGCCGGCACCGTGGGGGCTTCGTTGTCCGTTGCGGGAGTCGTTTTTCAGGCTCTTTTGCGCAATCCGCTGGCCGACCCGTACGTGCTGGGTATTTCCGGCGGGTCGGCGCTGGGCGCGATTGCCGGCATCATACTGGGTGCGGGGGCTTTTTTCGCAGGGGTGCCTTTTCTGGCCTTCAGCGGCGCCCTCGTGACGGTGGTGCTGGTTTTTGTCGTGGCGGGGGGGCCGCGCGGCGTCTTTATGGATAACTCTCTTTTGCTGGCGGGCGTAGTGGTGAATTCTTTTTTTTCCGCCGCCATTCTTTTTTGTCTGTCCGTGGTGGACAGTATGGAGCTGCGCAGTATCAGCTTCTGGCTGATGGGTGATCTTTCCGGCGCGGCCTGGCCTGATATCGGAGTTGTTTTTTTGTGTCTGCTGGTCGCCTTTGTGGTTTTGTACAGTCAGGCGCGTAAACTCAATCTGCTGGTGCAGGGACAGGAAACAGCCTCCCAGCTGGGCGTAAACATAAAGTCCGCCAAATATATCATGCTCACCGCCGCATCACTTTTGACGGCCATGGCCGTGTCACTGGCCGGGATCATCGGTTTTGTCGGGATGATGGTACCGCACATGATGCGGCTTATGTGGGGAGCCGATCACCGCCTGCTATTGCCGGCGGCGGCGCTGTTCGGAGCATTGCTGCTCATCGCCGCCGACACGCTGGCCAGAACAATTCTGGCGCCGGCCGAGCTCCCGGTGGGAGTGATTACAGCCCTGTGCGGCGCGCCCTATTTTATTTTCCTGATGAGAAGAAGAGGCGGCCGGTAATGTCGATCATCTCCGCTCATGATCTATCTTTTCGCTACACGGACAAGCAGGTTCTGGAGAGCCTCTCCTTTGGCGTCGATACACCCTGCCTGCTGGCTGTTATCGGCCCCAACGGGTCTGGCAAGACAACACTTCTGAAAATGCTGAACGCGACCCTTTTCCCCGACTCAGGAAGCGCCCGCATCCGCGGCACGGACACACGCCGTTTTTCACGACGGGAAATGGCACGGCTGGTGGCAATGGTTCCCCAGGAGATGCCGTCGGTTTTCGAGTTTGCGGCGGAAGAGATCGTCCTGATGGGCCGCTTCCCCCATCAGGGTTACCGCCTGTTTGACGGTAAAAAAGATTACCGGATCGTTCATGCCGCAATGGAGAAGACCAATTCGCTGCCTTTTGCGCGAGCGCGCTTCAGTGAACTTTCCGCCGGTGAGAGGCAAAGGGTGCTCATCGCGCGGGCGCTGGCGCAGGAGCCGGAAATACTGCTGCTGGACGAAAGCACCGTGTATCTTGACCTCAAACATCAGGCGCAGTTTTTGTCCCTGATAAGAGAGCTCAATCGCGAGCAGGGCCTCACCGTGGTTTTTGTCACTCACGACATCAATCTGGCCGCGCAAAATGCCGATCAGATTCTTTTGCTTTACAAAGGAAAAAAATATGCTATAGGAGCTCCCGCGGAAGTTCTGACCGCGAAGAACATAGAGGAGGTTTATGATGTACAGGTCGGGATCGATCAGAATCCTCACAACGGATCGCCCCGCTTGACATTGTTTGCCTGAACTTGCCCGTTTGGCTGCCGCATATGACAGGGCCCTTTGCCGGTTATGTCAGAGGGCGGGCCGACGGGCATGGTTGTCCGGTAGAGGAAGCCGGTTCAAAGCCGGCGCTGCCCCGCAACTGTAGGCGGAACGAAACCCACACGATTTCTCCCGATGTTTGGTAAGCCCCGGGAAATCAGCCACGGACGCGACATGTCCGGAAGGCGTGGGAAGTAGGTTGACGCAAGCCAGGAGACTTAACGGACAGCCACCATAAACTTTGATCCCGAGGGGGAAAGGAGAAGTTTCATGAAGCTGTTTACGTTAGTCTGTCTGTTTGTTTCCTTTGTTTTTGTTTCACCTGTTTGTGCCCAAAGTCCCGCCGAAAATGAACCACTACAACTAAATGAGATCGTCGTCACCGCCTCGCGTGACACGCAGGAGGTCCGTCAGGCCCCCGCCAATGTCAGCGTGATTACCGCCGCCGATATTCAGACCTCGGGCGCGGCCACCATCGTCGAGCTTCTGGAAAAACTCGAAAGCATCAGGTTCCACTCATACAGCGGCAACGCAGCACAGTCTATGATCGATGTGCGCGGCTTCGGGGGTGACAATCCCTTCGGGAAAACACTCATATTGCTCAACGGCCGGCGTCTGAACCGCACCGACATGGCCTCGGTGAGCTGGCTTTCCCTGCCGCTTGACAATATCGAAAGAATCGAGATTGTCCGCGGCCCGGGAAGCGTTCTGTACGGGGATGCGGCCATCGGCGGAGTTATCAATGTCATCACCAGAAAGGGAAGCGGCAAGCCCGCCTTCAACATCTCGGGCATGGCCGGCTCCTACGGGCTGCGCAGTGCCAGGGCGGGGCTGACCGGCGCGACCGGCAAATGGACCTATGCCGTGGTCGGGGAACATGACCACAGCGACGGCTACCGTGACAGATCCGAATACACGGCGCAGGGAGGAGGATTCGATCTGGCATATAACGCGCATGATCTTCTCAACCTGTCGCTTAGCGCCTCTTTCAACCGCAATGACTATCAGATGCCCGGGGCACTGACTGAAGAACAAATGCACTATAACCGGCGCCAGTATCAGCCGGAGATGTATTTCATGAACGCCCACCCGGACGATGACGGACGCGACAAGCATACAAACTTGAATTTCGGAGTGAAATCCGTTTGGGGGCCTTTCGGTCAGTTGGAAGTCGATTTCATGTACGGCCGCAAGGACCTCCAGGCGAACATGCCGTCGTGGGCATCGGCTTGGTCGCCACGGAATTATGCTTACTCGGACACCACCGCAGATACCTACGGTGTTACCCCCAAATACATTTGGTCAAAAAATTTTCCCGGTTTTCACAACAAGCTCACCGCCGGTGTTGATTACTACCGCGAGCCCTACCGTAAGGAAATCTACAATGACCGCGAAAGAACGGAAAGACTGAGCCGGGCGGATCTTACCCGCCAGAGCGTCGGCGGCTACCTTCGTGATGAAGTGACCATCTTTAAAAGCCTGATTTTAAGCGCCGGCTACCGGATTGAGAAAACAAAAATCAAAGGCATCAACACTGATTTCGGCCCTGCCTGGCAGGATAACAATTTCAATCAGGAAAAAGACTACAGGGCACAGGCTTTCGATGCAGGACTCACCTGGCTTTTTGGCGACAAATCGAAAGTATTTGCCCGCTACGCGACGGTTTACCGTATCCCTTTTCTCGATGAAATCGCCTCGTTCAACGGTTTTGCCGGTGAGAGGCCTTTCCTCTTGGCACTTGACAAGGAAAAGGGCAAAAGTATGGAAGCGGGTGTGGTGTACTATCCGCTGGATAATCTTCGGCTGGCAATGACTATTTACCGCATCGACATGCGTGACGAAATAGAATACTTCATGTACGACCCGGCCAACTATCTGGGTGAAAACCGTAACGTGGGCAAGACCCGCCATGACGGGGCGGAATTTTCCGCCTCCTACCTGTGGCGTGAATACCTCAAGGTCTACGGGAATTACACCTATCACCGAGCCACCTACCAGGACGGACAGTTCAATAAAAAGACCATACCGATGGTCCCCCACAGTATCATCAATGCGGGCCTGGAGATTTACCTGCCATACCGGATCACGCTCAGGCCGGAGTTCCGCCATGTCGGCAAGTCGTTTCTTTCCGGCGACAGCGACAACAATGCCGGAAAGCTCGACGATTACACGCTGCTGAATTTCTATGCCCATTACCGGCCGACTTTCGGCAGGCTGAATATGACCATTTTCGCCGGCGTGGAAAACCTGACGGACACAATGTATTCTTCATTCGGTGTTGATTATACGCAGTACGGCATGGAAAATTTCTACTACCCGATGCCGGGCAGAACCGTCAAGGCGGGGATTAGCATCGAGTTTTAGGCCCGGGGTATGAGAAAAATCATTTTACCGCTTTTAATGATGTTTCTGGCGCTAGGGACCTGCCCGGCAGGCGCGCTGGACGTCACCGACGAGATGGGCCGTCCGGTGCACATTGCCGCACCGCCCGAGCGGATTGTCTCGCTTGCCCCCGGCATTACCGAAATGCTCTACGCGCTGGGCGTCGGAGATAAAATAGCCGGCGTTACCACTTTTTGCGACTGGCCGGCCGCCGCCCGCGAGAAAACGCTAATCGGCGGCTTTGCCAATCCATCCGTTGAAAAGATCGTATCTTTGAATCCGGATCTGATTGTGGCCACCGCCGACGGCAACCGCCCCGAGACAGTGATGCAACTGGCAAGACTGGGGCTTTGTGTCTATGTCATAAACCCCTCCGATACCGACGGAGTTTTGAGGAGTATTTTGCATCTGGGGCTCATCACCGGCCGCGAGAAGGAGGCTGAAGAGCTGACAGGCGAGCTGCAGGCGAAACTCGCGAGGCTGGCGCGCCTGACCGGCTTGCGAAAAAAGCCGCGGGTTTTTTTTCAGCTGGGCCTCGATCCCATCGTGACGGCCGGGCGCGGTACCTTGATTGATGAAGTCATCGAGCGGGCCGGAGGCATAAACGTGGCGGCACAGGGCCCTGCCCGCTACCCGCGCTACAGCGCGGAAGGCATCATCCAGGCCGGACCGGACATAATTGTTTTTGCGCCGATGGTCAATGACAGGGAATTTGTCGCTGTCAGAAAATTCTGGCAAAAATACAAAGATGTACCTGCAGTGAAAAACAACCGTATTTACCCACTCGACGCGAATCTGATCAACAGAGCCTCGCCGCGCATCTTCGAGGCAGTGGAAAAAATGGCCTACATTTTCCACCCGGATATCAGTCCGGAGGCGTCCCCATAAACAAACCGCTCAGAAGTTCCAAACCGTCATTTCACCAAAAAGACGTCCTGCCGCCGGTCTGAATGAACGTGGAAAGTATCACCGAAGCAGGGCAAACCGGCCGTCATGCATCGGACAGTATAAGGCTCGCCTTGCGGGCGCCGCTTTCGCTGCAGATCATCGCCGGCTTACGGCAATTGATTTACCGGGCACAATGTTATACAAAAAGATTACCAGGGCATGTTTCAGGAGGCATGATGAGGCAAAAAGTGACGGTTGTGGGAGCAGGCCATGTCGGCTCGACAGCTGCGCAGCGTCTGGCGGAAAAAGAGCTGGCGGATGTGGTGCTCATTGATATTGTTGAAGGTATACCGGAGGGCAAAAGCCTCGATCTGGCCCAGGCCGCACCGATTGAAATGCATGACGCACGCCTTTTCGGCACAGGTGATTACGAAGCGTCCGCCGGCTCCGATATTGTGATCATCACCGCCGGCGTGCCGCGCAAGCCGGGGATGAGCCGTAACGATTTGCTGGCTACCAACAGGGAGATTGTCAAAAATGTTGCCCGGCAGGTCGCCCGCCACTCGCCGGAGGCGGTCCTGATTGTTGTCAGCAACCCGCTTGACGCCATGTGCCATGTGGCGATGGAAGAAAGCGGTTTCCCCAAAAACCGTGTCATCGGCATGGCGGGCGTTCTGGATTCGGCGCGCTTCAGGGCTTTCATCGCGGCGGAACTTGATGTGTCCGTGGAAAATGTTCATGCACTGGTCATGGGAAGCCATGGCGATACGATGGTGCCTCTGCCGCGTTTCTCCACAGTGGCAGGTGTGCCGATCACGGAATTGATGACACCTGATCGTATCGAAGAGTTGGTTACCCGAACACGCAACGGCGGTGCGGAAATCGTCGGACTTCTGAAAACAGGCAGCGCCTATTACGCACCCTCATCGGCTGTGGTGGAGATGGCCGGGGCCATTCTTAAGGACAAAAAGAAAATCCTCCCCTGCGCCGCGTATCTGGAGGGGGAATACGGCATCGACGGCCTGTTTACCGGAGTACCGGTGAAGTTGGGGCGCACGGGTATCGAGCAGATCATCGTGCTTGACCTCAAAAAACATGAGTTAAGACAATTGCACAACTCAGCCGCCCAGGTGCGTGAACTGATCGAGGCGATGAAAAAACTGCCCTGAAAACAAGATAATACGCGCCACCACAACAGGCGGCAAAGCCCGACCAGCCAATCGGGCGCCTTGTCTTGCCATTTTCAGCCCCGATGATTAAACATTAAGAAAAAACGATTAGGGTAAAAGAGGATATGATTCGAAAGATCATCAAAATTGACGAAGAAAAGTGTAACGGTTGTGGTCTGTGCGTGCCCGGCTGCGCCGAAGAAGCGATCAAGATCATAAACGGCAAGGCGAAACTGGTAAGCGATGTGTACTGCGACGGACTGGGCGCCTGCATCGGTGATTGTCCGGAAGGAGCCTTGTCGATTGAAGAGCGTGAAGCGGAAGCTTTTGATGAAAAGGCGGTTCAGGCGGCCATCGAGGCGCGCCGCAATCAGGAACGCCCCGCCCTGGTCAGTCTGACGGCGGCTCCCGCCGCAGGCGGAGTCTGTCCCGGCACGGCACATGCAGTTTTCGACCGGCAAAGTCAAAACCGGGTCGCCGGGCCCGCAGCCGGTTCTCAACCCTCCGAGCTCACGCACTGGCCGGTTCAGCTGCATCTGATCAATCCGGCGGCAAACTTTTTACACGAGCAGGATGTAGTATTGGCGGCCGATTGCGTCGCCTATACAATGGGAGATTTTCATGCGCGCTTCCTCAGGGGGAAAAGTCTGGCGATTGCCTGCCCTAAACTTGATTCCGGCCTCGACGAGTATCTCGATAAGATCCGGCGCATGGTTGACGAGGCGAAGATCAATACACTGACTTTAGTGATCATGCAGGTTCCCTGCTGCAGCGGCCTTTTACGAATCGTGCAGACGGCACTGCAAAAAGCGGCAAGGAAAGTCCCCCTGAAAGTTGTTGTGATCAGCACTAAGGGTGATGTGCTCAGCCAGGAGTGGGTGTAGGCAGGTAATGGGGGCGGTTACTCGGGGACTGCTTTTCTGCGGATGACGGACATCAGGACACCGCCAAGGCCGCAGGTAAGAGCAACACCCTTGATGGCCGTTCCAATGTAGAAAGGAATCCAGCCCAGGACCCACAGCAGCGTAACTCCCACAAGTGCCTCGACGACAAGTGATTTTTTGCGCTTCGGAAATATCTTGCCCAGCACAAAAGCTCCCAGAAGAGACCCGACAGCGACAAACCCGACGATGGCCGCCAGCACCAGCGCCGTGAAGACCAGCGGTATGAAGAAGATGCCGATGACCGAAATGACCAGCAGCATAAACAAGGGTACAATCGCAAGCGTGGCCAATACCCCCCAGAAAAAAGATTTGACCTTGCCCGTCCTGACGGCGCTGATCGTGGCGGCAAGAGGGTTAGGCAGCAAAAATGCCGTAACCAGCGCGACAATCAGGATAATGGCGAAAAAGCCCAGTGAAATGATGTTTAAAATCAGCGTCCAGCCTTCCAGTTCGCCGCGCATCGTCGAGCGCAAGGCTTCGGCAAGTGCATTGGAATTTATTTCCGTGACTTCCCCATAAACGCGGGCACCGCTGCCCGCAACAATGACGCCTCCGATGGAGATCACTTTTCCTTCGACAACGGCACTTTTGGTGAGCACCACTGATCCGCCTATGGCCACGACATTTTTTTTCACCCGGCCGCTGACCGTTATTTGACCCCCCAGCGCCACGGCGTTGTCTACCGTTTCCCCTTTTTCTATCGTGATATTGCGTCCCGCATAAAAAATACTTTGCGCCTCCGCCCCGAAAGGCAGAAAAACGAGCAAAACAAGCACTGCAATGACGGCAGATCCTGTCTTCATTTATTCACCTGTAAGCGTGCGGCGTCCCGGGACGCCCTGTCTTTAAACAATTGCCGCAAATAAGCGATAAAACCGGGCATGACAGAGATAATGATGATGGCCGCAATGACAATCGTAAAATTGCTTTTGATTGTGGGGATATTACCGAAATAATAGCCTCCCAGCAGAAAAATACAGACCCAGGCAATTCCGCCGGCGACATTATACAAAATAAAAAGAGGATAACGCATCGCGCCGATTCCCGCCACAAAAGGAGCGAATGTCCGGATAAAAGGCATGAAACGGGCGATAACAATGGTTTTCCCGCCATGTTTCTCATAAAATTCATGAGTTTTTATCAGATATTTCTTTTTGAAAAACCGGCTGTCTTCATACTGGAAAACCTTTGGCCCTAGGAAGTGACCGATGCTGTAATTCACCGTATCTCCGGCAATAGCCGCGATGATCAATAACACAAGCAGGACTTCAAGATGCAACGCTCCCAGCGCGGCCAGCGCCCCCAGCGCGAAGAGCAGGGAATCACCCGGCAAAACAGGCGTGACCACCAGACCGGTTTCGCAAAAGATAACCACAAACACAATCAGATAGACCCAGATACCGAAACTTGCGATCAGCACCGGCAGATGTTTATCCAGGTGGATGAAGAAATCAAAAATGTACAGGACGAAGTCCATTTGTTGTCTCCGTGGGCGATATATGGAAAACCTCTTGCCCGCATAACCGCCAGTCCTATATCGGTCTGGCCGCCCGGGTGTCAACATGAAAAAAAGAAAAAGCCGATATTTTCCTTATACACACGCCTGAAACAGACGGACCCAATAACCGTATAAGCGCATATCATGGAAACTTCATCAATTACCGGTGATCTTCCGGCTGGAGGTTCCGGCCGCCGGCACGTCATAACGGTGTGACGGCCGGCAGCTGTTTCGTTTTCCAAATAGCCCGCACCGTATTTTAATACAAAAAAGGCTAAAAAAGATGCATTTGGAGCTAAAGGACGCAACCGACAACGGGCAACGCGTCGCCACGGTTACAAACAATAATAAGTCATCAAAGAAACAGGGGAAACAAACTGGGAAAATGCCTTTTGCTCATTCTCTTCAAAACCAAGTTTTTCAAACCAATCGCGTAATTGGTCGTCTTCATCGCCGATGCCGATCTGCAGGCGAAACAGATTCTTTTTCCGTGCTTCCGCTATTGTGTGCTCTACCAGCGCCTGGCCGAGCCCCCGGCGTTGCTCCGGCGGCAAAACCGCCAGTTTATCGAGGCGGCCGAGCTCATCGTTGATCATCTCCATGCCGATACAGCCGAACGCCTGGCCTTCCGCCTCGAGGATGTAATAGACGACACCGCGGTTCATCTCCTGGATAAGTCTGTCTGCCCGACAGTTGGACGGGTGGGAGGAGTTGTTTTGCTGTGAAATCCCCAGACGCCAGGCTGCGTCTTCAAAAGCGCTGCGAATTATTGCGGCCAGTTGTTCAACGTCGTGGCCTTCGGCCTTGCGTATTTTAAATTCCATCTTTCAACTTGCTTTTTTACGGGCCGGCACGACACCCGGCCCCTTTTATTTGTCTTTCCTGATACAATATTTTTTGCCGTCATAAACCCAGCCGCTTCTTTCATTACAACGTACGCAAGCATCTTTACCGTCATACTTTGCGTAGCGCCACCCGCTTTTTTCGTCACAAAAAACACAGCTTTCACGACCATTGTATTTGGTCAGTTTCCAGCCGTAATCCGTGTTACACGCCGACACCCCCTTGACGACCGGTCCCGTCACCGCCGGTAACACGGGGGCGGTTTCATTTGCCCCGGCCAGTAACACAAAAAAGATAACCAGCGCGGCTGAACTAATTAATGTTTTGTTCATCTTGGTTTCTCCCCACGGCCGGGTAGCGGCTGACAGATGTTGGTTCATAAACCATAGCGATTTCGTCTGTGTCTGTCAATGAAAATAGCCTCCTGCAGATGCGTTGACTGTTGACAGGCAGGCAATTGTCGTATAAGAGGCGGCACCGGCCGGAAGGAACAAGCCTAAGAGGCCAGTAACGAGTGATAAGTGCAGGGGAAGAAGCTGGTAGCTCGAAGTGCATAGTTGATGGAGGATAATATCCCCCGCCGGCGGCAATGCCGATAATTTAAAATCCACCCCGGCCCTTTGACCTTTAAATTTAGAGGCATGTCATTTGAGTAAACAGCTTTTAAAAGAAATTGAAAAACGACGTACGTTCGGGATCATCAGCCATCCGGATGCGGGGAAAACGACGCTCACGGAAAAGCTGCTGCTTTTCGGCGGGGCGATTCAGATGGCCGGAGCGGTCAAGGCGCGCAAAGCATCACGCCACGCCCTTTCCGACTGGATGTCCATTGAAAAGCAGCGCGGCATTTCCGTGACCTCCTCGGTCATGAAATTTGAATATGCAAACTGCGAGATCAATCTGCTCGACACGCCCGGCCACCAGGATTTTTCCGAAGACACTTACCGTGTTCTCACCGCGGTGGACAGCGCGCTGATGGTGATCGACGGTGCCAGGGGTGTGGAGACACAGACACAGAAGTTGATGGAAGTATGCCGTCTGCGCAACACGCCGATTATCACCTTTATCAACAAACTGGACCGGGATGGCCTTGCGCCGCTGGATATCCTGGCGGATATTGAAGATAAACTGCAAATTGAGTGTGCCCCTCTGTCCTGGCCGATCGGTATGGGCAAGCGCTTCCGGGGCGTCTATAATATTTACAAAAGGACATTACATTTGTTCACACCGGGCAAAGACACGCGCCACGATGACGGGGTAGTGATTGCTGATCTTGCCGACCCGCTGCTTGATGAGCTGCTTGGGAGCCAGGCCCTGGAGCTGCGTGAGGAAATTGCACTGCTTGAGGGGGCGGCCTGCCCTTTCGATCTCGGGCAATACCTGAAAGCGGGGCAGACGCCGGTTTTCTTCGGCAGTGCCATCAATAACTTCGGCGTCAGGGAGCTGCTCGACGCGTTTGTGGAAATCGCTCCTCCGCCGGCGGCACGGCCGGCGACGACACGGTCGGTAAACCCGGAAGAAGATAACTTTTCAGGCTTCGTGTTTAAAATTCAGGCGAATATGGACCCGGCCCACCGTGACCGCATCGCTTTTTTACGTATCTGCTCGGGCCGCTTTACGCGCGGTATGCGCGTCATCCAACATCGTATCGGAAAAGAAGTAACGCTGGCCAACGCAACAATTTTCATGGCGCAGGACCGAACCAATGTCGATGAGGCCTATCCCGGAGATATTATCGGTCTGCACAATCACGGCACAATCAAAGTCGGCGACACCTTTTCGCAAAAGGAGCCGCTGAAATTCACGGGCATCCCCCATTTTGCCCCTGAGCATTTTTGTCGCGTGCGCCTTAGAGACCCGCTGCGTGTCAAACATCTGCAAAAAGGCCTCATCCAGCTTTCTGAAGAGGGAGCAATACAGGTTTTCCGGCCTTTGCGCGGCTCGGAAAACATCCTCGGCGCCGTGGGCGCTCTGCAGTTCGATGTTACCATGGCACGCCTCAGGGATGAATACAGTGTCTATGCCGAAGCGGAAAAAGCTAACTACGCAGCTTCACGCTGGGTGAGCTCAGCGGATCCGGTAATTCTCGAGGAATTCCGGAAAAAAAATTATGCCAACCTCGCCACGGACACGGAAGGCAATCTCGTCTATCTGGCTCTTTCCGAGTGGCGTCTTGGGCACGTCATGGAGGAGTGGCCTAAAATCGAGTTTCACAAAACCATGGAAAAAAGCTGACGCCTCCGGCCGCCGCAAAAACCCGGCAGACAAGGGAGGCGAAAAAACACCTTTATGTACAAGAAACATTGACAAAGAAAAGAAGTTGCCGGCACGGCTGAGCTATTATAAGCTGTGGAAAACTGAAAGCAGGAGCGGGAAATGAAGCTGATCCATTACACAGATGCCCGGATGAGAGTCTTCGATGGTGAACAGGCCAAAGGAGTGACAGGCCGCGTGCTGATCGGAAAACAGGACGGGGCGACGCACTTCTGCATGAGGAGCTTCGAGATCGGCCCGGGCGGTAATACGCCGCGCCATACCCACCCGTGGGAACATGAAATCTTTGTACATGCAGGACAGGCGGAAATTCACATAAACGGTGATGTATTTTCCGCAGGCCCCGGCACGGCCTTATATGTCGCTCCCCATGAAGAACATCAAATAAAGAATGTCGCCGGGGAAACGCTGATCATTGTCTGCCTGATTCCCGCCGGGGCTCCGGAGCTTTAAGAGCCATCAAGTCCTTCCCACTGCCGGATTTTTCACGGAGAAGGCCGAAGTTTATTTCTTTCGAGAACTTCCCGCCGGGGCGCCATTTTGGGATGCAGGTATGGTCGTATTATACAGGGTCATTCCCGGTTGGCCTGCCCGGTATGGTGGCCGGCACCTGTGGGCGCGTTGCTTATCGGCCTGTATCCTGATGATCGCTACGCCGCAGCCGCCTGGCCTCTTGTGCCGCACCCAGACCGGCCACAAAGCCCGTGGAAAAGGCGGCCTGTAAATTGTAGCCCCCTGTGTCCGCGTCCAGATCAAGCACCTCACCGCAAAAAAACAGTCCCGGATGAAGGCGTGAGGCCATGGTGCGCGGATCAATCTCACTGAGGGATACACCTCCCGCCGTAACAATCGCCTTGGAAAGAGGCAGTGCTCCGGAGATATTGAAACGTAAAGCCTTAAGCAGACCGATGATTTTGTCCCGCCCGGCCGCGTTGATCTGATGCGCACGGACATCCGCACCAATACCGGCCAGTGTGTGCACAGGCTCAATTAGTTTTGATGGAAGGTAGTCCTTTAAAATTGACGTGATTTTCCGCTTGCCGAATCTGTCCAGGTCAGCAAGCAGACGCCGCTTCAATTGATCTCTCGTAAGCGACGGTTTGAGGTCGATGAGAATGGAAACAGGACCTCCGGCCAAAGCCCTGACCACCGTCAGGCTCATCAAAAGGATGATCGGGCCGCCCAGACCGAAGTGGGTGAAAATCATCTCGCCGAAACGGCTTTCCAGTACGGGCGGGCGCGGCATTTTTTTTGCGCCCCTTCCGGAATCATATGACGGAATGAGCAACTCATCCGCAGCAGACGCCTCACAGGCAAACGCAGTGGCCCGCACATTGCGTAAAGAGACGCCCTGCATCGACCTGGCAAGCTGTGCTTCTGTGACGGCAAGCGGAACCAGTGCCGGCTGCAGGGGCACGATCATGTGGCCGAGGGTTCTGGCCATTTCATAGCCATCGCCGGTTGAGCCGGTGGCAGGCCAGGAGGCGCCGCCGGTGGCCACAATTACACATGTAGCACGAAAATCACCGGAGTCACAACGAACGGTAAAGCGCCCCTGCTCCCGGGCGACAATTTCCCGGACAGCACAGTCATGGCAAAGACGTACTCCGCCTTTGGCCATATATCTCTCCAGCGCCCTCACCACATCGCGGGCATCGTCGGAAACAGGGAAAATCCGGCCTCCCCGCTCGACTTTTGTCGCCACACCATATTCGTGCAGAAGGTTAAGCAGCTCGTCGCGGAAGAAACGGGAAAAAGTGCTGTGAAGAAAACGGCCGTTGGGCCCGTACATGGAAATAAACTGCGGCAGCTCTCCGGCATTGGTCAGATTACAGCGTGTTTTGCCGCTGACCAGAATCTTGTTGCCGCATTGCCCGGTCTTTTCCAAAAGCAGCGTGCGCGCACCTGACCCGGCGGCGCTGCCCGCGGCCATCATGCCGGCCGCGCCTCCACCGATGACCAGGACATCAGTATCGTTGCCGTTTCCCCAACTCATGAAACCTCCACAGACGTGTCTGCTATCACAGATAATCACAGGCGGTCAATTCGAGAGTGGTTATGCAGTTGAGATAGCGCCTGCCCTGTGCTAAAGGCTAATGCGAAAAGATAAAAATAAAGGATAACAGCTAAATGGCTTTGATAAGGAAAGGAGAGCCACGGGCACCTGCCGATATCATAACTATGACCACCGCCGCCGTTACGAAGGTTCATCCCGTTACACGTTACTGTCTTGGTGTCTGGAAGGAAAAGGCGCGGGAAATCCCCGATGACGAATTACGCAGGCAGGCACAGGCCAGCCTAGAGGCAAAAAGATTCCACTGTGAAGGGGGAGCACTCTACGGTCTGCTGGCCGGCACGAAGTATCGCGAGGCGGTAAAGTTTATTGTCGCTTATCAGACGATCAGCGATTATCTGGACAATCTGTGCGATCGCAGTACATCGCAGGACCCCGATGATTTCTACGCCCTGCATGAGTCCATGCAGCAGGCACTCACACCGGGAACCCCACTTACGGACTATTACCGCTTCCGGCGGGAAAAGGACGACGGGGGCTATCTGGCGGAGCTGGTGCGGGCCTGCCGCGAAGTGCTCAATGGTGTGGACGGCTATCCGGCTGTTCGGGAAACACTCCTGGCACTGGCGTCCCTGTATGTTGATCTGCAGATTCACAAGCATGTGCAAAAAGACGAACGGGTGCCGCGACTTAAATCCTGGTTCGCCATACATCAAGACAAGTTGCCGCCCATGTCCTGGTACGAGTTTGCCGCCTGCACCGGCTCAACGCTGGGGATTTTTTGCATCGTGTCAGAAATATTAAATAGTGGCGCACGGCCCCTGCTGGCAGAAAAGATAAAAAAAGCTTATTTCCCCTGGATGCAGGGACTGCATATCCTGCTTGATTATTTAATTGACCAGGAGGAGGATCGCCGGGAAGGTGATTTGAACTTTTGCAACTACTATGAGAGCGCCGCCGCTATGTCTGCACGCTTTGAGCACTTCTATCTGCAGTCGCTTTCAAGCGTGGAAAGCCTTCCCAATAAAAAATTTCATCGTTTGATTGTCCGTGGCCTGCTGGCGATCTATCTGGCGGACCCGAAAGTGTTCGGTCAGGAGGATGTACGCGCGCTTGCCAAAAATCTTCTGCGCCTGGGCGGATGGACGTCTTATTTCTTTTACCTGCACTGCCGCATCTACCGAAGCCTGTCCGGTTAATGTCCCCAAACGGCAAATACCCAATGATGAATTATTCCCCGGCCACGGGGAATTGTGCCCCATTTTAGCAATTGCATTTTTCGTCCGTGTTTCCCCTCGCGATTTAATTTTCTGTAATTACAGGTAAATAGAAGTTTAGCAGCCGGGCAGACAACCTGGCACATCCATTGCTAAATTACTTGGCGAAGGATTTGGGGAGCAAAACACGATGAAGAAAACGGCGGTTTATATAATGGCCCTGATTTGCCTTTTGATGGCGTTCCCTCTTTTTGCGGACAAAAACGAAAGCATTACAGGTGGCCGCAACGCCCTCAAAGCGGCAACGGTCAAAACAGCACGTATGAATGCACGGGGGAGAGTGGTCGAAATATCCGACAAGGCCGTCAAGATTGAGCGGGTTATTAAAGGCCGGGTGGAAGTTATGGAATTCGCCCTGGAGAGCCAGTTGGCAGGTATCTTAGTCAATGATGCGGTAAATGTCGAATATACACTTAAAGAGGGAAAACTTACGGCATCGAGAGTCGCCAGGCAGACGGCCGGGCGTCCGCCGGCTGAGTCAGATAAAAGATAAACCGGTGTCGCGTACAAGAAGTAATCCGGCGATGCCTGATATATGAGAGGCCCCTTGGCAAGATTAAGGGGGAGACTAAAACCATTAACCAGGGAGGATTTACCATGAAGCGTTTAGTATTGTTAGTTGTTGCGTTTGTTTTCGCACTTACCATGACTGCATTTGCAGCCGATAAGGCGGCCGCTCCTGTCGCTCCGGCGGATAAAGCCGTCGTTTCCGACAAAGCAGCCCCGGAAGCAGACAAGAAGCCGGCCGAAACAAAGCACGTAAAAAAGCCGGCGAAGAAAGAAAAGAAAGAAGAAAAGAAAGCCGAGCAGGCCGCTCCGGCAGCACCTGCGGCAAAATAAGCTCACAGCGGCTTATGGTACCCAGAAAAAGGATGGCGAATTCCATCCTTTTTTTGTGCCTGTGAAACCCTGTATAGCGTAATGGTTTATTCCGGAGCTTTCTGCTATAAATTTCATCATGCTAAGAAATCTGCTCGACAGAATAATTTGCTGGAAAAAGAACCTGACCGTCAGAGTCAGGCTGCTGGCACTTACGACCGCCGGACTGGCTTTTACCATGGCTGTCTGGGGGGTTATTCAACTTAGCGTGTTGGATAAAATTCTGGTCGATCAGCAAGTGAAGCGACTCGAAGATGTTGCGGAGACGGTCAGTGCCTTTTATCAGCATTTTCCCACAAAGAAGGGTATTGCCACCCTTGATTCCACTCTTAATGACCATATCCAGTCGGATGTACGTCTGGCCCGCATCGACATCTTTGACACGCGGCGCAGCCGCATTAATTACGTTGCCGGCGCCACCCGCGTTCAATATGAATGGCCGGATAAAATCGTTACCGAGACTGCCCAAAGAGCCAGGACGCGATATGTGAAGATTCAAACGGAGGGCGGCCCTTCGCTGGGTCTTTTGTATCCCCTTTCGGGGGAGGACAGAGACTCCCGCGTCGTCATCGGTGTCATCGGTTTTTCACGCGCCAATGCGGAAATTATGAACCGGGCGCGCCGCCTGCTCGTTTGCAGCAGCGCAGGCCTGCTCATGGCCATCCTTCTGCTGCTTGCCATCAGCTACAGATGGATCATCGGCAACCCCCTGAAGACGATCATCGGCACGATTGACGAATTTCAAAAGGGAAGGTACGTCGATCGCATCACCATTTCACAAACCGATGAGTGGGGACAGCTTGGCTTGCATTTTAACCGGATGGCTGACGAAATTCAGAATGCAATGAGCAGAAATTCGGAATTAACCCGCCATCTGGAAGACCGTGTCCGCGAAGAAACCCTCAATGTTGTTAGCCTACAAAAACAGATTGACGACTTGAAAAGGTTAACAGCTCTGGGACATTTAAGCGCCAATCTGGCTCATGATCTGGGCACGCCGCTTCACTCCATCGCCGGGCTGGCCAAACTACTGCTGGAGAGAGAAGGTTGGCCGCCGGACGTAGCACGAAAGCTCAATCTGATTGTCGAACAGACGCAACGGCTGGACAGCATTATTCAAAATGTGCGTAAGGCCACGCGCCTGCCTGACCCTCATTTCGAATTAATGCCGGTCGGCAGAATAATGAACGACACGCTGCCGCTGGTCGAGCCGCTGATAGACAAAAGCGATGTGACGATAGAGGTGGCGTCCGGTTCATCAGCCAGCTTTGTGTATGCCGACCGCTACCGGATTCAGACTGCCCTGTTGAACATCATTCAAAATTCAATTGAAGCCATGCCTGACGGCGGCACAATTGTGATCAGTGCAGAAGATGATTTTGCCTCCAGAACAGTAAAAATACAGATCAGCGACGACGGAGACGGCATTGAGCCCGATCTGTTGAAAAAAGTTTGTGAACCCTTCTTCAGCTCTCACCATGATGAGGGCCTGCGTGGCCTGGGCCTGGCCATTGTCAGCGACATCGTGAAGGTGCATGACGGCCGCATGGAGATCCACAGCACACCGGGGCTCGGGACAAAAGTCGTCCTCTGTTTGCGCATGGCCGACAATACCGCGGCTTGATTGGAAAATTATTTTTCCTCCCGGAGGCCGTAGCGACGGATTTTCATTCTTAGTGTTTTGCGGTCAATGCCCAGGGCGGTGGCCGCCCGTGACTGATTCCAGGATGTTTTCCTGAGCGCCTGCAATATTTGTTCTTTTTGCGCTTCTTCCAGCGGGGTCATCTCCTGTCCGCCGTTGGATTTTTCGTTTTCGGTTTTGCAGCGAAACCGCGCCGGAAGATTTTCCGGCACAATGACGACAAACGGAGAAAGAAGCATAGTTTGCTGCAGGACGTTTTCCAGTTCGCGTACATTGCCCGGCCAGTCGTAGGCCATGATAAGCTCCATGGCCTCGGCTGAAACGCGCACTCCGGAGTAGCCCAATTTTTTTAGTATGGCGTCAATGAGCAAGGGGATATCTCCACGCCGTTCCCTAAGCGGCGGTATGCGCAACCGGACAATAAAGCGATAAAGAAGATCGAGGCGAAAACGGCCCGCGCCCACTTCCTCATCGATATTTTTATTGGCAGCCGCAACGACTCGCGTCGCAACATGCCGCACTTCGTGACCGCCGATTCTACGCACCTCTCCGTTTTGCATGAAACGCAGGAATTTACTCTGGAGCGCCGTGGACATTTCCGTAATCTCATCGAGAAAAATCGTACCCTCTTTGGCTGATTCAATCAGGCCTGAATGCTGATGATCCGCGCCGGTGAAGGCCCCCCTTTCATAACCGAAAAGCTCCGATTCGAGCAGATTGTCCGGAATTGCGCCGCAATGCACCACCACAAACGGTTTTTGCCGCCGCAGCGACATATAATGCAGGGAACGGGCGGTGAGTTCTTTACCTGTGCCGCTTTCACCTTCAATGAGAACGCTGGCAGGCGAGTCGGAGATTCTTGCTATTTGCTTGTAAAATTCAACCATGGCGGGAGAAGAGCCCAGCAACCGGCCCTCTTCAATGGCAGCGGGCGGCGCGCCGGATCTCCGCTGCCGTAATTGCCGGAACTCCAGAACTTTTTTCACCAGGCGTCGGCACTCGTCCGGTGAAAAAGGCTTGCTGATATAATCCCATGCGCCTTGTCTGAGGGCGTCCATGGTTGTTTCCAGGGATCCGTAAGCCGTCATGAGAATAACGGGCAGATCCGGCCATCTGTTCCGGACTTCATTTAAAAATTGCAGTCCATCCATTTCCGGCATTCGGATGTCGGAAATGAGTAAATCATATTGGCCGAGGTCCTGTTCAAGAGCGTCGGTTGCAGCAGTGTACACGTCAACACCGTAACCGTCACGCTCCAGGGCTTCCCTGAGGAATTCACAGGCTACAACATCATCATCCAAGACGAGTATGTGAGCTTTCATAGAAAAACACCTGGATGGTGCGCGCCGGTGGTCAGGGCAGGGCTGCGATGAGATAACCGCTTAACTTGCGGCTCCCCAGCGCATCTTCGGCCAGTATCTCACAGCGGATCCTTTTTTCACCGTTTTCTGTGAATTTTTCCACAACTTTGCCCGTCACGGTGATTGTGGCGCGATTTTTGGTGTTTTCAAAATCATTCATGTCCGCAGGCTGGGTCATCCCCATGAAATGGACGGAAAATTTTCTTATATGTTTATTGTCAATCCAGGCGGTAATGGCCTCGCCGGCAATCCCCATGATGAACATACCATGTGAAATGACCGTTTCCAGGCCGACGGCCTTGGCAAATGTCTCATCGTGATGCAAAGGGTTGAAATCTCCCGCGGCTCCCGCATAGCGCACCAGATGAGTGCGGGTGATCGGCAGCGATGTATAGGAAGGCATCGTATCGCCTACTTGAATGTTGTCGAAGTTGATTTTCATACGTTACCTATCTTTCCACAAAAGTAGTGCGGGCGCGCAGGACAAGCTCGTTTTTTTCGTTGAAGACCTCCGTCACCAGAACCGTTATTTCAAAGTAGCGGCCTTTTCTTTCCTTTTTTCCTCTTTCATACATTTCCGCCACTCTCATCTTGGCGGTGAGTTTGTCGCCTGCGCAAATCGGCGCAAAATATTCGTATTCCTCTTCGCTGTGCAAGAGTTTTGTCACGTCCGCACCAACCTCGTCGATGATGCCGAAAATGCCGCCCGCCGTCCAGAAGGCAAAACTAGTAGGGAAGGTGAGAGGGATAGGGATATTTATATAGCCATCGCTTTGGGCCGTCTCTTCATCGCGGTAAATATTTTTTATGTCATTGATGGAATCTTTCTGGGATACCGCCGCGGCAAACTCTGCTATTTTATTTTTTTGAACCTGAAAATAACCGGTCGGAAACTCAAACCCGAGCTTCGATTTATCGGCCATAAGGAATCTCCCGTATCAGTAAAGCAATCTTGGGTTTAATACCATAACCGGCAGAGAATTTCACGTTTAAATAGCCCGATGGCGGCACGACGAACAGGCGGTCCTCCTGTTGCCTCCTTTATAAATATACCTCTTTTACCGAACCGGTCTTCGGTAACATTGATTTGTGAGACAACTAGAACAGCCGAAAGGTCCGTGTAAAAACACATTCCCGAATGCAGCCTGAATTAAAGTTTTAAATTCAATCGTCCGATAACACAAAAAAGTAAAAGGAATTTTTGGGGCTAAAGATGACTATTCCCCCGATTGGATATAATGCGAATTTATTCGCACCTTTAGCGCATGGTAGTGCTGCAGGTCAGGTCGGTGCGGCCACGCCGCCAGACAAACCCGACCTCAACCCCAAGCCCTGCCAGACTTGCGCCAACCGCCGCTATGTCGATCGCTCCAACGATTCTTCCGTTTCGTTTCAAACCCCGACGAAACTGGCTCCGGGCGAGGAGGCGCTTGCTGTCATGGCGCATGAGCAGGAGCATGTCGCACACAATGCTGAACGTGCGCGTCGGGAGGGTATGGTCGCCCATTCTACTGTGACGATTTCCTACGGGGTCTGTCCGGAATGCGGACGTATCTATGTCGCGGGTGGTAAAACGGAAACGCACTACACTCCCAAGCAGCCCGTCCAGGACATGGAAAACCCGGAACTCGGTTCAAATATCAATACGTTTGCCTGATTATCCTTCAGGGTTTTGCGCCTTGTCATCCCCACCAATATCTGGCTAAAAGCTTCTGCCATGAACGGGACTGGTTTGATTAGCAATCGAGCCGTCTCCCGGTTGTCCGTTTTACGTGTTCACGGTGAGTCATTTTTAGATTGTAATTGCTGCCAAATAACGAAAGGTTGGACCGGGAGCAGCGCCTGGGGGTGTTTTTTGCAAGACATTTTTCCAGAAAGTTGCAAATCATTTTTCCATAAAATTGCAACTCCATTTTCCAGAAAGTTGCAAAATTGATTTTTCCGTTGTTGCGCATTGCAGCCGCATTTTCTTTCC
>JAGPFA010000060.1 GCA_018056765.1 Syntrophaceae bacterium
GAACACCTGATCAAATGGAGTTGCCCGCGGTCGATCGAGTTCAGGGAAGACCTGCCCAAGACGCTGGTGGGCAAAATCGCCTACAACACACTGGAGAAGGAAGAGATTGAAAAACTGAAAAAAGAAGGCAAGTTTGCGGGATAGGGCGGGCGGCCGCGAAATCGCGGCCGGTTGCAGCGGCACCAGCCCCGTCATGCGATATACGCTTTTCCATCGTCATCAGCGGCCCTTGAAGACCGGCGGGCGTTTTTCGTGAAAAGCTCTCACTCCCTCGCGCACGTCGTCGCAGTAATTGGTGACCAGCGTACCGAGCGCCGCATCTTCCAGGGCGTTGTCCAGATCCATATGCGTTTGTTTGTACATCATCCTTTTGGTGATACGCATGGATATCGGCGGGCCGGCGGCAAGTTTTTCAGCCCACTCGCGGACGAGCGGCATCAGATTATCGTCAGGCGTGACTTCATGAACCAGCCCCAGTTCCTTTGCCTTACTGGCCGAATAGACTTCTGAAAACAGCGACATCTTCAACGCGTTGGGCAGGCCCATAATCCGCGGGAAAATCCAGGCGCCACCTTCGTCCGGCATCAGTGCAACCCTGAGGCTCGTATCGCCCAGCTTTGCGCTTTGAGCGGCAAGGCGAAAGTCGCAGCTAAGCGCCAGCGTCAAGCCGCCGGCTACGGCCGGCCCGTTCACCGCAGCGAGGACCGGCTTGTCGAAGCGCCACAGGAACCTTACCAGCTGATGAAAATTTTCGCGCATTTCCAGCATTGATTCCAGACGATGACCGCGGTATCGCTCAGGGTATTGATAGTCGGCAGACACCTCGCCGCCTGAGCAGAAGCCGCGGCCGGCTCCGGTGATAATGATTGCCCGGACATCATCGTCATCACGTGTCAGGGCCAGCGCCGCCAGTATCTCATGTACCATGGTTTCACTATAGGCGTTCATTTTTTCCGGCCGGTTCAAGGTGATCGTCGCAATATGCTTTTCTTTTGCAAACAGTATTTGGGTGTATGCCATGGCGTTTCCTTTCGTAAAATAATTACTTTGTGTTTTTTGTTTGCCGTTTCCCGTCCGCTCCTGGGTCGTTTATTCAATAACCAGTTTCTGAAATCGCGGCGGACGTTTTTCCAGGAAGGAATCGATGCCTTCTTTAAAGTCAGGCCGCAGCATGCTCGCGTCCACCAGTCTTGCGGTTTCCTTCATCGCTTCACCCAGCTGCATGTTGAGATGCCGGTAAACCTGCTGCTTCATCGCCATCAAAGACATGGGTGCGGCGGTTTTTGCCAGTTGCTCGATGTAGGCCGTTGATTCCTCCAAAAGCAGGTCTGGTGAAAATATTTTGTCCACCAGCCCTATTTGATGAGCTTCTGCCGCGGTAAGTCTTCGGGAGGTCCACAAAAGGTCCAGCGCTTTGGAGGCGCCGACGATGCGCGGCAGAATCCAGCTCTGGCCATGTTCGGCAACGAGCCCGCGCTGCGAAAATGATGTGACGAATTTTGCATTTTCCGAGGCGAATCTCAGATCGCAAAAAAGGGTGAGCGACATACCCAGGCCGGCGCAGGCGCCGTTTATCGCCGCAATTACAGGTTTTCTGATAGAGAGCAGATAAGTAAAGCCGGCACCGAAATTATCGCCCATTTGTTTATCTCCCGGACGGGATTTCAGCGTGTCACTTTGACTGCCTTTTCCTTCCACCTGAAGGGTGTCGAGTGTATCCATGGCTACGCCGGAACAAAAGCCTCTTCCCGCGCCGGTGATGACCATGCCGGTTACCGCCTCATTTTTTTCCGCTTCCTCTATGGCCTGCCCCAGCTCATCGATCATGGAATATGTCAGTGCGTTCAGGCTTTCGGGGCGGTTCAATGTAATGACCGCCGCATGTCCGTCAATGTCCAGTTTGATTGCCTGGCTCATAAAAACCTCCTGTAATTTCTGCTATGGTTGGTTAGCGGTCACCTGCCTGTAAATTTCGGCGCGCGTTTTTCCATAAAAGCCAGCACGCCTTCTTGGAAATCCTCGGTCTTACCGCAACGAAGATGAGTTTCGGCCTCACGATCGAGGACTGTGCGCAGATCGGCCATCATCGACAGATTGACATTGGCCTTCATATAGCGGAAGCTCGTCTGAGCGCCATGGGCGATCTGCAAGGCGAACTCTCTTGCCGCATCCTGAAAAACATCATCTCTTGCCACACGGTTTACCAGACCGATACGGTAAGCCTCATCCGCATCGATTGTTTCACAAAGGAAAAGCAGCTCTTTTGCTTTCGGGGCCCCCACATATTGCGTGAGAAACCAGCTTATCCCGAAATCTCCGCCCAGCCCGACTTTGGCATAGGCCGCGCCGAACTTCGCCTTGTCGGAGGCGATACGTAAATCACAGGCCAGTGCGATCGCCAGCCCCGCCCCCATCGCATGGCCGTTAATCACGGCAATGGTCACCTTCGGTATGCTGTACAAAAGCCAGGAAAGTTCCTGCTCCCGGCGCAGCCCGTCCACGTTCTGCTCGTATGTGTCTCTGGCCAGCAATTCACTTTCCTCACTGTCCATCTTGGAAATATCCCCCCCGACACAAAACGCGCGGCCCGCACCAGTCACAACAATTGCCCCTATGCCCGGGTCCATGGCCCACTTCTTCAATATCTCGATAGCCTTAAGTTCCATGGCCGGGCTCAATGCATTTAATTTTTTAGGTTGGTTTAAAGTAAGCGTGGCGACCTTGTTGGAGATTTGTGTGATGATCAAATCATCGCTTTTTATTTTTTCTGACATTTTCTGCCTCCCTGATAATTATTTGTGATAAATAGCGCCATCACTTGCTGCTTTTTTAGGTCTGGTAAGGTTTCTTGTTTTGGTGCTTGTGAGGGAATGGACGCGTCTTGTGTGCCGGGTTCCGACAACCGGATCAGTACTCCGGTCGGGGCCTGGCTCAAATTTGCCGGCACAGGATTTGGCATTATTGAATACCTGATTATTTCATGAGTGTCCGTGTCTTATCGTTTGTGATCTTTAAAAGCTGTTTTGCAGCCTGAATGTTTGACGCGGCTCTAACAGGTTCTTTGGTTACCGGCTATCCCGAAGTGACGTCACTGACCTTGGTTAATCTTCCAGTGGCAATTTCCTGCATTTATAACATAACGGTTGATAATTATCAAAATATGTCTTTTCGGGCCCGTGCCATTGTTTCCTTTGAGGAGGCAAAGATCATATTTTGTTGTATCATCCCGAGCGGGTAGAGTTCATCGCGACCGCACCTGATTTTGTTAACAGTAAATGCACGTATCAGATTTCATCCACCGTGCCTGATCACAGCTTTCCCGATATGGTAGGTTCGACGAGATTTTATTATTCCTTTTTAAGAGTGATATAGTCCATTGCTACATAAGACATTGCACGTACTCCGAGGAGCAGAACTTTTTCATCAGGGGAAAAAAAAGGAGAATGGGCAGGAAATTTTTCTTCTCCCGGAGTAATGGCTCCAAGGAAGAAGTATAGACCGGGAATCTTTTCCTGGTAGAAGCTGAAATCCTCCGAACCGGTCAGTTGAGGAAATGGAACGATAGCCTTTTCTCCTACAAACCGTTGGAAAGTCGGAGCCATTAACTTTGTCAAAGAAGGATCATTGCAGGTGATCCCGTACACTTCACGGATTTTTGCCTCGGCCGTCCCACCGGCACTTTTAGCTATCATCTCGGCAGTGTTCTTCACTTTTTCATGAATTGATTTTCGGGTTTTCTGATCAAACACACGGATCGTTCCGAACATTTCTACTGTGGAGGGGATGATGTTAAACTTCTGTCCTCCGCTAATCATTCCTATGGAGATAATAGCGGGCGTTGCCGTGAGATCGGTTTGCCGGCTCACGATTGTTTGAAGGCCGATCACGATTTGAGATGCGATTACAATCGAATCTACACCGGACCAGGGAGTTGCCCCGTGAGTCTGAGTTCCTTTGACCACGATATTTAGCTCATCCCCCGAAGCCATCATTGCGCCCGGGCGGTACCCTATGAGCCCCAGGGGTATTGATGCCATATGAAGTCCGAAGATTGCCTCCGGTTTGGGATTTTCCAAAACCCCCTCCTTGATCATCAGTGGTGCGCCTCCTTCTTCACCTTCCGGAGCTCCCTCTTCAGCCGGCTGAAATATGAATTTTACCGTTCCCGGAATCTTATCACTCATTTTTGACAGGACCGTTGCAGTCCCCATGAGGATCGCCGTATGACAGTCATGTCCGCAGGCATGCATGACACCTTTCACCCTGGAGCTGAACGGCAGGCCGGTCTGTTCCTCTACGGGCAAGGCAGGCATAGGAGCCGGCGGCAATAAGCGTGTTGCAAAGCGTCGCAAATTCCAGACGGATGCGGTCCGTCTCCGGCGGATCGGTAAGACGTCCAAGCGTCTCTTTTAAAAATCCGAAATCTTCGA
>JAGPFA010000034.1 GCA_018056765.1 Syntrophaceae bacterium
TTTTATGAAATTTTATTACAATTGCCTGAAAAAAAGCGGCGATACGGCCTATTCATTGCGGACAGCGCAAAATGAAATGATACAGGAGGGATACGGGCCGTCCGACTGGGCTGCGTTCATCGTCACCGGCAGATACTGATCCGGCATGTCCCTTCAGATCACGGCAGTGGGATGGTTTAAACAGACAGGGAGGTAAAAGGTGCAGCAGGAAGAAATTGTCGCCCTTATCGACGTCATCGAAGAGAAAATGATGGATGCGGACACGCTGGGTTTCTCGCCTGAAGTTCTGGCGATTTTAGATGATGTGGAGGCGGGTAACAAAGAAATTGAAATGGTGAAATTCCGCATTGCTCCGGAAATCCTGATGAAAATATTCAATGTTGCCAACTCGGCATATTACGGGGCTTTACGAAAAGGAAGTATCCGCACATTTTACGAGTTAGTGACCAGACTGGGAATGAGCCATATCAAAGCGCTGATCATTATCCTCGCTCAGCAGCAGCTCGCCCGGGGCGACGAGGAAGTGGAGGCAGTCTTTGCCGGCAGCTTCGCCTCTTCCGTGCTTGGCAAGCTGCTGGCGCTGCAGATGGGTATCCGGGAAGACGCGGCCAAGAGAGTCGAGCTGGGAGGATTATTTTCCGAGATCGGCAGGATGATTATGATTGTTTACAAAAAAATCCATGCCCCCGATGATGATAGAATCGACGAGGCGTTCATTGAAAAATACTCACCATACCTCACAGAGAGAATCATTGATGTATTCACCCTGCCCGATTACCTCAAAACGATGGCTTTTCAGGAGGGACTTGGTGTGGAGGCAGGGCATATTACGCTATCGGGCATTACCCGTCTGGCAATAAGTTTTGTCCGGGATAGCTTCAGAAGACACCACAACCGCCTGCTCATCGAGCCGCTTGCCCTTCCCCTGGATTATGACCAGTTGATATCTTTGGAGCATATTATCGCCGAGCAGTTCAAGGCGGTTGGGCTAAGCAGGTATCTGATTGTCGGCAAGGACAAGAAAAGGCTGTTGCCCGTACGCGTGCGGGTGAAGGCGTAAAAAAAGAAGCGAAAGAAAAAGCAGGTATGCCGCTTTAGCGGCCGCGGCCTGGAGTCCACAGCGGTTAAACATCATAATAACGGATTTAAGGAGAGATCATGCAGGATAATTCATCCGGGAACAAGCCGTTATCATCCGATTTTTATTTTATGGAAAGTGAAGAAGAGGCTGTTCGCCTCGATATAAAGACGGATCCCGCTGCGGTGCGCGATCAGGCACTGTGGTGCGGGGTGGTACCGGGCATGCGTGTGCTGGATGCCGGCTGCGGTGCGGGGATAACCACTTCCATCCTCGGCCAAATGGTGCATCCCGGCGGCAGCGTGCTGGGACTTGATTATTCCCGCGAGAGGATCGAATATGCCGCCGCTCATTACGGCGAGGGCGGCAACATCGCCTTTGAGCTGCACGATTTGAGAAAGCCGCTGGATTCCCATGGCAGCTTCGACCTGATCTGGATTCGTTTTGTTTTGGAGTACCATCGCGTGGGCGCTACGGATATCGTGAGCAATCTGATCAAAGCGCTCAAGCCCGGCGGCTGTCTGTGCCTGCTGGATCTGGACTTCAACTGCCTGATCCACTACGAACTGCCGCCCGTCACGATGAAAATGCTTGACGAGATCATGAAGGCTGTTGATGAGCGGTTTAATTTCGATACCTTCATCGGGCGAAAATTATATTCTTTTCTCTATGACGCGGGCATGCAAAATATCAGTGTCGAGCTCAGGGCGCACAACCTGTTTTACGGTGACATGAGCCAAAGCAGCAAATTCAATCTGACCAAAAAGATCGAAACAGCCGGCTGGGCGGTCGATGATCTGATCAGCTCCTCTTATCCGGGGGGCTACCAGGGACTTTATAATGATTTTATAAAATATTTAAACGACCCACGGCGTTTCAGCTACACTCCGCTGATCATGTGCCGGGGGTACAAGCCCGCCGGCGGTTAAGCGCCCTGCTCATCAAGGATGTGGCGGATGTTTAAAAGCAGATCTTCCGGACGATAGGGTTTATGAAGGAAACCGGCGGCACCGTCCTCTACCAGTTCTTTGGCCTGACCCGCGCTTACATAGCCGCTGGTCATCAGCACCTTTACCTCCGGATTGATTTTGCGAAGCCCGCGCAGGCATTTTTTCCCGCCGCCTCCGGGCATGATCAGATCAAGAACAATCAGTTCTATTTCGTCTTTTTGTCGGGCATAAATTTCCAGTGCTTCCTCCCCGTTTCGTGCCGTCACCACACGGTAGCCGAAAAGCATGATCGCTTCCCTGACAGTTTCCAGAATGCTTATTTCATCATCGACCAACATAAGCGTTTCCGTTCCGGTGATAATCCTGTCCAGCGCCGCCGGCTCCGCCCAAGCTTCGAAAGCAGCGGCTGATGCCGGCAGCACAATGCGGAACGTAGTTCCGATGCCCGGCGTGCTTGTGCACTCAATAAAGCCCTGATGGTTTTTTACGATACCCTTGGCAACGGCTAGCCCCAGTCCGGTACCCGTTCCTGATGCCTTGGTCGTGAAAAAAGGATCAAAAATCTGCTCGATCACAGATTGCTCCATCCCATGTCCCGTGTCGCTGACGCACACTTGCACATAGCATCCGGGGGGAACATGGTCTTTTCCCACAAGTGTTGTCGAACCGAGGATCAGGTTTTCTGTTTTGATGCTGATCACGCCCACATCTTCGATAGCGTCCCTTGCATTGATCATCAGGTTCATGATGATCTGGGCGATTTGGGTCGCCTCCGCTTTGACGGGGAAAATGCCTTCGGCAAGTTCCGTTTTTATCTCAATCATTTTAGGGATGGAATTGACCAGGAGCGAGTGAATGCTTTTGATTTCGTTATTGACATTGACTGTTTTTGCCTCCAGATCAGCTTTTTTGCCAAACAAAAGAAGCTGGCCGACCAGTTCACGTGAGCGGGAAAGCAAAGCGGCGATGTTTTTCAGGTAGGGGATATCTGCCTCGTTGCCCAGCCTGCCGGCCAGCATCAGTTGGTTATAGCCCATGATGGCCTGAATGAGATTGTTGAAATCGTGGGCGATACCGCCGGTCATGGTTCCGATGGTCTCCATTTTGGAGGCATGCAGAAGCTGGGCTTCTATGCCGCGCAGTGTGGTAATATCTTTGATTATCCCCACTACTCCGATGACCTTTCCGTCCGCGTCAAAATCCGGCGCCGCGCTCAGGACAATCTGGTGCACCGTACCCCGGGCACCGGTAATGGTAAAATAGCGGTCGCGGACCCTGAGCTTGTTGACAATCACATCCCCGATAGTTTCGGCAAATGATTCCTGGTCTGCCGGACCAAGGACGTCGCACAGACACTTGCCCTCAAGCTCTGCCTGGTTATGTCCCAGAATCTCCGTCCAGGCCTGGTTAACATATCTGATGCATCCCTGGTCATCGAGTCGGTAAATGATGTCCGGAGCGTTATCACTCAGGTTACGGAACCTCTCCTCGCTTTGGGCGATCTCTTTGTGCACCCGGGCGTTATTGAGGCTGATGCCTATCTGCCGGGCGATGCCGATGAGCAGGCTGACCTCGCTTTGTGTTGTCTTTGTTTTGGCATGCGTGAGGTCGACGGCCAGCACCCCTTCGGATTTTCCTTTAAATGCAATGGGCACACAGATGAAGGAACGTATGCCCAGATCCCTGATTAGCATAGAGCTTCTTTTCGAAAGATTGGCCTCCATTTCTTGGGTCACATCTACAAAAAAAGGATTTTGGTTAATAAACGCCTGATAAAAATATCCCCTGGAGGCGGGATTGGTGAGGCTGAATTCCAGATTCTTCGACAGGGCTTCCTCTTTCCTGGTGAAGCCGTGGCCGGCGCAAAAAACGAGTTTGGTTCTGTCAGGGTTGGCCAGCATCACCATGCTTCGTTCGAACTTCAGCCTTTTGTGCAGTGCCTCGGTGATGAAATCCAGAAGCTCGTTCTGATCCAGGATACTGGAGACCGCTTCACCAATTTCCCTGACCAGCTCCGATTCATCGTGCCGCAAATTGATTTGATTTACGATTTCATTGGATGTTATTCCCTGTTGTCTGAGGTTTGCGCTCATCTCCTTGTTGCGCAAAAAAGAACCAAACAGCATGACTCCCAAAGAACCGCACAAGATTATCAAAGTGGTGATGAGCCATTCATGGACGTGCATGGGTATCAGGGCATACAGGCTAACTGACAAAGGGACGAGCGCCAAAAGGGCGTAAGAGCCGGCTTTTCGCCACAACAGTGATTTGGGTATGGTCCAGCTGATGAGATAGCGGCATTGCAGGTCACCGCGGTGGATACATTCAGGATGCTCCACTTTGGCGAGCTTTCCTGTAAATATCCGGGCGATGGCTTCAAACAAGCCGATCCGGTGATTACACTGAAACGGTTCTTCCTTCACGCCCGGCTTGGGTGTTGCCAGCAGCTCGATTTTGTTTTCCTTCAGATTGCGGCTCTGAATGGACAGGTGGCGGCTCTGGTTCATGGCAATTTTTTCCACTGCCCAGTAGGCCATTGCCGGCGAAAGAAATCCCGCCATCGACTCGTGCAGTAATTTGGAAATTGCGGATTGGGGAGAGGAGATATATCTTCCCACCTCTCTGGCCAGATCAGGATTACGGGTTTTGCGTTGCATGTATTCGTGAAATCGGTTGACCTGTGATTGTGTCAACCAATGGCCACGGTCGGCGATTTCATAACTGGCGATTCCCGCGTATTCCAGAAGCTCGGCCGTGTCCAGGTCGGGATAATATTTATTTAAGTATTCCAGATAGGACTTGGCGATCAGACTGTTATACAGGCGCTCTTCGGTCATTGTTTGGGCGGTTCCTCATACCTGACCCGGAATTTACGTCTCATATAATCCGTGAATAATTCGCTGTAGGGGTCGCCTGTCATGATCCATAGCTGATATTGCTTATCGGCGGCAACCCCTTCGTGGGCGAGAAAGGTGGCGGGATAAACAAGAGTGGGGATCCGCCCGACCGAATACACGCCGCTCAGAGAGCTGAGCGCCGCCCGGAGCACAGGCCATTCCAGGGTCTTTTCATCGATGATGAAAACATGAATACCGTTTAGCAGATCCGACAGATTCAGGCCCAGATCCGATTGATTGACCAGAAGAAAGGCCAGATGTTTATCCTTCCGGCACAGACAGTAAGTCCGGCAGCCTCTTTTAAAACCGCGGCTTTGGAATTTTTCTTCCAGCGGTTGCATGTCCATATCCGGACGGAACGCATCGAAAAGCAGTCCACCGGACGAGTTCTGATAAAAATCTCTGAAGACCGTGAAGTCGTCAGGCAGACACTCGCGCAGTGTGAATCCCTCCGGCATAGGGGAGCCGTGGGAGGTTCTGTCGAAGTGCAGGTAGGAAAATAAATCAAGCGAACTGCCCGAGGGATTGCCGAGATCGCGGGCGAAGCCGCCGAAAATGCGATCTACAAGCTTGTTGTCCGGGCGGTAATAGGTCATGATGTATTTCATGCCAAAAGAGGCAAAGCGGTGACAGCCGTTGAGGAAATGCATGATCTGGCGAAGCACCAGCATCCCCGGGACCTTGGCCTCGAGCGGCCTTGCTGAAAAGTGGTGGATGACCCATGACCTCGGGTAGGCGTGCACCATGGCAATGTGGCCGTATATTTTTCCGTTTTTTTGATAGGTGAAGTGTCGGGCGATCTCGGGGCTGTCGCGGTACAACTTGCGATAGGTTTGTGCAAACGATTCCCGGTTGGGATACAGATGCTGATATTTTTCGCCGTAAATAAAACCGGTGTCGAAGAAAAATTCCCACAGGGCGTCCATGTCCACAGCCGTGGAGACATGAGCGCCGGCGTCCAGGTGCATGCCGACAAGATGATTGAGGTGTGTGTAGGAGGGCACATCTATATCCGTGATGGCCACGCCGCTTTGCACCATATTGTTTTCAGTGTCTTCCAATTGATACACCACCTGAGCAGAGCATTTCATTTTGATGATTCCCGCGTATTCTATCGAGACCTCAGGGAGGACCATGCCGGTCATCAGGGTCTGTTCGGCGAGAGTCTCCTTGATGGAGAATCCGGAAGCAGAAACATCATGGGCGTCCCTGGAGACAAGCCGGCCCGTGAGGGGATGGTGAAAGGTTATTAAAAATGAAGGAGTGATATGCCGCCGGGGATTTCTGGTCGGCCGCTGGGGGTAGAGATGCATCTTTTGGCCGGTTGGTTTGTACACCACCCTTGGTGTGGACGTATTTAACTCGCTGCGTATCAAACGGCAGTTTCCGGAAAACAGACGGACATTGCCTCGTGAAAGATCGATGCGGGCGATTTCCGGAGGCTGAGTTTGTTTTTCACCTTGCGTGTCCGTTAGACGAATTGACAGTGCGACGGGTGAAAAATCGATCAAAGTGCCTTTGTGTTTGGTGTCTTCGAAGAAGATATCGCTTGTGACGTCGTGGCAGTGCCCTCGCCTGACCGAGCGGAAGGTTTTGATCAGGCACTCCTGGGGCAGTTTCGCCGTGAGGTCATGTCCGTTGAATGATGGAGATTCAAGCGGGGCGAGGTAAGAATGAAGGCCATCGTCGATCAGTAAAACGAGAGGGCCATCGGCGGCCAGAAGAGAAGCATTATTCTCAGGCAGCAGCCGGCATGCCAGATTAACACCGTTACACGGATGCGGACGGGCATGAATCAGTATGTCGTGATCACCGTGGACGTGGCGGAAAATGATCGAGATCAGGCCACCGGTAAAATTAAGGTAGTTCAGCTTGTTGATGAGCTTGTCACGCGAAAGGTGCTTTTCTGTTCCATCCGCCGTGATGAGGGTTTCATTGTGGAAAAAAAGGGCGATTGAATCATTTCTGGTGCCGGGCAGTCCTCCAGCGGAAACATCATTTTTTTTCATCAAGCCATCCTCCTCTCATCGTAATCCGTTATGATGCGGCTCATTGCTTGGCTGTATCCGACTTACGGAAATATGTCGGTTTTATAGCCGGAGAGTGCCAAAATTGTCAATATTAAAATACTTTGGCGTAAATTACGCTTGTGGTTTCAATGCAATTTTGACAAAATGGGAAACAATAAACGCATTGGTTTAAACGGAGAGTATATGCATAAAACACGCACCGTATTTCTTATCGCTTATTGTGCGCTGGCCGTGATTATTATTGCCTGCTCACCTTACGAGCGCCGGGTGGTTCCTTTCCAGGATCCGCAGGCGAGTCCCAACGCGATCTATATTGATGGAGCGGTGATTGCCGCCCGCGGCTACGTGAAATCCGGCGAGGCCAAAGACGCCTTCGGCTTTGACATCCGGGGAGCGGGTATCCTGCCGGTGCAGGTTGTTTTCGACAATAAAAGCGAGTATTCCCTGATGATCATTGCCGAGCAGACCTTTGTTGTTGATGAAGACAGCTATGTCTGGCCGATACTGGAACAAAGCATGGCCTACGACCGTTTGGCAAAACACACCGAACTGGGCAGAGTCGTTCCCGAAGGGGCCAAAAGAAGTCTTCTGTTCGGCGCGGCCGGCGCCATGATCGGTGCGGCCATCGGCATTGTCACCGGTGAGAACGTGGCAGCGGCCGCCGGTAAGGGCGCGGCTGTCGGTGCGGTGGCGGGCGCGGTTTCCGGAGGAGCGCAGGCGGTGATTGACCCGTCTGAAGTGCAGACAAAAATAAGAGAGGATTTGCGCACGCGCACACTGCAATACAGGGCGGTGAGGCCGGGCGAGATGGCGCACGGTTTCATTTTTTACCCTGGTGAAGCCCGCTCGGCCAAAGTGCTGCGTCTGCAGGTCAAACAGGTGGAGACAGGAAAGATCTTCACCTATAACATGAAATTGCAATAGCCGGCCGCGACGGCACCGGCTATTACCTGCCGTATATTTTACGCTCAAGACCGGGCGTGATTGGATGCCGAGTTGAAAGAACTCTTTATTGCCATAAGTGGTGTGATCTTTTTTCTTGTCGGCATGATCCGCCTGTCCTCGGTTGTTCAGGGCAGGGTGGCCGCAAGGATCAAGGAGCTGGCGCGCTACGCTGTGGACAGGCCGCTGTACGGATTGATTACCGGAATTGTCTGCGCCGTAGCCTTCCAGAGCTCAACAGCGGCCACCGTTCTTACCGTTGGCCTGGTGAGCGCAGGACTGATCAGCTTCTACAGCTCACTGGCCATTGTTCTGGGGGCGGATATCGGCACGGCTCTCACCGTACAGCTGATCGTATGGCGCTTTACGGAAATATCACCCCTGTTTATTTTCACGGGCGGAATTTTATGGCTGGCGGGAAAGGGAAAATGGGAAACCGCCGGCGAAATGATTTTTTTCTTCGGGCTCATCTTTTTCGGTCTGGACCTTGTCCGTCAGGCCTCTGTGCCTCTTAAGGAATCGCCTGCCGTGCTGGAGTTTATCACCCGTGCACGCAATCCTCTTGTGGGTGTGGGTATCGGCATGGCGGCGGCCGCTTTGGCGCAGGCGTCCGCGGTTCCCATTGGAATCCTGGCGGTGTTGGCGCAGCAGGATCTGATACCACTCGCGAGCGCCGTGCCCATGGTGCTGGGCGCAAACATCGGATCGACAATTGCGGCGCTTTTGGCCGGAACGGTGGCCAACGTGAGCGGCAAAAGGACGGCCGTATCGCATCTGGTCTTCAAATGCACGGGTGTTTTACTGTGCCTGATTTTTCTTCCGGTGTTCATCGGGACGGTAGAGCGGCTCTCCGGCAGTGTCGCCCAGCAGATAGCCCTGTCTCATTTTCTGGTCAACCTTGTTATCGTTATCGTTTTCATTTTCATACTGCGACCCTTTTCGAAACTGATGAAGAGTCTGCTTCCCGGCGAAGACGAAGACCTGCCGGTCTGGCCCGAATATATCAACCGCAAAGACCTGGCCGATCCCGTCAAGGCCCTCGACCATGTTTCCAAGGAGCTCAGGCGTCAGATGAAACTGGCGGAAATCATGTTTCAAAGAGCGACCGCGCTGATGTTGTGCTACCGCAGAGGAGGCGAGAGGGACATCTCCTACGTCGAAATGGTGGTCGCGAACCTGCGCGGCCAGATTGTTAAATTTCTATGGCTGGTGTCCGGGGGAAGGCTCTCCACACTGCTGTCACGGAAGATATTTGCCTACACGGCCATGGCCGGCGACATTCAGAGCATCGGCAATCACGTGGCGGCAATCGGTATACTGGTGGCTCAGCAGGCTCAGGGCGGTGTTAAATTCAGCATTTACGGAGAAGACGATTTGCGTGAAGTTCTCGAACTGGTCCGGGCCAATCTTACGGACGCCTCCGGCCTGATGGATCATTTTAATGTGGAGAAAGTAAAAGATGTCTTCAGGCGGGAAGAGGAGGTCGATGTCCGGGTCAAGGAAGCGCTTGAAAATCATCTCAAACGTTTCCACGAGCGCCAATGCACGCCGCAGGCGGGGCCCATCTTTGTGGAGATGCTGGGACATCTGGAGCGCATCTCGGATCTGTGCAACAATATCGCCGAACATATCTGGGATATTCAGTGACCAGGCGGGCGGATGCTAAAAACGCATTGCCTCTGCGGGGAATATCCTTTATAATGCCCGTCAAATACGGATGGATTGCAGGAGGCCGTCATGGATAAAAGAATCAGCGCGCTGGCTTTTGCTCTGGAGAATGAGGAAAGAGAGAGAGAGTTTTATCTGGCGCAAGCCAAAAAGACGAAAAACATGGCCGGCAAGAACATGTTCAAACAGATTGCCGATGAAGAAAAAGAACATTACGAAATGCTCAAAAAGCTTCATGATAAATGGGTGGCCCAGAAGAAATGGCCCGGCACCGTCCCCCTGAAAGTGAAAAAATCACTCACCGGCACGATCCTGCAGGCGATGTCGGGCAAAAAATCCGCCCGGATCAGCGGCACGGAAGACGAGCTGCAGGCGGTACGCACCGCCATTGATTTTGAGGCGCGGGGTGTTGCTCTTTATACAAAGCTGGAAAAACAATCGACGGATCCGAAAGAGAAGGCGTTTTTTCAAATGCTCGCCGGCGTGGAAAGACAGCACCTGCTCTCGCTCAAAGATACGGAAGAATTTTTGACCGATCCGGCCAGTTGGTATCAGCGCATGGAAAAATCCGGCCTTGACGGAGCGTAAACTAAAGACCTGTTCAACAGATTGTTCTTGATGCTTTGGCTTGTTTTGGCGGGACCGGGAAAGCCCGGACCGCCAGACGGATCAAAGCTCTCACCGGCGGTCGCGGCGTGCCGGTTGTTTCCCTCCAGGGTTAAATTTGTTTTTCTAACCGGCTGCCCAGTTCCATCCAGACAAGGTAGGCCTCTTCCAGCTCTTTTTCCACGGTTTTCAAATCAATGTGCAGATCCCTGATTATGGCCGGGTCTTTTATGGACTGCGGATTACATAACGCTTCTTCGTTTGCGGATTTGCGTGCCTCCAGACCGGCGATTTTTTCTTCCAGCGCAGCCATTTCCTTTTTCAATGCCGCTATGACTTTAGATCGTTTATTTCGCTCCTGGGCTTCGATCCTTTTTTGTTCTTTCAATGACGTTTTTTGAGGTGTCGTCCGGACATCAGTGACATTGTGTATGGCCGCATCCGCCGCCATTTGGGCGCGCTTTTCAATGAAATAGGAATAATTGCCGCGGTAATCCGTCATGTGCCCGTCGCTGAGCTCAAAGACTCTGTTCACCATATGATCCAGAAAATAGCGGTCGTGCGAGACAATGGCCACGGTACCGGAATAATTGAGGAGGGCGTTTTGAAAAACATCTTTGGTTCTGATGTCCAGATGGTTGGTCGGCTCGTCCAGAATCAGAAAATTGGTGTCCAGAAGCATGATTTTCAAAAGCGCCAGCCGCGACTTTTCACCGCCGGAAAGCACACCCACTTGCTTTAAGATATCATCGCCGGAAAAAAGAAACGCACCCAGCAGGTTGCGTCTTTCCTGATCGTTGGCGCGTGACGGTACCGCCAGGACTTCCTGCCAGATCGTGTTTTCATAGCCCAGGTTTTGAGCGCTTTCCTGCGAGAAAAAGGCCATGCTGACATGGTCGCCGTGTGTTACCGTGCCCTGGCAGGGCGCCTCCGACAGACCAAGGAGTCGCGACAGTGTTGACTTGCCGGAGCCGTTCACGCCCACCAAGGCAACTTTTTCTCCCCGGAAAATAGAAAAGTTCAGGCCGGAAAAAACCTTCACGTCACCATAGCTATGGCCCAGGTCCGCCGCCTTTACCACTTCTTTCACACTTTTTTTGCCCTCGGGAAACCTCATGGCAACGGCTCTTGACGGATCGTCGGTTTGAACTTGGCGGTATTTCTCCAGCATCTTGATCCGGCTTTGCACCTGCGCCGCCTTGGAGGCTTTGTAGCGGAAGCGCTCCACAAATTCTTCGATTTTTTTTATCTGGGCTTTTTGCAGCTCCATTTCTTTTGCCAGCGCTTCCTGACGTCGCTTTTTTTCGGCCAGATAATAAGTGTAATTTCCCTTGTAAATATTGATGTGCCCCCCGGCCAGCTCGGCGATTTGTGTGGCAATCCTGTCGAGGAAGAAATGATCATGCGAGATGACGATAATCGTGCCGTGATAATCCCTGAGATAGCTCTCCAGCCATTCCATGCTTTCCGTATCCAGATGGTTGGTGGGCTCGTCCAGGAGCATGATATCCGGATCGTCAAGCAGGATGGCCGTAAGGAGGATCCGCATTTTCCAGCCGCCGGAGAAGGACTCGCAGGATTTGTCGAAGTCCGTTTCGCGAAACCCGAAGCCTTTGAGAATCTGTTTGGCGCGTGCCTCGAAAGCATAGCCGTCACGCGCGGCAAACTCCGCGCTCAGGTCGGAATAGCGGCGGGTAAGCTCACTGTAATCCCGGGTGTTTGGCTTGGTGTCGGCAATTTGCAGCTCCAGCGCGCGGATGTTTTCTTCCAGCGTGGCAATGCCGCTTTTACGGCGCAGAAACTCCATCATGCCGCTGGAGTCGAGCTCCACCATGTCCTGGGGCAGATAGCCGATCTTCTTTTGCCTGAGATCGGGAATATCGACAAGGCCCGAGTCGGGATGTATCTGGCCCAGAATGATCCGAAAGAGGGTGGTTTTGCCCGTGCCGTTGTCACCTACCAGACCGATGCGGCTTTTGGGGTGAATCGTCCAGTGGAGCTGGTCGAACAGTTGTCTGTCCAGAAACGACAAACTGACATTGCGAAAATAGATCACGAAACCTCTTCAGCGCCCGGGTGGACCTGCCGCCTGGGCCAGACAGGTGCGGGTGGTTATGTATTTGTAGTAATCGGAAAACGCCAGTTGCCAGGGCTGCATGGTTTTACCGGTGGTGTCCATGAACTTCTGCATGCCCAGCACACTGTACGCGGGGCGCCGGGCCGCTCTTTCCAGTTCGCTGCTTTTTATCGGCACAAGTTCGACCAGCCCCAGGCCCGCCTCATCCAGGATCTTGCGGGCGAAATCAAACCAGGTACAATGCCCGCGGTTGGTCACATGAAAAATGCCGCGCGCGTTTTTGTCGATGAGGAGTTCTGTTGCCGCGGCCAGATCCCGCGTGCAGGTGGGAGAACCCCTTTGATCATCCACCACCGTCAGCCGGCCGGTGGTGCGGGCCCGTTCCAGAATGGCCCCGACAAAGTTTTTTCCGCCTGCTCCATAGAGCCAGGCGGTGCGGATGATCAGATAGTTGTCCGTCGTTTGACGCAGATAATGCTCTCCGGTAAGTTTGGAGGCGCCGTAGGTGTTGATCGGATTGCAGGGGGCATCCTCCAGATAGGGTGTGTCGCTGTTGCCGTCAAACACATAGTCGGTACTGTAATGCACCAGGGGGATATTTTTGTCACGGCAGGCGAGCGCGATATTTTTGACCCCTTCGCCGTTGACGGCAAAACACTCCTCCGTGGCTGTTTCGCACGCGTCCACGTTGGTAAAGGCGGCGGCGTTGATTACCAGATCCGGCCCGGTATCCGCCACTGCCCGGCGGCAATCGGAAGCGCGTGTGATGTTGATCTCGTCGATATCCATCCCTACAACCTCATGGCGGTATTTGAATTGCGCCATCAGATCGGCACCCAGCATTCCTTTATGACCCAGGAGCAAAACTTTCATGATTCAGAATTCAACCTCCTTTAAAAACAGCCCGCACGCAGGCGCGGCCGTTCCGGCCTTCCGGCGGTCGCCGGAGGCGAGAATCTCCGGGATGTCTTCCGGTTTGATTTTTCCCCTGCCCACGTCCACCAGTGTTCCCACAATATTACGAACCATATGCCGTAAAAAGCCGCCGGATTCAACCGTGATCTCGAGCATATTGTCGGGAAGTTCAAGGATTTCTATTGGCGCAAGCTTGCGCACACGGCTTTGCACTTCGCAACCAGTCGCGCAAAAAGCGGAGAAGTCATGCTCACCTGCCAGAAGCGACGCGGCTTTTTGCATCTTTGCCAGATCCAGGCGATAGCGCACAAACCAGAAATACTGTCTGCCCAGCACGGGACGCAGCCGCTGGTTTTTTATCCGATACAGATAAACCTTCTTTTTTGCGTCTTTGAGCGCATTGAAACCGTCCGGCATTTCCTGTAAATCCTTTAGCGCGATATCCGGCGGCAAAACACTGTTGACGCCTGCAAACAGTTTATACACAGGAAGCGAGCTGTGCGCCCGGAAACTTGCCGCCTGGCCGATGGCGTGCACGCCCGCGTCCGTGCGGCCGGAGGCGATGATGGAAACGTCCTCGCCCGTGATGGACTTTATCGCCTCTTCCAGAACCTGCTGGATGGAAATACCGTTGGGTTGCCTCTGCCAGCCGCAGTAGGCGCTGCCGTCATATTCAATGATAATTTTAAAATTGCGCATCTTTTATAAAAGCAGTTTGTCCCTCCAGGCGGCAGGGGACAAGAGCGGAAGTCTTCCTTAGACTATGAGCTGTGAGCTACCACCATTCCTCCAATCCTTCTAATCCTCTAATCTTCTAACTCTCCACCCCCGGCCTGCCAAAGCAGGCCACCCCCGCCAGCCCCCTTCGACAGGCTCAGGGCAGGCTTCGACAGGCTCAGGGTGAACGGGGGAGATTAGTGGTTGCGCTTCGCGTTTTATCGACCGTTCGTGCCGAGCTTTATTACCCGTTCATGCTCGGCCTGTCGAAGCATCCTTTAGCCTTTATCCTTTAGCCTTTAGCCTTTAGCCTTTATCCTTTAGCCTTTATCCTTTAGCCTTTAGCCTTTATCCTTTAGCCTTGAACCAGCTTCTTTCCATCAACTCTCAACTATCCATATAAATCAGGCTTGCCAGTTTATTTTAAAAAGGTTAAGCACACGGCGAGCGGCCGGGGTGCCTGTCAACATCTGTTGAAGCACGGGAGGCGATACTAGCCCGCGGCCTTGCAGGCGTCAAGATAAAATAAAGATTGACATATAAGGAGAACAGTATGGACGCAGATGCGAAGAGGGCGACAACCGGAGGCAAAATTGAAGATTACGGGAAAAAAGTTCAGGCTCTGATGCAGATGGGCGGAGAAAAAGCCCTTCAGAAGCAGCGCGGCGGTGGAAAAATGACCGCCCGCGAGCGCCTCGATCATTTGTTTGACAAGGGCTCGTTTCAGGAAGTGCAGCTTTTCGTGAAGCACCGTTCCAACCTGTTCGGCATGGACAAAAAAGATATCGCGGCCGACGGCGTGATTACCGGCTTCGGCAAAGTAAACGGCCGCACGGTATTTGCCGCCTCCCAGGATTTCACCAGCGCGGGCGGCACACTGGGCGAAATGCACGCCAAAAAAATCTGGAAGGTGATGGACATGGCGCTGGACGCGCAAAAACCGTTTGTCGCACTCAACGACTCCGGAGGGGCCAGAATTCAGGAGGGAGTGCCCTCACTGGAAGGCTACGGCGGCATCTTCTACCGTAACACCATTGCGTCGGGCTACATCCCGCAGATTACCGCCATCATGGGGCCGACCGCCGGCGGCGCGGTTTATTCCCCGGCTCTCACCGACTGGATCTTCATGGTGAAAAACACCTCCTACATGTACATCACCGGCCCGGAAGTCATCAAAGCCGTGATTGGTGAGGACGTCAGCCAGGAAGACCTGGGCGGTGCGGTCGCGCACGCCTCCAAAAGCGGCGTGTGCCATGTCGTAACCGAAAACGATGCTGAGTGCCTCGACAAAATCAGGCTCCTTCTTTCGTATCTGCCCGACAGTTGCCACTCGCCTCTGCCGCGCCGGGACACAGCTGACACGGCCGATCGTGATTGTCCGGAGCTTGACAAAATCATCCCCGACAGGGCGGCTCGCGCCTACAATATGAAAAACATCATAAAGGCGGTGGCCGACAACAATGACATGTTTGAGCTGCATGAGCAGTGGGCTCCCAACATCGTCATCGCCCTGGTCCGCATCATGGGCACGCCCGTGGGCGTCATTGCCAACAACCCCATGTTTTTTGCAGGAGTGCTGAACGTCAACGCCTCGGACAAGGCCGCTCGCTTCATCCGGTTTTGCGATGCCTTCAATATCCCTCTTTTGACCTTTACGGATGTGCCCGGCTATATGCCCGGAACCGACCAGGAATGGTCGGGTATCATCCGCCACGGCGCGAAACTTCTGCATGCCTACTCGGAGGCGACCGTGCCGAAAATCACCGTTGTCACCCGCAAGGCATACGGCGGCGCTTATATAGGCATGTGCTGCAAGCAACTGGGTGCCGATTACGTCATGGCCTGGCCCACGGCACAAATCGCGGTGATGGGCGCGGAGGGAGCCTGCAATATCATCTATCGCAGCGAAATTGCCGCAGCGGCCGACCCTGCCGCCAGGCGCACCGAGCTGATTGCGGGCTATGAAGAGCAGTTCAACAACCCCTACTTTGCCGCCTCGCTGGGTGCTATCGACGAGGTGATTTTACCCTCCCACACGCGCCGGCGGATTATCGCGGTTCTTGAGGCCATGCGCGACAAAAAAGAGGCGCGTCGGATCAAGAAGCACAATAATATACCGCTTTGAGGGAGAAGATTGGAGGAATAGAAGATTAGAGGGTTAGAAGATTGGAAGATTAGAGGATTAGAGGATAGCCGATAGCTCGTGGTTCATGGCTCAAGGATAAAGGCTCAAGGATAAAGGATAAAGGATAGTTCGACAGGCTCACCACGAACGGGCATTAAGGCTCACCACGAACGGGCATTAAAATTTTATGAACGGTCAAAAAAATAGCGAAGCGCATCCACTGATATCCCCCGCTGGCGGGGGTGGCCCGCGTCAGCGGCCGGGGGTGGAGGGTTAGAAGATTAGAGGGTTAGAAGATTGGAAGATTAGAGGATAGCCGATAGCTCGTAGTTCGTGGATGATGAGCTGGTGATGGCGGATATCGACAGGGGTAAAATTTTCATTTTCCTGGAAGCTTAACCCTGATAATATGACATATATAAGCAAGGGATAAACACCCAATGTGAGTTTTATATACATGGCTGAAATAGACAAAATTATAAATCAGAACAAGAGACTTTTTTGGGACAAATCATTGCTCGATTCTGACAGCGATAAATTCATCATCGTCGAGCGTGTTCTTGAGCGGGGGACGGAAGGAGAGTTCAAGGCGGTTCTTGCCTTTTATGGAGAGGAATTCATAAAGAAAGTTGTCAGCCAGAGCAGAAACCTGAGTCCTAAAACCGTCAATTATTTTTCAATGGTTTTCGGCATTCCGCGGGAGGCGACCAGATGTTTTTCCGAAGCATTACCGCCGATATGGCGTCCATACTAAAAAATCCGATTCTGAACGAACTTCCGGCGCAAACTTATCTGGCAGGAGGGACGGCTGTGGCTTTGCATTTGGGGCATCGCCTGTCGGTTGATTTCGATTTCTTTACGTCAGAAGAAATTGACAGCCTCCATTGGCATCGGCAATTGCAGATCGCTTTCGGTCCGGGCTTCAGGGTGTCTGCGGCGAAAATTGAGAAAAACACTCTTGTATTGAATTTAAACAACACCGGTTTCAGCCTTTTTCGGTATCCTTATCCCTTGCTTAATCAGCCAGTACACGATCCCGGATTTCCATTGCCGGTTGCATCTCTTCTCGACCTGGCCTGTATGAAGCTCATTGCGATAAATCAGCGCGGAGCTTGTAAAGATTTTATTGATCTGAAGTTTATTATCGAAAAGACTGCTTATTCCATGAGCGATCTTCTGTCGGCTGTCGGCCGCAAATATAATGTCGGCGAAGAAATGTTTTTTCAAATCAAAAAAAGCCTTGTTTACTTTGACGATGCCGAAAGAGATTTGAATGTAAACATGTTCAGCGCGGAATCCGAAACATTTGAAAGGCTGTCCCCGGAGGAATGGTTGAAAACCAAACAGTTCTTTCATGAAATAGCGTCGTCATAAGCGATTGCCACGGGTAAGGAGTGAAAAGCGAGGAGCGAATAGCTCATGGTGTGCCCTTCATGGTTCGACAAGCTCACCACGAACGGTCATTAAGGCTCACCACGAACGGGCCGTAAAGTCACCATGAACGGGCATTAAAATTTATGAACAGTCAAAAAATAGCAAAGCGCATCCACTGATGTCCCCCGTTCGCCCTGAGCCTGTCGAAGCCTGCCCTGAGCCTGTCGAAGGGGGCGGGCCGGGGGTGGAGAGTTAGAAGATTGGAAGATTAAAGGATTGGAAGTTTGGAGGGTTGGATGATTAGAGGGGCTGATGCATGAGAGTATCAATGAAAAGCAAAGTTGTGCGCTCTGATGAGCCGGTTGCCGAGCCGGTGGATGATGAGCTGGTGATGGCGGATATTGACCGCGGTAAGTATTATTCACTGAACCCCATCGCCACGGCCATCTGGCAGAACCTGGCAAAGCCAATTACGGTCGAGGAGCTGTGCGAACGGCTTTGCCAACAATACGAGGTGAGCGCCGAGCAGTGCGCGGCGGATGTGCTGAAATTTTTAAACAAGCTGGAAGAGCGCCGCCTAATTTTGGTGGAGCGCTAGGATCTGGTGTGCTCCGGGCAATGAGGTATTGACTTTTAGAGAAATATGCCTTACCTTAAAGTAAGGAAATATTGTAAAGGTAAGGAGGATTGTTGAATGATGAGGGCAACATTAACCAGCAAGGGGCAGATCACAATACCCAAGCCGATAAGAGAAGCTCTGAAGCTGAAAGTGGGAGGGAAAGTGGATTTTTCTGTTTTACAGGATGGGCGTGTGGTCCTTTGTCCTGTGGCAACCACGGTTGACGGTGTCTTTGGAAGCCTTCATGACTCCAGGAGAAAACCCGTATCCATTGAAGGCATGGATGAGGGTATCCGGAAAAGAATCCGGGAGAAAAAAGGATGAAAGCGCTCGATACGAATATCATTGTGCGATTTCTTGTAAGAGACGATGAAAAGCAGGCGCAGGCAGTTTATAAGCTTTTCAAAGATACACAAGATTCTCAGGGGATATTGTTTGTTCCCCTTGCCGTTGTTCTTGAAACTATCTGGGTACTGGAATCCGTTTACAATATTTCCCGCCAAGAAGTTATTGAAACTTTTAAAAATCTCCTTTCCATGCCGATTTTGAAATTTGAATCCCAGCCTGCAGTTCAGGCTTTTGTCTCATCAGCCATGACCTCATCAGTAGATATGTCCGATCTGCTGATTGCTCAATCAGCCCATCATTGGGGATGTCAAAGTGTCCTTACACTGGATAAGAAAGCCGCAAAATCAGATTTATTTGAATTGTTGTGACGTAGCCTTTTATCTGTGCCATCATGCGCGCATCAACCGGCGGTCCGCTTTCCTGCGCCCGCAGGGGAAAGTTTGTATTTTCAAAACTGAATCATTCCTGATATGAGTTACGTATGCCAGCAGCATGGCGGCGGTATCGGCGTATCGTATAATTATTGAAAAACAGGCGGTCCTGATGAGCGGTATTTTCGGGTTTGTAAATTTAGACGGGCGTCCGGCAAGTCCTGAAGAATTTCAGAAGATGGCCTCAGCGATGTCACACTGGGGCCCCGATGGAATCGGTTCAGTTATTTCCGCAAATGCCGCTTTCGGTCATGCGCTTTTGATTGTCACCCACGAGTCCCCTTACGAAAAAATGCCCCATCACGATACGGAGACGGACGTCCTGTTCACAGCGGCGGCACGCCTCGATAACCGAGATGAACTTTGCGATCTGTTTGGCATACCTCATCCCCAAAGGCCGACCACACCGGACGGGCGTCTGGTCTGGCTTGCCTGGCGCAAATGGGGCAGGGAGGCCTGCAGGCATATTTTCGGTGACTGGTCATTTGCCGCCTGGGACAAAAAAGAAAAAAAGCTATTTCTCGCCCGCGACCATATGGGCAACACCGGCCTTTATTACTATTTCAAGCCGCCGCTGGTCGTTTTTGCCTCCAGTTCCGAGGCTGTCCTTTCCCACAGTGAGGTGCCCCGTCGCCTGAATGAATTGCACCTTGCCCGCAGAATGATCTTTGATTATTCGGAAGAGACTTTTTTTCAAACCTTCTGGGAGGATGTGAATTTCCTCCCCGCTTCTCATTTTGCCCATATC
>JAGPFA010000035.1 GCA_018056765.1 Syntrophaceae bacterium
GATTTTTACGGCATTTGAAGAAACGCGGGCTTAAAGGCGTGAGGCTTTTTGTCAGTGATAAATGTTTGGGGCTGGTGGAATCTTTGGCCGATTTTTACCCGACTGCGAAGTGGCAGCGGTGTGTCGTCCATTTTTATCGCAATGTATTTACCGCCGTTCCGAAAGGAAGAGTCAAAGAAGTCGCAGCGATGCTCAAGGCGATTCATGCCCAGGAGGATCGACAGGCAGCCGAGGAGAAGATAACATCCGTGGTGAAGAAGCTCAAAGGCATGAAGCTAGCCAATGCCGCAAAGATCGTAGAAGAAGGAGCGAAAGAGACGTTGAGTTACTATGCCTTTCCGAGCCAGCACTGGCGCTCGCTACGAACGAATAATCCTCTGGAAAGACTGATGAGAGAAATCAGACGCAGGACGCGGGTTGTTGGCGCATTTCCGGACGGACGATCTGCTTTAATGCTGGTTGCCGCCCGGCTCCGGCACATATCTGCCACAAGGTGGGGGACAAGACGATATTTGAATATGGCGAGACTGACAGAAAACATCGAGGGGATGGCATAAGCGCCAAACGCTCCGGGAGCTCTGACGGCTCGCAGAGCGTTTGGCTTACCGACTACCGGATTGTTGGGCTGTAAAACAAAAGTGCGAAAGACTCTTGACACTACCATATGCCATAATCGGCTTCAGGGAAAAGGAGAAGATCATTACAGGACAGAAGAAAGCTCGCCGCCCATAACGAATTGTTTATGGTAGAAGAGCCGGAGATCTGATGGCGGAAAGGTATAATTCTAATTTATGGCTGAAGCCACTTTCTGACCGACCGCGGAAGGCCTGCCCAGTGCCACTTTAAGATATTCCAGCATCAGCTCTTCTATAATCTGCCCCTTGGGTATCGTTTCATAATTGTTTTTCCGCGCCTTCGCCCCGTTGATTTTACCGGTTTGGACGGCAAGCTCAAGGCGGGCCTGCTGCAATTGGTCGTATTTTTCCACCAGATCCTGATGAGGCATATTAGACAGGCGGGAATAGACATGGGCAATCTGCGCCGGTGTAGGCAAATCGGACGACTCAAGAACGGTTTTTGAATTCCTGGCGTATCTTTGAATACCGGTAATAATGTGATCCGGCTGTACAAAATTTATACCGTTCCAGCCTGCGCGAAGCCACTGGAAAATACCTGTTTTCAATACAGCGGGAGACGAACCTGTTTCTACATAAACTCCGACGGAAAAATAATCATAAATGTATGACTTCACCCAGCCAAGACCGGTTCTGGCCGAGCCGATCTCATCCGAATAGTAATAATTCCAGTCTTCGTCCTTACCCAGAATCAATCCCTTCTTGCCCACCTCGGAGGTATCCACCTGCTTGGAGATGGTAATGAGCACCTGACGCCCCTTGTAATTCATCTGAATCAAAGCACGGCTAAGATCATATTCATAATATATCCCCGTGTTCAGATCAGGAGTAATCGCGTCACGCTGAACCCCGCGAATGACAAGCGGTTTACCTCCTGCAGGAATCACCGACCACTTGGCAGGCAGCTGCTCATACTTTTTCTTTTGGGCGCTCCACCGGGAATAGCGCAATGAAGAAGGGCTGGTAAGTACAGCGGGGATTTGTCCGCTATAGGCGTATTGCATGAAACCGGCAAAATCGATACGTGTATCAAACTCGTAATACCCGCCATGCGCATCACGATTTTGAGGAAGCGCCGTCTGGCTGAAACCTTTCTTTGCCAATACATAATCTACCAGCATCGCTGCCGCCTGATAGTCCGGCGCACCAGCTTTGTTTGAGGCAAAATCGACCATTTTCATGGCGGCGGCCGATATTTCGTCAGTAGTCACTGATGCTGAGGCGACACCGGACGCGGGATAACTCAAGAAAGTTATGAAAAGCGCAAGCACTAAAACAGTGCGTTTTATCGTGCGATGTTGACAGCGAGAAAGTCGTTTGCTGATCATCTGTTTTAAATATCCCCCTGCGTTTTAATATCATATTTATTTACCCTTTTTGCCTCCATGTGTAAAGAAATAAATCCGTTTAAGCCCCTTAATACCTGAAGTTCTTCTGACGAGATTAATCTTTTTAAATCAGCTAAGATTCCACTTGACAAATATGCTAATTTAAACATATGCTCATTTTAATATATGATATATATAACATAGCAATTTAAGCTATAGTGCTATACAAAACAATTTATAAAATGAATTTTTGCTTTTTGCCTCTCTGACGCGAATTTTAATTACGTATGCCATGATACTCATCTACCAGTTGCTCTGTTCGGATTTTGTTGAAGCTCTACTGAAAATCATTACCTGCCGCCCTAAGCCCGGTCAGCCGGATAAGCGAGCCGATTCAATCCACGCTCCATCAATATCATTTTTTGAAGACCTCCTTTGTACCCTGCCCCATTTGTTTTTCACGACATCACTTACTGACGCTTGTTTACCCGCAATTCGGGAACCTGGAAAGGAAAAATGAAATGAGAAAAATATCGATTATTTATTCGGTCTGTTTTTTGTGCCTGTTTATTTTCAAACTCTTTGTTGCAGATTTATTGGCTCAGCCACCAATTGATACGGAAGAGGTATCAGCTAAAGAAGCGGTTGCTGCAGACAAAACAGAGGATAAATCCATAAAAGATTTCGAGGTCTATGACCTCGGTGAAATTGTGGTGTCCGCCGACAAAACGAAAGTAAAGCAAGTAGCTGTTGTCAATGAAATCACCTCTGAAGATATAAAGGCCACCAACAGCAAAACACTCGCCGAGGCCTTATTCAGAGCCCCCGGTGTTCGCGTAACGACCGGGGCAAAAAACGAAGCCAATGTTTCCATCCGCGGCTTTGCCCAAAAACAGCTTTTGGTTTTGATCGATGGAGTCCCCTATTATGAAACAAAATACGGCCGGCTGGATTTGAACCAGATTCCCACGGAGAACATCGCCAAAATTGAAATCACCAAGGGGGCGGCATCCGTTTTGTATGGCGCCAACGCGCTGGGAGGCGTAATCAATGTCATTACGAAGAAACCTTCAGAAAAACTCTACGCCGGCGTCTCCTTGGAAGCTTCGGAGAATGACACCTACCGGGCCTCGGCAACAACCGGTATGAAAGCCGGGATTTTCAATTACTGGCTGAATTATACATGGGCGAAATCAGGCGGCTATGAGCTGTCGAAAGATTATCAGCCGCGAATGACAACCATCCAGAAGCAACCGGGCGGGAAATCCTATGAGGTCATTCAGGGGAAAGGGGAGCGGCTCAATTCAGGTTATGAAAGCCATAACATCTGGGCCAAATTCGGAATAGAGCCTAAAGAAGGCTCCGCCTATTATGTGAACATTCATTATCTGGACCGGGATAAGGCATGGTCTCCTTCAACCGAGACAATCAGATATTTCAACAGCCGGCCCTACTTCACTAATTTTGCCAAAATACCTGACTACATAGATTGGGGAATTGATCTGGATGCCAGACAAAAAGTTCACGACAAAGTAACCCTGAAGGCCAAGTTGTTTTACCACAACCACAAAGACAGTCTCGATTCATACACCGACCAGAGTTACGCAATACAACTGGCACACAGCTCCTACAAAGATTATATCGCGGGCGGCTCCTTTTTTGCCGATTTTCAGCCGGTTGACTGGAATATTTTAAGATTTGCCGTTCATTATAAGAAGGATAATCATGAGGAACGAGCCGACGCTTATCTGCCTTTTGAGGAATCCATTTCCTATACAGGCTCTGTGGGGCTGGAAAATGAATTCAATCTGGTGAAAAATTTATCCGTTGTAGCCGGCGTAAGTTATGACTGGTTTAAAGTGGATAAATCAGAGCAAACCAATACCGTCAAGGGCGGCCCTCACGCCGGAGATTTTATTAATTTTACGCCGCATCCCACAAATCGTAATGAGTCTGTAAATCCCATGCTGGGACTCGTTTACAATTTTTCCAATCAGGCAAAGGTTTTCGCATCCGTTGCTCACAAGAGCCGCTTTCCCACACTGGAAGAACTTTATTCAGGCAAGGGTGGCAATGCAAATCTGGAAACGGAAAAAAGCTGGAATTATACACTGGGAGCGTCCAAGGTTTTTTTCGGATGCGCCAAAGCGGGCCTGTCGGCGTTTTATTATGACGTATCCGACATGATCTCCAAAGACGGCATGGGCTGGATCGGCACTAATTACAATGTCGGTAAAGTCCAGCTGTACGGCATCGAATTCAACGCTGAAATCTACCCGATCGACGGGCTGACACTCAGGCTGGATTATACCTATGAGGAGGGCAGAAACCGCAGTGAGGGGAGAGTGACCAATGATGTCACATATATCCCCAGGCACAAGCTGGATGCCGGGATTCAATACATAATCCCTGTGCTGAAAACCAGACTTGATTTTAATATGATCCATGTATCATCGACATATTCTCAGTTGCCGACACCGTCGAGCCCGACAAACCCGGTTCTCAAAGCCAGTGATTACACGCTGTTTGATGCGAAAATCACACAGCCGATATGGAAATATTTTGAAGTCTATTTGGGTTGCAGAAACATCTTTGACAAAAACTACGAACCGGAGGTCGGCTATCCCGCCCCGGGGCGAAGCCTCTGGACCGGAATCCTGGCAAGGTACTGATACCGGCATAATATATCTTTGATGAGTGTCGCTTTCATGGACTGGTTAATATTTATAGTCGATTATGGAATCATCGGATTTTTGATTCTACTTAGCGTCATAGCTGTCGGCATCGGCATCGAACGGTTTTTCTTCTTCAGAAGCATAAGACTGGATGCCTTCAGCGACTATAAAAGCCTTGAGATAGAGCTCACGCGAAAAATCCATCTCATTGCCACCATTGGAAGCAATGCGCCGTATATCGGCCTGTTGGGAACGGTTCTCGGTATCATGCTCACGTTTTACATGATCGGAAGTGACGGCTTCATGGACTCGGGCAAAATCATGACCGGCCTTGCCATGGCTCTTAAGGCCACGGCCGTCGGCCTGTTGGTGGCCATTCCGTCCGTCTCTTTGTATAATTTTGTTTTGCGAAGGGTAAAGGTCCTGCTCATGACCTGGGAGATCAATCATGGAAGAAAAGACCTTTGATTATATCAACGTCGTTCCTCTTGTGGATGTGATGCTGGTACTTCTGGTTATTGTGCTGACCACATCCTCTTTCATCGCAACAGGAATGATCCCTCTGAATTTACCGAAAGCCAGTCACGCTACGGACGGCGCCTTCAAGACCCAAACTATTGAAATAGACCAGGACGGCCAAACCTGTCTCAACGGCCGGCGTGTTTCTCCTACGGAATTGAAAACCGGCCTTGCCGCCATGAACAGAAACGTTGCTGTTTTAATCCGGGCGGACCGCAGTGTCAGACTGCAAAGCTTTGTCAGTGTTTTGGATATCATCAAAAATCTCGAATTCAATCACGTCAGCCTTCAGACGGAGGAAGGAATATGAATAATCAGGCCAGGGCCTTTCAGATATCCTTCCTGCTCCATGGCGTCATTATCGGACTAATGTTTTTAAGCGCCCCCGTGCCGGAGCCGTTTAAAAAAACAATTCCTCTGGATTTCAATCTACTTGAGCCGGGCAACAAACAAACGATAGTCGAACCGGCCGCGTCCTTTGTACAGACTGCTCCGACGCAGCCACCCGTGCGTGAAAGAAAGGCGCAAAGCCCGCCGGCGCGGCGGGAAAGCGTAACACCACGCACCCCTGAAATCTCACCCGCAGCGGAGCTTACCGCAACCAAAGCCCAGTTGGTCAGCACCGCGCTTGCTGAAGGGTCTGACGATACCGGTGAGCCTGCGGCACACCTGCCGGCAGACGCGCAAAACGGAAATGAAGCCCCGAAAAAGGTCACAAACACAGGTGACGCGGCCAGCGCCATGGAACCGGCCGCCTCTAAGTATTTAAACGAGCACTTTGATTACATTCGTAAAAAGATACTGGGAAACATCAACTATCCCGATGCTGCAAAAAGGATGGGCTGGCAGGGGAAAGTTGTTCTTTCCTTTGTGATCACCTCTGACGGATCGGTCAGAGCATTGAAAATTATGCAAAGTTCCGGCTTTAAAATACTCGACGACAAAGCCATCGAAACTATCCGGCAGGCCGCGCCCTTCCCCCGCCCGCCGGTGGAAGCCAGGCTGATGATTCCCGTCGTCTATCATCTGAATTGAGCATTGGAAAAGTTCGCGGGGAGTGTCTTCGCCTATGTGCACCCCGGTCATTATGGAGGAATAAATCATGAAAACAAACGAAAACCTGGATTTTGAAAATTGTCTCAAAGAAGCGAAGGCATTTCACGGAGAAGCCTGCGCCGGAACGGTCCTGGGCACCCGTATGGCGATTTTGGGGCTCAACAAAATCGCCATCATTGATCCAAAAGGCGCCGACAGGAAGAATCTGGTCGTCTTTGTCGAAATGGATCGTTGTGCCAGTGATGCGATTCTGGCGGTGACCGGCTGTCACCCCGGCAAACGCAGTATGAAAATTTTCGATTACGGGAAAATGGCGGCAACCTTCGTCAACCTCAAAACGGGAAAGGCCGTGCGCGTCTGGGCGAAGAACAAAGACGGCGATCAGGTGATGACCCGGGAGGATATAGAAAAGTCGCCGCACACGGAAGAATACACCATGCAGCCCCTGGAAGAACTTTTTGAAACCAGGGAAGTTCGTGTTAACCTACGTCCGGAAGATCTGCCGGGTAAACCGTTGCTGATCGTCACCTGCGCGGTCTGCGGAGAAAGAGTGATGGATATGAGGCATGTCGAGCACAACGGCCGGACTCTGTGCCGGGCCTGCGCAGCGGGCGGAAGCTATTATGACGAACTGGAGAAAAGATAAAAATGAATCGGGGAAACACCCTCAATGAAACGTGCCCTGCATATCCTTCGGATGCGACATTGAATGATTTAAAGCAGCCCGACTGGAATGTCCTGTGGAAGGCCAAGCTCGCCTCGCGCGCCGCTTTGCGGCGGGATGCCGCCTACTGGGACGGCAGGGCCCACTCTTTTGCCAAAGCCACCGAGACCAGCTACCGTGATCAGCTGCTGGCCCTTATGAACCCGGAGCCTGACTGGACGGTTCTGGACATGGGATGCGGAAGCGGCACGCTGGCTGTGCCGCTGGCCAAACAGGTAGCTTGCGTCACGGCAGTGGACTTCTCCAGTGAGATGCTCGACGTGCTCTGCAGGCGTTGCGCTAAAGAAGGCATCTCCAATATAAAAACGATTCATGGCAGTTGGGAAGATGATTGGCCTAAACTCGGCATCGGCACTTACGATACGGTAATCGCATCTCGTTCTTTAGTGGTTGATGATCTTCAGTCTGCCATCTTGAAGCTTGACGCGGCTGCGAATAAACGCGCCTATATTATCACCATGTCCGGTGACGGTCCATACGACAGGCGGCTTTATGACGCCATCGGCAGACACCATGAAACGGGCGCGGACTATATCTATTACTACAATCTGCTTTATCAGCTGGGTATCTGCGCGCATGTATCATTCATTAAGGAGATACGCAACCGGACGTACGAAAGCCCCGAAGACGCATACGCATCAATAGAGTCAATGTTCGGCGATTTAACTGCCAGCGAAAAAGAAAAGATGGCCGCGCACGTCCGGCAGCATCTGATTTCATCCGGCAATTCATGGAGATTCTCCTACAGTCAGCTCATCCGATGGGCGGTCATGTGGTGGGAAAAAGACTAAAGATGAAGGTTAAGAAAACCATCATACCCATTTTATCAGTTGTACTGTTTCTCACGATTGGGCTGTCCTTAACTATCGGGAAATACCCTCTGTGCCTGGCAGACATCTACGGGTTTTTGTTCTTTAAGCTTACAGGCACAGGCAATATGGACACCAGGCAGTGCGAGCTCGTGTCGAACCTGCTTCTAAATATCCGTCTGCCCCGCATCCTGGCGGCCGCTCTGATCGGCGCGTCACTGGCCGTGGCCGGCGCCTCCTTTCAGGCCATGTTTGTAAACCCCCTCGTTTCACCATCCCTTTTGGGTGTACTTGCCGGCGCATCCTTCGGAGCGGCGCTGGGCATGGTCTTTTCCGGAAATTGGTTTTGCGTACAGTGCCTGACCTTCCTTTTCGGCTTTGTGGCTGTGGGTATTGCCGTGGCTATCGCAAAAATGCACAAAGGCAACACCATCTTGCTTCTGATTCTGGGAGGTGTCATCAGTGGCGCTGTCTTTACATCTTTGTTATCCATTATCAAATATATCGCCGATCCCGCCAATCAACTGCCCGCAATAGTTCAATGGCTTATGGGGGGGCTGTCGCTTGTGGATTACAAAACATTGCTGGCTGCGGGGATTCCTCAGCTTGTGAGCATTGCACTTGTGATACTCTTTTCCGGGTATCTCAACGCCCTGAGCATGGGCGATGAAGAGGCGCGCTCTCTGGGCATACGCGTAGAAAGAATGAGGCTTTTTCTCATTTTTCTAGCGACGCTGATGAGCGCACTGACCGTGGTTATTGCGGGAATGATCGGCTGGGTCGGCCTTATCATCCCCCATATTACGCGGATGCTGGTGGGGCCGGACAATAAAATCCTCGTTGCCGCAAGCGCCCTTATCGGCGCCATTTACCTGATTGCCGTGGACAATTTATCTAGAATGCTTTTCGTTGTGGAAATTCCCATAGGGATAGTTACGTCACTGGTCGGCATACCGTTTTTCGTTATCATACTAAGAAAGGCGCAAAAAGGATGGGCTTGAATCCGCTGATTAAGATAGACGCGATTTCCTTCGGCTATACGCAAAAGGCCGTGCTGACCGATATTAACCTTTCCATCACAAAGGGCGAGGTTGTTGCTTTGCTCGGCCCCAACGGGTGCGGGAAGAGCACACTTATCAAGATCATGCTTGGTCTTCTCCGCCCGGATGCGGGCCGCGTTTTGCTAAACGGCAAAAACATCCGGAAGCTGGATACCGGATATCTCGCTCAAGAGATTGCCTACGTCCCGCAGATCCACAAAAGCTCCTTTCCATATACCGTTTTGGACGTCGTCCTGATGGGCAGGATTCCTCACAAAACATTCTTTTTCCGCTACTCAAACAAAGACATGAAAATTGCCAAAAACGCATTGGAGAGGCTTTCCATCCTCCATTTGTCGTCGCGGGCCTATACGGAAATCAGCGGGGGTGAGCGCCAGCTTACGCTCATCGCCCGGGCGCTGGCCCAGGGCGCAAATACATTCATCATGGACGAACCGGCCGGCGGCCTCGACTACGGCAACCAGCTTAAGCTTCTCGATCAGATCGTCAAACTCTCTCGTGAAGGATACACATTTGTTAAAGCGACCCACTCCCCGGAGCACGCCCTGTGGATAGCGAACCGCGCCGTGATGATCAAAGAAGGGAAAATTGTTGCGGACGGCCCCTGCAACGACGTCATCAACACGGAAAACCTGTTCCATCTGTATAACGCCAGAGTCAACGTTTTAAAATTCAACGATGGCCCCTTCAACGTCTGTGTTCCCCAGACAATTTGCGGCTGCATGGGGACCTCGGACAACTGCAATTTATCAGTACTGGAAAAAAGTCGAAAGGTGATGCAATGTCAATGAAATCAGTTGTTGCCTTAATATGATTATGAAAACCGCCTTGAAAAACATAACACCATAAGAAAGGATCAAGATATGGAAATTCTAAACAGCATACTCGAGAGCATCACAGAAGATGCCCCGGTGATGGATGTAAGAAGAGGTCTCACCTGGACCGCCGTTGTAAGCAGACGGGTCGGGCTGGCCTCAAGCATGGTCGAAAAAACGGGATGCAACCACGGCGAGGGAGAAAGCCGGGAAGGTGCTTTCACGGAAATGACAGCTCTGGAGCTGGCCCGCTACTGCCACGATAACGACACCACCAGGGCGTCTTTGGGGCTTGCCGCCATCAATTCCCTTCTGGAAATCGACCCCGAGAGTTACGGCGCTGTTGACGGACTTAAAATCGCCTATGATCTGGGAAAAAACAAGAACATTTCCATAATCGGCCACTTCCCCGATATGGAGGCACTCTCCGGAATCGCCCGGAACTTCTGGGTCATCGAAAAACGTCCACAGCCGGGAGATTATACAGAAGAGCAGGGAGACAAGCTGCTGCCCCAATCGGACATTGTCATCATCTCCAGCACAACTCTTATCAACCATACTCTACCGGGCATTCTCGAGCGATGCCGTAAAGACAGTGTGAAGATGCTCCTGGGACCCTCTACGCCGCTGTCCCGAACGCTTTTCGATTACGGCCTCGACGTGCTGGCCGGAAGCGTGGTCACCGGGAAGGAGAAGGTGCTCAAATCAGTCAGCGAGGGCGCATCTTTCAGGCAAATAAAAATGACAGGTGGTATCAGGTTTGTCTCCATCATCAAGGATTATGACGACATCATCAGGAGGCTGTCCTGAGCTGATGATTATTTAAGGAACCTGTTTATGAAAATACGTCCGTCGCTTTATCTTTGTATGCTTGTCATTTGGACCGCGCTTTGGGCGGCCGGTTCAGCCCAGGGAAAAGAAATAACGGACATGTTTGGGAGAAAATATTCCATTGCCGAAAAGCCGGTGAAAATTTACAGCCCCTCGCCTCCTTTGAGCCATCTGCTCTATGTGATCGATCCTTCCATGCTGGCCGGGCTTACCTCTCCCGTTCGCGAGCATGAAAAACCCTATCTAAAAAAGGGAGTGCTTTCCCTTCCGGTGCTCGGCGGCTGGTATGGGCAGGGCAACACACCAAATATTGAAATGGTGTTAAAGGTCAACCCCGAGCTGATCATCCTCGCCAGGTTCGACACGGCCTTCCATTCCAGAACCAATGAAGAGCTCGTGAGAACCCTACCCATCCCGGTAATGTCAGTCAATCTTTCTACGCTTTCGGATTATCCCGACGCTATCAGCTATTTGGGACAGCTCCTGGGCCGTGAAGACCGCAGCAGAAAACTGGCCGCCTCTGCCAAAAAAACAATCTCGGACATGGAATCATTCAGAGCCGGGATCGGTCAGGGCCAGACGGTATCAGTATATTACGCACAGGGAGTGGATGGGCTTCGCACCGAATGCGACTCATCCATGCACGCTCAGTTAATCCCCCTGGCGGGGGGGCGCAATGTTCATTCCTGCGTTGCACGCAGCAGCTACGGCATGGAAAAAATTTCCATGGAGCAATTACTGCTATATGATCCGGAGGTTATCCTCGTATTTGAAGAATCTTTTTACCGCAGCGTATTTCGTGATCCCCGCTGGCAGCGTCTGCGCGCCGTGAAAAACAAAAGAGTGCACCTTATACCGAAAGAGCCGTTCAACTGGTTCGACCGACCTCCCTCTTTCATGGGACTGCTGGGCGTCAAGTGGGTTGCCCACTGCCTGTATCCACAGCTCTGTCCGTTTGATATGGTTAAGGAAACCGGTCTTTTTTTCAAACTTTTTTTTGACGTTGACCTGACTTTGGAAGAGACAAAAAATATTTTGAGTGGCAAAGTTAAACTAAAGGGGAAACAATAGCTATTAAGCCTGGTGGTATCTAACCTTTGTCATCTGTAAGCCTTTCTCCAGGAGACGGCCCCACGAAAGGATCCTGTCCGCGACACTGCCATCTGTACCAGACTTCCCGCGATTTTCTCTCATTCAACCACCGCCGCCATATCCCGGCACATCCCTGACAACGGCAAGAAGATGATGCTCCACTGGCTTTAAAATCCCCTTGACAGGGAATTTTTCTCTTCATATACTCCATTCACAAAATACAATTCTTTATCAATGGTTTTGCCGCGTTAACGGACATAATGCATGCTGTTGTTGTCCCCCACTTCTTTTCTTTCACCGGACTCAAGAGCAAAATATTTATGGAAAGGAGAATGATATGAAAAAGATTTGGTTTTTATTTTCAGTAGTTTTTACCCTGTTATGCTTTCTTCAGGGGTGTTCCAACTTGTCTTCCGACAGCAAACAAGATGTTATAAAAAAATTGATGGACAGGGAAGCTCAAAAAACGGCTGTTGACCTTTTAGGCGTCAACTATGACATCAAAGAAAGCAGGGTAATTGCCGCAAAAGAAATAAAACAATGGATCAGTAAAAATAAAATTGACATTACAAAATATCCTGCGACCGTTCAGAAAGCCATCAATGATGAATCGGTTCTGGCGCTTTTAGTGCCCAATTTTCTGCCACTCGAGACACAAAAAGCCGTGCCAAAAGCTTATCATGGCGGGGCGATCTTTTTGCCATTTATTACAATTAACGACCTTGGCGGATGGTGGGTAGGCGGCAACAGAGACTGTGATGTTAAGTGTGAAAAATGTACCGGCTGTATTGGAGTGGGGCATGCCTGCGTTTGTCACATGGTCTGTTGTAAAAAATGTAATAATGATGAATGCTGGCCGTGTCTGACATGCGCGTCTAATCCGCAATAAAAGACGATTATAAAGAGGGGCGCAATGATGATTGCGCCCCTCTTTTCTTTTAATGCCGGCTGAAAAGGGAACTGGCGGCGATATTCAATATCTTGATGAGCTTGCCTTTTTCCGCATATACTTCGGAGGTACCTTTTATCTGATTATCAGGACTTCATAATATAAGTTTTTTCGACAGCGACTCCTCCTGGACGTACATCATTATTGATCTTATTCCTTGACAAACCTTCTCTCATTTTATAGAACAAATACTATATAGTATTTGTATTATTTTATAATATCAATAATATAGAAGTATAAATATATGACAAATATTTTATCATCACACCCTCATATTTCTTTTGAAAGAAACTGGCATATTGATGAGACTACTTTCTTTATTCTCGGACAATGCGAGGCAATCATCAGTATTATTTCTGATTTACCGCTGGAACCGGAAAACCGACGGAAATTATTGCAGGTTTCCATGCGCAAAGGAGCTCAAGCCACCACGTCAATCGAAGGCAATACTTTATCAGATGAAGAAATAATCACAATTGATGAAGGCGGCAATTTGCCGCCCAGTAAGGAATACCTGCAAAAAGAAGTTAAAAATGTTATTACCGCTTTAAACCAGATTCGAAGCGAAGTTATATTTGACGGCAAAGAACACCTTATTACACCTGAACTCATTAAATCCTTTCATTATTATATCGGGAAAGATCTGGGAGATCATTTTAGAGCGGTTCCCGGCCAATTCCGCTCTGCCGGGCACAATGTCATTGTCGGTTCCTATAAGCCACCATTGGGAAAGAATGTCGTTTCGCTGGTTGTCCGTCTATGCGACTGGTTGAAAGAAAGCTTTCATTATAAAGACGGTAAACAGCATTTTATCGAACAGGTTCTGCAAGCCATTGTCACTCATGTTTATATTGCGTGGATCCATCCCTTTGATGACGGCAATGGGCGAACAGCCAGATTGATTGAATTTTATCTTCTTTTAAGGGCAGGATTGCCCGATATCGCAGCTCACATTCTATCCAATCATTACAACAACACCCGTGAAGAATATTACCGGCAACTCGAACAGGCGGGCAAGGAAAAGGATTTGTCCCGTTTTATCAGCTATGCGGTATTGGGTTTTCGCGACGGCCTGAATGAGGTTTTGGATGTCGTGCAAAAGAATGTATTAAAAACAGCCTGGCGCAATTATATCTATGAGGTTCTGGACAGCAGTAAAGCACATGGAAAAACGAGAGCTATTGTGAAGAGAAGAAGAGATATTGCTCTTAATTTTCCAACAGATTCTTTTATGAGTATTGAATATTTATTAAATAATAATCCGGCTTTCATCAAGACCTATGCGCATTATTCGCCCATGACTTTAAAAAGAGACTTGCTGGAATTGGAAAAATTGGAATTAGTCATAAAGCAAGATGATGCCTACAAAGCGAATATTGAAATCCTGAAACAAAGCATGCCTCTGAAAAAGATTAAGAATAACTCTGGTTAGGAAACCGATAAGCCGGGGATGGTGCCCTGCTTCCTATCAAGAAATATCCTTCACGGGTCCACCCATAAAAGACAACGGGAAAACCGATGTCAAAAGATTGTTGCTCATCACAATAGCAACGAATGCATGCAAGATGCAGGTTGAAACTTTTTTTACATTGACCTGACTTTGGAAGAGACAAAAAATATTTTGGGTGGAAAATAGAAAAAGAGCGTCGGGCGACAGCCATCACACCCGGCGGTAGCGAACCTTCTTCATCTTGTACATCATTTTGTCAGCTACGGCAATCATCTCATCCAGTGTTGTGGGATTAAGCGGATCATAGACGGCATAACCGATGCTGATCGCCAGCTTAAAACTGGCGGCCTTCCTTACGTTGAAATTATTGATCAAACGGTAAAAACGTAAAAGCAGTTTTTCCATCATTTCTTCATCCGCATCAATCACCAGGATGGCAAATTCATCGCCGCCGATGCGGGAGATGATGTCGGATACGCGGAAAGTCCGTGTTAGGATTTTCGCGGCCGCGATCAGGGCGTGATCTCCTTCTTCATGCCCCAGCCGGTCATTGATGTCCTTCAAACCATCGAGATCGGCAAAGAAAAGAAGCAGGCCTTTCTTGGACCTCTCGGCTCTTTTGACTTCTCTGGTCGCGAGCGTGAAAAAACCACGTCGGTTATACAAATCGGTCAGCTGATCCGTCAGGGCCATCGCTTCTAGTTTTTTTTCCATCTCCCGACGGCGTGTAATGTCTGCACCGAAAAGCGCCAGCCTGGCCACTTTCCCGCCGGCATCACATACGGGATAAATCACATGATCGATGAACCTTTTGTTGATAACTCCCTCAAAGCGCGCAGGCTTGCCGCTGCGGATGATATCTTCCACCTGTTTTCTTCTTTCACTGGCGATGTCCGCCGGCAGCAGCTTGTAAATATTCACACCGATAATATTGTCCAGTCCGACGCGCATGCGCTTGGCAAAAGTTTCGTTCGCCGCAATCACCGTGCCGTCAACCTCGGCCAGCAGCAGCGATTCTGTAACTGCATTTAAAAGAGCGCGCAGATTACTTTCTTCCTCACACAGACATTGTTCAAACTTTTTATCCTCGGACAAATCGCGGACAATGCTCAAAAGAATCCTGTCGTTTCCGAACACAGCCCCCTGCGAGCTGATTTCCACAGGGAATACCTGACCGTTCTTTCTGCGATGAACGGTCTCGAAAATAGCAACATTGGCGGAAACTCTGTCACTGCGCGGCGTAATCCGCCCCCGAAAATCGTCTGGATTCAAATCATCTAACGTCATTGATTTGAATTCATCCATACTGTACTGATAAGCTTCCAATGCAGCCGTGCTTGCCTCCAGAATCCTTCTGTCACTGTAGCGCACGGCAAAAATAATATCAGTGGTGTGGCGCAGCAGGAATTCGTAACGTCTGGATAAATCTTCCGCATAGCGCGCATCGTCCACTCTGCGGATTGCTTTTCTTCTGTCAGGCATCGTCATAGTATTTATCACCTATAAAAAGCTGTCCTGGACAATTTTCAGTATCCCTGCAGAATCCTCGCTGCACCGCTGAATATCTGCTCATCCCTTATCATGAGCGGGCCAACATCAACCATTTGGTGCAAGCATTGAATTATCTTCCAGGGGCCGTCCGGAGTTTTCCCTTCCGTCGCCCTTTCTCAAATTTCCTTGTATTAATATAACATTTACCCACTCTTTTCAACAAGACCTCCTGGACATGAGCGCTTTTTATCACCACTCAATTATTATCTTGAAAAAGCTCCCCCTTTCCATTACAGATAGTTCAACAAAAGAGGATCCGATGAAATACCTTGATAAACAACATGTTACGGAATACTTGTCTTTTTTCGCCATCGTCATCGCCGCTTGGTTGATTTCATCCTGCGCCGGACTGCCCCGGGAACCTCTCATAAAAACCCCGCCTCCTTTTTCCTGGCATACAAACATTCCCTCCCATACCGGTCAGGTTCTTCTGGTGGCCGAAGAAAATATTCTTTGTTTTACTCTTACGAGGGTTTACTTTCTGGAAAAAACAAACGGAGAATGGACACAAACGATGGAACCACTCAGGGCCATGATTGGTAAAAACGGTTTTGCCGCACCGGGTGAAAAGCGTGAAGGGGACGGCAAAACGCCGTCCGGCCTTTTCCGTCTGGGCACGGCCTTCGGTTATCCGGAAAAGGTCAATACAAAAATGCCCTACCGTCAGGCTTTGAACGATGACATCTGGGTTGATGACCCGGAAGCTGCGGATTACAACCGCTGGGTGAAAAAAGAGCAAACGCAGGCAAACTCATACGAAACACTCAAAAGGGACGATCCTCTTTACGAATACGCGATCGTCATTGAATACAACACCGACCCGGTCATAAAAGGCCACGGCAGTGCTATCTTTTTGCATATCCGGGCAGGGTACGGAGAACCGACGGCAGGATGTGTCGCCGTATCAAAAGAAAATATGCTCCGGCTCCTTTCCCGCCTGGACCCGGAGAAACAACCTGTAATCCTGATCAATCCTGATCAATAAATCCGAAAGGAGATAACCAATGAACATGAAAACATTCTTTGCTTCTTTATTGATCTTTTTGACACTCACTGTCATATTTTTCCCATCATCGGCACAAGCCGGCGAGCGTCCCGATACCTTCGTGGATATTGAAGAAATAATCCCCGGGGTTCTGATGGACATCCGCTACTATGGGGAACACAACTTTGTCGGCACCCGTGTTGACGGCTACCTGGCCCCCAAATGCATCATGACGCGCGAGGCCGCCAGGGCCCTGGCCGAAGTGCATAAAGACCTGGCACGCCACGACCTGACTTTGAAAATTTATGACTGTTACCGGCCCCAGCGTGCGGTGGACCACTTTGTACGCTGGGCGCAGGATATCGACGACACCAGGACTAAAAAGGAATTTTATCCTACAATCGACAAACGAAATCTCTTTCGCGACGGCTATATCGCCAGTCGTTCCTCCCACAGCCGGGGGAGTACGGTTGATCTGACCATTGTGCCTCTGCCAGTGCCGCCCGAACCTCCTTATACTCCGGAAACTCCCCTGACCGCCTGTTTCCTGCCGGCGGGTGTGCGTTTCGCGGACAATTCTCTGGACATGGGCACCGGGTTTGATTGTTTCCATGAAATGTCACACCCTGAAAATCAAAACTTAAGCCCCCAGCACAGAAGCAATCGCCTTCTTTTGAGAACATTGATGGAGAAGTACGGCTTTAAGTACTACGACAAGGAATGGTGGCACTTCACGCTGGCAAACGAACCCTATCCGGACACGTACTTCAACTTCCCGGTCGAATAATGAAGGTAAAGATGCCTCCTTTTTTGCGCTCCTACGGATTTTCTATTGTTCTTGTCGCATCGATTCTGTTCGGGGCTGTGCTGGGCATTGTTTTCAAAAAAGATGCAGCCCTCTTCAAGCCCTTGGGAGACGTGTTTTTAAACCTTCTTTTTACCATCATCGTTCCTCTGGTTTTCTTTTCCATTTCCGCCACCGTCGCCTCGATGACCGATTTGAGAAGGCTGGGGAAAATCCTGGGTGTCATGGTCATCATCTTTGTGGCGACAGGCCTTGTCGCCTCGGCCGTGATGCTGGCCGCTGTTTTGGTTTTCCCTCCTGCAGCCGGCGTTCATATCGCCATCCCCGCAGCGCCGGAGCTGGCGACCTTCAGTGCGGCACAGCAGTTGGTGCGCGCCTTTACCGTGCCTGACTTTCCCATGCTTTTGTCTAAAAACAATATGCTGGCTCTGATTGTGGTTTCGATGCTTGTCGGACTGGCCGCCTCTGCCGCCGGTGAAAAAGGCAGGGCCTTTACCTTGTTTTTGGACTCTGCCAAAGAAGTCATGCTGAAGCTGATTTCTCTGGTCATGTATTATGCGCCGGTGGGGCTTTGTGCTTATTTCGCCTACCTGGTCGGAGTTTTCGGGCCGGATCTTTTGGGTTCTTATGCGCGGGCAGTGGCGATTTATTACCCGACGGCGCTTGTGTACTTTTTTCTCGCTTTTACACTCTACGCGTTCGCCGCGGGACGAACGGCCGCCGTCAAGACCTTTTGGAAAAATATCATTCCGCCATCCGTCATGGCTCTGGCCACCGGCAGCTCGATGGCGGCAATCCCCGCCAATTTGCAGGCGGCGGATAAAATCGGCATCCCCCGTGATATCAGTGAAGTCGTTATCCCCGTCGGCGCGACGATTCACATGGAAGGCTCATGCCTGGCCGCTGTTTTGAAAATAGCGTTTCTTTTTGGAATATTTCAGATGCCTTTCACCGGCATGGAAACGATACTGACTGCCCTGGGTATCTCCTTGCTTACCGGCGTGGTCGTCAGCGGCATACCGGGCGGTGGCACTATCGGTGAGCTTTTAATACTTTCTCTGTACGGATTCCCCCCTGAAGCCTTCCCGCTGATTACGATGATCGGCACACTGGTGGATGCACCGGCCACAATGGTCAATGCCGTGGGCGACAATGTCTCGGGCATGATGGCGGCCAGAATTTTAGAGGGGAAAAACTGGATGAGTAACAAAAACAACCGCGCCGGCATCGATGGATAAAACAGCCCTTCCCAGTATTCAGGGAATTTCTGCAACTGCCCTGATCCAGCCCGCGCTGGCTCCTTTGATTTTTACCGGGAAACAATAAAATTTGAATCCCGTGGCAGGCAATATATCCAGATTGGTGAGCTTTTCAATCTGAAAATAGCCTTTTTCAATGCCGGCAAAATGACCTTCCCAGATAAGCGAAGCGTCCTTTGTCCGGCTGTAATCCACGGCCTGGGCGGCAAGCGGACGGTCCCAGCTCCACGCATCTGTTCCGACCACATGCACACCCTGCTCAAGAATCCACAAGGTGGCCTCACGGCCGAAGCCGCACCCCTTGACCAAATAGTCGGCACTCCCCCAGTAGGGAGCAGCACCGCTTTGGGCCAGAAATGCATCTCCGGGCCCCAGTGTGTGGCCGATTTCATCGAGCTTCCGCTTCACATCCCCGGCCGTTATATTATAACCGTCGGGCAGATCGGAAAAATCAAGTTTTACACCGTTTGCCACACCCCACTCCAGCGGAAACTGGTCGATCGTCATCGCGGGCTTACCCCGATCCTGCGTAGGATGGAAGTGCCAGGGCGCATCCATGTGCGTGCCGCAATGAGTGGAGAGCTCCAGAAATTCAAGCGCCCACCCCAATCCATCGGGAAGATCTTCCCCCGTCGCACCCGGATAAAATGCTTTCATGCTTTCGGCACCCAGCGCATGGTCAATATAGGTAATCTTGGGAATCATTCCCGGTGGATCACAGGGCAGATCGCCTTCTATGGCTACGGACAGATCAATAAATCTGGACATTAAGACCTCCTTTATTTCTTTTTAAACAA
>JAGPFA010000061.1 GCA_018056765.1 Syntrophaceae bacterium
CTCATCACGCAGAACGTGATCGCACCCGGCTGGAGCCTTTTGAGCCCTTCGGTTCTGGAAATAATTCTGCAGCCGGGCGGGACGATGCTGGAGACCTGCACGAGATTGCATTTTTCGATGCCCGCATTACGCAGCGCCAGTTCAAAAGAATGAAGCTGTTCACGGTGCGTGCCGACACCCTTGGTAAAAAACAACTCTTTGGGAATGGATCTGTTCAATAGTCTGTTCTCCTTTTCCTTGAAGTGACCGGCCTTTGTAACCGCGCGGCCGGGATTGGACAGCGGATGAAAGAATCCCGCAGATCATTTCAAGCGCATTTTCAAATCAACCAGCGCATTTTGTGCATCATCCACACCGACAAATTTCTTCGTCTGTGCCGGAGAGTATCTGATAACACATGTCGGAGTGGCATCAATTCCGTTTTCTGCCATCAGCGTGTTCAGCTTCGCAAACACCGGCTTTTCATCCATCTTTTTCCAGGCGAGATTCATCTCCTTCAAATATTCGATAAGCGCTGCCTCCGACGCGAGGCGTTTTATTTGTGCGGCTTCAAACAGACTCCGGCGCAGACGTAAAACACTCTCGGCATCGCCTGTGGCATTCACCCCGTAAAGATAATATCTGGCATACATTGGTGAGAGGCGTGTCGAGGGAAGGTCGGCAAAAATAATTTTCACTTTTCCGGTCGCCAGAAGGTCTTTCAGATTGCCCTCCGCGCCGGTATCCAGCATACGGCAGGGACGGCAGAAATAATCGGAAAAAATAACAATCTCGCAGGTGCCTTTCCCCAGCGAAGGGATCTCTCCCGTTTTTTCCTGCCCGTAGGCGGGAATCGCGGAGCCGGAAAAAGACAAAACTACAAACAGATAGCCCAAAAGGGCGGCCGCCAACAGGGGAAAGGAGCGGATCTTCAAGAGCGGCAAGTCTGCTTCACCCAGAAAATACAGCCACAGACGGCGGCGGTTTTCGCGCCAGGCCGAAGGCAGTTCATAGTTGATGATGAACATTAAAATCACCATCACGGAAAAAGCCAGACAAAACGGACAGTAAATATCGTTTTGAATCTGGAAGGAATACAAATGAACCTCAACGCCCAGGCCCCCTGCCAGGCAGGCACGCACCAGCCCCGTCTGCCTCAAAGCGGTAAGCAGGATCAACACTGCCATAAATGCGATTCCCACCCACTTCAGATCGAGGCCGAAAATATCCCCCCTGAGATAACTGCAGGCCGTGTCACAGTGATTGTAATATGCCATAAGCCCGATTCCGGCCAGAGCCAGTGCCACCGTGGGGATCCATCGGTATTTTTTAATGTAGTCAGACATTTTTTTCATCCTGGTCTCGTTAACATTCAATCGCCGGTGATACCTTCTTCAAAAGCGAAAACGCCCCCGTCCACCGCCGCCCTGCCGGCCACGACCGCAATCTCCGCCGCGATGACGGCGCTGGCTTCCCGCCTGTGCGCGGCGGCAGCCGGGCAGGAAGAAATTAGCCTGATCCAGACGGTTGGCCAGGTAGGCGTCGATAATTTCCTCAACACTTCCGCGCACGAAGGGATATAGTTTAATGCCGCGTGCAGCGATGCAGTTCTCCATCGGCCGGGAGATCGCCCCGCAAACCAGCACACCGATACCCTGCCGCATCATTTCCGCGGCGCGGCCAACCGGGTCATTGGCCGTAAATCGGTAAGATAACGGCTGTCTGCTCATACCGCCGGACGGGTCCATAATGAGAAGGTCACTTGCCGCATCGAAAACGGTGGATATGTTCCCTTTATACACGGATAAAGCCAGTTTCATGAAATCTCCTCAGCCGTCAGTCTCAACCCGTCGGCCAATTTATGGTTGTACAGCAAAAGCAATGCCATAGCTTCAAAATAAAGTCTTCTGTAATATCACCCAAATAGCACCTCCACCGGCGACCGGCCGCCCATTGTTGTCGCAATACTGCGACATTCAGCGGAAAAGCATTGCAAAAATGCAAACACTCATCAGCGGTCAGGCCGCAACCCCAGCGCGTTCAGCTTCCGGTACAGTGTGCTTTTATGAATACCCAGTTTTCTGGCCGTCATGGCGCGGTTGCCCTTATTTTCCCTGAGGGCCGCCAAAAGAAACTGCGCCTCGACTTCACGCAAAGAGCGGGCTGCGCCCGTTGCGGCTTCAGCGGACAAACCGGATATATTTTCCGGCAGATGTTTTCTTTCAATGAGCCCGCCCTTGCACAGAATAAACGCCCGCTCGATCACATTGGCCAGCTCACGGACATTACCCGGCCAGTCATATTCCATCAAGGTGGACATGGCGTCTGCCTCAACTCCTTCGATCGATTTTTTTTGCAGCATGTTAAAATGGCCGATGAAATGATCGGTCAAAAGCGGGATATCTTCGCGCCGTTCGCTAAGCGTAGGCAGACTGATTTTGAAAACATTTATCCGGTAGTAAAGATCCTCGCGAAACCGCCCTTCCCGCACCTCCGCCTCCAGGTTTTTGTTGGTGGCGGCGATGATCCGGACATTATGCTTGACACTTTCGGTTGCCCCCAGAGGCTCGTAGGTTTTTTCCTGCAACGCCCGTAAAAGCTTCACCTGCAACGCCGGTTTGAGGTCGCCGATCTCGTCGAGAAAGAGAGTACCGTTTTGCGCCAGATGAAACCGCCCCGGCTTGTCTTTTTTCGCATCAGTGAAGGCACCAGCTTTGTAGCCGAACAACTCCGACTCCAGCAATGTGTCAGGCAGGGCGCCGCAGTTCACAACGACCAACGGCTGCTTTTTGCGCCGGCTCAGGTGATGGATCGCCCGTGCGACCAGCTCCTTGCCTGTGCCGCTCTCACCTTCAATCAAAACCGTACTTCCGCCTTCGGCAATGTCCGGCAAAATATCGAAAAGATTCAACATCTTCTGGTTTTTCGAGATAATATCCTCAAAAGAGTAGCTCGACGTTATCGCCTTACGCAGGTCCTCCTCCACGCTGATGTCGCGGAACGTCTCCACCGCGCCCAGAAGAGCGCCTTTTTTATCCTTAAGAAGAGCCGTTGAAATACTGATGGGAATTTTGTGCCCAGCCGCATCAATAATATATACCTCTTTGCCGACAATCGGCTTCCCGGTTTTCATGGTGGCACGCAGGCAGCAGCTTTTTTCACATATATCCGCCTTGAGCACATCCTTGCACAGCTGGCCGATCGCCTCGTCACGCGACACGCCGGTAATCTCCTCGGCGGCCCGGTTGAAAGACGTAATGCGCCAATCACGATCTACGGTAAAAACACCGTCCGCGATGGAATCAAGGATGATGCTCTGTCCATCGGGATGGCAGAAAAAATCAGATTTTGCCCTCGCGTCGTCTGTCACTTTACAGCCTCGTTGCAATGTATTGTGGCAAAAAAACACAGGAGACAGATTTTTTACAGTTATTTATCGCTTGGGACGGTATCTTCATTGGTCTTCCTGTTTTTGTCAAGGCTTGAGAATGCCGTTGTTTTTATTTCTTCTTCGATCCGCAGCGCTTTTCCGTTAATCAGAGCGTCAGCTATTTTTCTGCGGGCAGAAATGACGATCCTGCCGAACGTCTGCCGGGAAACTTTCATACATGCGGCCGCTTCCCGGTGGTACAGACCCTCAAAATCCGCCAGACGGAGCGCCTCGAACTCATCGAGGTGTAACGTGATTTCCTCGAGCTCGGAGACGGGAATACCCCGCGGCTTGAAATAATTTCTGTCCGGCACACCCCGGACATTACGCATACATTTGGGACGGGGCATCTGTTTTCTCCTGTATGGAGAATTATAAGCATACGCCCATAATGTGTCAAGAAAACCCCTGTAACGAACTTCATCATTGTCCCGGTATCAGTAAACCAGCCCAAAACAAAGCCCCAACCCGTGGCGTGAATCGCTATGAGCTCAGAACTGTGCGCTAATCCTCTAATCATCTAATCCTCCACACCCGGCCCGCCAAAGCAGGCCACCCCCGCCGGCCCTTCGACAGGCTCAGGGTGAACGGGGGGATAATTGATTGCGCCTCGCTTTTTCTGACCGTTCATGCTGAGCCTGTCGAAGCATCCTTTATCCTTTAGCCTTTATCCTTTATCCTTTAGCCTTTAGCCTTTAGCCTTGGCCCTTTCGCCTTGGGCAAAAAAATTTCAGATACAGTTTGACAACAAAATATTTGGTGCTATTATATACCCCCAGGGGGTATATATGGAAGAGCATCGTAAAAGAGTTCTCAACCGCTTAAAGCGCATCGAGGGACAAATCCGCGGTCTGGAGAAAATGGTCGAAAAGGAAGCCCCCTGTGCGGATATCCTCACACAATTATATGCGGCGACGGCCGCGATGAAAAAAACGGGTGCCGCCATCATTGGTGCAA
>JAGPFA010000062.1 GCA_018056765.1 Syntrophaceae bacterium
AGGTTAAAAGTCCTGCGGAAAAGCGGCGGCTGCTTATTGTGAAAAAAGCGACCCGCCTTTTTATTAAAAAAGGTTACGCTCAGACAACAATGCGTGATATCGCCGGGGCGACGAATATCAACCTGGGCAATTTGTACAACTATATCGCCAGCAAAGAAGACATCCTTTGTCTTTCATTCGAAAATTATCATGATCCGGCCATGGAATGGTTTGAAAGCGAAGGCATTATGGGTCTCGATGATCCGAGGCAGCAGCTTGAGAAATCAGTGCGCCGGTTGCTGGAGACGATCCATGATGTAATGAGCGAAGTTTTGATGATGTATCGCGAGACAAGGGTGCTGCCCCCCAAATTCATGAAAATCGTCCTGGGCAAGGAAAGTGAGCTGATTGGGATTTTTGAAAAAATCATCGCCGGTGGAGTGGCCAAAAAAGTATTTGATGTGAGGGATCCTTTTTTTGCCGCCAACATGCTGGTTTTCCAGCTTTCACTTTTCCCCCTGCGAAGCTGGAATCTGAAAAAATACACCCGCGAAGAATATCTTGATCTTGCACAGGGGACGATTCTCAAGGCGATCGTTACGCCAGGCAGGTGAGTACGACAAGAGTCTGAAAATTGAAGGGCAACAAATGATTTGGATGATGAGCTCGCCTGTTGTTGTCTTGTTCTTATACCCTTCACGATGAAAGGATGTCTGTCATGCAGAGAGCAAAAAATCTCGATTTCCTGTTTTATCCGAAGTCCATCGCTATTGCCGGCGTATCGGACAAAGCCAACAAATTCAATTTCGGTCTGAGGTTTCTGGAAGCTTTGACCCGGTTCGGCTTTCCCGGCCAATTATATTCCGTTAACCCGGCAGGCGGTGAGATTAACGGATCGGTAATATACAAAAGCGTAAAAGACATCCCCGGTCCAGTGGATTTTATTATCTCGGCAATTCCCGCCCCCTATACACCGCAACTGGTGGAGGATGCCGCCGCCAAAGGAGTGCGCGCCATTCATTTTTTTACTTCCGGTTTCGGTGAAATTGAAAACGCGGAAGGTAAGCGGCTACAGAAAGATATTATCGCCCGTGCCGGAAAGGGCGGTATCCGTGTGATTGGTCCCAACTGTCTGGGGTTATACTGTCCGGCAGGCGGCCTGTCCTTCAACGGTGATTATGACAAAACCGCAGGTAGCGTGGCGATGATTTCACAAAGCGGAGGAAATGCCGCGCACTTGATCCACGACGGTACCAGCAGGGGGTTGTATTTCAGTAAGGTCATCAGTATGGGGAACGGAGCAGACCTCAACGAAGTGGATTATCTGGAGTATCTGGCAGGCGATGACGAAACCAAAGTTATCACCGCCTATATTGAGGGCACGCGGGACGGGGCGCGTTTTTTCCAGGCGCTCAGGCGCGCCTCTGCGGCTAAACCGGTCATTATTTTAAAAGTGGGGACCTCTGGGCCGGGAGCAGACGCGGCTGTGTCTCATACGACGGCGCTGGCCGGCAAAGACCACATATGGGAGGGGGTACTGTCTCAGACAAAAGCAATCCGGGCCGGCAGTATCGAAGAGATGGTTGATATTGCACTTGCTTTTCAGTATATGCAGGCACCGGCAGGAAAAAGAATTGTGATTGTCGGAATAGGCGGCGGGGCCAGCGTGCTGCTGGCGGATGCTTTCAGCCATCAGGGACTTGAATTGCCGAAGCTAAGCGATGATCTACGTGGTTATCTGATGAAGATTTTCTCTTCAGAGGCCGGCCGGATTTTCAAAAACCCCATAGATCTTAATCATTTTGAAACACCCGAAAAGTTTTTCAGCATCCTCGGCAAGCTGGATCTGTCTGATGAGACGGATATGCTGGCCATTCATGTGGCCTTTGACCATTTCGGTCTGGTTTCCAACCAGGAGAAGGAATTTCTGGTGGATACGTTTATTGATCTCATCTGTCAGGGGAAAAAATATCTGACAAAACCAATGGCCGTCATTTTACATAGCTTCAGTTCGGCGGGGATGAATGCTCTTGCACGTCGTGCCGCCATAAAACTTGCAGAGGCAGGCATTGCGGTCTTTCCCTCTGTATCGCGTGCTGCACTGGCCATAAGCAAATTTGCCCGCCACCATGTAAAATGAAGGGGGTGGCTTTTTTACGTATAATCGCCCCATGCTTCGCTCTGAAAGGTTCATCGGTTGTCGGGGGCGGTCATTGTTGACCAATCTTTTGAGAGGCTGCATCACGCCATCCGGCCGGACGGCAGTTATTTCGTCTGATTGTTCCTCTGATGAAGGTGCGACTGAGCTATGGCTATGTGTTTTACGTATCAGTTTTTCTCACCCGCCGTGCCACAACCCCGGCGATTTCCATTGACAGCTTCATTGATTTTGTCAATATGGTCATAAAACGAGCGTGTCGATTTTATCTCAGGAGGTCGGAGATGCCTGTAAAAGAATGTGCGATTTGCGGTTATTCCAGCGGCATTGAATTTGAAGACGATATATGCCCCTCCTGCGGGCAGACATTCTGGAAATGCCGTGAATGCGGTTTCATATTGAAAGCGCAGACAATCCCGGAACAATGCCCTTCCTGTTTCCGCAAATGCGAATTCAAAAATGTCACCTGTTACACGCCTGAATGCGGCGGACCGGGAAACATTGACCGTACATTGTAAGAAGGGTTTTCTGAAGGGCTCCAGGGCTTTGGACTCAGGTGTTTAGTTTGCCTTCCTGCAGGGAGAGCATCGTCTCCCTGCAGGAAATCTGAGCAGAAAGCTTGGCCGGGCAAAGCATCTGTGTGCAATAAGTGATCGGGGCGGTGCAATCAAAGCTCCCAGACGGCGCGCGCACCTTCTTCCGTCGCCTCGATGATTCTGCGTGGGCTTTGTGCGTCACCCACCACTGCATACTCTATCGACAGTTTATCCAAAACAGGCTGTAGATCGTTGACCGGTTTCATTCCGGCGGCGATGACCACCTGATCCACCGGCATGATTGTGGAAAGCTCCCCGTCCATACCGCATTCCACGCATCCATCTCCGATGGTTTTCACTTCCACACCGAAGATCAGCCGGCAGCCTTTATCGCGCAGGCGCTTGTGCAGCATATATCCATGTGAGGTAATTTTCAGGACGGGCGATCTTTTCAGCATGTCTACTATGGTTACCCTAGCTCCCTTGTCGCTCAGAAAGTCCGCCACTTCCATCCCGATGAGCGCTCCACCGACGATGACCACATTTTTTCCCGGTGCCACTCTCCCGTCCAGGATCTGCCAGGCGTCACATACAAACGGTTTGTCAATACCGGTAATCGGCGGCACCAGTTTTTCTCCGCCTGTAGCCACGATGACATAATCCGGTTTTCCTTTCAGCAGAAGCTCTTCAGTGACCTCGGTGTCTTTCCTGATTTCAATCCCGGATTTTTCCACCTGGCCGATTTCCCAATCAATCCAGCGGCCGTAGATTTCCTTATGAGGCGGCACCTGCGCATAGCGAATTTGGCCGCCCATGATTTTTTTCTTCTCAAACAAAGTGACCCGGTGTCCCAGCCGGTGGGCCTCGGAAGCAGCCGCAAGGCCGGCGGGGCCTGAGCCCACAACCCAGACACTACGCGGTTTTTTGGCGACTGCCGGATAGATCGTCTCCTGGCCTGTCTCGGGATTGATCGAGCAGCGGATATTGCCCTCACCTAAAATTTCTCTTTCAATGCAACCCTGATTGCAGGCGATGCACTGGCGGATATCCTCCGTACGCCCCTCTTGTGCCTTGATGAGGAAGTCAGGGTCCGCCAGAAATTGCCGGCCGAAAGCGATCAGGTCCGCGTCACCGCGGGCGATGGCCGCGTCAGCCTGTGCCGGGTCAGTATATCTGCCGACACCGATGACAGGCACATTCGTCACTTCCTTGATTTTCCGGGCAAGCCTGATGTTGAAGCCGGCCTCATATTCAGGTGGGGCCTGGGTGATAGTTCCGGGGCTGCCGTGTGTGCCGAAAGAAGCATGAACTATATCAATGCCTGCCTGAACCATGTCCGGGATGACGGTTTGAATATCTTCCACCAGATAGCCGCCCTTGATGACTTCCTCCGCAGAAAGGCGAATCGAGAGGGGATAATCCGCGCCTACCTGACGGCGAACTTCGCAAATGACCTCCAGCGCGAAGCGGGCTCTTTCTTTAAGGGTTGCCCCTCCGTAGCTGTCGGAGCGCTGATTGGAGAGAGCGGACAGAAATTGTGTGATGAGGTAACCGTGGGCGCCGTGAATCTCCACCGCATCAAAGCCCGCCTCACGCGCCCGGCGTGCTGCCGCACCGTAAGCGGCGATAACCTCTTGTATATCGTCGGGCGTCATCTCGCGCGGCTGACCTTTAAAAAC
>JAGPFA010000036.1 GCA_018056765.1 Syntrophaceae bacterium
TTATTTCGCTTTTTTACCATCTGGGTATCTCCTGTTGTTTGGGGTTTATTTGCATATTCCTTTATACAACAGGTTTCCCAGATGGTTCATTCAATATTTAATAAATGCGTGCAAGATTCAGGTATTAAGTCAGGCAATGGCATGGATGGAATTCCCGGTGCAATGTGTTAGAATCTCAAAATTGTGCCAGGCAGACAGAAGCCTGAATCTTCCGCTTTCGGTCCGACCCGTAATTTACCCTTTATTTATAGGAAAATAGGCCTCGCATGTCAAGAAAATCCGCCGCGGATGATCTTTCAACCTTGTATGCCGGTTGAGCTTTACAGATGACTTAACGTGCGACTCGGAGAGGATGGGCTTTGAATATTACAAACCGGGCAGAGCATTCAGATTCGGCTTTCTTTTTCTGTATAGCAGATATAGAATTAAAATATCCGCATCCGCCGCGGTGATATGAGATCGCGGCCGTATTCAAGAGTGGTTTTTGAAGATTCCCACCGATTGCCTGAGTAAATATGTTTTGTCCCGAAGGCGAGTTCAAAAGAGAGGATCATCAAGGAGGTTTGCTATTGATATGGCGACATCAAATCAGGATAAGTTTCATGGCTGGTATTCCCTGATTGGTGCGATGCTCACCTATGGAGGCATTTGCGGCAGCCTTACCTACGCCTATGGCGTTTTCTTACCGGTGATGAGCCGTGAGTATGCCTTGGGCCGTTCGTTTCTGTCCGGTCCCTATACAATGTTGATGCTGATGGGCGGCCTTCTGGGGCCGTTTGCGGGCATTGCCGTCACCCGGTTAGGCGTGCGCAAAATCGTCGTGTTTTTCAACATTGTTGTTGTACTGGGACTTTTGGGGCTCTCGATGATGAATAAGCCATGGCAGTTGTATCTGTTTTTTGGTCTCATGGGCGGGATGGGTATGGGGTTTGCGGAATACATCTCCGTGACAACGATTATCAATAACTGGTTTGTCCGTTACCGCTCACTGGCCATGGGTTTTTTGTTTGCCTCCGGAGGGATTGCCGGATTTCTGTTCCCGCCGCTTGTCAGCTGGTTTATTTCAGGCGCGGGGTGGCGCATGAGCTGGTTACTTCTTGCCGTTATTCATTTACTTTTGGCGGTAATTCTTGCCGGTATGTTGATAAGGAATAACCCCGAAGAACTTGGTCAGGTTCCCGACGGCTTGAAGCCAGGCCGGTGTCTGCTGAGAATTAGTCTTTTATCGCCAAAAGCAACTTATACCACAACGTCTGATTGGTCGCTGGGCGAGGCCCTGCGCTCGCCGATTTTGTGGCTGCTCATTATCATTATTTCTGTCGTCTTTTTTGTTTCGACCATGCTTTCGGCACACCAGGTTGCATATCTGCTCGATTTACAATATTCACCGCTGGCGGCTGCCTCAGCCTTTGGCTTGATGCTTGGGACGAGTATCGTCGGCCGGATTCTGTCCGGAATATTGGGAATGAGAATCACCGGCCGTTATCTCGCGATGTTTTTTCTGACACTTTTGTGCCTGGGCGTCGTATTTCTGATTGCCGCCACGGAAATTATTTTCGTTTATCTGTATGCTGTTTTTACAGGTATTGGTTTAGGCGGGATGATTGTACTGGTGCCGAGCCTGATCGGTGCCTACTTTGGTCGCACCAATTATCCGTGTATTTCGGGATGGACAATGCCCGTGGTGACAGCGGCTTTTGCCGGCGCGCCTGTTGCGGCAGGCTGTCTCTATGACGCTACGGGATCCTATTTGCTTCCTTTTGGCATCAGCGCCGGGCTGCTTGCAGCCTGTATAGTCCCGGCCTTTTTCCTCCGCCCGCCGCAAAAACACGTAAGTGAAAAGAGCCGGAGCTGACTTTACCTGAATGAAAGTTGCCAAAGTGGGTACGGACGGGTTGCCGGCCGTGTTTTGGCTGTGCGCGGCATTTTACAGAAAACCGTGGCCGAAAAACAAAGCCGGTATCATGAGGATTATGTAAACGATATGGTAAATTCATCCTCTTTGAAATCGAGAAATACTTCCCCGGGCATCGCTTCTTCGCACAGACGCAAGAGGATTTCCTGTGACAGTTTCGGCAGGATACTTCCCCTCAAAATGTGGTCGATGTTCCTGGCGCCTGTTTCCACTTCCGTGCAGCGTCCGGCAATCTGGCTTACCACCTCCGGTGAATACCCCAGCTTCATTTTGTTGGTTTGCGCCAGGCGCTGCGCGAGATTGCCTAGTTTGAGCCGGACGATTTCCTCCATATATGAAGGGGAGATGGTAAGGTAGGGGACAATTGTCATTCGCGCCAGGAGCGCCGGTTTGAAATGCTTCGACAGCACCGAGCGAACGGCGGCGGTGAGTTTTTCCGCTGAAGGTTTATCTTGAGCCTGGCAAAGCCCGGTTACGATATCCGCGGCCAGGTTGCTTGTCAGAAACAAAATTGTGTTTTTAAAATCGATATTGCGCCCCTCCCCGTCGGCCAGCGTTCCTTTGTCAAAAACCTGATAAAAAAGATTAATGACATCCGCGTGTGCTTTTTCCACCTCGTCGATCAGCACAACACAATAGGGGCGCTGGCGGACCGCTTCGGTAAGGATTCCGCCTTCACCGAAGCCGACATACCCGGGAGGCGAGCCGATCAGACGGCTCACTGTGTGACCTTCTTGAAACTCGCTCATGTTGACGGTGGTCACAAAGCGCTCCCCCCCGAAAAGCAGGTCGGCAACGGCCAGACCGGTTTCGGTTTTGCCGACGCCGCTGGGGCCGACAAGCAAGAAGATGCCTATCGGTTGCCGGGGGTCGCCCAGCCCCGCCTTTGCGGCTTTTATATTACGGCTGATGATGCCGATGGCCTCGTCCTGCCCGACAATACGCTGGCACAGCTGGTCTTCCAGTGTGATGATGTCCTGGGCCTGATCGCGCATGACTTTTCCCAGTGGAATGCCTGTCCAATCCGAAACGACCTTGGCCACCATATCGGGATCGACGTCCACGCGCAAAAGCGGTTCGTTTCCCTGTGCGGCCTCGAGCTCCGCCATGATCCCGTCCGCCGTCTCTTTCAGAGTGTTTCTTGTCTGTTCGTCGGCGCCGTCACGGGCCGCTTTGTAAAGCTCCTGCCGCGCTTCGAGCAACCGGTGGGCTATTTCGGACTGCTCCTGCCAGCGGCGAGTAAGATCTTTGAGCTCTTCGTTCAGGGTGTCAATTTCTTCATCTATCCGGGCGGGCCTGGCCTCGTCTATTTCCAGGCCGTACAGGCGATCACGCTCCAGCGCCTTTTTCTCCCTCTCCAGCGCCCGGAGGGATCGTTCACAGTCTTCTACAACAGTCGGTTTGGCGCTCAGCAGGATTTTTACCCGTGCCGCGCTGGTATCGAGAAGATCCACTGCCTTGTCCGGAAGCTGCCTGCCGGATATATATCTGCCCGACAGTTCCGCTGCCGCGACAATGGCTTCATCACGCACGGTTACACCGTGTGCCGCCTCATATTTGTCCTTCAGTCCGCGCAAAATAAGGACGGTTGTTTCCACGTCCGGCTCATCGAGCGAGACGAGCTGGAAGCGGCGTGCCAGCGCCGCGTCTTTTTCAAAATATTTTTTGTATTCCGACCAGGTAGTTGCGGCGATCGTGCGCAGCTCACCACGGGCCAGCGCCGGTTTGAGAAGATTGGCGGCATCGCCCGATCCGGCCTGATTGCCCGCACCGATGAGCATATGCGCCTCATCGATAAAAAGGATGATCGGCACGGGCGAAGCCTTGATTTCGCTGATGACGGACTTCAGTCTGTTTTCAAATTCCCCTTTGACACCTGCTCCGGCCTGCAAAAGGCCCATGTCCAGACCCAGCAGCGTCACACCTTTGAGCATTTCCGGCACATCCTCTTCGACAATGCGCAGGGCGAGGCCTTCAACGACGGCCGTTTTCCCCACGCCCGCATCACCGACGACGATGGGATTGTTCTTGCGCCGCCGCGCCAGAATATCGATCATCTGGGCAATTTCCCGGTCGCGTCCGAAGACAGGGTCGATCTCGCCGTCACGGGCTTTGGCGGTGAAGTTGACACAAAAGCGTCCGATGGCCGTGGCGCCAGCAGGCGTTTCCGCCTGGCGCACGTCTGTCTCACCGCTCTCGCTTTGCTCGATGGACGCGGCGAAAACCTGTCCGGTGTGCGCCTGAAGAGCCTCGCGTCCCAAATTTTTGAGGATGTTGATATAGTTTCCCTGTGCAAGTCGATAAAGCCTGCTGATCAGGGCGTGCAAAAGTGCACCGGAGCGAATCACATTGTCTCCGAAATTGATCGATGCGATCAGCCAGGCCTCCTGTACCCACTCCAGAAGCAGGGGGGAAAAAACCGGTTTACCGTTATTGCCTGACGGCATTTGTTCAAGGTCCTGCTCCAGTGTCCGGTTGAGATTGCCGATGTCGATATCGACCTGGCGCAAAAGCAGCTGTGCGTCAGACCGGGCATCTTCCAGAAGTTTCAGCAGATAATGTTCCACCGTAACCTCGTAATGCGTGCGCGACACACACAGTCCGGCCGCGCCCTCGAGCGCGCCTGTACAGTAGGAGTTCATTTTGTTCAGCAGTGATTTGATCTCGAGATTCATCATCTTTATCGTTTGCACCTTTCATTGTAATGGCGGCCTGCCCTGAGCTTTTCCGGGCGGCGCTCAATGTGTTTGTTACCGTGTCATTGCATCGGGAAAACTATACTGACCTGGCCGATTCCTTCACCCGAAAACACCCAGCTGTCCAGCCCGAGCCTGGCGGGACAACTCCCGCCCAGGCGGGCGGCCGGTGCCTCGCCGGCCTTCAGGGTGAGCTCCATGTCAAAATCCAGCGGATCCTGCAGGTAGAATTTTGTCAGGCTGAACATTTTGGCGTTCTTTTCAGAACCGGGCAGCAATTCGTAAAATTGAGGGAGGCTTACCGGTCCGACGCGAAGACGGAACTTGCCCGAGCGGTCCTCCACCTGCGAACCGATGACCGTATCGAGTCCCAAAGCGCCGTTTTGCATTCCCAGACGCAGCTGTTGTTGTGGTGAGATGGCGATATTACGGTTCACGCAGGACTGAATTTCTATCGGAGTATCGGCGAAAATATCGGCAAGCATCGTTTGCAGACCCCAGGCACTGCGGGGATATTGGCTTAAGATGCCCGCGTAGCGAAGAAGCGCATAAGCATCCGGCACGGCGTCACGGTGTGCCGGTTCGTACAGGCCGATCAGGCTGAACAGTTTATCCAGCGCGGCAGGAGCGTTCTGTTCGCATACCTGAAAGAAAAAGCGATACTTCATCGAGCAGTGAAAAAACAGGGAAAAGAGGCGGTGATTGAAAATATCGAGAAAGTCGCGACCGGCATTCTCATCTGCCGCTTCTTCCTGAAGAAGATCTTCCGTATAAAAAGTGGGTAGAGGGGAGGCCGGCCCGTATAGCCCCAGAAACGTCGCTTCGATCTGATAAGCAGGGCTGTCTCCGGTCAGTTCTTTCACCTCGAGGACATCGGAGGCGGGGAAAGCCAGATTATTGGCTGGTCTGATTCTGACATTGCGGGCGGCAAACGCCGCACCGTCCGCCACCGGCAGACAGCCGGCATGTCTCATCAGCCTCATCACCTGAACAAATGAATAGCGATTTGCCGATTTAGAAAGTTTGCCGATCAGAGCATCGGCTGACAGCCCAGTCGTGCCGGCCATGAAAACCTCTCTCCTTTCAAAACTTCCAAAACGGTGAGTGCTGTAAATGAATTGACCGAGGCGTACCCACCCAGAAAATGATCCATGACACAACCGAACAGGAACATGTCGCCGGCCGAGGCGTAATGATCCCGCCTGAGTCCCATCGTAATGTCGCGGCCCCGGACAGGCGAGCCGCGAAACAGGCGGTCGGCCGGTTTTTCGGAAAGCTCGTCGATACCTTCGACGCGCTTTTTATTTGCCAGAACGAGGGTTTGATTTTGAGAATCGGGGAAAATATATAGATCCAGAAGCGCCTGCAAATTATTCTTACTTGCCAGTGACAGATAATTAAGAGACAGATGTGAAATCAGCCGCCACAGAAAGTTTGTCTCCAGAGGCGGCACGATGGTTTGTGTCAGCGGCTTGATGTTCGAATAAGTTACGAATTCGGGGCAGCCTTTTGTCCGGACACTGATGTCGCCGATTCTCAGTCGTGACGGCAGTGTCCCGTTGGTACAGGTAAGTGATACCGAGAGGGTTTCTCTTTCGAGAAGAGGAACACCCTGCGGATAGGCGCAGGCCAGATACAGATCTATGGCGGAGTTAAGCAATGACATCTGTCGCCGTGTGTAATAAACAGGTGTGGTTTTGACATCCGGGTTGAACTGATCGAAGGGATGATAAAGTCTTTCCTGTGTGTGCCCTTGTGAATAGCCACTGACCCGGTCAATGGCAAAAATCTGGTAATGATCCGGGTTGGTGCCGGCGGGCCGCACATAATACCAGTCCCTGGTGTGATCAATTCCAATAGGGTCTGCATCGTAGGGGAAAATATTAATTACCGGTGTGGCGAAAAGATGGAACTGAGGGGGCACCGTGCGAGGCGGCTGCACGGGCAGAGAGTCGAACTCGAAATAAATTTCGAAGGCCGAGCCCTCGCCCCTGTTTTGCCATTGTTCCCATCCTTCAAGATCCACATACAAAAATTTATCCGGCGCGTAAAAATACTCCTGCAAAAGGCGATAACCGGGGAAAGAATGAGGCGGGTAGGGGAAAAGTGCCGCCTGTTTACCAAAGCCCGCATCTTTCAGGCATGACGCCGGCAGCACGAACGGTTTGCCGCTGCCGGCCGGCTTGAGCACGATTCTGTGCAGATGGCGCATCAGCAGATAATACAAATCGGAGGCGTGACCGTAGTCTCCCGACAGAAAGAACCTCAGTTTTCCGGGGTTCCATGCGGAAAGACCCGGCGCATCGAGCTGCATTGTTATTTTTATATGCGGGGCCTGCCCGGAGGGCTGTTCAAAGGCGGTATTCTTTATGGATAAAGAGTGCATATCAACATCATAGCAGGTTTTGAAACGGCAGGAAGTGCCGTCTAACGGAATAGAATCCAATAAAGATCCCGCCGGCACAACTGCGGATTGCGTGATCGCCGCGCGGGGCTGAAAGACGACTGTTGACATTGAAGGGATCGGGCGCAGATAATGCGGCCACAAAAGGCGGATCAGATCCTGGACTATTTCCGGAAACTCGTCATCGAGTTTTCGGCGTAAAAGAGCGATCTGAAATGAAACTCCTTCGAGTAGCCTCTCCACATCCGGGTCCGCCACCGGCCCGCTGAGCATCGGCGCCACCGCCGGGTGTGCCCTGGCAAAAGCCGCGCCCAGTTCCCTGAGCTGGTCCATTTCCTGTTTAAAATACTTATCCAACATTAAATACTCATTTTTAAAATAATTCAGTTGCTCTTTGTTTTGAAACGTTTTGGCTGTTTCATTGACTGCGATCATCGGGCGCCGAACGTGATAATTGTTTGTCCTGCGCAATCCGTCAAGTTCATGTCTTCAGCCGGCCAGACTGATTTTACCGTCCGAATCGACGATTGTTTCGATCAGGATGTTTCGTCCCGCACCGGCACTGAGCCTTGCCTGTATTTGAAAGCGCAGGCACAGCAGATCTTCGTCCTGCGGCATGAAAACGACCTTTACATCTGAAAGCCGTGGTTCATAACACGCTATTGCCTCGCGGATTGTTTTTTCAATACCCGTGACTGATTCAGGGTATGAAGTCATGAATTCCAGCAGGTCGGGAATACCGTATGTACCCGAAATAGGTACGTTTCCCTGACGGGTATTTAAAATACGTTGCAGATGTGAGAGGAGTGAATTCACCTGCCTGCGGAAATCGCTGCTGCTGCGCCGGTGCGGTTCATTTTCCCACGTCCTGATGCGTTCGAGTAACCTTTCTTCTCTCATAAGCCTTTCACGCCTCTGCTGATCCTGGTGGGGCTGCGTATTTCAATAATATTTACCAGCGGGATGCAGGTTTATAAACAAGACCGGTTAAGGTGTCAATATATATTTCTCCCACGTTATTTCTTGTTGACTCTGCATTTCCTTTTGTATATACAACCGTCAACCAAGTATAGTTTCAAAATAGTAGTGCAAAAAAACTTTTTGGTACCGTTGAGAACTGGCGGTTAAACTGTAATTTTGAGCTGGTAACTTTGCGCTCTTTTGTCGGCCGACACGTTTGCATGAGGCGAATCTGCATGTTTTGTGCGACATTTCAAGGAGATCAGGCGCAGTTTGAAAACATGGAAGAGAAACATCCGCCGGCTGAACAAGTCACAATTATTACAAACCTTAATTAAACGTTCAAAAGGTGTTGAGAATGAAAAAGCATTTTAAGAAGATCGTTTTGTTGATTGCCGTTGTTTTTGTTACAGCGGCGCTTGCCTCATGTGGGTTGTTTAAATCGTCAGGCCGTCCCGCCGGCGCTCCCTATATCAAAGGGGGGGTCAATTTTCATCTGCGCGGCGACCGCAGCCTCAACCTCTATCAGAGGTCGCCTCACGCCCTTGTGCTGTGTGCCTACCAGTTGCGTGAGGTCAGCGCCTTCAATCAGATGACGGAAGACAGAGACGGGCTGGCCAGGCTTATGGAGTGCGGCCGTTTCGATTCCAGTGTCACCTATGCGAAAAAGCTGATTGTCCAACCGGGACAGGACATGTATGAGGCGATGGAGAAAACTGATGATTCCAAATACGTCGCCCTGATTGCGGGTTTCTATAATTTTCAAAAACGGAATGCGATAAAAATAATAACACTTCCCATGAAGGGAGTCCCGCTGTTTCGCCGCCCCGGCGGCATGGATATAAAACTCTACCTGACGTCTCAGGCCATTGAGAATTTTCCCAGGGAATAGCCATGGACATGCTTAAACCTCTTTTCTGGCAACAGGGGCTTTTCCTTCAGCCGCAGCACTTTCAATTGATGGATCAGTCCTTCCGCGGCCTTCTGACGCCGCTTGAGCAGCACATTGTGCCCCATTTCTGGGGGGTGCTTCAGTTGCAGGTGAATACGGCCCGCCTGGGCGCCGGAATTTTGGAGGTGCAAAAAGGCGATTTCATTTTTCAGGACGGAACGCACGTTGTTTTTCCGGGTAATGCCGTGATGAATGTTCGCGTGCTGGATGAATCACGCGAAGCTCCTTTGAAAGTATTCCTAGGCCTCAAGATATGGAACGGTGCCGGCGAAAACGTCACCGTTGTGGAAAACCTTGAGAAAATATCCGGCGCGACCACGCGTTTCGTCACAACGGTGGATTCTGAAGAAGTGGGAGATCTCCATGCCGGCGGCCCCACCGGACGTGTGCATAAAATGCAATATGTGCTCAAACTGCTGTGGGAAAGTGAAATAGAACATTCCGGCAGCTACCTTTTAATTCCGCTGGGGCGCATCGAGACCGTCAGCGGAGAAACCCGCTGGGCCCCGGACTACATTCCTCCCTGTCCGGTCGTGGCCGGTTCTTCATCACTTTCGGGCCTGCTCGGAGAAATCAGGGACCAGCTCACTTTGCGCGGTTATCAGCTGGATGCTTTCAAAAAGAAAAGGGGCGTTCATTCGGCTCAGTTCGGATCCCGTGACATGGTTTTCATACTGGCCCTGCGTTCCGTCAACCGTTTTATTCCCCTGCTTCATCACTACATGGAAACGCCCCGGATTCATCCCTGGATCGTTTATGGGGCTCTTCGCCAACTGGCAGGCGAACTTTCTTCATTTTCGGAAAAATTCAACGCGCTGGGCGCACCCGTGGATGGTGAAGCGAAAATACCGCCTTACAACCACATCGATTTATGGGGTTGTTTTTCGGCGGTGCAAAATATGATTTCCCATCTTCTCGACGAGATCACTGCCGGCCCGGAATATGTTGTACGCCTCGCTAACGAAGGAACATTTTACGCCGCCGACCTCAAGCCGGCTATTTTCGAGGGGCGCAACAGATTTTATCTGTCTGTGCGTACCGACGAAAACGCCGCTACGATTACTCAATCTCTGAACGCCCTTGCCAAGCTGGGGGCACGCGAGGATCTGCAAAACATCGTTTCACGGGCATTGCCGGGAATTGATCTGGAGCACCAGAGCATCCCTCCACAGGAACTGCCCAGGCGGTCGCATACACATTATTTTCTGATCAACTCCAGAAGCCACTACTGGGATTCCGTCATCAAAAACCGCAACATCGCTTTTTACTGGAACAACGCACCCGGAGACCTGGAGCTTGAACTGATGGTAGTAGGGAGAGTAACCTGATGCATTTAAGCGATTATTTCATAGAACTCATTGCGCTGGTCACACATTTTTTGCGTGTGGACAATGCCGCCACACGTACATTTGACAAATTGCGCGGCGAGATTGACAGTTTGTTGTCCGAAAAGCAGGCCGAGGCGATGCGCGACCAGATTTCTCCAGGCGACTTTGATCTGGCTCGCTTTGCCGTCTGTGCCTGGATTGACGAAATGATCCTGAGCTCGTCGTGGTCGGAAAAGGACAGATGGATGACCCTGCAGCTTCAGAAGCACTACTATAACACCACCGATGCGGGAGAGATTTTCTTTGAGCGCTTAAACGCTCTGGGTCCCCATCAGCTTGAAGTTCGCGAGGTTTACTACCTTTGCATGGCTTTGGGGCTCACCGGACGCTATTTCAGGGACGAATACGGCCTGGAACAGATCAAAACCGCCAACCTGAAGCTCCTGATGGGCAGTTCGCTGGGGCTGCCTTCTCTGGACAGAGTGGAACTGTTTCCGGAAGCCTACCCCGGAGGAGACGTGGATGTTTCCCTGCCGGGCAAAAAACGGTCACGCCTGTGGCTGATGATTGCCGCCGGGGTCGCGCCTGTCGTCCTTTTTGCCGTGCTGTTTATAATTTATTTCTTTATTCTCGACAACGTAGGTGAAAATTATTTACGGATGCTGCTGAAATGAAAAATACACTCCTGAAGGTCCTGAAATATTTTCTGATTGCCGCCCTGCTGCTGGTGCTTTTGTTGATTGTCATCGGTATAGCCATTGCACTGCAATGGCCATGGTGGGTTACACTTTTTGTCCTTCTTTTCATTATCGGCCTGATTGTCGGGGGCGTCTTTTTACGCGAGCTTCTGACCAGAGGCCGCGGCACTAAAATGCAAAATGCGATGCTCCATCAGGACGACGACGAAATAAGCACTCTTTCCGGTAAAGAAAAAGCCGAAAAAAAACAGATGCAGGCCAAATGGAAAGAAGCGATTGAAGTCCTGCGTAAATCCCATCTGAAAAAAATGGGCAATCCTTTGTATGTGCTGCCCTGGTACATGGTGATCGGCGAGAGCGGCTCGGGGAAAACAACCTCATTAAACAGTGCAAGACTGGCCACTCCGTTTCCGGAACTGGCCAAGACCGCGGGCCTGTCCGGTACACGCAACTGCGAGTGGTGGTTTCTGGAACAGTCTATTGTTATCGACACGGCGGGCCGCTATGCGATCCCCGTAAATGGCGAGCCTGACTGGAAGGAGTGGCGCAAATTTCTTTCCCTTCTGGTCAAATATCGCCGTAAAGAACCGCTCAACGGCCTGATCCTGTCCGTTGCCGCCGACAAGCTCATCAATAACGGTGAGGACGCGCTCAAAGAAGAGGCGCGCACCATGAGACGCCGCATTGACGAGCTGATGAGTGTTCTCGGCGTCAAATTTCCCGTGTATGTTCTGGTCACCAAGTGCGACCTGATCAGGGGGATAAACCATTTTTGCGCGCGGTTGCCCGACGAAAGCCTGCGCCAGCCGATGGGGATGATCAACCAGAACCTCTCCACGGATATCGGCGCCTTCCTGGAAAACGCCCTGGATACAGTCGGCCGGCGTCTCAGAAACATGCGGATGCTCATTTTGAATCAACAGGATCCCAAGACCGTCGATTTCCCTCTTTTGTTTTTCCCTGAAGAATTTGACGTGATCCGCGGCGGCCTGTCCGTTTATGTGAAGGCACTTTTCGGCTCGAATCCCTATCAGGAAACACCGATGTTGCGCGGGCTTTTTTTCAGCAGCGGCAAACAGAAGGGGAATCCCACCTCGCATTTTGAAAAAACCTTGGGGATCAGACCCGTCGGCGAAGAACTTCCGGACACCAGCCGCGGCCTTTTCCTGCATGATTTCTTTGCCCGTGTTCTCCCCCGCGACAGGCGTCTTCTGTTTCCCACACGTCGGGCCATCGAGTGGAGCTCCGTCACCAACAACCTGGGGCTGGTTTCGTGGATCATATTATGTGTCGCCCTGTGCGGCCTTTTGAGTTTTTCATTTGTCAGAAACCTGGCGGCCATCAGCGGAATTTCCGAAGAATTTCAGGCCCTGCCGGTGTTACACGGCGAGGATACGGCTGATTACAAAACCATGGAGGGTTTCCGCAGCACACTGCTGGCTGTCGAGGAGCAAAATGCCGACTGGTGGTTTCCCCGTTTCGGTTTGCACAAGAGTCTGCATGTTGAACGAGAGCTCAAAGGCAAATACTGCATGCTTTACCAGGACCGCTTCATGGTGCCCTATGACCAGATGCTTATACAAAAAGCCCGGTCTTTCGACGCCGACATAAGCGACGACCTTTACGCCCGCTACATGGCGCATCTGGTGCGGAGGATCAACATCCTGAGGAGCGCCCCCTTTATTTCCGATCCGAAGCGCTTCGATAAAATGCTTCTTCCCCGGTACTTCCTGCCGGGCGTGAGCGATTCTTTGGAGGGACAGGAGACCACGGACTTCCGCGAACCGCTGTTTGTCAGTTACCTTGCCTGGCGTGAAGACACAGAGCGGATGAAAAAAGAAATACTCGAACTCGAAACAGCACTGAAATCACTTTATGCGTTGCGCGGCGACAGTTTTAACTGGCTTGTCGAACTGATGAGCCTGCATGGTGATGTTCTACCCGTAACCCTTGCATCTTTCTGGAATGAGGGGGCGACCCAGCAAACCACGCCCACCGATGTCCCTGCCGCCTATACCCGTGCCGGCAAGTCTGTGATGGACGGTTTTATCGGAGAGCTCACTGCGGCATATCCCGCGGCGCCTTCGGTACGCGCCAACCGTCAGTCTTTTGAAGAGACTTACCGTCTGGCTGCGTTCCAGCGATGGCGTGATTTCATGGCCGGTTTTACGGACGGCTCCCGGCTGCTGGAAACGCAGAGCGACTGGGACGACATGGCTGTTGCGGTCATCCACAACGGCGGCCCCTATATGCTGCTGATGGATAAAGTAGCCCACGAGCTCTCCCCATTGCGTAAAGACAGCCATGATCCGGACTGGCTGATCGAATTTGACCGTTACAACGCATTCCGTAAACAAGCGGTGGCATATAAAATCGGCCTGCTCAAAACTATCGGGCAGAAAATCGGGTCGCTCACCGGTTCATCCGGCAGGAAGGTGCGCCAGGCCGCAGAAAAATCGGACCTCCGGCTTAGAATGTCGGCCGGTACAGGATACAGAGACTACCGCGACTCACTTATACAGATAATGCCGGCGGCCGAATCAAAACAAATCGCCTTTCAGATGACGGAACAGACTTTTAAGGACGACCCCGCCACCAGCCGCACGCCGTTTTATCTTGCCCACAAGGCTCTGCGAGGCCTCATTGCCGGTGTCGGCGAAGGAAAAGATCCAGACCCGGCCATCGTGGATTTTATTTCCGGACCGTTTGACTTTCTGTGGATATATGCGCGTCGTCTGACCACTGCACAGCTCGAGGGACAGTGGAACGAACAGGTGCTGGCCCCGACGGCCGGCCTGTCACAGCGGCAGGCCATGCCGATGCTTGTCGGTCCCGACGGCCTGGTCTGGAAATTTATCACCGGCAGCGCCGCTCCGTTTTTAAACCGCAACGATCAACTGGGATACTATCCCAAAGAAGTTCTGGGCGGCACCCTCCTTTTCGGACAGCAGTTTTACGACTTTCTCAACAAAGGAGCCAAAGCATCCGCAACGGCACAGCTTAGACAGAAAAACTATAATGTCGGCATTTCCGGCCTGCCGACCAGAGCAAATAAAGACGCTGCCGTTCAGCCGCACTTAGTGCGACTGGAGCTGCAATGCGGCGGCACATCTCAAACGCTGGTCAACCAGAACTACCCTGTCGGCAAAACATTCTACTGGTCTTCGGAATCGTGCGGTGATGTCGTGCTGACCATCGAGGCGGGTGACGCAGTTTTAACCAGGCGCTATATGGGGCCGCAGGCATTCCCGGATTTTTTAAGAGAATTCCGCGGGGGCACCCGTACTTTTGGCGCGTCGGAATTTCCCGGTGAAAAAGACGCCCTGAGACGTCTGAAAATTCGTTTTGTGCAGGTAGCCTTCCGTTTTGTCGGGAGCGCGCCTCTTTTGCAGACAGTGGAGAGCATGCCGGCGGAACTTCCCAGGAGCATAGGAAGCTTATGAACACAATGGATGACAACTGGAGCTACGCCCTCATCGGTAAACACCCTGTGGCGCGTGACTACATAGAGATTGGCGAGAAAATCCCGGTATTGGAAGAATTATCGGGAATTCTGGACGCGGCATATGCACGCATATCGTCCGGACCGGAGCTGAAGGGGGAATTTACCTCGTGGCGTTTCTGGTTCGGCGGATCGGCCAAAGATGTACTTGTGTGCGGCATCATGCGTGAGAGTTCCGATGCGATGGGGCGTCCCTACCCACTTGTCATCGCCGGGAGCGGGCTCCTCAAGGACTGGGAGCTTTACTGGGATCTTTTACCCATGGCCTGCGACAGCATCTGGGGGCGCTTTGAATACCTGGCGACGCACAAATACGACAACATAAAAAAAATGCAAGCGGATCTGGCTGGTTTAAGATCCCCCACGCCCGACTGGGAAGCCCACAGAATATCCCGTCATAACCTCAACCCCATTGGTTCCGCCCTTGACCCCTACGCCTCGTTTCTGGATTTTCCGCAACTGAAGAAGCAGGCGGAGAGCCTGTCCGAGAGGCGGGAATGCTTTGTGAGCCTTGACCGCGGCCCCTGTAAGGACAAAATCCTTCAGGTGAGCCTCTGGCACCACCTCTTCAAAACCTCCTTCAAGACGCAGCCGCGGGCATTGTTCCTGGGCGGGAACCTTGAAAAAGCTTTTCTGGCCGCTTTCCACCGCGAACTGAAAACGGAGGATCTTGTCCAACTGTGGTCCGTGTCGTCAGCCTCTTTGTGGAAAAGCACCATAGGACCGGAATACTCCATGGACATATCTTCACTGGGAAAAGAGCCGATCTGTGCCGAGCGGCCCGCAGGCGCCGACGTCCGCTACGACGCGGCATTTTCGGAACTGCAGGAAGAAGTGGACAAACTCTCCCTGCCCTCTGCGGCCGGCGGTGTCAACTGGGAGAAAGTCACCCGTTTTGCGGCAGAGATACTTGCCCATAAATCAAAGGATCTGCTTGTGGCGACCTATCTGGCCGTTTCCCTCATCTATACGCGCCGCCAGGACGGATTCTCCATCGGCGTCAAACTCATCATGGACCTGCTGGTCAGATTCTGGGAAGAACTCTACCCACCGAAGGCCAGAGCAAGAGGCAGACTGCGCTCACTGGAATGGTGGCTTGAAAAAAGCGAAAATGCCCTGAGGCAGTTTCCTGCCCGTTCCATTCCCGAAGGGCAGGCGCGGCTGATTATCGGCAACCTCGAACAGATAGAACAGCTGCTGCGTCAGCATCTCACTGATGCGCCCTCTGTTCGAAGACTGGCTGAACTGACCCAGGAACTGGCCGGCACAAAGATACCGGAGGCGGTCCGGCCGGACAGACAGCCTCCGCCTGTCGAAGAGGTGCGTGCTGCGGCAGTACCGCCGCCCGAACCACCCGCAGGGCCGGGAGAAGAAATCCAATCACTGCAGATCGCGAAAAGAAGCCTTGATCAGCATTTTCTCAAAATACGGGAGATTGCCGGCTATTACCTCAGGCAGGACGCCGCAGCCGCCGTGGCTTACAGATTGAACCGTCAGGCCGTCTGGTGTGTGATTGAGGATATGCCGCCCGCGTCCGGCGGTAAAACAAGAATTCCCCCTCCCGACAAGCAGGTAGTGAAAATGCTCTTTGAGCTGCGCGACACCGGCGATGCCGAAGCTTTACTCAAGGCGGCCGAGGGACGCCTGCCGCAGTATATCTTCTGGCTTGATCTTAACCGTTTTTCCGCCGAAGCCCTTACCCGTCTGGGCCAGAGATTCACAAAGGCGCTCCATGCTGTTTGTCAGGAAACCGCATTTTTACTGCACCGTCTGCCGGGACTGGAAGAGCTGTCCTTTGCTGACGGCACACCGTTTGCGAATCCGGAAACAAAGCAATGGCTTGTCGGTATTGCCATGGATTCGGGCCGCATGTCTGTGCTCGACGAAACTGTACTGCCGGCCGCCGCTCATGGCGACGAGAGCATCGGCGCAGACATCGCAGAAGCGCATGCCCTGATCAGAGGCGGAAAAATGCTCGAAGCAATCGAGAAACTGCAGCGCAAACTTAACGGGGCAGCATCAAGCAGAGAGAGAATCCTCTGGCGTCTGGCGATCGCCAGGCTGATGCTTGATGTCCGGCAGGTTAAACTGGCGATCCCGCAGATGGAGCAGATTGTCCGCGAGATCGATCATTTCCGTCTGGAAGACTACGACCCCGCTCTTGCACTCAGGGGGTTGAAACTCGTGTGGGCCGGGCTCGAGTTGCAAAACGACCCGTCGGTGAAAATTAAAACATCTGATGTACTGGACCGTATCGCCCGCATCGACATGGCGGAAGTTATAAAATTGTCCAAAAACTGATCTTGATGAAATACACAACGACAGGAGGAAAATATGGCAAAAGATCCGTCCGTAGCACCAAAAGAAAGGGTCAACATTGTTTATCGCACAACCATCGGCGATGTGAAAGAGGATGTTGAACTTCCACTGAAAACACTGATTCTGGGGGACTTTACCGGTAAGCTCGATGAGCGCCCCCTTGAAGAGCGCGAACCGATCAATATCGACAAGGACAACTTCAATGAAGTAATGAAAGCGCAGGGCATCACGCTGAACTTCTCTGTACCGAACAAACTGTCGGACAACCCTGAAGATGAGCTCGACGTCAATTTAAAAATTGAAGCCATAAACGACCTGGGTCCCGAAGCGATCGCGCGCCAGATTCCGGAACTGCAGCAACTGCTTGAGCTGCGTGACGCGTTGCGTGCCCTGAAAGGGCCGCTGGCCAATGTACCGGAGTTCCGTAAGAAAATACAACAACTCATCAAAGACGAAACCGCCCGGGAGAAACTGCTGGCGGAAATCGGCATCGAGAAATAGGGAGGGTCATATGAGCGCAAATAAAAAACAACGCGAAGCCGCGACTACGCAGGTTGAACAGGCGCCTTCACTTCTGGAGGAAATCGTACAGGCCACCAGGCTGGAGCCGGCCGACGAAGCCTATTCATTGACCAAAAAAGGCGTAGAGGCCCTGGTCTCACAACTTCTAGCTCCGGGGGCGGCCGAAGCCAGAGTTTCCAAGGCCGTCGTCGACGACATGATTGCGGCCATCGACCGCAAACTCAGCGCGCAACTTGACGCGGTGCTACACAATGAACAATTTCAAAAAATTGAATCGACCTGGCGCTCGCTCAAATTTATCGTTGAGCGCACTGATTTTCGCGAAAACGTGCGCATCGAGATCATCAACGTCACAAAGGAAGACTTGTTGACAGACTTTGAAGATGCCCCGGAAATCCCGAAATCAGGCCTTTACAAAACGGTTTACACCAGCGAGTACGGACAATTCGGAGGTAAGCCGTACGGAGTTCTGGTCGGCAACTACGAATTTGATGCCGGACCGCAGGACATCAAGCTCCTTCAGTATGTATCAGCCGTTGCCGGCATGGCGCACGCGCCGTTTTTCGCGGCGGTCAGCCCGAAATTCTTCAACCTTGAAGACTACAATAACCTTCCCAACCTCAAGGACATCAAATCCATCCTCGAGGGGCCGCAATACTCCAAGTGGCAGGGATTTCGCGAGTCTGAAGATTCGCGCTACGTCGGCCTTACCATGCCCCGTTTCCTGCTGCGGCTGCCCTACGGCTCATCCACCGTCCCGGTGAAGAGCTTCAATTATGAAGAAGACGTAAGCGCCGGCCACAACAGCTACCTTTGGGGCAACACCGCCTTTGTTCTGGCCGAGCGCATTCACGAAAGCTTTGCACAATACCGCTGGTGCGCCAACATCATCGGTCCTCAGGGCGGCGGCGCCGTTTACGACCTGCCTTTGCACCACTTTGAAGCGATGGGCGCCATCCAGACCAAAATCCCCACGGAGGTGCTGGTGTCCGAACGCAGAGAATTTGAACTGGCCGAGGAGGGATTTATTGCACTGACCATGCGTAAAGGAAGCGACAACGCGGCTTTCTTTTCCGCCAATTCATGCCAGAAACCAAAATACTTCGGCAACACCAAAGAAGGCAAGGAATCGGAACTCAATTACAAACTTGGCCTGCAGCTTCCTTACATGTTCATCATCAGCCGCATGGCCCACTATTTAAAAGTCATTCAGCGCGAGAACATCGGCACCTGGAAAGAAAGAGCCGACCTCGAGTCGGAACTGAACAACTGGATTCGCCAGTATGTGGCGGATATGGACAGCCCCCTGCCGGGAGTTCGCAGTCGCAGGCCCTTGCGCCAGGCTCGGGTTTCCGTAGAAGAAGTAGAAGGCGAACCGGGCTGGTATCGCGTCGGACTGCAGGTTCGCCCCCACTTCAAATACATGGGTGCGTACTTTACATTGTCGTTGGTGGGAAAACTGGAGAAAGAATAACGACAACACAGAAGAGGACATACAGCGCGAAGAGCACCGCTTCGTGTCCTCCGCTGGCGCGTGGGGCAACATCGTCATACCGGCGAAGGCCGGTATCCAGAATATAATGAGCAAATAGTTCGTGGCTTGTAGTCAGAAGAGGGTTAGAAGATTAGAGGCCAAAGGCCAAAGGCCAAAGGCTAAAGGCTAAAGGACGCTTCGACAAGCTCAGCGACCGAAGGCTAAAGGACGCTTCGACAGGCCGAGCATGAACCGCCAGTAAAAGCTCGGCATGAACAGCCAACAAAACACCGCTCGTCCTGAGCCTGTCGAAGGGCCCGCCCTGAGCTTGTTGAAGGGGATGAGCGGTATTTGTCGAAGGGCCTGCCCTGAGCTTGTCGAAGGGTAGCTCACAGCTTTGTAAAAGGATGTATTACAAATAAAAGGAAAGGAGGGATGGAGGAGGAAAATAATAACAAACCAGGCGGGGAGGAACACTTTGCGGCAAAGGGA
>JAGPFA010000063.1 GCA_018056765.1 Syntrophaceae bacterium
AGGATGAAGTTGTTGTTGCCCAACAAACCGAAAATAATCGAAAATGTAGTGCAGAAAACAGCCTGATTCTAATCGCAACTGCCTGTAATCATTGCTTTGTCATTTTTGAACTGCGGAAGATGGGTTAACCGTGCCGGAGTGTCCGGTTTATTCGCTGAGAAGAATTTGTTCGATACGGCGGAAGTCGATTTTCCCGGTAGCCGTCCGGTTCACGGCAGGCACAATTTTTATCCGGCGGGGCATGGCGTACGGCTCGAGCTTTTCCAGGATGAGTTTTCTGAGCTGAATTTCCGTCAAATCGCAGGCTACCAGAGCAGCAATCACGTTTTCGCGCCCTTTTTCGGCGGGCAAGGCGATGACCACAACGTCTCGTACGGAGGGCAGTGTCTGGATTTTGTTCTGGACTTCCAGAAGATCAACGCGCTTACCGGCTACCTTGACGATACCGTCGGCACGGCCCAGCAGAAGGAAACGGCCGTTTTTTTCCGGCTGCACCTCATCGCCCGTCACCGAGTAGCCCTGGACATCTGTTTCCATTTCGCTTGACACGAAATCAGAGCGTACGGCCAGACGCTTCCCCGATAACTTCCAGGAAACGACATCGGCTGGCTGCCAGCTTTCCGTATTTTCCGAGGCATTCCGAAAGGCGATGCCTCCCGTTTCCGTTGAACCGTATATTTCGTGAATGCCCAGCCCGGTCTTTTTGAGGAAGTAGGCAGCGTCGGCGCGGGAGAGAACTCCGGAAGAGGAGAAGACGGCTTTGAGCGACGGGGCGGTGAGATTATCGACTTTTAAAGCACGGTAATGTACAGGAACACTGACCAGCACTGTTGCCTTGTGACGGTTGATTGCGGTGATAATTTCCTGCGGGAACGTGTATATGTCCGGCAGCACGCGGGCGTGCGAGACCAGGGGCAGGAGAATGGAAAATAAAAGGCCGTAGATGTGGTAGGGCGGCACGGTAGAAATGAACAGATCTTTGGGGTTCAGGCGGAATTTATTGCGGAGATAAAAAGCCTCGCCCAGCAGATTGCGCGGCGATTTTGACCAGACCTTGGGCTTGCCGGTTGACCCTCCCGTAAATAGTTTCAGGAAAGGCTCATCCGGATGGCGCAAATTGTCCGGCTTCAGCTCGCCGGGATTTCCTGTCGTGGGGATGATGACGTCCATGCTGTATGCCTCATCCGGGCTGTCGGTGATGACGGCGTCGAATCTTTCCGTCTCATAGAGCTCCACCAGCGCCTGAGTGGAAAAGGAATAAGGCAGAATCAGTGTAAAGGAGCCGGCCAGAGAGGCTAAAACGGAAGCTGTGATGACCGCCTTGTTTTCCGTGCACAGACAGACAAGCTTTCCGGTACCTCTTCTCGTCACGCTTTTTTTTAAACCGGCTGCCAGCTCGAAGATTTCACCGTAGGTAAACCCGGCATGAGTAAATTCTTTTCTCAGAAGCGTTTTTGACGGGACAAAAATATTTTTAAAGGCCGTGGCAAAAATGTCTTTTTCTTTTATCTGCGTCATCATTGAGTTCATAAGTAATTTTTCACACTTTTATAGGAAAGAAATAAAAAAAGCAATGCCGGTTTTACATTACTGTGCCGGCGGCAATCATGGGTTCCGACTACACATGCCGCCGCACCAGGAGCGTATTTGCCGGAATGTTTTTAGTTGACTTATTGGCTGTTTTCCCATTATTGAACATAAAAAATGGAAAGACTTTAAAATGACTTATATCGAATCGCTTATTCCGCACCGCGAACCGATAAAAATAATCACGGAGATCATTGACCTTAAAGACGACTGTGGCATTACCGCCGCAGTGGTTGATAAGAGCTGGCCGACATGCGATGGTCATGCAGTTAAACCTTACGTGTTTATCGAGGCGATCGCGCAGACGGCGGCCATTGTCGAGGGCAATAAAATGCGTAAAGAGGGAAAAGAAGGGATTAAAGGCTGGCTGGTCGGCATCAAGTCCGCAGAGTTTAAGCCCGATAATATACCGGTGGGAACCAGGATTGTGGTCACTGTTAAAAGCCTGGATGTAATGGATGACTACGCCGTGGTGGAAGGGGTTGTGAAAGCCGGGGAAGATGTTCTGGCCAGGGCGGTTATTCAGGCTCTGCGTCTGAATGATGATATTGCATCAAATGAACAAAGGAGATCATAACAAAACATGAGTGAGAAAAGAATTGCTCTGGTCACAGGTGCCAGCAGGGGCATTGGACGTGCAACGGCCGTGGAGCTGGCGAGGGCCGGTTGCCATGTCATCATTAACTTTAATTCCAACGAGCAGGCAGCCGCCCAAACCCTGGCCGAGGTTCAGGCCGCAGGCGGATCCGGTCTGATAAGTAAATTCGATGTCGCCGACGCTCAGCAGGTCAAAGAAGCTCTGGGCGCCATTCTTGAGGAGCTAAAAAGGATAGACGTGCTGGTGAATAATGCCGGTGTTACGGCGGACGGTCTTTTCATAATGATGGGAGATGACGAGTGGCGCAGGGTCATTGACACTACACTGAACGGATTTTTTAACGTCACCAAGCCTGTTTTACGGGAAATGGTGCGTAAAAAACGCGGAGCGATCGTATCTGTTTCCTCCATTTCGGCCATGGCCCCCAATCGCGGCCAGTCCAATTATGCGGCGGCCAAAGCCGGTCTGATTGCCGCCACCAAGTCTCTGGCCAGGGAGGTGGCGCGTTTCGGTATCCGCGTGAATGCGGTGGCGCCAGGCCCCATTGCAACCGACATGCTCAGCTCCATGCCGATGGACGCGAACACGATTAAGGCCATGATTCCGATGGCGCGTTTGGGCAAGCCCGAAGAAGTCGCCCGAACGATCCGGTTTTTATGCTCCGAGGACGCCTCTTTCATCACGGGCGAGGTGATTTCCATAAACGGCGGGATGGCCTGATGAGACGCTGCGCTTCCGCAATAAAGATATTATTTTTTTGTGCAGTCATTGGTCTAATGTGGCCGGCCGGCGCGCCGGCGGACGATTTTGACGCGCTCAGGCGCGATGCGGCGCGCATCCGCACGATATCCGCCGATTTTGTTCAGCACAAGCACATGAAGATACTTTCCCGGCCGCTTGTTTCAGAAGGCAGGTTTTACTTTGCTGCGCCGGACTCCATCCGCTGGCAATACAACAAGCCTCTTAAAAGCATCGTCCTTTCCAGCCAGGGAAACACCAGGCGTTACTTCTTTTCCGGAGGAAAGATTGTCGAAGATACGGCCGGTGGTGCGCAGGTCATGGGGCTGGTCCTGGGGGAAGTGGCCGCCTGGATGAAAGGTGAATTTGATGGCAATCCGTCTTTTGTTGCTTCCATTAAAGAAGGGGCGGACACGGTGGTGACAATGACACCCGCAGAGAAAAGCATGGCCGGCATGATGGAAAAAATCGAGATCACCCTTTCCAGAAAAGAGCCTTCCATCAAAACCGTGAGAATCGTGGAAAACTCCTCCACAGAAACACGCATCAATTTTTCCAACGTGGTCATCAACGGGCAAGTCAACCCCTCCCTGTTTCAGGAAATACCATGAAGAGGCTGATTTGCTTACTTGCCGCGCTTCTTTCGGTGTCATGCCAGATCGGACATGAAATTCAACTTCGGCAGCCTGAGCATTCGATTTACTGCCCCTGCCCTTACCCTCAGACCAAAAGCCGTTTTATCCATGCCATTGAGGTCTATCGCAGCTCTGAAGTACAGACGGCGCTCATCGGAGTGACGCTTGTTGACCCGGTCTCACGCAGCGTATCGTGTGCTCTGATGTCCGCGGAGGGGATGGCGGTTCTGGAGGTGAGCTCCACTCCTGCGGGGATGGAGATAAGCCGCGCCCTGCCGCCTTTGGATTCGCCGATTTTTGCCCGTAACATGCTTGACGATATCGAGATGATTTTTCTGGCACCCCGGTCAACAGATGTGCAAAAGGGAACGCTGGCGGACGGCAGACAAGTGTGCCGCTACCCGGACGAAGACGGATGGCTCGACGTGATGTACGCCGAAGACGGGGGCATTGAGTTTAAACGTTACACAAAAAACGGGTCGCTCAGTCGCAGTGTCACGCTTGTGCACGGAGCGTCAAACAGTTACGAAGCAATTGAAGTGTCCGTGCCGGGGTTTTTCCGCTACCGGCTGAAAATGAGCCTGATTGAAACCCAGATGTCCGGAGACGAACTTTTTGCGCCCGACGGTAATAAAGGTGACGATAAATGAAGAAACGTCCGGCAGACGACAATATATTGGTCATTGGCGCGGGTGCCGGGGGGCTTTCGGCCGGCATTCTCCTGTTGCTTTTGGGGTATCGTGTAACTGTTGTGGAGAAAAACCGCG
>JAGPFA010000013.1 GCA_018056765.1 Syntrophaceae bacterium
ATTTTAACTAATTTGATGCAAGAAATTTCTTGCACGATGCCAGCTTTGAAAAACGGCGGAGTGAAAATGTATGTGATAATTTAGCTCGTGGATGTCTTGAAATGACCGTAGGCGTGCAAGATTCAGGGAATAAGTAAGGCCATTTGGGGTTAATGAACGGTGGTGTAAATGCTAAAAGCCATAATAATCGGATGCTTCAAAGTCTTTGCGGAAAAGCAGCGGATTCCTGCCCCTCCCTTGACCCTGACCTATGGTGCGAACAGTTCCGGAAAAACAAACCGCGGACCACTTGAAAGGTAAAAAAGGGAATAACCAATGAAATCCATTTTCTTGTATTCAGTGGCCCAAACATAAAGAGCACCTCATGACCAACCTGTCTGTAAACCCCAATTACTCAGAGATCGTTCTTTACCAGGCCGAGGACGGCCGCACACGCATCCAGGTCCGGCTGGAGGATGAGACGGTCTGGCTGACGCAGAAGCTTATGGCAGAACTGTTCCAGAAGGATGTGCGTACCATCAATGAACATATCCGGAACATATTTGCGGAAGGGGAGTTGTCGCCGGAATCAGTTATCCGGAATTTCCGGATAACTGCCGCTGACGGTAAAGCCTATGATACACAGCATTATAACCTGGATGTGATTATTTCCGTCGGCTATCGGGTGAAATCCCATCGCGGTACCCAGTTCCGCATCTGGGCCACTCAGAGGCTTCGGGAATACATCATTAAGGGGTTCACCCTGGATGACGAGCGGCTCAAGCAGGCAGGCGGCGGCAACTATTTCGATGAACTCCTGGCCCGTATCCGGGACATCCGCGCATCGGAAAAGGTATTCTGGCGTAAGGTGCTCGATATTTACGCCACCAGTATTGACTATGACCCCAACACGGATACCTCCCGCCGTTTCTTCCAGATCGTCCAGAACAAGATGCACTGGGCCACTCACGGCCAAACCGCCGCCGAGATCATCGCCGCCCGTGCCAATGCTAACAAGCCACACATGGGGCTGACCTCGTGGACCGGGATCAGACCGACCCAGGAAGATATCGAGGTCGCCAAGAACTACCTGAACGCAGAGGAAGTGGACACTCTCAATCGGATTGTGGCCATGTACCTCGATTTTGCCGAACTTCAAGCCTTGAGCCGCAGGCCCATGTACATGAAGGACTGGATCGCCAAACTGGATGAATTTCTCAAGGTTAGCGAGCGTGACATACTTACCCATGCGGGTAAAATAAGCCACGAGGAGGCCGTTGAGAAGGCAAGGATTGAATACAAAAAGTACCGCAAACAGGCGCTGGAAGAACTTTCCCCGGTAGAACGACACTTTATCGAAGCGGTACAGGAAGTGAAGAAACTGGAAAAAAATAAAACACGAACCATAAAAAAACACGAAAAGGGAAATAAAGAATCCTAGCTTCATTCGAGTATTTCATGTGTTTTGTGGTTCAAAAGAGGTGTTTATGCTAACTGCCTTACGAATTGGAAATTTCAAGGCCTTTGCCGAAGTGCAGCGGATTCCTGTCCGTCCCTTGACCCTGATCTATGGTGCGAACAGTTCCGGAAAATCGAGCGTTCTGCACAGTATGATTCTTGCTCGTCATGCGCAAGAAACTGGCGATCTGGATGTCCATCGCACCAACGTCGGGGGCGAGTCGGTGGATCTGGGCGGGTTCCGCCAGTATGTGCATAAGCGTGAGGTCAATCGCCGTGTTGAGTGGGCTGCAGACCTGGAGACGAGCGCATTCAAAGGCCGGCTTGCAGAACTCTTCGCTCCGGTGAAGCAGATTACAGTTTTGCTAAATATTGGCATCGGCCTGGACGATCAGGACCACCCGCTCCCGGAGTCAATCCCTGAAATTCACACTTATGAACTCCTAGCCGATAGTCAGAGCCTTCTCCGGATGAGTCGCCGCAGAGACGGCAAACTTCAGCTCGACCGTCTGGATCACGAACATCCTGTTTTTCGGGAAGTTATCAAGGCGCTGGTTCTGCTTTCCACAACGACGGAAACGATTCACCTGGAAGACTTTGAGGGCCTAGATGAGGCAATTGCAGGGCTTGTCCCGGAGGTGGTGGCAAAGAGCACGCAGTTTTTACCGGACGGGTTGGCAGAATCAAATGCTTTCATTCCGGGCGGTCAGGCCAGGCTTTTCACGATTAGCAAAGCCCGCAGAAAGGAGGAGTTGAGCGCGGCAGTGCGTTCATTCCTTCCCCGTAAGATCGATGAGATTCTAAAAGGCGTAGGGCAGGCGGTCGCAGGAGAATTATCGCGGCTCAGATATTTGGGTCCACTGCGGTCTTATCCGCCGCGCCATTTGGCCTTTTCTCAGCACCACGATCCGAACTGGTATGCCGGTGGGGGTTACGCGTGGGACGTCATTCGCCGTGACGCAAGTGTACGGGAACAGGTTAATAAATGGCTCTCCGCGCCTGACCGACTCCAGACGCCATACGAACTGATCCTGCGAGACCTGGTTGGAATTGATCAGTTGGAGGGCCCCCTGCTCGAAGGGCTTGAACAAATTGAGCTCGATATAGAACCAGATTACGACGACAGCCCCACGCCAACCGGGGCTTATCCTGTCGTCAAGGACCCGGAGGCAGAAGCGGTAAAGATCAGGGACCTTATTCGCACCTCAGATATCGACAAGCTCAATGAGCTGATTATGATCGACCGCCGATCAAACACGGTGGTGAGTCACCGGGATGTGGGGATTGGCGTCAGTCAGGTATTGCCGATCCTTGTGGGCGCATATGCCTCGAGGAACCAGATTGTCGCCATCGAGCAACCGGAAATCCATTTGCACCCAGCGCTCCAGGCCGACTTGGGCGATGTGTTCATCCAATCTGCGCTTGGCCCAGGCAGGAACAGGTTCTTGATTGAAACGCATAGCGAACACTTGCTTTTGCGCGTAATGCGTCGGATGCGTGAAACCAGCAGCGACGAACTACCTGAAGGAGTTCCACCTGTCACTCCGAAGGACGTGTGCGTGTTGTTCGTACAGCCGAAAGGAACATCGTCGGCGGTGCGCCACCTGGAATTAGACGAAGAAGGCCAGCTCCTGGACGCGTGGCCGGGCGGCTTCTTTGAAGAAGGCTACCGGGAACGGTTTGCGTGAAGGAGGAGCTGCCTGTGCTTTATGAATTTGCCATGACGCCCGACCTATTCGACGCATCCGTAGCCAACTCAGACGGCAGAGCGAGCATTATTCTGGTAGAACTCTTGCGGGGGATAGCCGAAAACGGTCTATTGGCAAACCTCCATAAGGATCGGTGGTTACGTCATGTAACTGAGAAGCGGACAACGACGCTTTCACCCGCTTTGAAAGATAAAGTCCTTAGATGTCTTGCGGTGCTGCATGATCGGCATCGGCTGGTTCGACACCCGAGGTGCATGTGCGGCGATCCTGGCAATGATGAGGAATGGTTGAACCTGGCCTTCGATTCTCATGACCTGATTCCCTTTCACGCCATTGTCCTGAGCCAACCGCTAATAGACGGTTGCGGCCGCGAATGCGACGCCTTGGTCGAGTTCTTTGGCTCTTTGGATTCAGCGCAGTGGAACGGGCGACGGAAGAGGACATTGTCTCTGACCAAATCGGATGCCGCCTACCGCGCCGCTCTTGCTCCGATATTGCGTTATGCGAAATCGCTTGCGCTTATCGAACCATATTTGAATTATCATGAATCCCGTTATTTCAATACAGTCGCAATCTGTTCGAACGTTTTGGGACAAAGAGGGCATGCGAGGCTTCAAGGGCGTATCGATATCCATGCGGAAGCGGGTAAACAGAAGCCCGATGGGCAAACCGTTGAAGACCACCTCGCCGGTTGGGAACAAAAGCTTCGGCCACTGATAGCGGTGGATGGCCATCGATTCCGGGTGTTCCTCTGGGAATCTTTACCTGGTTCTGAGTCGATGCATGACCGTTTTATCCTGACGGATCAATGTGGCATTTCAGCTCCCGGCGGACTGGATTGCCGAAGTCACTCTCATGCCAACAGCACTGATTGGAACCTGCTTGACGATGATGTGCGCATTCGCCGTTGGGCTGAATATGATCAGACCGTAAGCCCCTTCAATTTGCTGGGGAATAGGGAAATTTCATGACAATAGTCAGGTGCCGTCTGCGTAGAAACTGGATATAAACTGGACAAACAGGACATTGGTCTCTCGGCAGAGGAGACGGTCAAAGACCTGCCAGATTTTCCTAGTGAAAAGTAACCAAGGGGCCTAACTACCGGCTTGAAGTAAACGCCATGACTAAGTCAATGACGCTCAGGGAGGACAGTGAACCAAACGGAAAGAGAAAGGGGTAATACCCTTAAAAGAGGGGCAATAAAGAGGATAACAACGAACACACCCGGCACCTGAATCCCGAACGGCTCGTGATAAAAACTGTCCACTTGGCGCTATCGCGGTAAGGGACATTAACGGTTCGGGTCTGTTTTCCCGGCCAACTAGCACCTGCCTTCCGCCCCTCATGATTTCCTGACCTTCAAATATTCCCCCTTAGCATTTGCGCAGTAACGAGGTTATATCGGACATGTCCGAAACCGCTCTGAGTACAGAAATGATTTTTCTTGCCTATCTTCCCGAAAACGGCATAGTTACTGTCTTAATTTGGAGTAAAGTTTCGGCTCTGCCCGTATTGAAATCGAGCGGACAGGGCCTACAGGAAGCAGATCTTCAGGCCGGGTTATTTTGGTGGCAAATTTCGGGATAAAAGCCGACCAACGCAAATCATCGGCAAAAATCAGGGGGTGCAGAAATGAAGATGGATATTCAGACAAAGCGTGTATACGAGTCGGCCGCAAAGGAAGATGGAACGCGCGTGCTGGTGGATCGTCTGTGGCCGAGGGGGATGACCAAAGAGAAACTTAAGGCCGATTTGTGGCTTAAAGACGCGGCGCCGGACACACAGTTACGTAAATGGTTCAACCATGATCCCGCCCGCTGGGAAGAGTTCAAAAAACGCTACTTTGCCCAGCTAGATGAAAATCCTGAAATAGTCCGGCAGTTGCGCGAGCTGGCCGGGCGCGGCCGTCTGTCTCTTCTTTATTCGGCGCACGATATGGAACGCAACCAGGCGGAGGTACTCAAAGAGTACCTGCTTTCCAAGCGATAAGTTTTGTGAAAGGATTTAAACAACAAAGCCTCCTTCCGGAGGCTTTGTTGTCTTGGGAGTTATTTTTTCAACAGGTCTCTGATTTCGGTCAGCAGTTCCTGGTCTTTGGTCGGTGCAGGCGGAGCCGCTTCCTTGCTCTTGATGATAAGACCTATGAACTTGACGATGAATATGTAAAGAGCAAGGGCAATGATTAAAAAGTTTACGATTTCGCCGATGAACAGCCCGTAGGGAATCTCCTTGCCGTTCACTACCAGCTTCCAGCCCAGATAGCCCTGCTCGCCGGGCAGAATCAGGCTGATGAGCGGCATGATGATGTGCTTTACCAGTGAATCGACGATTTTCCCGAACGCGGCGCCGATGATGACACCGATTGCCAGATCAACCACGTTGCCTTTGAGTGCAAAATTTTTGAATTCCTCAAGCAAAGCCGATGTTTTGTTTCCCAGCCCCATAACCACTCCTTTCTTTACTTTGATTTATTGAACTTTGGCCATCTCTTCGTATATTTTCAATTCAATGGTATAAAAAAAGCTGTCGTACTGCTCCTTCTGCAACAATTTTCGCAACTGCCAGCCGTCTTTTGTCTCAAGCTCGGTGAGTACGGTGAGCCTCACTTCCGATTCCTTCCAGTTCAGCTGCCGTACCACTGCCGTGGTTTTAGTGCGCCACTGGCCTGAGATGACATAATCCGAGTCAACCTTGTGATTGGCGTAATCGATGGAAATGTTTTTACCGATTTTCTTCTCCTCAAGCACCGCGGCGATGGCCTTCAGAACAATTTTTTCCTTGGCCTCAAAGATACGCCTGTACTCTTCCGGTTCGGACAGAACCGGCGATCCGATAAAACCCATTGAGCCGAACTGTTGCACACACGCGGCAAGGATCGCCGTCGTCAAAAAAACAAAAACTGCCCGAAACATTTTTTTCATCATGAAAGCCTTCCGCCGGTTGCAAACCTTTATTTGTTGTTACCGTTGATCCACCAGTCGCCTTTTTCCTTGAACCACCAGTGCGATGAATCGGTTTGGATAATCCGCCCCGCCAGTTTTCTGCCCTCTTCCGTCGCCAGCCTCTGCATGGCGTATTTAATCCATTCTTCGGAATACTTATTGCCCAGATCTCCGTATTCCTTGAGCTGTAAGATCAGCGCAATCTGGTCGGCATCGCGTGCCGCAAGCGATTCCGGCGTCTGCCTGGCGTTGAATTCCTCAATGGCCTGTTTTATATCATCGCCGAAAAAGACGGTCTCGGTCAATTCCCTCACCGCCTTGGCCTCATCAACCTGAACGTATTTTTTATTGACATAATTCATGTCTCCCGTTCGCGCTTCCGGCAGGTCGTGAAGAGCGCACATTTTGAGCACCCGCAGCTCATCAAGCGACGAATTAATTTTACACAGAGTGTAGCCGACATAAATCGTTCTTAAAATATGCTCCGCCACCGTCTCACGGCCGCTGCCCAGAAACTGGTAGCCGCTGCGCGGTGTTTTGGCGAGCATGCCCGTTTCAAACAGAAAATCCGCAATACTTTCCATCTTACCCCTTCTTGAGCACCTTGATGCGGTTGGACATCATTTCAGAAACTTTTCGCATCTGCGTCAGCAACGAGGCGATACTATCGGGCCGTGAGGCCATGACTTTTTCCAACTGCTCTCTCCAGTGCTCCAGAACCTCTATCTCGTTCTCTCTGATCTTTTTTTCAAACCGCTCCTGGTATTCCTTGACAAAAGCGGCGGTTGATGAATCTATCTTCGCCACAGAGCCTCCTTTACTAAAGCTTCTCAGATTGGCGCGCATTATACCACCGCCAGCCAAACATGCAACATCCTTTTACAAAAGGGAAACCCGGAGATAAACTTAATAACGATCAAATAAACACCGCTCATCCCCTTCGACAAGCTCAGGGCAGGCCCTTCGTCGAATACCGCTCATCCCCTTCGACGTGCTCAGGACAGGCTTCGACAAGCTCAGGACGAGCGGTGTTTTGTTGGCTGTTCATGCTGAGCTTTTACTGGCCGTTCATAGTGAGCTCTTCACTGACCATTCATGCTCGGCCTGTCGAAGCATCCTTTAGCCTTTGTCCTTTAGCCTTTATCCTTAGCTTTTATCCTCCACCTCATTTTATGATGCAAAACGGGAGTTTTCTGTTGCTGCCGACGCAATCACTTGCTAAATGATGAATTGACAATGCCGTGTAAATCCTATAAGAAAACGCAAAATTACAAAGAGATCGGTATGAAACAAGCATGAGTTGCAAACCAAATCCTGAAGACATCGCCGGCGGTCAGGCCCTGATTGAAGGTGTGATGATGCGCCGCGGCTCCAAAATTGCAGCTGCGGTCAGGCGCGCCGACGGGGAAATTGTGTTCAGGGAACGTGAATATATCCCGGTGACGAAACGCCACAAGCTGCTGGGCCTGCCCTTTGTACGGGGAACGATCACTCTGTTTGAAATGATGATCATCGGGATTCAGTTTTTGATGTTCTCCACAGAGGTGGCTCTATCGGAAGAAGAAAAAAAACCCCAGGGCTGGGAAATGTATGTCTCGCTCGTCATCAGCCTTGCCGTCTCCATTTTCTTTTTTGTCGTCGTGCCTGCTTTTTTCTTCACTAAAATAAAATCTTGCATCGACAGTCTGATTCTTTTGAATGTCCTGGAAGGATGCGTCCGCCTGGGGATGTTTCTGTGTTTTCTGGCCGCCACTTTGTTGTTGAGTGATATGCGCCGCGTGTATATGTATCACGGCGCCGAGCATAAAACGGTTTTCGCCTGGGAGGACGGGCAGGAACTGACGGTGGAAAATGTCGCAAAATACTCCACGCGGCATCCGCGATGCGGCACCAGTTTTATTCTGTTTGTGATGATCGTTTCCATACTGGTGTTTTCTCTCCTGGGACGCCCGGATTTTGCCCATCGGGTGCTTTATAAAATTCTCCTGCTGCCCGTTGTTGCCGGCATTTCCTACGAAGCAATCCGCTTTACGGGGAAATACAGCCGTTTTAAATTCATTCAGTTTCTAAGCTGGCCGGGGCTGGCGCTGCAAAAGATCACAACCCGCGAACCGGATGATGACCAGATCGCGGTGGCCATCGCGGCCATGAAAAAAGTCATCTAGAGGTTGATGACCGACTGGCAGATGGTCCCCGGCCCATTTCCCGGCATGAAATGTCCCGCCCGGCAGATGGTATGAGCCAATGTCGGATTTGACTTTTGTTGCTGATTCAAGTAATTGACACGATGCATTTTATGGTTCAAACACAGCAGGGAGTTGTATGATCAAGGGAAAATCCTGCCGCTCATATTTGCTGACGCTGGCACTGGTACTGGCTGTTTCCGGCCAGGCTTTTTCGGCCGGGGAGGACACGGCGCAACTGACCTTCAAAAAAACCGCCATTTCACAAAAAAGAGCACATCCTGATGCCTATACGGTACGATATGGAGACATGCTCTCTTCCATCATCCGAAAAATCCCGGGCATTTCAGAAAAAGACGTGCCGCGTTATTACCGGCTCACACGTGAACTCAATCCCGAAATCACCGACATCGATAAAATTTACGCGGGGCAGATCATTATTCTGCCGGCGAAAATTCCCGGCGAAGGCCAGGGAACTTCCGGCACAGGCACAGACACAGGTCATACTTATAAAATCCGCAAAGGCGATACTCTTTTGAAGATCGTGTACCGTGAAATGGGGGTCACCTCCGGGGCATGGGACGCCATCAGGACAGTGCAGATGATGAATCCCAGTATTGTCGATGTGAATAGAATTTATGAGGGCCGCACAATCATTTTACCCGGTCCCGCGCCTGCAACGCTGGTCGTGGAAGGAGCCCCCGACGCTAAACCGGCGGTGGCTGTGGCACAAGCGGAGGAACCGGCCGCGCCGCAAGCGCCTTCACCGCTTAAGGTTGAACCAAAAACCGCCATTCAGTTGTCACCGGCCGCGCGCCTTGCCGTAATCAAACACATTATCACCAAAATGAACGGCACTATGATGACCAGCGGGAATTACTATTTGCCCGTGTCGGACACGGAACAGTTGACGATTGACTGCGCCGCGATACCGGTGATCCAGCTTGACGCACACTCGACGGTATTTCTGGACACGGGCAGCCGCTCGAGCGCACAACTGAAAAAAATTATCAGTGAATACTGGAAGAATTATCACCTGATAAAAATCCATGATCAGGATGACGTTATTGTCACGCTGAAAAAAATCTTTAACAACATGCCCGGCTATGGCATATCCAAAGCGCAAAAGCCGCTTGTGGCCGGCACTTCACCTTCGGTGGAAATTGTCGCGGACTGGGTGATCGCCAAGAAATCATCCCGTGCCGCTTCACGTGATTTATTGGGGATCCGTTTCGTCGATGCAGCCGATGCGCTGCTGCCGCGGGCAATTGTCAATTACGCAGCCGGAAATTCTCTGCCCATCGTGGAGATATCCGCAGAAAAAGGTATCGTTGAAAAACCGCAGGAAATATATTCTCTGCCGCCCGTCTCTTCTTTGCCCTCCTCCCCTTGCAGTGAATTTGCCTGGTCTTTAGTCACCTATCTGAACATCGAGGCACAGAGGGATGCCGATATCCAAATTTTCAACATCGACGAAGACGGTTTTAATCTTTCGGTCAAAGCGGATATCTCGGTGACCGAAGGCGGTAAGAGAATACTTATTTTCGCGCGCACACTGCCTGAACAATTTGTCGAAACACTCCAAAAAGAAAGCGACAGGCTGATATTCATTTCCGACGATGAAACACCGGCCGCGACCATGGAAAGGATTCTCAAGGGGCTGAATGTGGCGTTTACCAATGGTTATTTCAGCTTTTCAGGACCGGACAAAAATCAGGCTCCTTATCATTTCGGATTTCTGGGCACGCAAATTAAAACAGACAAAAATATTTATCTCGTAAATTTCGATCTCAATAACGAATTGCGCGGCCTTTTACATGAAATCTGGGGGGCAGAAGTCGTAAAATACTAAAAGGCCCGGCCATAATATCGCGGGTTCTTTTCCGAGCAAATTTCCCTATCGTTTCCCATATGACTTTTTTAGTTTTTCACTTTCTTTTTCCACTTTGCCCTGAGAAGGGGGCGTCCGGAATAAAAGGCTCTTTTTGATATGACCAAAGCGATCGCTCTTTTTTCAGGAGGCCTCGACAGTATACTGGCTGTCCGGCTGGTACAGAAACAAAATATCGATGTAACCGGTCTGGCGCTGACGAGCCCCTTTTTCGATGCCTCCAGGGCAAAAACGGCGGCTCTGCAAATCGGCCTTTCGCTTATGGTCAGGGACATCACCGGCGAGTATCTTCAGATGCTGGCCTCCCCGCGTTACGGTTTCGGCAAAAATATGAATCCGTGCATCGACTGTCACACGCTGATGCTGAAGGTCGCAGGCGGGGTGATGGAAGAGAGGGCGGCGGATTTTCTGATTACCGGCGAGGTGCTGGGACAGAGGCCTATGTCGCAAAACCGCCAGTCTCTCCAGCTGGTAGCCAAAAACTCCGGCTATGCCGACTTTGTGCTCAGGCCCCTTTCGGCAAAACTGCTCGCGCCGGTAAGTCCCGAACGTGAAGGGCAAATCAACCGCGAGTTGCTGGCAGGCATATCCGGTCGGGGGCGCAAGGAGCAGATGCGCCTGGCTGAGGAGTTCGGCATCACCGATTACCCGCCGCCTGCCGGCGGCTGTCTTTTAACCGATCCTATTTTTACCAGACGCTTTAAAGAAATGAGCGCAAATGAAACAATAAGCCAGCCCCGTCAGTACGAGCTTTTAAAATACGGCCGGCATTTTCGCGCACCAAACGGGGCAAAAATAATTGTGGGACGTAATGCGGCAGATAATGACGCACTGCGGCAACTGGCCGGCGCCTCCGACCTCACCTGCAATATGTCGGGACGCCCCGGGCCTTTTGTTCTGGCCCCGGCGGGCAATGAAGAGGCCCTGTCGCTTGCGGCGGCCCTTTGCGCCCGCTATGCCAACGTGCCTGAAAACACGCAGGCCGAAGTTATGTGTAATCTTGCCGGCCTTACAAGGATCGTTCGTGTGAAACCGCTTGGCAGGGATGAATGCGCGCAAATGATTATTTGATTTTTTTTGTCCCGCCCGCATCGTGCTGCGGTCGCAGAAGATCAAAGACTGTTTTCACCGGGTTAAACACAATCAACGGAAGTTCCACAAAAACACTGTTCCAGTAAGCCATGGAGCCGTTCCACAGGCCGGGAAGCTCCTGCGCGAGGAGCGTTGCGCCCTTTTCCATTTTGGCAGAAATCAAATATGCGTCGCGATCGACATACTTTTCCAGGTCAAACTTGTTTCCCCGGAAATCTCTGGTGCAGCATACCAGATCAACCGGATTGAAAAATTGTGAGGACGACCAGACAGCCTGCTGCCGCTTGTCGCCGGGACGCACATGCGCCGATTCCACAATCTGCACCGAATGCGACCCGTCTTTTTGCAAAACCCAGAAAGGCCCGCCCCCCGGCTCGCCTTCGTTGCGGACCATGCCGCAGACACGCAAAGGACGGTTCAAAAGAGTAAAAAGCTTTTTCCTGCGGCGCGCGGTTGTCCAGCCGGCAAAATCAGGCGGCAGCGAGCCGTTTAGGTATTTACAAAAATATTCGGCGTACTCATTTATTTTTTGTTCCGGCAACCGGCCTTTTTCCAGTTCGCTCAGCATGGCAAAGACCTTATTTTGCACCTCTATGGCCACACCGCCCAGTAATTTTTTATAGGGCAGGATTTTCTGCAAAAGGCGGCGCGGCACGATGTTGTCGATATTTTTCAAAAAGATGAAGTCTGCATCCAGTGCCCCGAGATTTTGTAAAAGAGCGCCGTGGCCGCCCGGTCGGAACACGGCCCTGCCCTCTTCATTGCGAAACGGGCTTAAGTCTTCATTGACGGCGATGATATTCGTCGAGGATGATTGAACCGACAGATCCACTTTGATCCGGACGTTGAATTCTTTTTCCAGGGCGGCCTTAATCCGGTTGACCCTGGCGCGGATTGCCCGCCGGTGCTCCGGGGAAACGGTCAGATGTACGCGGCAGCGTCCGGCGGCATCGCCGAGGTAGGAGGCTGCCTCGACGAGGTGTTCTTCCAGCGCCGTGGCGATGGCACCCCCCGGATAGGCGTGAAAGTGAATAAGCGCTTTGGGAAGCCATCCGTAGTTTAAGCCGTCACCGGTTAAAATATATGAAAGCAACGCGGCCGTATTTTTCTCTTTGATGTGGCGGCGCGCTTTTTCGCTGGCATGTAAAAGCGGGGCAAAAGGCATTTTTTTTAAATCACGATAAAATTTTTTTTCTTCATGTGCGTCTGCAAAGCTCCCTTCCTGGGCTGCCTGAAACCAGCCGGCAAACATGCGGCTGGCCGCGCCCGAGGCGGGAACAAATTTTATCGTTTTATGACGTGGAGAGAGCCGCTCAAACAACTCTACGAAACGTTTTCGCGCTCTGGGCGTGACAGTCATGATGCCGTCGCCCACAGTGCAGGGCCGGACCAGTTCCAGGCTTTGCGCCCCCCGGCGGTAAAGATCCATCTGCTTCTTGAGATCGCGACGGGAAAGACCTTGCAGCTTTGCCTGCTTTATATCTTTTTGTGACAAGTAAGTGTTTTTCATGATGCATCCTGTTTATGAATCGCGGGCGGCATCCGGTTCGGATGGGTGCAAATATTATTTCCGGCCCGGTTTACTTGACGAATGTGCCGTAAAGGCCGACCACCATGACCATGGCAATTAAAATCGGAACAAGATAACGGATCTGCCATACCCAAAATTGGGCTATTTTTGATGCGCTGCGGCCGGTGGCAATCTCACGCCCGGCCCGTGCGCCTCCCCAGACATACCCGGTAAAAACAGCGGTTAAGAGGGCTCCGACCGGCAGAAAAATGCTGTTGGAAATCCAGTCGTAAGTATCGAGCAGGTCAGTTCCCAGTCCGGGAAAGGAAAAATCCTTAAGCAGGCTGTATCCCAGCGAGGCGGGAATGCCGACAATAAAGATGACCACACCCACGCCGGCGGCGGCCCTGCGCCGCGTCCATCCTTTTTCATCAATCAGCCACGCGGTGACGACCTCCAGAAGAGAAATGGCGGAAGTCAGGGCGGCAATGGACAGCAGAAAGAAAAACAAAACCCCGAATAAGCCGCCCAGCGGCATCTGGGCGAAAACGGCCGGCAAGGTAATGAAGGCAAGTCCCGGGCCGGCACCCGGCTCAAAACCAAGAGCAAAAATAGCCGGAAACAGGGCAAAGCCGGCCAGTAAAGCCACTCCCGTATCCAGGCCCGCCACCCAGGCGGCGCTGCCGGTAATTTCGTCCTTTTTCTGCATGTAGCTCCCATAGGTGAGGATCGCCCCCATGCCAAGGCTCAGCGAAAAAAATGCCTGCGACAGTGCAGCCAGAATAGTCCGTCCGGTGACTTTGCCAAAATCCGGCTTTAGATAATAGATAAGTCCTTCGGCTGCACCCGGCAATGTAACGGACCGGACAATCAAAATCAAAAGCAGAACAAACAAAACAGGCATCAGGATCGTCGCCCAGCGCTGAATGCCTTTGACGACGCCGGCGGCGATAATGCCGATGGTCAGAGCCATAAACAGGCCCTGCCAGGCGATTGGCTCGGCAACGCTGCTTATGTGATCCTTAAAGGCCAGAGCATGGTCCATCCCGGGGGATACAACGGCAATGACGACCTTGTAGATGTAGGCCAGCGACCATCCGGCCACAACAGCGTAATAGGATAAAATGAAAAAGCCGGTAAATACGGCCAGCGCGCCGGTCAGCCACCAGGGACTGTGCGGCGCCAGTCTTTTGAACACACCCACCGGGTCACGCTGCGCTTTACGCCCTAGAATCATTTCATTTATCAGCAGCGGATATCCCAAAAGCACAACGGCAATCAGATAGATGAGAATAAAAGCCGCACCTCCATGCTCACCCGTCATATAGGGAAAGCGCCAGATATTTCCCAGACCGATGGCTGATCCGGCAGCGGCAAGAATGAATCCTCCGCGGCTCCGCCAGTGTTCGCGATTTTTTCCTGAATTGTCCATGATATCCTCCGGCAGCACCGTGCGGGCAATGACATGAGTTTGCTCGCGCAGACTATAGAAAGTTCAACTTATGGTGTCAAGGCAAAACAAGCTACGCGGTGCATCGGCAACGATACCGGTTTTTTCACGCGCACACGTGCAACGGAAAGGCCGCAGTGTGCCGGTAATCGCTCAGTTGTTGGTGTCTGAAAAACAGACGGGGGACGTCTGCTTGCCGGAAACTGGTCATGGCATCGTTTCTCCGCGCAGGGGAGCTTTGTTTATTCCGTGGCCGATGAAAAATGGCTCAGCGCCCGAGTTCTTCGCGGATGGCGATACCGATATCTTTAATCATGTAAGGTTTTCTTATGTATCGTCCCGCCCCCAGCCTCTGGGCCTCGCGGACACGCTGTGTTTCGGCATAACCGGAAACAATGATGACCTTCTGCCGTGGGTTTACCCTGATAATTCTCCGATAGGTCTCCAGGCCGTCAATACCCGGCGTCATGATCATGTCCAGCAGGATAATATCCACCTTATTTCCCCTCAAATACTCCACAGCTTCTTCACCGCCGGAAACACTGTGCACCTGGTAACCAAGTCTGGTCAGGATGGCTGAAGCTACATTTCTTTGCTCCTCGACATCGTCCACAATCAGCACCGATTCCCCGTTGCCGCGGTATTCATATTTGATTTCTTCTTCACTTAGTGCAACCTTCTCTTCGCGCGTCACTGGGAAATAAAGGGTAAAGATGGAACCTTCTCCCTCTTTGCTGGTTACGTCGATATATCCGCCATGGTCTTTGACCGTGCCCCAAACGATGGCCAACCCCAGTCCGGTGCCGCTTCTTCCCATTGTTTTGCTTGTGTAAAACGGCTCGAAAATCTTCTCCTGAGACTCCTTGGGAATTCCCTTGCCCGTGTCGGAAACGGTCAAAATGACATAATCCCCTTCCTTGATGTCATCATAGCCTCCTACCGGCCTGTCCAGGTAGCGGTTCCTGGTCTTTATGGTGACTTCGCCCGCGCCCGTAATGGCTTCAGCCGCGTTCGTGGCCAGGTTAATCAGGGTTTTTTCCAGATGAATCACAGAACCCCTGATATCAAGAAGCTCAGGATGGCATTTTACGCTGAAGTTTACCTGGGGATGGCCCTCTTTTAATTTTTCCCAAACAGGTGACTTCAGCAGTGAGGACACGACGCTGTTGAGGTTGAGTACTTCCGTTGTCGTAACACCTCTTCTGGCCAGCGTGAGAAGATCCTGGACTATCGCCGCCATCCGGCCCGTGGATTTCATCATTTTTTCCACATTGCCTCTTGCCCGGTCACCGGCGGGAATTTCCATCATCAGCAATTCCTGATAACCGGTAAGAGCGCCCAGGACATTGTTGAGATCATGGGCGACACCGCCTGCCATTCTGCCCAGCACTTCCATTTTTTCCGCCCGGTTCAGGCGCTCTTTGAGGATCTGCTTTTCTATTTCCGCGTTTTTATGATTGGTGATGTCATTATAAAGAATCTGAAACTGTGTCTGGCCGTTCCACAATATTTCCTTACGGAAAGCCTGCAGGTGGCGGATCTGCCCGTCCTTGCGGTATATGCTGATCTCGTATTGCGGTGGTACGTATTGGCCCGCCTTCCTTTTTTCCCGCCTCTCGAGAAATCCTGGATAACTTTCCGGCGTATAACGCTCCTTGACGGATTTGCTGCGCAGTTCGTCGATGCTGTCATATCCGTAGATATCCAGAAGGGTCTTGTTGGCATAAATCGTGTCTCCGCCGGCGGAAACAATACGCGCCCCGAGCGGCGAGTCATCCAGCGATCGGCGGAAGTTTTCTTCACTTAATCTCAGCGCCTCTTCGGCCTTTTTGCGGGCGGTAATGTCGATGGCCACCCCGGCGGAACCTACAGCATTACCGTAGGCATCACGACGGACCAGTGCAGAAAGCTCATAACAAACAATACTTCCGTCTTTTTTTATAAATTGAGCCTCGATTCCCTGCCGGGGCAAGCCGGTTGTAAAGACCTGATGAAAGTCGCGGTAGAGCTGATCAGCCCACTGTCTGTCCTGGAACAGTCTGTGGTTTTTTCCGATAACTTCTTCCGGTTCATAACCAAGACTGCGGCAAAGCGCGTCATTGACAAAAACGAAGTTGCCGTCAAGGTCTCCTTCGTAATAAGCCTCCTGCAGGCCTTTGATAATGCCACGGTATCTCTGCTCACTGCTGATGAGCTCTTCTTCCATTTTTTTGCGGTCAGTGACATCACGCGAACTTAAAATCGCGGCGGTGATTCTGCCTGTTTCGTCGCGCATCGCGTCTCCGACCGTCTCCAGCCAGATGTAGCCTCCATCCGCATGCCTGACCCTGTATTGTACGACCGTCTGCCGGCCAAACGCCAGCGCATCGGAAAACATTTTTTTGCACCGGTCAGCATCATCGGGGTGGACGATTTCAAAAGCGGATCTGTTGAGCCGGTTCTCCGGCTTGTAGCCCAGTTTTTTGAAATGCGACGGGCTCAGATACAAATTGACTCCCCGCAGATCCACAACCCTGATCATGTCGGACATGTTGTCGGTAATCAGACGAAGAAGCTCTTCATTTTTACGCAGCGCTTCTACCGCCTGCCGGCGGCTGGAGCTGTCGGTGAAAAATCCCACATTGAATTTAACGGCTCCGATAACAAAGTGCGCCATACGGATGTCGTTATAAAAAACTGAGCCGTTTTTATGCAGGCAGGGAATGTCGTAAGCTCTGTCTGTTTTCCCCGCAACCATGGCCTGAAACTCATCCCGCACGCCGGGCAGCTCCTCTTCGGGATGAAGATCCTCCACCCGCAGTTGCAAAAACTCGCCCTCATCATATCCAAACATGTCACAGGCGGCCGGATTCACGTAGGTAAAATAACGTGTTACTGTATCGACAACTAAAATGGCTTCCGTAATGACGGAAAACAGCATTTTATAGGCGGACTCATCACCGTCTGGGCTCTCCTTCGCTTTGTCCGGGGCATCCCCCTTCAGCTTTGCCTCCGCATCTGGTCCCAATCGATGTTCCATTTAATGGAGCCTCTCCGCCGGCCGGTGACGGCAAAAACGACAATGTTTAGGTGTTGCGTAAATTACAGGTTTTATTTAGATATGTCAAAATAAAAATGGCGACGTTTGATTCACTGACTGTTTAGTGCTCAGCACATCGGTACAAATAATTACATGATTGGATTATTTCCAGCTCCACAAAACACCTGCATTGTCCCTTTCCTGCTTCAGGTAACCTCGGGAGACAAAATCGCGGATTGTTTTTTCAATCATTACCGGGTCGGCGGATATTTTAGCTTTCATTCTTTCCGCCAGTATTTTCACTGCGGTATCCGCTCCGCCGTTTAATTCATGCGCGCCGATGAAACCAGCCTGCTCGATCAGATCCCGCTGCAGGATGGCATAGGTCACATTCATCCTGTAATGACCTTCGACACGCAGATCATCATAGGGCGTGTTTTTTCCTGTTTTAAAATTATCAATCACTTCCTGCCAGTGATCGTTTATGGCTTTTTCAAAAACAGATACAAAATTTCTGATGTCCTGTGCGCTTACTGCGGATGTACGCACAATCGCGTCATTGGCGTCGTATTTTGACCAGTCGCGGGTGAGAATCTCCAGATCGTAACGGTCGATCTTTTCACATAGAGTAGTTCCGGGAAAGGGCGCCAGATAATGATAACCGAACAGGACATCCAGTGAACCGGCGAATTCCGCCGTCTGTTTGAGCGTCTCATGTGTTTCTCCCGGTAAACCGACCATGAACGAAGCATGAGGCAGCATACCTGATTTTTTGCACATCAGGACGGCTTGTCTGGCTTGTTCCAGCGTGATGCCCTTGCGGACTCTTTTGAGCATTTCCGGCGAGCCTGATTCCACACCGAAACTGATGCTGTCACAACCCGCCTCCGCCATCACGTCAAACATTTCCTGTGTGACGGTATCCACACGGGCAAAAGCACTCCAGCCCGGCCTGAGGCCTCTTTGCCTCATCAGATTGCAGATTTCTTTCACTCGTCCGGTATCCGAGGCAAACAGATCATCAGCAATATTGATACGATCAAAGCCCAGCTCCATGATCTGCTGTATTTCATCGACCACCAGAGAGGGAGTGCGGCGACGCACTTTCGCCCCGACCATTTTTCGTCCCAGGCAAAAAATGCAGCCGTGCGGACAGCCGCGTCCTGTAATCATGCTTACCGGATAACCAAGCGCCAAATACCGCGAAACGGATAAAAGATGACGGGCGGGCGGGGGGATACGGTCAACATCCGTAATGAAATCTCTCCTGCCGTTGTTGACAATATCGCCACCGCTCCGGAAGGCAATGCCGCGTATCTCACGCCATTTGTCGGGCCGGCGGATTAACGGGGCAAATTCTAAAATCGTGTCGTCCGCTTCGCCGATAAAAACCACATCAATTTCGGGAAAGAGACGCAGTGTTTCCTCTACGGTAAAAGAAACATGCGGACCGCCCATCATCGTGACCATGTCCGGATCAATGCTTTTCACATCTTTCAGGATGCGCTGCGCATCATAAAAATTCATCGTGACTGAGCCGGTACCCACTGCATCCGGACGGAATTCGGCAAGTTGTGCGGCAAGTTTTTCTTTGGAATAGCCGGATATGATATAATCGAAAATATTCACTTCGCAACCCGCAGCCTCAAAAGCGGCGGCGACATATGAAATACCCAGCGGCGGAGAGGGAAATTCTTCCAGGGGATAGGGGGCGGCAATAATCGCGACACTCATGACTAGTCTCCCTTGCGCGGGAAGATGAGTGTGCGGATCCAGTTCAGCAGTGAATTCTTTTCCCGCATGATTCTTTCTACCGCATCGAAATATTCGTCCATTTTGCGTGGATCGGACATCCACTGCGAGCGTGACCGGATCGGCCGATCCGGATCAAGATACCTGATGACAGACGCCGGATTACCAACGGCCACGGCATTGGCGGGAATGTCCCTTGCCACCACCGCACCGGCTCCGATCACCGCGTTTTCACCAATCGTGACTCCCTTGCAAATCATGGCGCTGTCACCTATCCAGACGTTCGGGCCAATCACCACTTCCCGCGTCTTTCCGATCGCGGCACTGCGGTCATACAGATCGTGCCAATCCGCGTCGCTGATTGATGCATTCTGCGCCAGCATGCAGTCGTCGCCGATAATGACGGCGGTGGCGGCCTGAATTCTGGTTCCCGGACACAAAAGACAATGGCGGCCGATTTCAATCGTTCCTGATTTCTCTCCCTCCACCCAGGACGTCAGACGGATACGCTTGTCCATGGTGGCAATCAGGGTCGTGTGATCGCCAAGCGATATCGGACCTCCGAAGATGTCAATGCCCCATGGCTTCATGAAAACCAGGTCCTTTCCAAAATATTCGCATTGCGGAGCCAGAAAATGGTTCGCATACCATCTTTCAAACTTGTGGCTGAGCTTCTTTAGATAATAGGGACGATGATCCTTGCGCACTCTTTTTCTCTTTTCAAAATGAATTGTAAGACCTTGTTTCAGACCTTATCCGGTACAGGGCGAACAACATCCTAAGGAAGGCGTCCGGCCTCGTCCCAGAAACGATGCTTGAACAAATCCGCGGCGGGCGTCATGTTGTTTATCGCGTCGCGGGCCAGCAGGACAGCCGCGGCCGTCCAGCCGGTTTTTTCCTCCGGCCAGATAACGCTGTCGGGAAATGTAACCCCCATCCAGTATGATCCGTCACAGTAATGCTTGTCGTCCAGCCAGCTCAATATTGTTTTGGCGCGGGTGTCGTCGCCGATCGCCGCAAGCGTAAGAATCAATTCCGAAGTTTCGGCCATGGTCACCCAGGGGCGATCGCTCACACAACGCACGCCCCAGTCGGGCACTACAAACTTATCCCAAAAGTGGTCGATACGCTCGTGTGCCGCCTCATTGGTCACGGCGCCGCACAAAACCGGGTAGTACCAATCCATGGAAAAACGGGATTTGATCATATTGAAAAGATCGGGGCGACTGCCAATACATACACCCAGCCTTTCTTTGGACTTTTGCCAACGGGGCCGTTTGATCCCGAGTATCCCGGCAATCTCCAGCGCACACTTGAGACTCATGTAAATTGAGCTGCAGCCGGTAAGAAGGGACATTTTATCCACCTGCCCCTCTTTGTTCCTTGCCCAGTAGACTTCTCCCTCCGGGGCCTGCAACTCCAGAGCAAACTGAATACCGCGCGCCACGGCAGGCCACATCATTTTCAGGAAGTCCATATCTCCGGTAATCAGATAATGGTGATAAACACCAACCGCAATGTAGGCGGCAAAGTTGGATTCTTTCGTGGAATTGATGATGTTGCCGTCTTTGGTTTCCGACCACCAGCTTCCGTCGGGAAGCTGTGTGGCGACAAGCCACTTGTAGGCACGCTCGGCCTGCTGAAAATAACCGGCGATGCTCAGTCCCATGGCGCTTTCTATATGATCCCACGGATCCGTCTTGCCTCCGTGCGACCAGGGAATCTCGCCGTTTTCTTTTTGCAGACCTGCGATAAAACCGGCTATCCTGTCTGTCTGCGGCGGCTTTATCGCCTCGCTAACTGAAATGTTAACATCCATAAGTTCACCCTTTTTTCAGATAAAACACGATACTTTTTCCGATAAGCGGATTGAGCACCGCCTCCAGCATCCGCACCGTTTTGGGCTTGGAAAACAGGTCCCAGACAAGAAACTTGTGATACATTCTGACAAAAATATTCTCTTCGTTTTTAATACCGACCAGGCATTTGATCCACCAGTAGGGAGCATGCAAGGCATGCTTGTAATTGACTTTCCAGCAGTTCATACCCTGACTGGTCAGCATCTTCTGCAGTTTCTTTTTTTTGTAAATACGGATGTGACCACCTTCATCGCTTGAATAGTCCGACGAAATCATCCAGCAGACCCGCTCGGAAAAGTAGCGGGGAACGCTCACCACAAGGCTTCCTTTGGGCTTCAGAACACGCACCAGCTCCTTGACGGCCGCTTCATGCGCCGGTATATGCTCAAGCACTTCCGAACAGATGACCGAGTCAAAATGCTCATCGGGAAACGGCAGCCGGGTGATGTCCTGGCACATTACCGAATAATCGGCGCACAAAACATCCGGCATTTCCTGCAATCCCTTAAGGGCTGCGCTGACATCTTTGGGATTGGCGTCAACTCCGACAATGCTGATACCGGCAATTCCCGCCAGAGCGCGCAGATGCCTGCCGGTGCCGCATCCTGCGTCGAGCACACGAGAACCAGGCTTGAGATTCAGTTCATGAAAATCTACTGTAACCACGAATTGCCTCCCGATAGACATCAGCGACTTCGCGGGCTGCTTTTGCCCAGCTGAAGACGGAATTGACACGCTCAAGCCCTGCCTGAGCTAATTTTTTGCGTTCCTCAGCGGAGTCGAGCAACCGTGTGATGGCCTGAGCCAGAGCTGTTGCATCAGCGGGCGGCACGACCAGACCGGCATCACCTACAACCTCCGGAAGCGCTCCGCCTGAAGTGGAAATCAACGGCACACCACAGGCCATCGCCTCGGCGGCGGGAATTCCGAAACCTTCGTATAAGGACGGAACGACGGCGAGGGTGGATTTAGCGTAGTAGTCGGCAAATTCCTCATTTTCAATACGGCCTGTGAAACGGACAATGTCCCCCAGCTTCAGTTCTTTTACCAGATTTTCGATGATCCCGTCTTTTTTCGGCTGACCGATAACCGTCAGCGTCAGATGCCTCTCACGACGTACCCTGGCCACCGCCTCCAGCAGGAAATTCAGACCTTTTAAGGGGGTGTCTGCACTGTTGGTAACGATAAGAGAGTTCTCCGGTCGCGGGCCGTTTTGCTTGGGGTAGAAAAATTCGTTGTTGATCCCGTTGTGCACAACGCGGAATTTGTTCTGGTCCAGACCAAACTCTTTGGCGATGTCTTTTTTCGTAAATTCGGAAACCGTAATAATGTGTGAAAACTGCCTGGCCACCTTAAGCTGCATCCTGATAAACGTATACCAGCGGTATACACGGAATTTCTGGCGGATGGTCTTAGCAACTTTATAATCTTCCTGGCGGTCAACGGTTATCGGGTGATGTATTGTGACAATCGTCGGCATGACTTTACGCGCCAGCCTGCCGATACCGTAGGAAAGACATTGATTGTCATGAACAATGTCATACTCGTTTTTGTGTTTTTTCAGATAGCTGTAAACCCTTTCTCCGAAGGTGAAAGGCTCGGGAAAGCTCCCCGTGCAGACATTTAAAAACTCATACATATTAATCGGGTTCAACAGATCTCTTACTTTTTCCGGACGGAAGAGATGATCGGGGTGGTACAAATCCAGGCTGGGCATTTTAATCAGGCGGACATTTTCATCCAGATGCGGATAAGGGGGCCCGGAAATGACATCCACGCGATGTCCTTCATCAGCGAGCGCCTTGCTTAAATGCTTGATATAAACACCCTGTCCGCCACAGGTCGGATTCCCCCGATAGGTCAGCAAACAGATGTTCATGGGTCTTTTTTCCAAATCAGTCATTACACACCGGCTTTCTGTGCCAATTTTCCGGAATTTTCCAACATGGCGGCAACCTCCATCTCCGACAAACCGGCGCCGCGTGCAATTTTATGCGCCATTTGCGGGCCGACGTAATCGGCAGGAGCATGGGCGTCATTGTTGAGAATGAGTGGCGCGCCATACTTTGTGGCCATTTTCGCCACATGACCGTTGGACAGGCTATGCCCTCTGCGGGTCGTTATTTCCAAAAAAACACCGTTTTGCGCCGCAAGCCTGGCTTCCTCGTCCGTGATCAATCCGGGATGGGCAAGAATATCAACATTAGCCTTAATGGCGGCCAGATTCGTGCCCGCAGGCACAGGCTCGGTGAGGGTTTCTCCGTGAACAATGATGATTTTCGCCCCCATCGCTCTTGCCTCCGCCGCCAGCGGCGCTATATCTGAAGGGTCAACATGCGTCAGCTCCAGCCCCGGCAGGACCTGTATCCTGCCCTTGCCTGTAATGGCTGCACATGCTCTGATGATTCGCGGCACAATGAAATCGAGATTCGAACAGTCTGCATGATCCGTGATGGCTATCGTCTTATATCCTGCGGCCAAAGCCCGCTGTGCGGACTCGGAAGGAATCAGTGCTCCGTCACTGAAAATTGAATGGGTATGCAGATCGATCATTTAAATGCCTGTTTCCCCGTTTTTCAAGTCTTTACCGGGGCTTTTCAATCTGCAGTGTTCTAGCAAATTTATAACCGTCAGTCAATGAGGAACACAAAGGGAAAGGACTGGAAAAAGCAGGTCTTTTCTAGCCGGCCGGGTCAGTGCGGATTGGATACCGAGACGTTCTCAAATCCTTCCCCGAGGTCTCCAGCCATTTTTTTATACGGTTGGCATCTCCGATACGGGTCAGTTTCCCCTGAGAATCAAGCAAAACGATAAACAGGGAACGTTCCGCAAGACGTGCCTGCATCACCAGGCAACGGCCTGATTCGCCGATATAACCTGTTTTGGAAAGACCGATTTCCCATTCCGGATGTAGCAGCAGGCTGTTGGTGTTGCGAAACTCCAAAACACGTGTACCCGAATCAACCACCGCTTCGCGGCATGTGGAAAACTCCCGGATTAAGGGGTAACCGTAAGCAGCTTCCACCAGACGCACAAGATCCCGCGCCGATGAAACATTGCCGCTGTACAATCCCGTCGTGTCCACAAAACGTGTTTTAAAAAGCCCCAGTGATCTGGCCTTGTCATTCATTGCCGCCACGCAGGCGGCCACGCCGCCCGGATAAACGCGCCCCAGCGCATGAGCACTGCGGTTGTCGGAGGCCATCAGAGAAACCAAAAGCAGATCCCCGCGGGTGAGCTGCGCGCCGACCGGCAGGCGGGAATAGCTGTGGCGGAAAGTATCGACATCGGCCGCTTCGATGGTGATAAGCTCATTTAAATCGCTTCCGGAGTCCAAAACAACCATGGCCGTCATCAGCTTGGTAATGGAGGCGATGGGCACAACGGCATGTGCTTTTTTCTGCAGCAGAAGCTCCCCGGTGCGCTGATCCTCTACAAGCGCCGCCGCGGAGCGGATAACCACCCCTTTGGGAACACTGCCGGCATGAATGTTTCCCCTTAAGTTCTGGGTGGATGATTTTACCGGCTGACGCGCCGGCGCATTGATCGTCATGGAAATGAGCATCGCCAGACAAATCAAGATGCTCAATACAGCCCGATTGATTTTTGGAAGCATGATTATCCCGTATATTATCTGACGATTTGAACCGGCAGGATCAAAAATATCGTCATTAAGTTACGCTTATGAATACGCCCTGAGCTTCATCCTTATGACGCTGGACGCTCATCGCTGGTCATCCGCCGGGATGACGGCGGTCTTCTTTTTTACATACGGGTTATTATCTAATAGCATTTGGCGCTGCTTGTCAATAAAATGATTCACTTTTTTTCACCCATCCGTTACGGCAAAATGAACTATTCAACTTCATTGAACAAAATCCCCGGCAATCGCCGCACCGTGAGCTACGAGATTTACATCGGAAACGTAGCATGCCGGGAATAATCTTTGTGACATCTCTCTCAGGAGGAGATGTTTCATTTTAAGAGACAAGATATGGACAAAAAACCGTAAAACAAAGTCACAGTTGTCACAGGCGGGGAAAAACGGCATTGGGGCGGCAAAATCCAAACTGTCTGTGGAGGATGGCGACCTTTGTGCGCGAAAAAAGACTGCCTCCGGTGAAGGAAGCTTTGTCAACTGCCCTGATTGGTGGCAGGGGGAGACAAAACTTCCATGTTCAATGAAAGGATTTAACTTTTTTCAGCAATAAACTGTGGACCAAACAAAAAAGCCGCCCACCCGGGTGGACAGCTTTTTTGCTTAATAAGCCCTTTATTTCACCGCGTCCTTCAATCCTTTACCCGCCTTAAAAACAGGCACCTTTCTGGCAGCAATCTTAATCGCCTCGCCTGTCTGCGGATTTCTCCCTTTACGCGCTTTTCTTTTGGTCACGGAAAAAGAACCGAAACCCACAAGCGTAACACTGTCACCCTTTTTCAACGCCTTCTGGATAGCCGCAAAAACCGCACTGACCGCCGCGTCTGCTTCCTTCTTCGTGCTTGTTACTTTGGCAACCTCATCGACTAACTGTGCTCTGTTCATTAGACACCTCTTTATATGTTTTTTGGGAAACGGAGGCCGGATGCTATACTTTCCCGAAGAATAAATCCATCTTTTTTTTAAAATAATCGACAGCAAATTCTTCCTGCCTGCATATCCGGTGAATCAACCACCCCAGCGCGGGCATAACAATAAATACTCTGTTGTTTAGTACTTCTAATTAACTTCACCATTCTTCCCGGAATCAGCAAGTCATCCCAAAGCAAATCTCCAGCCCGTGGAGTGGATCGCTATCAGATATGCCGAATCAGGCGTTTTGTTTTCCGAACAAATGCCGCCTGATGGCGAAGAAATAGAAAACCAGATTTATTGCCACGACAAAGGCGCCCAGGATGTTTTGAATCTGATTGGTAAGGCCGGCGGGATAGATTACGGGAATAAGATAGCGGTCGACAAAGTCGCCGCTGTAGGCGCTTTCGCCCCCGAGTTGCCGCAGGTGGTTTTCCAGCGGGGTGAGCGGACAGATCCAGCCTGAAAATTCAATGAAGGCTCCCCAGAAGGCTGCCGGCAAATGTAAAAAGGCTACTTTCGGCCGGTACAGCACCACAAGACCGCCTGCCACCACGAAAGCGATAAACAAGAGGTGAATAACAATCACCGCGTCTGCCAGCAGCGTATACATGGTCGTTCACCCCCTATCCTCATTTGCCGCACCATTTGGCGGCCGGCGCTACAGCGGTATTTAAATATAAAAAGGCCGGGAGAATATTTCCCGGCCCTCTCAATGGCAGTTTTTACTAAAATTTGAAGCTCAGACCCAGCTTAAAGGCGGACATATCAACCTGAATATCTGGTTTGACGTTATCTATCTCTTGTTCAGATCTGAAGAAATAATAGTAGTTGTATTCGGCGCGCAGCAAAAGATTATTCGTAATGGCAACCTCAAAACCGACACCCGGTACCGCCCCGAAGTAAAAGCTGCTGTCCTTGTAATCGATGCCATATATTAAATCTTTTATCTTGTTTTCTCCTCCACCGTAGGCCCAGCCTACCGAGACAAACGGCATGAAGCGGTCAATGGCGTAGCCCAGTCGGAACTTTGTCGAACCCAGCCAATACAACCTGGATTCGCAATTAAATTCCGGATTGGGACAGAAAGATGAACCGTCGGCCTGTCCAAAATTCAGTTCCGTCTCCGCGCCAAGAACCAGGTTGATAGGCAACTGGTAGTTGTATCCCAGGAAGAATCCGCCCATGCCTCCGTTCACATTGTGGTCGATACTGTTCCAGCTGGCTCCCATCTCCCAGTCGCTGTTTCCGGTGAGGTACATTCCCTGCCCTCCGGCATAAAACCCGGTCCAGCGATAGGCTTTACCCTGGGCCATAGCATTGGTTGAAAACAGCAACGACGCCATCACAACAACAACAACAAATAATATTTTCCTCATTTTTGGCCCTCCTTTTTTTCTATCTATATAGTCTGCCGACCGGGATTTCAATATATAAATCCCCTTTGGAGATCGGGCGAAAAAAGCGTCCTTTGGTGCAATATCCGTTATTTACGTTCTCCGGGCACAGCCGCCCCGCCAAAATCGTTTTTTTACATACGGCTGTTTTTATGTTACAAAATAGGGTCACTACCGTCTGAAAGGACCATCATGTTTGGCTGGTTCACAAAGGCAAGAAGGCTCAGACTGACGCAAAACCCCTTCCCCCCGGAATGGGACAAGATCATCCGCTCGAATGTCAGCTATGATGCGCTGCTTGATGACGATGAACGCAGAAGACTCCGGGATATGGTGCGGATATTTATCTCGGAAAAAAACTGGGAGGGTTGTGGAGGTCTGGAATTGACCGATGAAATACGCGTCACGATATCCGCCATGGCCTGTATACTGATTTTGAATGTCAAACACAATTTTTATAAAAATGTTGAAACCGTGATTGTCTATCCCACAGAAGTGATCCCGCCCCAGCGCCGACCCGGTTTTTTTGAGGTGCCCCTGGAACCTCTGGATGTGCCGGAGCCACTTTCCGGCGAGGCCTTTCATCAGGGACCGCTGATCCTGGCCTGGGACGCAGTGCTCGAGGCTGTTGACTATCCCGACTCCGGCTACAATGTGGTCTATCATGAATTCGCGCACAAACTGGATATGCAAGATGGCATCGCCGACGGCACACCGCCGCTGGCTGGACGCAATAAATACCTTGACTGGGTGAAAACTTTCTCCGACGAATATTTAAAGCTGCTGGCCGACGTAAAAAAAGGCAGACAAACCTTTCTTGATCCATATGGCGCCACCGATGAAGCAGAATTTTTCGCCGTGGCCACAGAGCATTTTTTCTGCCAGCCTGTCGGGATGAAAAATGTCATGCCCGAGCTGTACCGCGTGCTCAAAGATTTCTATCACCAGGACCCGGCCGTGCGTTTAATCAATAAAGCAAAATAAGGGAAACAACATGGATCTGAAAACCAATATTGTACGTCTGATTTTCAACGTGGTCACCGGTAGCCGGAAGCTAAGGATGTTATTGACTCCCGCGACCGCTTTGTCATTTTTTATTTTCGCAACGCTCCTGGTGATGGCCTTCTGGGCACTGGACCGTGCGCTCGGGCTGCCGCTTTTCCCTCCCTATCCCTTTAATCTCTGTGCGGGCATCCCGCTTGTTATTGCGGGGCTCATTATGGTTTTTTCATGCGCGGCCGGCTTTGCCCGCGCCAAAGGCACCCCCGTCCCTTTCAGCCCGCCGCCCGCTTTAGTTACCTCCGGACTCTACTCTTATGTGCGCCATCCGATGATGAGCGGTGTTTATCTTGCGATCTTAGGACTCGGAATGCTCCTTAAATCCATCATGGTCGTTTTTATTTTCACTCCCGTATTTATTTTACTAAGTGTTTTAGAAATTAAAATGATCGAGGAGCCGGAGCTGGAAATGAGACTGGGCAAAGTCTATCTTGACTATAAAAAGAAAACGCCCATGTTTATCCCCAAACTGAAAAGATCGCCCGGGCGAGGAAAGGACGGAGATGATCACTTACATGAAAAGACATGAACAATATGTGAGAACTATTCTCAACAGCAGCCCCTCCCCACAGACACTTGCCGGGCTTTTGGCCCGCCACGAAACACAAATCATTCGGATGCAGCATGAACGTCTGGTACATCTGATCACGATGCTGTTTGTGTGTCTTTTTTTTCTGCTGTCCTTCGGCTGGGCAATCACTCATTTCTCAGCGCCGTATCTTGCCCTTTCCGGGCTATTGATGGTCTTGGCGGCCGCCTACATCCTGCATTACTATCGGCTGGAAAACGCTGTGCAGGCCTGGTACCGGCTGTCGGACGAAATCAGGGAAAAGCTGCCGGAAGGTGTCACGGGGCGCGATGAACCAGGAGATTAAAAACACAAAACAGGTACGCCCCTGTGTTATCTGTTCCATATTTCCAGATACTTCAGAATCAGCCCGACACACCCGTCGAGCCCTGTCTTTCCCGTATTGATCACCAGGTCATAACGTGACGCATCGGTCCATTTCTCGCCGGTCAGAGTGCGGTGGTACAGAGCTCTTTCTTTGTCGCTTTGCGCGGTGAGTTTCAGTGCTTCATCAGGGGACACGCCATAGAATTGTTCGAGCCGCTTTTGGCGGAACTCTTTGTCTGCGTGCAGAAAGATACTGACGTGGCGTGGATGGCCTTTGAGGACGTAGGCGCCGCAGCGACCGATAATCACAACGGAGCGCTCGCGGGCAATTCTCAGCATGATCTCGCTTTCGATTTTGAAAAGCTCCCGGTCGGTGGGCGGCAGGGACTGAGGCTTGACGTAAGCTTCCGGTGTGCAGGCCAGTGAGCACATGAAAGATTGCCAGAACGACAACCTTTTTTCATCGCGTTTTTCCAGATCCGCGTCAAGCATGGAGAGCCTTTGCGCGGCCTGGTCGATTATCTCGCGATCCGCATAGGAAATGCCCAGCGCTTTGGCCAGTTCCTGCCCGACAAACGCCCCGCCTGAGCCGAGTTGGCGACTGATCGTAATTACCAATGGCGTGTCTTTTTCCATAGCTTTCCTCCCGTCGTTCAATCCGTCTTTTCCGCATCGTTCAAAACTTGCATGGTTTGCCGCACCGGCTTGGTCAATCCCTTTTTGGAAAGCAGAAGATAATAAAGCAATATCGAAGCAAGAACCACCAAAGTCATCGTCAGATACAAGCCACGATAGCCGGTATGAGGAACTAACAATCCCAGTACGTAAGGTCCCAGGCCAAAACCCAGGTCGACAAAAATAAAATAGGTGGTCACCGCCAGCCCCATCCGGTGGGGAGGCACGTCTTTAATGGAAAGAGTCTGGGCGCAGGAAAAAAAATTTCCGTAGCCAAGTGCCAACAAAATAGCCGCCGCCAGGAGCATTATCCCCGTTACGGACAGCCCGAACATCAGCATCCCCGCGGCGTATAGAAACAAACAGGGGTAGGCGACAAAGTCCGCACCTTTGATGTCCATCAGTCGCCCGGAAAAGGGGCGCGAAATCATCAGTGTGACTGCATACACCAGAAAATAAAAACTTGCCGCTTTTTCCAGTTGTATCTCTTTGGCGTAAAGCGAGATGAAGGTAAGCACGCCGGAATAGCTGAATCCCGCCAGCAGAATAATGATGGAGATCGGTATCGATCTGTATTCCAGATAATCGGTCAGCCGAAAGGCACCCTCAGGCACAGAATGGCTACCTGCCGGCGCCTCGTAAACCGGGTTGGAGACGGTAAATGACAGGGCAAAGCTCATCACGGCCAGAATCAGAGTGCAGGCAAAGATCATATTGAAATCTGCGTGATGAATTAAAAAAATACCGATAAAGGGGCCCAGCGCCACCGCCAGAATCGCCCCCATGCCGTAAAAGCCGATGCCTTCACCGCGACGCAACGGCGGGATGACCTGGGCAATCATGGTGCCTGTGGCGGTACTGATCACTCCAAAACTGATACCGTGAAAAAATCTGAAGGCAATCAGCAGAGGCAGACTTAGCGCCGCGAAATACAAGGCGGAGGTAAAAATGCAGGAAAGGGCACCGGCTATTAAAACCTTCCTGCTGCCGATCCCCTCAATGAAACGACCCGTCACTACGCGTCCGATGAGCGCGCCGATAATAAACATGCCGGCGACCAGCCCGGCCAGATCCGTGGTGGCGCCAAAAGCGTCGACGGCAAAAGACGCGATAGTAACAAACAACAGAAAATGCGCCAGAAAAATCAAAAAATTGATTACTGACACAATGACAAAATCTTTGGTCCAGAGCTTTTCTCTTTTTTTGAACTTTTGCACCGAGGCCGTCCTTGGGGAAAAACACTTTAAAATCCGGCAGGCTGCCTTCATGTATAATGCGCGAGGCCGGCCTTAAACAACGATAGATTACGAAAACTAGCTCAATACCTGTCCCGCGTCAATGATTTGTGTAAAAAACACGGCATGAACAGACAGTTATAAGGGCAAGCCGTCTCTTTTATTGCTCTTGCGGTCATTCCGGACTATAATACGCGCAAGTTTAAGGCAGCCGGGGAAATTGACAAAATTATTTTCATACAGGTTTACTGCTTCACTTCTCAGGCACACGCATTTTTCCCGGCCAACTGTCGCAGGTTATACCGGTCAACAACATTAAAAGGGAGGGATACTTATGAAGAAATGGTTCATTGGAATTATCGTGGTGCTGGCCTTGGCCGGCGCGGTAATCTGGGGTACACTCGACAAAGACATGCGCGGTTTACTTTTGAATATGCCCACCGACAAGGATGTTCTTTTCTGGTCCACCAGTCAGCGTGATGCCACTTTCCGCGCGCTTGACCGGATACCTTTTCTTTCTAAATCGCGGCCAATCAAGGCCGGAGAAAACGCTTACCCGCTGCCGACGGGCGAGCCGCTGCCCGCGGGCCTGGACATTGACGCTTTTATGAAAGAACAGCGTACCGCCGCACTCATCATTATCCAGGACGGCAAGGTGCGCCTGGAAAAATACGGTCTGGGTTTCGGGCCGGAGGGACGTTGGACAAGTTTTTCAGTCGCTAAATCCCTGACCTCGACACTGGCGGGAGCCGCCGTCAGGGACGGCTACATTAAAAGTGTAAACGATAAAGTATCGGACTATATTCCCGATCTCAAAGGATCCGTATATGACGATGTGACGGTCGAACAGTTGCTGACGATGACTTCCGGCGTAAAATGGAACGAAGACTACGGAGACCCTAAGTCGGATGTCGCCATGTTCAACTCCCACAAACCGGAACCGGGATTGGATGCCACGGTCAGTTATATGCGCAAGCTGGAACGTGAGGCGCCTGCGGGAACAAAATGGGTTTACAAAACAGGTGAAACAAATCTCCTGGGTGTGCTGGTGAGCTCCGCCACCAAAAAAAGGCTGGCTGATTATCTGTCCGAGAAAATTTGGCAACCTTTTGGCATGGAGCAGGACGCCACCTGGCTGATCGGCTCCACAGGCCACGAGATCAGCGGCTGCTGCATCCAGGCCTCCACCCGTGATTACGCCCGCTTCGGCCTGTTCATGCTCGGCGGAGGCATGGCGGCAGGCGAGGCAGTGCTGCCTGAGAACTGGATTAGCATGGCCACAACGAAAAAGGCCAGTACGGGTGACCCGGCATATGGATATGGTTATCAGTGGTGGACTTTCAATGACGGCAGTTACACCGCCCGCGGTATTTTTGGTCAGGGCATTTTCATTGATCCGTCACGCAGGCTGGTGATCGCACTCAACAGCAACTGGCCACAGGCCAGCGACAAGCAGGGAGGCAATCAGGAAAAGATGCGCACCGTTTTTTTTAAACAGGTGCAGCAGTTGCTGGATACAGAAGCAAAATCAACAAAATAAAAAGAAGCCCCCTGCCTCAGCAGGCAGGGGGCTTTCGCTTAACTGTCAGTTTGAAAATTTACATGCAGCCGGGCTGCTTATTTTCTACATTCCCATTCCGGGATAGCCGCCGCCCGGGGGCATACCGGCCATGGCGCCTGCGCCCTTCTCTTCCGGCTTGTCGGCGATCATGCACTGCGTGGTCAGAAGCAGTCCGGAGACTGAAGCCGCGTTCTGCAGGGCGAAACGCGTGACTTTGGTCGGGTCGATGACGCCGGCCGCGATCATGTCTTCGAATTCGTCGGTGCGCGCATTGAAGCCGTAGGCGCCCTTCTTCTCTTTAACTTTTTCGACAACAATGCTGCCTTCAAAGCCTGCATTGACGGCAATCATCTTGATCGGCTCTTCAATCGCCTTTTTCACGATGTTGGCGCCGATCTGTTCATCTCCGCCAAGATCCAGTTTTGCCAGCGCCGGCAGGGTACGCAGGTAGGCGACACCGCCTCCGGCTACGATTCCCTCTTCAACTGCCGCACGCGTTGCATGGAGAGCATCTTCCACGCGGGCTTTCTTTTCCTTCATTTCCGTTTCAGTGGCTGCCCCGACTTTAATCACTGCCACACCGCCGACCAGCTTCGCCAGCCGTTCCTGAAGTTTCTCTCTGTCGTAATCAGAGGTGGTCTCTTCGATCTGGGCGCGGATCTGTTTCACCCGTCCCTCGAGCTCGGCACGTTTACCGGCGCCGTCGATGATCGTGGTGTTGTCCTTGTCGATCGTGATTTTCTTGGCGCGGCCGAGGTCTTCAAGCTTCACGTTTTCCAGCTTGTAGCCCATGTCTTCGGAGATCATCTTGCCACCGGTAAGGATGGCGATGTCTTCGAGCATGGCTTTGCGGCGGTCGCCGAAGCCGGGGGCTTTCACAGCCGCCACATGCAGCGTGCCGCGGATTTTGTTGACCACGAGCGTTGCCAGCGCCTCGCCTTCCACGTCTTCGGCGATAATCAGCAGCGGACGCCCCATTTTGGCGATCTGCTCGAGAATCGGCAGCAGGTCTTTCATGCCGCTGATTTTCTTTTCGTAGATAAGAATCAGCACGTCCTCGAGAGCGACGATCATTTTATCGGGATTGGTGACAAAATAGGGGGAGAGATAACCCCGGTCGAACTGCATACCTTCGACGATTTCAAGTTCGGTCTCCAGTCCTTTGGCTTCTTCGACGGTGATAACGCCTTCTTTACCGACCTTGTCCATCGCGCCGGCAATGATATTGCCGATGGTCTCATCGTTGTTCGCCGAAACTGTGCCGACCTGGGCGATTTCTTTCTGGTCCTTGGTGGGCTTGCTCATCTTGCCGAGTTCTTTGACGACAACGTCAACGGCTTTGTCGATGCCGCGTTTGACATCCATCGGATTGGCGCCCGCCGCTACGGCTTTCACGCCTTCGCGGTAAATGGCCTGCGCCAGCAGTGTGGCGGTGGTGGTGCCGTCGCCCGCGACATCACTGGTCTTACTGGCGACTTCCTTCACCATCTGAGCGCCCATGTTTTCAAATTTATCTTCCAGTTCGATTTCTTTGGCAACCGTCACACCATCTTTCGTCACGGTGGGAGAACCAAAGCTTTTGTCGATAATCACGTTGCGGCCTTTGGGCCCGAGAGTAACTTTAACCGCGTCACTTAAAGTGTTGACGCCTTTCAAAATAGCTTTTCTGGCTTCTTCATCGTAAAGAAGTTCTTTTGCACCCATTGTATATGCTCCTCCTTATGTTTTCTTATTTTTCAACAACACCCAGAATATCGTCTTCCCTCATGATCAGGTACTCTTCACCGTCGATTTTGATGTCTGTTCCACCGTATTTGCTGAAGAGGACCTTGTCGCCGACCTTGACATCCAGAGGGATAATCTTGCCGTCTTCTGTTTTCTTTCCTTTACCTACGGCAATGATTTTGCCCTCGATCGGTTTTTCCTTGGCTGTATCAGGGATAATAATACCGCCTTTGGTTTTCTCCTCCTCTTCCAAACGCTTGACAATGATTCGATCCTGTAAGGGTCTGATTTTCATACTATTTATCTCCTTTCTTCCTCTTTAAGTTTATGATTGCTGCATAAGCGGCACTATTTTATGCATGATTTCCCCTGTGTCAAGGTTCGGGAATTTTTTTTTAATAAAGATTTTCCAAGAGTTCGCCAAGAGATCGGATGGGACGGATTTCCATGCCGGGCGGCGGGCTTATCGAAGTTTGAGTGCTATAAGGGATGATCGAGCGGCTAAAACCAAGACGCGCCGCCTCTTTTATCCTCGCCTCCATCTGTGAAACAGCCCTCACCTCGCCGGTAAGACCTACCTCACCGAAAATAACCGTCAAATGATCGACCTTCCTGTCCAGAAAACTGGACGCCATGGCCGAAACGATGCCCAGATCCACAGCCGGCTCTTCGACTTTCACTCCGCCGGCCACATTCAGAAAAATGTCCGATCCGCCCAGATGAAGCCCGCAGATCTTGTCAAGCACCGCCACCAGAAGCGACACCCGGTTGTGATCCACACCGATGGCCGTGCGCCTGGGTGTGCCCAGATTCGAAGGGCTCGCCAGTGCCTGAATTTCGACCAGAATGGGCCTTGTGCCCTCCAGGCTGGCCACCACTATCGAGCCGGGCGCATCCTGGGGCCTCTCGCTGAGAAAAAAAGCGGACGGATTGACCACTTCCTTGAGCCCCTTGTCACGCATTTCAAAAACGCCTATCTCATTTGTCGGGCCGAATCTGTTTTTAATACCACGGATAATCCGGTAGGCATGGCCGGAATCGCCCTCAAAGTAAAGGACCGTGTCCACCATGTGCTCGAGCACTTTCGGCCCGGCAATCGAGCCGTCTTTGGTGACATGACCGATGAGAAACAGAGGGATGCCGTTTTTCTTGGCATGATGAATGAGACGTGACGACGATTCCCTCACCTGACCGACACTGCCCGGCGCGGACATCAGCTCTGCAGAATAAACGGTCTGAATCGAATCGATGACTACGACAGACGGATCGCAGGCTTTTATCTGCTCGATGATTTTTTCCAAAGACACCTCCACCAGCACGAGAAGGTCTTCGGCCTCGGCGCCGATACGGCGCGACCGCAGTCTGATCTGATGTGCGGATTCCTCACCTGAAACGTAGAGCACCTTCGCACCGCCGTCCGCCAGATTTTTCATCACCTGGAGCATCAGCGTCGATTTGCCGATACCCGGCTCGCCTCCTACCAAAATGGCGGATCCTGTTACAATGCCGCCGCCCAGCACCCGGTCAACTTCCGCGATACCGGTCCCGACCCGCCTGCCCTCTTCAGCCGGTATTTCAGAAATGGGCATGGGCTTACCGTCAAATCTCAACTCGTCGCGGCCGCCCGGTTGCGCGGATGGGGCAAATTCTTCGACAAAGCAGTTCCAGCAGTTGCAGGAGGGACACTTGCCCAGCCACTTGGGCGACATATACCCGCACTGCTGACATACAAAACTGGATTTGTCCTTTTTCAAACCAACCCCCCTCTATCCTTTATCCTTTATCCTTTATCCTTTAGCCTTTATCCTTTAGCCTTCCTTCAACGCCTGCCTGATTCTTTTTATTGCCTCGTCCATCCCCAGAATTGCAAAGATCTGGCCCAGCTGCGGACCAGCGAGCCTGCCGGTCAGTGCGGCGCGCACCGGCATGAAAACATCTTTGCCTTTCAGGCCGGTTTTTTGAGCCGCATGTTTCATCGCTTGTGTGTAGATTTCAGCCGGCTCGCCGCGGGCCCCATCGAGGTATTCTCCAAAAGCAGTAATCACCATGCGGGCTGCCGGCATGGCCAAAAACTGTCCTGCCTCCGGTGTGACCTCAAAGTGACCGGAAAAAAACACATCAATGTGCGCGCCGATATCCGTTAGAACGACAAGCTCGTCACGCACACATTCAATGACTTTTCCAAGCCATTCCGGATCGAGTGATTGAGTTTCATATCCCGCCTGATTCAAAAACGGCTCCAGGCGGCGGACGAGCTCATCGGCGGGCATATTGCGGATGTAGCCGGCGTTCAGCCAGCGGAGCTTGTCCTCGTCAAAAACCGCCCCGCTTTTTGAGGCGCGCTCCAGTGAAAAAGCTTCAATCATCTGGTCGCGTGAGAGCACTTCCCGTCCGCCGGCAAACGAGCTGCCCAAAAGCCCCAGGTAATTGATGAGCGCTTGGGGCAAATAGCCGCGGCGGCGGAATTCATCCACGGAGACGGAACCGTGACGCTTGCTGAGTTTGGTATGATCGCGCCCCAGAATCAGGCAGTGATGCGCAAACAGCGGACGCTCAAACCCGAACGCCCGGTAGAGCATGATCTGTGAGGCGGTATTGGACAGATGATCTTCACCACGGATGACGTGTGAAATTCTCATCAGGTGGTCATCGATCACCACGGCGAAATTATAGGCCGGCATGCCGTTGGAGCGCACAATGATGAAATCGCCGATGGCCTCGCCTTCGAAGCGCACGGGACCGCGAATAAGATCATTGAATTCGATTGTGGTTTGAGGGACCTTGAAGCGGTAGGCCGGTTTTCTTCCAGCCGCTTCCAGCCCGGCACGCTCCTCGTGGGTGAGTGAGCGGCACTTCCCCATGTAACGAGGCATCCTCCTGCTCAGGATGAGCGATTGCCTTTCCTCTTCAAGTTCCTCCTCCGTGCAGTAGCAGGGATAGGCCATGTCAGTCGCCAGGAGCTTTTTTAAGTGTTCCTCATAGATGTGCAGTCGCTGGCTCTGCCTGTACGGGCCATACGCGCCGCCCTGCTCCGGCCCCTCGTCCCAGTCAAGCCCCAGCCACCTGAGATCTTCTGCAAGACTCACCTGATAGGCGGTGTGACTGCGTGACTCGTCCGTGTCTTCAATGCGTAAAATAAAAGAGCCGCCGTTGTGGCGGGCAAACATCCAGTTAAACAGCGCGGTACGAGCGTTGCCCACGTGCAGCCATCCGGTGGGGGATGGCGCAAAACGAACTCTTGGTTTGTCACTCATCTGCAATTATCTCCATACCGCCGGCCACTGCTAAAACGGCCAGCCCCTCCCCGCGTCCTACAAATCCCATGCCCTCGTTGGTCTTGGCTTTGATACTGACCGATGAAGCCGGGATTTTCAAAACACGGGCGATATTTGCTTTCATTTCTTCGGCGTAAGGGGCAAGTTTGGGCAACTGAGTTATCACCGTAACATCGATGTTGCCGACAGTCAGGCCATTGCGGGCAATAATTTCTCCGACACGCTCCAGCAGAAGCAGGCTCGAGACCCCCCGGTAGGCATCATCGTCGTCGGGGAAATGCCGACCGATATCACCGGCACCGGCCATCCCCAAAAGCGCGTCGCAAACCGCATGCAAAAGAGCATCCGCGTCCGAGTGTCCGGCCAGTCCTTTCGCAAAAGGAATTTCCACACCGCCCAGAATCAGTTTTCTGTCCGGCACGAAGCGATGGCTGTCGTAGCCGATACCCGAACGAAAAATCGTCTTTGCCGTCACAGTTTCACCCATCAGCGCCTCTGCAATCTTCAGATCTTCCGGCGTGGTTATTTTTATGTTTTCATATGAACCGGCAACCATCCGTACCGGCAAGCCGAGACGCTCCACCAGCGAAGCGTCGTCCGTCCCATAAAAACCTTCTTCCTTTGCCCGGGCATGCGCACCAACGAGCAGATCATAGCGGAAAGCCTGCGGGGTCTGTGTAATCCACAGATTACTGCGCGGCACGGTGGTCTTCACCAGAAGCTCATCGTCCGTTTTCTTTATCGTGTCTTTGGCCGCGACGCCGATGGAAGCAGCTCCCGTGATCAGCGCCTCTTCAATGACCTTATCAATCATCCTGACGCTGACAAATGGACGCACCGCATCATGCACCACCACCACATCACACGGGCCGTCCAGCGCCGCCAGCGCGTTGCCAACGGAGTCCTGACGCTCGGCGCCTCCGGCGACGACCGCACGCACTTTCCTGACCCCGTACTTATCCACGATCTTTTCCCGGACAAATTCCATATCGCTTTGCGGGACGACCAGCATAATTTCGGAAACCGCCGCAGCATTTTCAAACACCCTGAGCGTGCGGACGACAACCGGCAGCCCGCTCAGTGACAGATACTGTTTGGAAATATCCGTGCCCAGTCTTTTGCCAAAACCACCAGCTGCAATAACAGCTATTGTTTTCATAAGTAATGTCCGTGCCCTGGTTTAGGTCGCCGCCACCTTCATGCACGGCAGCTCAGCCTGTATCAAACCGGCCGGAACGCACCGGCAAAACACATGTAAAAAGGCCCGGAAAAAATATTTTTTCCGGGCCTTTGGAAGTGTCAACATCTTTTCCCGGCCAAAACCGGCCAACATCTTTTACGAGTTGCCGGCTCTTTTTTCAGCCGCTTCCTTGAGCTCGGTAAAGATCATCCTGCCGGCCGTTGTCTGCAACACACTGGTGACGACCACTTCGATGGTCATGTTGATCATTTTCTGCGCTCCGTCTACAATGATCATCGTTCCATCATCCAGATAACCGACTCCCTGGCCCGGCTCCTTACCCTCCCGGATAATTTTAACCAGCATTTGCTCACCCGGCAGAACAACCGGCTTCATCGCGTTGGCCAGTTCGTTCAGGTTGAGTACCTTGACACCCTGGAGTTCCGCCACCTTGTTCAAGTTATAATCGTTGGTCATCAGCTTGGCGTTTAATTTTTGCGCCAGGGCGACGAGCTTGCCGTCCACACCTTTAATCTTCGGGAAATCCTGCTCGACAATTTCGATATTGATTGTGGTGCTTTTTTGCATCCGGTTAAGAACGTCGAGCCCCCGCCTTCCTCTGGAGCGCTTCATGGAGTCGGACGAATCCGCGATGAATTGCAGCTCGTTGAGGACGAAACGCGGTACGATAAGGCTTCCGTCGATAAAACCGGTGTCGCAGATATCCGCGATTCTGCCGTCAATGATGACACTTGTGTCCAGCAAACGACGTTCGACGTTTTCCTTGCCCTCGGCGGCACGTAAACTGAACTCGTCGGCTTTTTTCGAGCCGAGCACCAGGCCCAGATAACCTAAAATACCGGTCAGGAGCAGATAGATCCAGGGAACAAACTGCTGATTCTCCTGAATCCTGACGACCAAATTCAGGCCGAAACCAAGCAGCAGTGCAATGACCAGCCCGATGACAATGCCGACGACACCTCCTGCGATGACCCTCAGAGAGAGCTTGCGGATATCTTTCTCCACCATGATCACCAGCAGCGCGACGACGAGGCCTATAATGAAGCCGACAGAAGCTTTCAAAAAATCGTATGAGCTGGGCGCCGCCAGGTAAAAGGCAATGAAGTAACCGCTGATACAGCAGGCTAATACCAATAATGTTCTAACAATCAAAGAATTCACCTCCTTAAATTATATACGATCGGGAATACCGTTCGTTGAATATGAATAAATAAGATAATAAACGACCGGGAACATGGAGGCCTGTTTTCCCGGCACAAAAAACCTGACTTTCTTTTGTTTTCAAAGAACAGCGGCGCTTCCGCCGGAAGCGCCGCATTACCGTTTATTGAACCGTAAAAATCATCTGCAGGTCGCGTTCAACCTTCGATTCCTGCGCATTGGAGGCCACGGAGATTTCTTTGACCAGCAGGTTTTTTGCCGTGTCCATCATCTTCCGTTCGCCGAAGGATAGATTTTTGTCGCTTTTGAGGATGAATAAATCTCTCAAAACGCTGGCAATTTCAAAAACAGAACCGGTTTTGATCTTTTCCAGATACTCACGATAGCGTTTGTTCCAGGTCTGCTTGTCAATGGTCACGTCTTTGTTGCGGAGGATCTCGTAAACCCTGGGTATCTCTTTTTCCATGATCACCTCACGCAGCCCCACCGCCTTGGCAGAATTTGTCGGGATCATGATTTTCATGCCGTTACCCATAATTTTCATCACGTAAAAAGGTTGCTTTTTACCCATAACTTCTTTATTTTCAATAGCTTCAATAACACCGACACCTTGGGCCGGATATACCGCCAAATCGCCTACTTTAAACATTTTTTCAACACCTGCCTTTCTTTAAGAACAAACGATACTACCATCATCCGGTAAAAAAGTCAATAACTAATGTAAGATATAGATATACTTGAGGATTGTCTGAAAATGCCGTCTACGGCAGATAGATGAGCGGATCTTTTGGTTTGCTTTGGTGACGGATTTCAAAATGGATAAAACAGGCTCCTTTTTCATCCTTTTCCCCGGCCCGTGCAATGACCTGGCCTTTTCGAACAGCCACATCACATTCGACTTCCCTTTTTTTAAGGTGGGTGTACACAGTGGCAAAACCGTTGGAATGACGGATAATGATCGTCTCGCCATATGCGGCCAGAGTTGAAGAATAAATGACCGTTCCCGCCGCCGCCGACCTCACCGGCTCACCATCGGCACATGAAATCCTGATCCAGTTGTGAAAGGTCTTATTGGGCTGGATGCCGAAAGAGGTCTTCACTTTTCCCTGCACAGGCCAAACCAGCTTTCCTTTTTCAGTTACAACCACGTCGTCATTCGTTACGGGAGGCTCCCTGGCCGCTTCGGCTTTCTTTACAGGCGGTTCTTTAGGGACGGTAACCGGCGTGGAGGGCTGTTTCGGGGAGGTAACGGGCCCGGGGGTGACAGACGCCTTTTTTTGTGGCGGTGTTGCAGGAGGCGCACTCGCTTTCGGCGCCGGTTTCTCGTTCAGAGCACCCGTTTTACGCGCCTCGGCCATTACATCATCAATAACCTCCACGGCATCCGGAATAAAAATCACCTGTCCTTCCTTAATTTGTGCAACATCAGAAAGGCCATTAACCTGCGCCAGTGCCTCGAGGCTGATGGAATAGGCACGCGCGATACTGTAGGCTGTTTCTCCTTTTTTTACAATGTGATAGACACCTGTTGAGGTACTCTGAGGAGACTGTTGTCCGGCACAGGACATCAGCATCAGGACAAGTCCGACCACCAACATCGCCATCTGGCGATGCCGGCCGGCAATCTTCCCGCCCACGGTCATTCTTTCCATCCGCTTTCTCCAATGAGGCTGACAAAACGGCAGCCGCCGAGATCTTCTTTGTCTATACGGGCAGGCTCGTCAGCCGAACGCGTCAATTTGTAGAGTGTCTGGACCTCCCGGCTGCCGACCGGCACAACCATCCTGCCGCCGGGAGCAAGCTGCTCAAGCAGGTATGAAGGAACGTCCGGAGCCGCAGCCGTGGTGATAATTGCATCAAACGGAGCTTCCTCCCGCCAGCCATAGGAGCCATCTCCGACCCGGATAGCAACATTGTAACAATTTAACTTGTCCAGCACTTTACGTGCACGCGACGCCAGCAAAGCGACTCGTTCCACGGAAAAAACCCTGTCCGCCAGCTTTGCCAGAATCGCCGTCTGATAGCCGGAGCCGGTGCCGATCTCCAGAACTCTTTCTTTACCGGTGAGTGCCAGAGCCTCCGTCATCAGAGCCACAATATAGGGCTGGGAGATGGTCTGTTTCTCGCCGATAGGCAAAGGATTATCATTGTAGGCCTGATCGATCAGCCCCTCATCCACAAAAAGGTGGCGCGGTATGGTTTCCATAACTTTCAGCACGCGCGGGTCTTTGACGGAGCGCGCCCGGATTTGTGTCTCCACCATGCGCACGCGCTGTTTTTTGTATCTGTCCATCAGGATGTCTGCATCTTTTTCTTTTTCGGCGGAATCGCGTAGAGTTTCTGCACAGTTTCATGCCGCCTGAGGCCCAGGGCCTCGCGGGTAACAATGAGATAGTAGTATTTAACTTCCGCGTTTTGTCGTTCGACGTTGAACTTGTCGATAATGGAGTTGATTTCTTCAAATATCAGGCCACTGCCGGGCGGGGTCTGCTCTGTACTACCCAAAAGTGTAATCTTTTTATGGATTTCACGATCGATGGCCTGCAGTTTTGCCAGCGCATCCTCCACGGCAAAGCCAGCGCGCGCCAAAACAGCCGCCCGCTCGCGCAACATCTCGTCAATGAGCGTTTCGTGTTGGTTTGCTCTTGCCGAAGATAAGGATCTTTTTCTCCAGTCACCCACGATCATGACTGTGCTCTGTATCATTTAAGTTTTCAATTTTCAACAGCGAAAGGGTATTGTCGTGGACAGGGAATGTTTTTTCCCTTTACAGACCTTGATTATTTAGCTAGCGTAGCTGATAAAAAAAGGACAGGTTCCCTTCTGGCGAAACAGATTAATGACTTCCGACGTTAAATTCCCCATGTCACAGGCTGTGCGCGCAGCCTATGTCCGGGGTGAAGAGGATGAAACTCTGCTGCCCCTGGTTCTGGCCGACGAATGGCAAAATCCGGTCGGCAGAATCTCTCCGGGTGATTGTGTTATTTTCTATAATATCCGTGGCGAGCGCGAAATCGAACTGACCCGCAGCCTCACGGAAAAAGACTTCGATGAATTTGCGGTTGCCCGCGGCCTTGATTTGCACTTCGCCACGATGATCGAGTACCACAAAGGACTCAATGCGGAAGTAGCCTTCCCGCCGGCCGGTGTTCTGGACGACACGCTAAGCGATGTAATCGCCGCCAATGGACTGAGACAGGCCAAAATCACGGAGGCGGAAAAAGCCGTTCATGTAGGCTATTTCTTCAACGGTAAAAAAGAAACGTTGCTTCCGGGAGAAGAAAGGATTGTCGTTCCGACACGCAAGGATGTGCGGCTTTTCGACGAGGCACCCGAAATGTCCATCGACAAAATAACCGCCGCGGCACTGGACAAAATAAACAATGACTCCTGTAACTTCATCGTCGTCAATTTTCCCAATGTCGATGTCCTTGGTCATATCGAAAATCGCCGGGCGATCGTCGAGGCAGTAGAAGCGGTTGACCGGCACGCGGGAACTCTGATTGACGCGGCACGCCGGCAAAATATCACCGTCATCGTCACCGCGGATCATGGCACGGTGGAAAAATGGCTCTACCCCGACGGAGGCGTGGACACGGGCCATACCAACAGCCCTGTTCCGTTCATTTTACTGCACCCGGATAAGACTCTGGCTCTGCGTCCCGAAGGAGAACTTACCGACGTTGCTCCCACCATTCTTCACCTTCTGGGACTTGCCGCCCCCGCGTCGATGACCGGTCGCTCTCTTGTCGCGCAACATGACGGGGAAATTCCTCCCGTAAGCCGCTTACTTTTGCTCATTCTCGACGGCTGGGGACTAAACGAAAACAAGCACGGAAATCTGATTGCCGACTCCGCCACACCCGTCATGGACAGCCTCGCTTGTACATATCCCTCGGCTCGTCTGGCCGCCTCCGGCCTTGCCGTTGGTCTGCCGGACGCTACAGTGGGCAATTCCGAGGCCGGCCATCTCCACATGGGAGCGGGCCGCCGCATCTATTCGGACCGCGTGAACATCGACCAGGCCATCACCCGGGGAACTTTTTATAAAAACGAAGTATTTCTCCGGGCTATGAAGCAGGCCAAAGAAAACAAAACCGCCCTGCATCTGATGGGCATTATTTCTTTTTTCAGCTCGCACGGCTCCATCACGCATCTTTTCGCCCTGATGGAAATGGCAAAAAGACAAGGGGTCAAACAACTCTTTATCCACGCCATGCTGGGGAGACGGGGCGAGCAGGCCGAAAGCGGCGTGAATTATATTCGTCAGGTCGAAGAAAAATGCCGGGACATCGGGCTGGGACAGGTGGTCTCCGTGATCGGCCGCTACTGGTCCATGGACCGCGAAGAGAACTGGGACCGGATTGAAAAAACCTATCGTATGCTTGTTTACGGGGAAGGAAGGAAAATTTCAGCACAGCACGAACAATGAAGGCCAAATTCAACGAGACAATTATCGAGCTAGCCACAGGCGACATCACGCTGGAGACGACCGACGCCATTGTGAATGCCGCAAATGAACGTCTGGCCGGCGGCGCCGGCGTGGACGGAGCAATTCACCGCGCCGGAGGCCCGGACATCATGGCCGAGTGCCGCCGGATCGGCGGATGTCCGACCGGACAGGCCGTCATCACTACCGGCGGTCGTCTGGCTGCCCGTTTCGTCATCCACACCGTCGGCCCGATCTATCGGGGAGGAACAAAAAATGAGGCGAGGCTGCTTTCTTTGGCCTACCAAAACAGTCTCACACTTGCGGCAACGAAGGGATTGCAAAGTATTTCTTTTCCGGCTATAAGTTGTGGAATTTACGGCTACCCGATCCATGAGGCCGCCTCTGTGGCGCTTTCCACCTGTATTGAATATGCCCGTAAAAACAGCAACATCAAACTCATTCGCCATATCTTGTTTGATCGGGGAATATTTGAAGTTTTTAACGAGGAATTTAAAAAGCTGATCTGACCGAAGTTGAGGACACAATGGAAACAAAGCCGACTTACGCCGAGCTTGAAGATAAATTTTCCGCTCTGTCCAAAAAAATCCGCGAACAACTGTCACTGGGAAACCAGTACCGCGACCTTGTGAACTCCACCAATGATTCCCTTTATCTGGTGGACGCAAACGGCCGCTATCTTTTTATGAATCCCGATCATGCCTCGCGCATGAAAATAGCGCAGGCGAAATCAAACGCTTATTCATACAAGGATTTTCACTCTCCGGAAGAAACAACCGATTTCACAGCCAAAATAAGAACCGTATTTGAAACAGGTAATTCCCTCCATGACGAACATGAAAGTTCGCTGGGAGGGGGATATTTTCTGCGCACCTTCAGCCCGGTGAGAGATCAGGACAATAACGGCAGCATCATCGCGGTTGCGGTCGTCTCCAAGGATATCTCCAAAAGAAGAAAGATCGAAAAGGAGCTGCTCAAGTCAGAGGAAAAATACAGACAACTGATCGAATATTCCACCGATGCGATTTTCATTATCAAAGAAGGGAAAATCACCTTTGCCAACAGCCGTACGGAAACAATGCTGGGACACACGATGGATGAGCTGGAGCTCATCTCCTTCATCAACTTCGTGCTCAGTGAAGACCGCGAGATGGTCTTCGAAAGGCAAAAGGCTATTTTGTACGGAGATACATCAGCCGGCAATTACAGCTTCCGGATAACAAATAAAAACGGCGGCACCATTTGGGTATCGCTAAACAGCGCGGCCATTCTCTGGGACGATGAACCGGCCACTTTAAACTTCATGCGGGATATTACCAGCCAGAAAAAGAACGAAGCCCGCCTCCTGCAAGCGCAAAAACTCGAATCTATCGGCACGCTGGCCGGCGGCATCGCCCACGATTTCAACAATCTGCTGATGGGCATTCAGGGGCATACCTCCCTGGCGCTTTTAAAACTGAGTAAAGATGATCCTAATTACGATCATATCAAAACCATCGAATCGCTTGTCGCCAGCGGTGCGAATTTAACCAAACAACTGCTGGGCTTCGCGCGGGGCGGTAAGTATGTAGTCAAAAAAGCCGACTTAAACGAACTCATCGATAAAACCTCACGCACACTGGAACGCACAAAAAAAGAGATTCGCATCCACCGTAACCTGGAACGCAATCTCTGGCCGGCCGACATCGATCAGGGACAGATCGAGCAGGTGCTGATGAATCTTTTCATCAACGCGACGCAATCCATGCCCGGCGGCGGAGAGCTGTTTCTGGAAACAAAAAATACATATCTCAACGAGAGCTATTTCAAAACTTTCGCAGGCAAAAGCGGTCATTACGTCAAAATTTCCGTCACCGACACAGGCATCGGTATGGATGAAAAAACAAAAGAAAGGATTTTCGAGCCTTTTTTCACGACCAAAGAAATGGGACGTGGCACAGGCCTGGGGCTGGCCTCGGCTTACGGCATTATCAAAAATCACCACGGTTTTATAAATGTCTATTCAGAGAAAGGACAGGGCTCCACCTTTAATATTTACCTGCCTGCCGCCATCAATGAAGATGACACCAGCATTGAAGAAACGCCCGGCGGATTTAAAAAATGCAAGGAAACGATCCTTCTGGTCGATGATGAAGAAGTCGTTCAGGAAGTGGCAGGCGCCATGCTCAAAGCGCTGGGTTGCACCGTCATCGCCGCTTCCGATGGACCGGCCGCTTTGGATATCTACACAGAACGTCACGGCCGCATCGATCTTATCATCCTCGACATGGTCATGCCGGGTATGAGCGGCGGAGAGGTTTTTGACGAAATCAGAAAAATCAGCCCACAGGCGAAAGTCCTCCTCTCCAGCGGTTACAGCTTAAACGGAGAGGCCAGCCGCATCATCGCCCGCGGCTGCAACGGCTTTATCCAGAAGCCCTTTACTCTTGACGACCTCTACAAACATATCCGCAGAATTATGGGCGACACGCCCGCACCGCCCGGCCTGACACAATCCACCCTTCCCTTTTAAAGGCTCCGACAGATATGCGCAGAAAATTCCGTCAAAGACAACTCCAGCCCATCGGCCAGATTCTTTCGCGTTCACTAAAGAGGAGAGGCTTTGCCCCCAGGCTTGAGGAAAGCAGACTCCTTGGGCTGTGGCCTGAAGCGGTCGGACCGGCCATTGCCGCCCAGTCAAGGCCTGACACGATGCGCGGCGGCATCATGTTCGTCCGGACAACTTCTTCCGTGTGGGTACAGCAGCTCCACTTCATGAAAGACGAGATAAGAAATAAAATAAATGAACTGAGCGGAAAGACATGGGTCCGGGATATCCATTTCAGCGTGGGTTATGTGCCGGACCATCACCCAATGAAAAACTCACCGGGCGGGGCGGCAGGAAAATACTTGCTCACGCAAAGAGACAAAAAAATGATTACCCGATGCACAGCGCCTCTGGCCGATCCCGAACTGGCGGAGATATTGAAAAGAGTGATGGAAAAAGAAATCACCCGCCGGAGGAGCCTGGAGGCAAAGCCAGACCGGTGAGCAACTCCCGCATCGCGGGTGTATATTTTTTCTGCTCTTCATAAATATACAAAGACGGCTCCACTTTCAGCTCTTCCCGCCCCGAGCCGCGACCTTCGAGAAGCACAAACTCCGCAGCCGATACAGTGTCTGAAAAAACAAGTTTCATTCTTTTGGGCTCGATGGCGTTTTTACGAAACAGGCTCACCATCTCCACAAGTCTTGTCGCCGGATAAATCGCAAACACACGACCGGCCGGTTTTAGCGCATATCTGGCGGCGGCCAGAAACCCGGCCAGTGAACCGGCCACCTCGTGACGGGCAATGGCCTTTTCCCCGGACGGATTTATGCGGCCCGATAAAAGCCTGCGATAGGGAGGGTTAAAAACGATATTATCGAAGAAGTGCGGCTGATAAATGTTTTTTATGTTGCGTGCGTCTCCTTCTTCGATCTGCACACGCCCGTCCAGTCCGTTGGCCCCGGCGTTTTTTCGCGCCAGCTCCGCCAGACCGGTCTGCAGCTCAAGGCCGTGCCAGCGCGTCCGGCGGAAGCGGTTGGCCAGCACCAGTGCGATGATGCCGTTTCCGCAGCCCAGATCCAGATTCACACTGCCCGGACGAACAAAGACAAAGTGGGCCAAAATGAGCGAATCCAGATTGAAGCGGTAGCCGCGCCTCGTCTGCCGCAATGTCAAAGCGCCGTCGAGAATCTCATCTATGGTTTCTTCACCGCTCATTTCATCACGCTTTCCATAGCCGTTATCTGGCTTTTACAGGCGCTTGCTCGTGATACACGCTCCCCGGGCTGAAAAGAAAAGCTGAGGTTTAACACGACGAGGCAGGTCTTTGTCTGTACCGGTTTAAAAGTCCCTGGGGAGTTCTTCCAGTTCGGCCAGCGAGAAGACAGGCCCGTCGGAGCAGACATATTTGTAGCCGACGTTGCAGCGGCCGCATTTGCCGATGCCGCACTTCATGCGCATCTCCAGTGAGGTGAGGATGTTTTCTTTGGAAAATCCCAGGTCGAAAAATACCGGTAAGGTGAATTTGATCATGATCGGGGGGCCGCAAATCACGGCCACCGTGTTGTCCGGTGACGGCGCAACTTCTTTACAGATGGCAGGGACGAAACCTTCACGTCCTTTCCAGCCGGCGTCTCCCTGGTCCACGGTAATGACGGTTTTGATATCGCCCAGCTTTCCCCATTGGGCAAGCTCTTCTTTATACAAAAGCAGGCCGGGTGTGCGCGCACCATAGATCACGGTGATATCACCGAAGCGTTTGCGGTTATCTCCATAGAGAATGTAGCGGATAAGCGACCGCAGGGTGGTAAAGGCAAAGCCGCCGCCCACGACGACAATATTTTTCCCCTCCAGAAACTGAATCGGCCAGGAATTCCCCAAAGGGCCGCGCAGACCTATTTTCGCCCCTTCTTCCATGTCGTGGAGCGCCGCCGTCACCAGGCCGGGCACAACCGCACCCGCCCTTTGCACGGTAAATTCCACATATCCTTCATCGGTGGGAGAGGAGGCAATGCCGATGGGGGATTCGCCTCTGCCGTAAACGGATAGTTCGGCAAACTGTCCCGGCAGGTAGTTGAAGTTTTTGGCATCCTCGGGGTTGAGAAATCTCAGTCGAAATGTTTTCTGGTCGTGCGTGTCAACTTCGTCGATAATTTTTATAATCTCAACCGGCATGGGAATGTAGGGATTATTTGAACACATATTGATCCTCGAAAAGATTTATTTCCGTTTTGGTCTTTGCCGCAATCAGGCCCTCAACGCCTCATCCACAATGGAGAAGATGTCTATGTTCACCGGGCAGGACCTTGTGCAGCGTCCGCAGCCCACACAGGAGATCGGACCGTATTTACGGATATGGTACGAATACTTGTGGCATATTTTCTGGCGCAGCCGCTGATAGACTTTCGTGCGCGGGTTGTGGCCGCTGGCCTCCAGCGTAAAGTCGGTGAACATGCAGGCATCCCAGACACGACGACGCGTGCCGCCACCGAAAAGATTCTCGTCGCAGATGTCAAAACAGTAACAGGTGGGACAGACGAAGGTACATACACCGCAGCTCAAGCATCCGTCGGATACCTTCTCCCAGAACTGGGTGTTGTGAAAAAGGTCTTCGAATTTTTTCGCAACAGCCTGGGCATCGATATTGATGAAACGGGTTTTAAACGAACGACCGTCCGCAACGGTTTGATCAAAATAGCTTACGTCGTCCGCCCCTGATTCGGAAAGAATATCCATCTGGGATAATATTTTTTCCCCTTTGGCGGTGATGGCCTTTAAAAGGAGTTCGTCGCCTTTCAGGATCATGAAAACATCGCTGCCTTCAGGGTCTGCCGCACCGATACCCAATGCCGCATAAAAGTCCGTGGGCTCCGCCGGCCGGTTCAAATCGAAGGCGTATCCGAAAATCGTGGTGGCTTCCCTTCTACGGCTCCAGTAGGGATCCACCGCACCTGTGCCGATAAAATGGATATCCATGATTTCAAAACTCTTGACATCGCAGGGACGCACACCGAACAGGAATGTCGGCTTCGGGTTGAGTTCAATACATTTAGCCTCTTCAAGCGGCCGGCCGGCTACGTAGGTGACAAAGTCTTCCTTCTGCGGCAGGAAAACCGACTTGGGACTCATCAGTGTATTGTAGTAGCCTAAATCCACCTGGCCCGCATCAGTTATCTTGCGGAAGTTATGTCCCGCGTCCTCCCGTACGGGGGCGACGAGCGTGCCCCTGTCCATCAGCCAGGCAGCCAGATCGGATATTTTATCAACGGATATTTTCTTCAGCACAACATTGCTCCTTGCTTATGAGACTTTCTTCACTTGTTTAATAAGCCATCTCAATTTTGCGGTTCGTTATTCCAGAATCGCATCGGAATCATCCATCCGGAAATCGACCAGCGCCGGCTTTTCATCGATGCTCATACCCGCAGCTAAACCGAACATTTCCTCACACTCTTTGGCCACTTTCTTGTGGAACAAATGCAGAGGAATGTCCACCGGACAGGCGCGGTAACATTCACCGCAATCGATGCAGCGACCGGCCAAGTGATGGAAACGTGTCAGATGATACATCAGGTTTCCGCCGGAGCCGGGCGCCTTCTCCCCCCAGCGGGGCTTGTCCAGATCGATGAAGCACGGGTCGCAGTAGCACATCGGGCAGGCCTTGCGGCAGGCGTAACAGCGGATGCAGCGCTCCAGTTCTTTTTTCCAGAAAGCCCAGCGCTCTTCCTTATCCATAGCCTCGTACGGCGCCAGCACGTCGTAGGGAGACATGATCGGCTCGCCGGTTATTTCCTCACCAAGCATAATATCGCACAGAACCGGATTATACAGGCCGCCGGTGGTCCTGCTGTCGATAACTTCGTCCGTTTTATGGTTTTTCATCCCCTGCACCGGAATCCCCAGGATAATCAGATCGTCGCGATGCACTTTCTCTTCCTGAATGAGAACGACCACGGCACGGCTGTCCGCCGGTTTGGCGGCTATGGCTATCTTGGTGCCGCGTGGATGACGCACCAGATAACGAGCCAGGTTGGCGTTGCAGTACTCATTGAAAATGATATTGTCCGCATCAGCGGCGCATTTGGCCGTGTAGGGCAGAGGGTGCCGGTCATCATAGCCTCTGGTATAGGCCAAAACCAGTGCGACCCTTCCGGACTCCAGAAGCGCTCTGGCTTCGTTTTTCAGGTTTTGTTCGATTTGCTTGAAACTCGTTGCCATATCTTCTCCCGACTCTAGTTGGTAATCTTGAACTTGGTCTGGGGCCCCAGTTCGCGGATCTGTTGGGTAAACTCCCGGACAACTTCAGCAAATTTATTGCCCTCGGAGGCGGATATCCATTCCACGCGGAAACGCCCCGGCTCCATCCCCGAAAATTCCAGAATTTTTTTGACAACGGCCAGCCTGCGGCGCGCATAAAGATTGCCTGTGTTGTAATGGCAATCCCCCGGGTGGCAACCTCCGACCAACACTCCGTCCGCCCCGAGCTGGAAAGCGCGGAAGATGAACGACGGGTTGATCCGGCTGGAGCACATCACCCGCACTACTCTGGTATTTTGCGGGTACTGAAGTCTTGTCGTTCCCGCCAGGTCCGCGCCCGTATAGGTACACCAGTTGCAGGCTATACCCAGGATTTTAGGTTCAAACGACATGAATATTTCCTTTCTTTCACGGCTAAAATTCCATTAACCCTTCCACTTCCGCCAGCACCTGCTCGTTGGTGAAATGCCTGGCGACAATCGCCGATGGCGGACAGACGGAAGCGCAAAGGCCGCAGCCCTTGCACAGAGCTTCGTTGATTTCTGAGACGCCCTTATCCTCCTTGAAAAAAGGTGCGCCGTAAGGGCATACACGTACGCAGTTCTGGCAGCCGCAGCAAAGGGCCGGATTGACCATTACCGTGGTGGCCTCAAGCTCCATCTTGTCCTTTTCAACAATGGTCAGTGCCTCGGCGGCCGCGCCGGTAGCCTGAGCGACGGTGTCAGGAATGTCTTTGGGGCTTTGACACACACCCGCGATGAAAACGCCTTCCGACATGGTGGACAAAGGCGCGAGCTTCGGGTGTCGCTCCATGAAAAATCCGTATTTGTCGGTACTCAGGTTAAAGAGCCTGGCAATTTCTTTTGCATCTTCACGCGGCTTCATCGCCGGCGACAACACAACCATATCCACGGGCAACCTGATGAATTTTCCGGTGATAGTATCTTCCGCCTCGACGATCAGGCGACCCGGCTCATCGGCGCTTTCGGCCACGCGTGCCGCCTTGCCGCGGATAAACTTGACATCTTCTTCGATAATGCGGTTGTAAAATTCTTCATAGCCTTTGCCGGCGGCGCGTATATCGATATAGAACTGATACACATCGGCGGAGGTTTTCTCCTTGAACAGGTGTGCGAATTTCAGAGAATACATGCAGCATACACGGCTGCAATGTTCATAGTTGTTTTTGTCACGGCTGCCGATGCAATGCAAAATGGCGATGGCCTGCGGTTCACTGCCGTCACGCAGCGTCACCTTGCCGGCGGTCGGCCCGGACGAATTGAAAAGCCGCTCCACCTCCAGCGCGTTATAAACACCCGGATAACGTCCGTAGCCGTACTGGACCAGCGGCTTTGTGTCCATCAGGTCATAGCCGGTGGCCACAATCACGGCACCAACTTTGACCGTGATGAAACTGTCCTGCTGTTCAAAGTCGATCGCCTTCTGCTCGCACACTTTCTCGCACAGGCGGCATTTGCCTTTGAGGAAATAGGTACAGACTTCGCGGTCGATGACCGGCTTTTGCGGAACGGCCTGAGGAAAGGGAATGTAAATCGCTTTTCGTTTGACAAGCCCTTCATCCCATTCGGAAATCCCCTTCCCGGGACACTTTTCCATACACGCCATACACGCGTTACACTTGTCGTGATCGACGTAGCGGGCCCTCTGGCGAATGGTGATATCGAAGTTGCCGACAAATCCCTTAACCTCGCTGACCTCACAGGAAGTCAAAAGTTCAATGTTTTTATTTTGCAGCACACTGTCCATCTTGGGCGTCAGGATGCACGCGGAACAGTCCAGCGTGGGAAAGGTCTTGTCGAACTGCGCCATATGGCCGCCGATGGTGGAATTCTTTTCTACCAGATAGACTTTCTTGCCGGTGTTGGCCAGCTCCAGTGCGGCCTGAATGCCGGCGATACCGCCGCCGACAACCATCACATCGGGGTTTACGTCGATCTCACGCGAGGTGAGCGGCGCCAGAAGTCTCGCGCGGTTGATCGCCCCGTTTAACAGCGCTTTGGCCTTTGCTGTGCCTTCGTCAATGTCATTGGTGACCCAGGAAACCTGCTCGCGGATATTCACAATGCTGAGCAGATATTGATTCAGGCCGGATGATGCCAGCACCTTGCGGAAAGTCTGCTCGTGCATCAGCGGCGAGCAGGCGGTGACAATCACCCGGTCGAGGCGATGTTCTTTTATGTCATTGGCAATCATTTCCTGGCCGGGCGTGGAGCACATAAACTTGTAGTCTTTGGCAACCACAACATCCGGCAAGGTGGAGGCGAACTCGGCCAGCTCGCTCACTTTTACTGTTTTGGCTATATTCAAACCGCAGTGGCAAACAAAAACACCAATTCTGCTCATAGTATCTCCTGGCTATATTTACTTCAACACTCCTGCTTCCGCCCGCAAGAGTACAGCCCCCCGGAGGGAACTTCATATTTGTCTATAAGGCGCACGTATCGATAACCGGTTCATCCACATTGATACCGAGGCTCTCTAAAAGAAGCTCCGTCACATCCCTGACTTTAATCTGCTCATCAACGTTGAGCGTCCGGATACTGTCTTCAAACATGGCGATGCAGTAAGGGCAGGCCGTCGCCAGAACCGCCGCGCCCGCCTCCATCGCCTCTGTCAGGCGCTCATCGCTCAATCGTTCGCCCTTGGCCTTTTCCATCCACAAACCACCGCCACCGCCGCCACAGCACATACTCTGCTCGCGGTTGCGCTCCATTTCGATGAAATCAAGCCCCGGAATCGCCTTCAGGATAGAGCGAGGCTCGTCGTAAACACCGCTGTGGCGTCCCAGGTAGCACGGATCGTGATAGGTGACTTTCAGCCCCCCGAAATCCTTTTCGGGTGTGATTTTGCCCTCACTGATCAGTTTCGCAACCAATTGGCTCAAATGCAGAACCTCAGCTTCGACGCCATAATCTTTTTTAAACGACACCAGGCAGTGCGGCGATACGGTGATGATTTTTGCGGCGGCGACTGATTTGAAATAATCGAGATTTTTGTCGCGGAGGCGGTCAAAAAGCTCCAGGTCACCTACCTTACGCAGGCTTTCACCACAGCAGTTGACATCCACCGCCGGAATCCCCCAGCTGACTCCGGCAAGATTCAGAATTTCCGCCGTTGCTTTGGCCAGCCTTGTGTTACGCGGGTCGTAGCAGATTGTGCAACAGGTCCAAAACAGATACTCCATACCCGCCTCGTAGAGCGGGTACTTACCCTGCGCCCAGTCGTTTCGCTTATCCTGCTCGCCGGACCAGGGGTTGCCTCGTGCGGAGAGGGAACCCACAAAAGCCCGCAGGCTCAAGGGCAGCATGCCTCCGCTACTGTAAACGTTGCGGATAGCCGTGACGACATCGATAATCTCCACCCCCCGCGGACAGCGATCCACACAGAATTTACAGGTTGAACAGCCCCACATGAACTCCTCTATGCCGTCGAGGCCTAGCTGACCAAAACGGATCAGCTGCCGGATATTAAAATGCGTAATCGGCGTCCAGGGGCAGGTCCCCGAGCAGGTGCCGCACTGATAGCATTTTTTCAGCGCTTCACCGCCCGCCTCCATGATCGCCTGCGACATCTCCAGATATGGGGTAGCTATTTGTGACATTTAATCTCTCCCATGTTAAAAATCATTAGTGCCTCTGCTAGCACATTCATTTGCAATCGGCAAACGTAAATTTCCCCATGAATTACTATCACGATGTACCGGAGGCCTGTGTATCACAGGGAAATATACTCATCCAAACGAAAATATTTCCTGCAAAGTGAAAAAGCATCTGAGTTTTCCTGGTTTACGGCCTTGAAAAAAAGGGAACCGTTGGTTCCCTTGTGTTTTTCTGTAGCTGGCAGGCGTTTTTCAGTATTCCGGCGTGAGCGCGTCGAGCTCGGCCAGGGAGAACACAGGCCCGTCCTTACAGACGTATTTGCTGCCCACATTGCAGCGCCCGCACTTGCCGATACCGCATTTCATGCGCATTTCCAGCGAGGTGATGATATTTTCCTTGGAAAAGCCCAGATCAAAGAAAACAGGCAGCGTGAAACGGATCATGATGGGCGGACCGCAGATCAGCGCCACGGAATTGTCTTTACTGGGAGCCACATCTTTGCACACAGCCGGCACAAATCCTTCGCGTCCTTTCCAGTTTGCATCCCCCTTGTCCACTGTGACGTTCATGTTGATGTCGGAGCGACTCGACCATGCTTCGAGTTCGTCCTTATAAAGAAGCAGGCCGGGGGTTCTCGCGCCGTAGATGACGGTGATGTCGCCAAAGCGCTTGCGGTTGTCTTCGTGGAGCGCGTAATTAATCATCGAGCGCAGTGTGGTGAAGGCAAAGCCACCACCCACGATAACAATATTTTTCCCCTCCAGGTACTCCAGCGGCCAGGAATTCCCCAAAGGACCGCGCAGTCCCATCACTTCTCCCTCTTCCATTTCGTGGAGTGCCGAAGTGACCACACCGGCCTTCATCACGGTGAATTCCACATAGCCTTTCTGGGTCGGGGAAGAGGCGATGCCGATGGGCGATTCACCTTTGCCGAAAATCGAAAGCTCGCCGAACTGGCCGGGGATGTAGGCATATTTCTGTTCATCTTCCGGATTGACGAATTTAAAACGGAAGGTTTTGATGTCTTTGGTATCGACCTCGGTGGTGATTTTATCCACGACAACGGGATACGGAATATACGGGTTTTGCATTACGAACTCCCTGATTATAATTTTGAAATGTCTTCAACCACTTTACGGATGTCAAGATTAACAGGACAGTACATCACACACCTGCCGCAACCGACGCAGCCGATCGTATTGAACATGTCGATGTAGTATTTAAATTTGTGCATCGTGCGCTGACGCCATCTTTCCTTTTGAGAGGGGCGCGGATTGTGTCCCGATGTTTCCTTCGTGAAAAGCGGAAACATGCATGAATCCCAGGAACGCAGGCGGATGCCGTCGGAGCCCATGACTTCATCGCTGATATCGAAGCAATGGCAGGTGGGGCACAAATAGGTGCAGGTCCCACAGGCCAGACACTTGGCATGAATCGTATCCCAGAAGGGATGATCGAAATTCTTGTCCAGAATCGGCTTCACTTCATGGGCGGGAATTTTGGATTTGATCGCCTCTTTGGCCTTTGCGGCCAATTCGTTTTTCTTTGCCTCGGCCTCGGCATCTGCTTTCGTATCACCGAAATAACCGGCCAGCTTCGCGCCCTTCTCTGTCACAAACTCCACCAGATAATCGTCGCCGATATCCGTCAGAAGAATATCAGCCCCTTCGGAAGAAACCGGCTCTCCGTCCACTGAGGTGCAAAAACAGGTGGCGTAAGGCGGCTCGACACAGGCAAGCGTTATCACGGTCGTGTTTTGCCTTTTGGCAATATAGTACTGGTCCCTATATTTTTCCTGATCAAAAAGCTTGTCGAGAACAACAAAACTGTGCGCATCGCAGGGACGCACACCGAACAAAACCGACTGATCGGCCTTGTTGACCTCGGATGAAAACACCATGCCCTGGGGAGTGCGCGTGTATTTCATCATTGTTTCAGTGTGCGGGAAGAAAACATTCTTCGGCGCGTTTTTGGAATTCAGGTAAGCGAAGAAAGGTTCATCGCCGGGCCCCAGAGGCGCAAAAAGAACATTGTCCTCTTTTTTTACCGGCGCCCAAACAGCGAAATCTCCGGTCATTTTCCTGGCGATGCCCGCCAGCGCGTCTTTTTTGATCAAACGTTTTTCCATAATTGTCCCTAATTTATTATTTTATCCAACTGTTGTGGTTTATCCGCCTCCGGCTTCCCCGACCGCCTAGATCAGACGCAGCTGTTTTAAGAGCGGCTGCGGATCAATCAGGTGCGACTTGAATGTATCTTTCGAGCCGGGCAGTCCCATGGCCAGCGAAATCAGCTCGGTAAAATAGAAAACCGGCATCTTCATGTTCCGGCTGGGGCGCATCTCCAGGTTGGCCATACACATCGGACAGGCCACCACCACGCAGTTGGCGCCGGCCTCACGCGCCGCGCGCATCAGCTTGTCACAAAGATCGGTGACAATGGGAGTCTTGCTGACCGACAGGGAACCGCCGCAGCAGTCCGTCTTGTAGGACCAGTTTTTCACATCAGCGCCGAGCGCGCCCATAATCTTATCAAGCATGAAGGGGTTTTCGTAATTTTCAAACTGACAGACTTCCGGCGGACGCAGGAGCAGACAACCGTAATAAGACACGGGCTTGAGGCCGGTCATGGGCCTTACGACCTTCGCCGCCAGGGCATCGAGGCCTATTTCAGTGTAGATCACGTCAATCGGGTTGCGGATGGAAATGCCCCCCTGATACTTTGCACCCAACACCCCTTCAATGCGCGCCTTGAGGTCTTTGTTCGATTTCAGGTTATGCTCGGCCGTTTTGAAACGGTTAAAGCAGGCGGCGCAGGGAACCATCACGTCCATCGCGTCTTTTTCCGCTGCGATCAGGTTCCGCGCCGGCAGAGCGACCGACAACTCGAAATTTGTGTTGTGAGCGGCGGATGCCCCGCAACAGGACCAGTCGTCAATTTCCTTGAGTTCGATGTTGAGGGCGCGACTGACGGCCTTCATGGACTCGTCATATTCTTTTCCCATCCCATGCAGCGAGCAGCCCGGGTAGTATGAAACTTTCAAGAGAGTAGCCTCCTTCTATACTTGATGCCCCGCGTCCGGCCACAGGCCCGGCGCGTGACGCCTCATCTTCAGTTTTTAAGTTTTTTCAAAAATATTCTTCACCGACTTGAGGTCTTTGGTCCGCGGCGGCAGAAGCGAAAGCTTTCCCTTCAGGAACAAAGACGGCGCGATGTCCACATCTCCGAACAAATCTCCTGATTTCAACTTGTAGTGCACGGTCATGAGCATTTCATGCACGCGGCCGCCGAATTTGATGCTGGAGAGAAACGCCTCGTGGAATTTCAAAACATTCGCTTCTTTTGCAGCCACGCCTTTTTCAATGGCCATCTGTCTTAGAACATCCATCATCCGTGCAATATCCACATTATTGGGACAACGGGTGATGCAGGTCTCGCATGACATGCAAAGCCAGATGGTCGAGCTGGAAAGCACCTTGTCTTTCTCGCCGTTTTGAATCATCTTGATGACCCGGTTGGGGTTGTACTCCATATAGGGGGCGGCGGGGCAGCCTGCCGTGCACTTGCGGCAGTGGTAACATGCCTGCAGGGGCACTCCGTTTATTTTCCTGTTTACTTCTTCCAGAAAAGTTTCCATGTAAGCTCCATCGTCTTGGTCAATTACGGATTATAGACAAAGTCTCCCTTGTCGTGATGCTCGTCGAATTTCCCCAGAGGGGGCATGTCCTCCATACTCGAGCCGGCACGGTTGCCGAAAAAGTCCCAGCAGTCCTTGTCGAGCTTTTTGAGGAACTTGCGCAGATCCACTCCCATCGGGCAGACGGCGACGCATGAGCCGCAGTCCACACAGCGGCCGACCATGTGGTACAGGCGCATGAACTGAAACACCTGCGTGTCCGTTTCATCCTCGCCGATACCCACCCATTGCGGCATACTCTGCTCGGCAAAACAGGTGGGGCAATAGCAGGAAGGACAGGCCTGCCGGCAGGCGTTGCATCGAATGCACTTTTCCATCTCTTTGGTGAAGTACTCCCAGCGCTCTTCAATAGTCTTGCCTTCAAATTCAGTGACTTCATCGTATTCCGCATCCGGGTTCATGGGCGGAGCGGGAGAACCGATCATCTGGTCGGAAATGACCGGATTGTTGAAGCGACAGGTGCGGCAGCAAGCCGCCAGCACGTCTTTGAGCGCGACGGTCTTTTCACCGGCGGACGTTTTCATCTTAATCTGCCCTGCCTCCAGTGACCCGTCAATGATGTCCGCACCGTCTATGCTGATTTTAAGCGCCTTGCCGTCCACATAACCGTCACAGGGAACGCCGATAATGTATATATCATCCCGACTGTACTGCCTTTCCTGGAGATGAATGACAATCGAGCGAGTGGTGCAGCCGCGGGCAACAACGCCGATGACTTTTTTCTTCCGGTCCTCCGGCTTGACCCGCTTTTGAGAATTTCTATGAGCAGTGACCAGATCATGCACATATTTGGCAAGGTTTTGTGTGCACAGATTGTTCCAGACCAGCCGGTCGGCCTCCTCAGGCTTGGTGATAAAGCAAGGAGTGGCCGTCAGCGGAAGCGTGCCTTTTTCGTAGCCGACAATGACGTCGGCCTTTTTTTCCAAAAGCAGCCTTTGTGCTTCTTCCCTTAATTTTGTCTCGATGTTTTCCACAGTGATGATTTCCCCGTCTATGTATTATTGTCTTGCATCAAACTAAGCAATCTTCTTGACCAGCTTTTTGGCCGGCCCCAGTGCGCGGATTTTCTCCGTGGCGCCTTTGATGACCTGCGCCCATCTCTCGCCTTCAGAGGCCGAAACCCACGTGAAAATTGTCCGGTCGCCTTCCACGCCGATGTAGTTTAGGAAACTTTTTAACGTCGCAAACTTGCGCCGTGCCACCAGGTTTCCCGAGATATAGTGGCATTCCCCGGGGTGTCACCCCGAAACCACGACGCCGTCGGCGCCGGATTGCAGGGCCTTCACAATATAAAAGGGATTGATCCTGCCCGTGCAGGGAACGCGGATAATGCGCACGTTGGTCGGGTACTGAATTCTGCTGATACCGGCCAGGTCCGCCCCCGCGTATGTACACCAGTTACAGACAAGGGCCACGAATTTCGGTTCCCATTCCTTGTTTTCAATGTTTTCGGCCATACATTACTCCTTCCACCGGCAATGCGCTCCTGCCGGATCGTTTACCCTAGTTTAGATTATAGATCTGCGCGAGAACCTCTTCGTTGTTGAAGCCGTTGAGATCCACCGCATTCATGCGGCACGATGCGGTGCAGACACCGCAGCCCTTGCACAAAACAGCATTCACCTCGGCATACCCTTGTTCGTTGACGCGGATCGCGCTGTAGGGGCAATTGATTTCGCAAAGTCCGCAGCCCGAGCAGCGTTCTATGTTGACATACGCGGTCTTGCCTTCCGCCTCAATGTAATTGAGGGTCAGGATTGTTGCGGCGCGCGAAACGGCCGCGTTGGCCTGGGTGACTGTCTCGTCGCTGAGCTTCGGCGAATGAGACATGCCGCACATGAACACACCGTCCGTGGCGAAATCGACCGGACGCAGTTTGACGTGCGCCTCCATGAAGAATCCGTCCTGGTTGGTGGACACCTTGAGCATGTTGCCGATGACGGAGTTTTCCGGGTTGGGTACCACGCCCACACTGAGGACCAGTGCATCGGCCGGCAGAGTTACGGTCTCGTTCAAAATCGGGTCTAAAACTTTCACCTCGAGGCCATCACCTGCGGCAGTCACTTCCGGCTTGCGGTCTTCCTCATAGGAAATAAATTTGATGTTCGCTTCTCGCGCTTTTTTGTAATAATCTTCCTTTAAACCGTAAGTGCGGATATCACGGTAGATGATCGTGATGTCACGCGACGGGTCTTCTTCCTTGAGGATAAGCGCGTTTCTGATCGCCTCAGAGCAGCAATAGCGGCTGCAATAGGGCCTTTCCTTGTCGCGGCTGCCCACGCACTGGATCATGACGATGTTTTTCACCTTCGCCAGTTGCGGGTCTTTTTCGTAGATCAGCTTTTCCATTTCGCGCTGAGTTCTGACCTTGGGATTCTGGCCGTACAGGTATTCGGCGGGCTTGTTTTCATAGGCGCCGATGGCCACAATCGCCACACCGTGCTCGATGACTTTCTCCCCGTCTTTTTGGGTCTGCACGCTGGTCTTGTAGTTGCCTATATAGCCGTCGATTTTGGTAATCTCGGCGGAAGTAAGCACTGTGATCAGGGGGTTATTGTAAATTTTTTCGCGAAGCTCCTTGAGATGCGCTCTGGTGTCGAGACCTTCGAGCGTTCTGTACAGATGATTGTAATTACCGCCGAGGCGCTCTTCCTTTTCCACAATGGTAGAGGCAAAGCCCTGATCCGCCAGCGCCAGCGCCGCCGTCATGCCGGCCAGCCCCCCGCCGATGATCAGTGCCTCATGATTGACCGGCAACTGTCCCGGCTTCAGTGGCTTTAGATACTTGGCCTTGGCCACCGCCATCCGTACCAGGTCTTTGGCTTTTTGAGTGGCTTTTTCCGGTTCGTTCATGTGCACCCAGGAATCCTGGTCGCGGATATTGGCCATCTCGAACAGATAGCGGTTCAGGCCGGCCTTCTCACAGTTTTCCTGGAAAAGCCCCTCGTGTGTGCGCGGCGAGCACGAAGCCACCACCACGCGGGTAAGATTCTCTTCTTTAATGACTTCCGCCATTTTAACCGCCGTATCCTGAGAACAGGTAAAGAGGTTATCCACGGTATAGACAACATTGGGCAGTGTGGCGGCAAAATCCCTCACCGCAGGCACATCAACGACACCGCCGATATTGATACCGCAATGGCACACAAACACACCCGTGCGAACCGCCTGGCCGGTAATGTCTTTTTCCTCCGGCAGTTCGGGCGGCGTGATCATGGTGCCGCGCCGGGCCGCCAAGAGTCCCTCCGCACAGGCCGCCGCGGCGGAGGCTTCCATGACTGTTTCCGGAATATCCTTGGGGCCGCCGAAAGCGCCACAGACAAACACACCCTGACGAGATGTCTGGACGGGATTGTCGAGCGCGGTTTTGCAAAAGCCGTGTTCTTCAAGCTCAATACCCAATCCCGCCGCCAGCTTCTGGGCTTCTTTGGGCGGCATGAGCCCCACAGAGAGAACAACCATATCGAATTCTTCTTCTGTGAGAGTTCCATCGGGATTCACATAGGTAATCAGGAGGTTGTTTGTCTCCTGCAATTCCTTTATCGTCGAGGGCATAGAACGGATGTAGCGGATACCGTATTCTTCCTTGGCGCGGTTCACGAAGCGGTCAAAGTCTTTTCCGTGAGCGCGGATATCCATATAGAAAATTGTCGGCTCCAGTCCCTTGGCGTGCTCCTTGCCGATGATCGCCTCCTTGGTGGCATACATACAACACACGGACGAGCACCAGCTGTTGCCGCAATTGACGTCGCGTGACCCCACACACTGGATGAAGGCGATCTTTTTGGGTTCCCTGCCGTCGGAAATTCTCTGGACGTGGCCGAAATAAGGCCCGGACGCAGAGAGAATTCTTTCAAACTGGAGTGCCGTCACCACGTTTTTGTAGATACCGTAGCCATATTCTCCGCGCAGGCTTGCATCGAACACCTGGAAGCCGGGCGACGCGATGATGGCGCCGACCTCGATGGTCTCTTCCTCCGGTTTCATATTGTGGTCAATGGCCTTGGCCACGCACACATCGACACAGCGATAACATTCCGAACAGATGCCGCAGGATAAGCAGCGGCTCGCTTCGGCGATCGCCTGCGCTTCGGAAAACCCGATACCTACCTCATCGAAATTGCTTTTACGGACATTCGGATCAAGATGCGGGTACTTTTCACGCGGCACCTTGGGAACATTTGTGAGATCCGCTTTATTGGCCAGATCCTGTGTCCAGTCTTTCTCGCGACCGGCCTTGATATCCTTGCCCTGCAGATACAGGTCGATGGATTTGGCCGCTTCCTTGCCGGAGAATACCGCTTTGACGACTGTCTGCGGACCGGTGGAGACGTCACCTCCGGTAAACACACCCGGCACGTTGGTAGCGTAAGTCACCGGGTCAAAATCGACATTGTTCCATTTGTTGATGGAAACGCCGCTTCCTTCGGTAAGGAAGGACAGATCAGCCTCCTGGCCGATGGCCGGCACAATCGCATCGCACTCGATAATGAATTCAGATCCCTTGATTTCCACCGGACGGCGGCGGCCGCTGGCATCCGGCTCGCCCAGCTCCATGCGTGTGCACTCAATACCGGTTACCTTTCCGTCTTTACCCACTACACGTTTGGGGGCAACCAGGAATTTCATTTCAATTCCTTCTTCCAGCGCCTCTTCGATCTCCTCCGGCGAGGCGGGCATTTCGGCACGTGTCCGGCGGTACAGTACGAAAACATTTTTCGACCCCATGCGCACGGCCGTGCGCACCGCATCCATCGCGACGTTGCCGCCTCCGACAACGGCCACCCGGTCACCGAGGTTCACTTTTTCGCCCAGGTTGACTTTCATCAGGTAATCAACACCGTGCACCACTCCCTGCATGTCTTCGCCGGGGATATTGAGTTTGCTGCTTTTCATCGTGCCGCAGCCGATGAAAACCGCGTTGTAGTCGCTTTTGAGTTTATCGAAGGTAATGTCCTTGCCCACGCGGGTATTGAGATGGATTTTTACACCCAAGTCTTTAATTACCTGAATTTCCGCATTGAGAACATCTTTGGGCAGGCGATACTCCGGAATACCGACCGAGAGCCATCCGCCCGCCACAGGCAGAGCCTCGAAAACATCGACATCATAGCCTTCAATGGCGAGATAATAAGCGCAGGTGAGACCTGAAGGACCGGCGCCCACCACCGCCACCTTCTGTCCTTTGGCCGGTTTCTTCTCCGGGATATAGCGGGTTTCGCTGTTGAGATCGAGGTCGGCGACAAAGCGTTTAAGGTGCATGATGTCGATCGGATCATCAACCTTGCCGCGCATACACTCTGTTTCGCAGGGGTGGTTGCACACACGGCCGCAGACAATGGGAAAGGGGTTGTCCTGCTTGATGAGTTTGAGTGCTTCCTTGAACTGCCCCTTAGCAATGAGCGCCACATAGCCCTGGACACTGATGTGTGTGGGACAATAGGCTTTACACGGAGCAGTGCCGAGCTTGTCGATGGCAAAGCCACTGGGTATCGCCTGAGGAAAGTGGCGGTATATAGCCTGTCTTTCGCTTAAATCGCCATTAAATTCCGCCTTGACATTGACCGGGCACACCTTGGCGCAATCACCGCAACCGGTGCATTTGTCCAGATTGACGTAGCGGGGCGCCGAAAGAAGCTTCACTTTGAACTTGCCCGGCTCGCCCTCGACCGACTCGACCGTGCGGCGGGTCTTAATCGTCACGTTCGGGTGGCGGCCAACTTCAACGAGTTTCGGGGAGAGAATACAGGCGGAGCAGTCGTTGGTGGGAAAAGTTTTATCCAGCTGCGCCATCACGCCGCCGATACTGATTCCGTCTTCGACAAGATAGACTTTCATTCCGGAATTGGCTAAATCAAGGGAGGCCTGAATACCGGCGATTCCCGCCCCGACCACCATTACCGCACCGACTTTTTCGTCATCTTTAACCACGTGATTACACCTCGTAAGTGATATAATAAGTTGTGAAATGAGCCTTCATGAAAATGCCACTAAAGCGTTGCAGATTCAGCGTTCGACGGCTAGCATAATTTAAATATCGTGTCAAGCAGACAACATGAACAGCGGGAATAATTTATGCCCAAGTATTTGATATATAAAATCATTATTTTTTGACCGTCGTTCATCTTTTTCGCCCGGCCTGCCCGTCGTCAGCGGCGATATTTCCCGGGTCTTTTCATTATCTTTTAATATCAACTGCTTACCCGGTACAACAGCGCCGCGCCAGGCCTGCTGTTTTGAGAAAATGCGTTGGGGTAAAAATCGAAAATCAGATCTTTGTCTCTTCACAACCGCCGATCTGCATTATGAAAGATCTGCCCGGTGAACTTAAGCGTCTTCTCCGGGAAGCTCCATGTGTCCTTTTCAGTTGTGAAAATGACCAGAAAAAAGCAGTATACCGGTTAAATAGACCGCCGAAAACCCCGACATCCATCAGGGGCTACCAATTTTTTTGCTCCTATCCGCCTCGGCTGCCCACAAACAACAGAGGCGAAAGAGAAAATACATATTATTTTTACATAATTACCCTGCTTAAAAATAATCCGTCGTTTTGGGCGACAAAAGTTCATTCTCTGGCATGACAATTGATTATGCGAGGTTGAGTAGAAAATAAAATTATAAAGATACATAAAGCAACCTGGGGGCCATAATGACAGTACAAAAAAACAAATCGGTAAAGTCGAATGCCGAGCGCGTCACTAAGCAGCACATAATGGTGCATCCGGAACTCAACGCTGATGAGCGTTTTTATAACAAAACCAAATTTCATCATTTGCTCCACGTTGAAAAAACACGTTCCGAAAGAGCACAAAAACCTCTTATCCTGATGATCATCGACATATCTTCTCTCATGAAAGAGCAGCATGCGCACGATCTGCAAAAACAAATCAAGTCCGTTCTGGAGACATCGCTTACGGATTCGGATATCCGCGGCTGGTATAATTACAATGAAAAAATAGGCATTATTTTCAGCGGGGTAACCTCTGCCGATTCCCGGCAAATCGGGACAATTCTTAAAAAAATCAATGACAATCTGTCAAAAAGGATGGATGACGGTTTGATCAATCAAATAAGCATATTTTTTCATATTTACCCTAAAATGTAAGACGAAGGCAAATATGGAGCGCATCTTCAGCAGTCGTTTGCGGATTTGCCAAGCTTATCCAGATGTTCCCCGATAAAGCGCCAGGTTTCCTCTTTCCCTTTTCGTGTTTTTGCAGAAAAAAGTATCATACCGGTATTTTGCGGCAGTACCATGCCAATTCGGGCGCGTCTCGTGCTGATTTGGTTGTTGGAGAGTTTGTCGGTTTTGGTAAGAAGGCATAAATATGGCAGCCGGTGGTGCCCCAGCCATTCAAGAAGCGACAAGTCGTCGTCGCTGGGATCGCGGCGGATATCGAGAACGACAATGACCAGTGCAAGGTTTTGCCGCTCGCGCAGATAGTTCCCGATCATTTCCCCCCATTGTTTTTTCATCGAGCGCGATACCCGGGCAAAACCGTATCCGGGCAAATCAACAAATGATATTGTGTCGTTTACGGAGAAAAAATTTATCAGTTGCGTCCGTCCGGGCGTATTGCTGGTTTTCGCCAGCGCCCTGCGGTCCACAAGTGCATTAATCAGAGATGACTTGCCGACGTTGGAACGACCGGCAAACGCTACTTCCGGCATTACAGCCGGAGGATACTGATCCGGATGGACGGCGCTTTTGATAAAACTGGCATTTGTTATTTTCATCTTGTCATCACCGGAAGCAGAAAAACCCCGGGGCACGATAAAGAGCTTTTTAAAAAACTTCTTTAATCCCTCTCGAATGAAATTCCATACTTGTCGAGCTTCCTTTCCAGCGTCGGCCTCGACACACCAAGTATTTCACAGACTTCCCCTTTGTTTTTATCCGTTTCCCTGATGATCTTGCGGATATATCTCTCTTCCACCTGGTCGAGTGTCAAAAATTTACCCGGCTCGGGGTGTTCGAAGATCTCCGCTGTCGCTTCATCTGATGAAGAAGCCGACGGATCGTCTTTCCCCAGCTCGGGGAAATCATTGACCCCCAGCACCTGCCCCTTGGCCACGACAGCGGCTCGCACCAGAATATTTTCCAACTCCCGGACATTGCCGGGCCATTGGTAAGCCATGAATTTATCCATCATTTCCGCGGAAACGCCGATAATTTTCTTGTGCAGCTCAAGGTTGATCTTCGATAAGAGGTAATCAATGAGCGGCGGGATATCCTGACGTCGTTCCCTCAGCGGCGGCAGGTTGATGGCGACAATGTTCAGGCGGTAGTAAAGATCGTCACGGAACTTTCCTTCTTTAACCAGTGCCTTGAGATCCTTGTTTGTTGCGGCCATGATACGGGCATGCACTTTCACCCGGTCTTTTCCGCCGACCCTCTCGAATTCCATCTCCTGTAAAACGCGCAGCAGTTTGGCCTGCAGATTGAAGGACATCTCTGAAATCTCATCCAGAAACACTGTGCCGTACCTGGCCAGTTCAAATTTTCCCAGTTTACGGGCGATGGCCCCGGTAAAAGACCCCTTCTCATGCCCGAACAATTCCGATTCGAGCAATGTCTCGACAATGGCCGAACAATTAACGGCGATATAAGGCTCGTCCGGTGAAGTGTTGTTGTGAATTACCTTGGCGATCAGCTCCTTACCAGTGCCGCTTTCGCCATGGATCAAAACGGTGGTGCGGCTTTTGGAAACAACTCCGATCGTCTTGAATATTTCACGCATTTCATTGCCGGTGCCGATAATATCCCCCACACGGAAACTGCGGGACGGCTCCATCAAAAGGCCGTCAATTTTCTTTTCCATCTCCAGTGACTTGAGGGCTTTTTTGATCGCGATGTCGAGCTCGTCCACATTAACCGGCTTATGGATATAATCAAATGCGCCGCCCTTCATGGCGTTGATGGTTGTTTCCATATCATGAAAGGCGGTGATCATGATGACTTTGACGTTCTCATTCTCCTCTTTGAGCTCTTCCAAAACGGTAAACCCGTCCACATCCGGCAAACGGATATCCAAAATGACTACATCCGAAGGCTCCTGCACGTAAGCATTCAGGCCGTCCGTACCGGTCAGCGCCGTTCTCACCTGGTAGCCTTCTTCAGTCAGATACAGATCAAGCGTTTCCACAATGGATGCGTCGTCATCGAT
>JAGPFA010000014.1 GCA_018056765.1 Syntrophaceae bacterium
ACTAATTTGATGCAAGAAATTTCTTGCACGATGCCAGCTTTGAAAAACGGCGGAGTGAAAATGTATGTGATAATTTAGCTCGTGGATGTCTTGAAATGACCGTAGGCGTGCAAGATTCAGGTAATAAGTTAACAGCGTCCCTCCACACATCCCTCCACACAAAGAATTTAAAGTCCAACAACCGTGAGCACTAGGGAACCAAAATCAGCGCGTCTGCCTGGTCAGGCGCAGGGCAGACGTGCATTTGAAAAGAGGAATGAATTTTATTTTATTGAAATTATTACTTTTTTAAAAAAGCGTTTTTTCTCTTGACTGGAACATTATAGGATGTCCCGTTTCACATTCCGCATCACAATTTATGCTCAACCAGAGGAAGTGTTTCAAAAGGAAGTCCACCCAACTGGGAACCAATCAAACTAACCGTCGTATTGACCGTTTTAATAATCATTTTTTTGACATTTTCGTCAAATTCTTTTCGAGATGTAAGTACTATTTCAGCAGGTTCAAAGACAGGTATCCCCTTAACCAACAAACGATAGGAGTATCCACCGATAGTTGTCTTTCTTAAAAAATTGTCATTATATTTCAGAAATGGTGTGCATACGACTTTATAATCATTTAAAGCCTCCTTAATCGCTGCCTCACGTGCCAATGACTTTTCTTTCTCCAATTGTCTAATATATTCAGCTTCTTTGCTGGCAAGTTGCTTTTTTAAATCTGCAATTTCTATTGCTTTGGTTGCATTATCCTCATAAGCACTTGATACGGTTAGGGACATCTTTTTTTCCATCTCAATTCTTAGAGCTGTTTTTTCTGCCTCGGCTTTATATAGAGACTCCTTAATTGTAATAATTTCATTTTGAGCAGTTTCAAATTGCTGAATTTTTTCAATCTCTCGCTTATGAAGCATTTTAAATAATAGCCAACTCAATCCCGCTCCTACTAAAAAAGATATAATGAATGATGCGGATATAATCACTTGCTCCATAAAGGACCTCCTTTTTTTTCGATATCTCTGACAAACTTAAACTTTCTCCCACAGCTGCCACTTCAAGCAGGTGGTTGCCGCCGTAACCTTTCTGCCTTTCTGCGCGATACAGTCTGCATGCCCTGCATCGGCATTTATGTTGAACGGTTTATTGGCACGAAAAACGATTGTTCGCTTACCCGACCAGAAAGAACATGTCCCGCACTTCTTATCGGTCACTTTATAAACGCCATAGCTGGACATCAGATTGCCCCCTTTTAGAAATATTCAATTCGGTGCTGCTATATCGCCGGACACTAAATTTAATTCGCCCTTCAACAGATATATTCTTTTTTCGACAGTGCTGTATTCGACCTGATATTCGATCTCCAGATTTGATTTAATGTAGTCGCCTTTTTTGGGAATGGTTACGACGTATTTACCTTGGGACGGACTGGTTGATTTACATTTTAGTGCTTCAAGCTCGATGAACTTCTTGCCAAAATATTCATATTCGCCGGCAAGTGTATCATCCATGATTTCGTCAGTCAGTTTAACTAATAATTGAGCTGCATAAGTATTTTCCTGATCGTCAACATCCTTGCCGATCAACGCCAGATACATGTATTTTTTAGGATCAATCGGAATAAAAAACAAATGGGTATAAATCGGTTGTCTCTTTAATAACCCTTTACGTTTTTTCACCACGCAATATCTAATAGTCCCATTCATTTTATGCCCCTCTCACTAACTAAAAATTAAAGTGGTGGACCCGTTTCCCGTGTCTATTTTTTCATGAACTATCTTTCTGCAGTTCTTTAATGCTTGCTCTACATTTTTGGTTTCCGATGCAGGGAAGGTATAACCCATTTGGATTTCAATGTTCTGTGATAATGAATCCGGTAGATCAAAGTTGATTCCTATTTTGCGGACATAATCCGCGATCTGGCCGCGAATGATAATTTCATGGCCACCGATTTCCGGTGATACCAGTCCAGCTTTTTCACGGTTGGCAACTTCCATACGAACTTTTTTAAACTCTTCCGAGTCGCTGTTTTGGATCTGTCGCCAACTGCTTGATTTTGGACTTTCCGCAGGTGATTTGATCTCGCCGATGATCACCGTTTTGCCTTTAGTCGCAATGTAATCTGGTTTATTGGCGTGCTGTCGTCCCTTGCCTTTGATATCCCTGTCGCCGTCAAAGTAACGATAACCATGCGCGGTAAGAGCGTCTTCTGCTTTTAAATAAAATTCACGTTTTCCGTCAGCCATGATGACCTCGAAAATTTTAAGTAGTTTTACGCCGGCACCAACTATATTGTGATGTCAACTGCAAATAAGGACCATCAGTAAGTATCAGTGTCGAAGGAACCGGAGACGCGCATCAAGCTTATTCAGAGGAATTTATCGGAATAGACTTCAAAATACTTTAACACTTTTCCGTGTTATTTATCCGGTTCGCTAATTTTTCCCGTTTCAAAGGTCGGCATCTTTATGAGTTTTAAATGAGTTCATAACCGTCCAGATAACCAATCCCAAAAGTGAAATGGCGATAATTCCGACAGGGATCACCAGCCGTTTCATCAATCCAAATAGCCAGCCTAAAACCCTGCTGTGATTCTCCAGCCATTTTTGCAGCTTATTCAGCGTCGTCCTAAACGTCCTTATTAAGTAACCAATATAGCGTACCACCTGAAACTCCGGAACAAAATTAGTCCGTGACAGACCATGGAATATGGCCGGCGCCAAACGTTTTGAAGTTTGATCTACTACATCAATTTCTGCCGCTTCATTTACTTGTGCCATGTTAAATCCCTCCATATTTCGTTGTTTTCTCATGAATTACTTTTATACCGAAACCACATCACTACCAATAAGCCCGTTAAAGTCAGTGAAAGACTGTTGCCGAATATGAACACGATGTTTTTAACATACAGTGCATAGGACAGGATAAACAACATACCGATCATCAGAATGGCCAGGTATGTCCCGCTCAGTCCTGTGATGCATTTTGTCCTGTAAGTCTTGATAAGCTGGGGAAGGGAACTGGCACACATGATGATCGAGCCGGTTGTCCCCACGATTTCAAATAAATGTCTGACATCCATAATCATTTCCTTTCCATCTTCCGCAATACTCTCTTTTCAGCCCTTTTTCTGGGGGTTCCATAAAGCACAGGATCGCCGTCACCACTGATCATGGGGATGATCAGTGCAGCGTTTTCATCGGTTTGTTCTTCTTTTTTTATTGAAATTTTCTTCAATTCCTTTTTGGACATGATTTTGCTCGCGCGCCATCCATCGCAATATTCAAGCTTAAGAACATGATTGATCGTAAACTTTTTATTCGCCCATTCCAGAAATCTCTCAAAAGTGTGCTCAATCACCAGTTCTTTCGGTGTGTGATAGTAGGTGGGTGGATCACAGAAAACACAGCAATATTTGCGGTTTCTTCCGCGTCTTACGCCACATTCAAAATCCACTATAAAATCAATGATTCCATTGTCATAAACCGAGGTGATCTCCAATGTAAGATGTTCATTCACCCGGCAGCGGATCTCTTTTGCGACATTTTCAAAGTCGATCTCTACATGGTTGTATCCCCTGTCCTTATAGCCGCGAATTGTGCGTTTCTGGTTAAAGCGGTGCTTATTTTCCGAAAACCACTCTCTGAATATTTCACAGATGCTGAAATCACTTTCTTTCTCTTTAATCATTTTCTTCACGGCACATCGATTCTTTCTAGGCTATTTTCCAATTAATATGAGTAGTTACTTCCTTCTGAAACGAAAAAACCTCCCCAAAATGAACGTGTTCACTTCACGGGAGGCTAACTTTTTCAAACCTCTTAGGGTCTGTGTATGATTACCAAAATCTTAATCACCCAGGCATGATTGTTACTGTAAGTTGGTTAATCGTTCTCCGTTTCTGTATTGTCGTTTATCTGCGGCATGATCTCATCGGGATAAAACCAGCCTTCTTCCAAGCCCTGATTCTTCGGTCTGAACAGGGCGGATAGAAAAGGTTCTTTTATTGCCCTTCCGTAGGCGTATTTTCCAAACCTGCCATAAATATCCGGAATAAATGCCGCCCGCTTTTTACCCAGCAGGGCAAGAATTTTATCGCCTATTGAAGGCGCTGGAAATATAATGGTCATATTCATTCCCGCCTTACTTTTGCTACAAAATAAAAAAGGTCTCCAAGAGATATCTCAAGGAGACCAACTTTTTCAGATCCCGTAGGGCCGGTCCGTCTCTGTCTGTAGATTCACCGGCAAAATTTTCCCTATTTATACTGCCGATGATGGGGAATGTCAAAGAATATTTTTACCCCGAAAGGAAGCCAGCCGTCAAGAAATGACGGTTGTCGTCAGTGAATGTTGCGTTGTTTAGGAAACAGGCCGTCGGCGTCCTCATCGTAATAACCTGCCGGGTTTGCATGGCAATTGCACTTTTATACCGGCAAAGTCACGGGACTCTGCTAGAGAGACCCGAGTGCAATCAGCTCTTTGATATTTATGTGCCTGGATTCATCCACACTCAAGCCCTCTTCAATCAGTTCAAGCACACGGTTTTTTTCCTCCGGGAACTTATATCCCTCATAGTCCAGGGAAAAAAGCAGGCCCCCCTCGCGGTTGGTCCAGGAATTCATGTTATGGTCAAAGCACACCCGCGAAGTAACATTGAGATTTTCGATCATCAACTGCAGCTCCTGCAGCCGCTCATGAGGAGAAGAAATATGCAGGCGTCCCTCGGCATAGTCATCAAATATCTCCGTTCCCTGCCGTGGGACAAACGGGCGCGACCTGATATAGTGGGGATTGATTTCACTCAACACGCGCGCCGTGTTTTCCGCATGCTGACGCCATCTTTCGCGTCCGCCTAAATCCGGCATCCAGTATTCGGAGAGCTGAAACCCGGCGGCCATCGCTTTTTTGCCCCCTTCGATCTGCTCGGCACTGGTTACCCCTTTGCGCACCAATTTGAGCACCTCGTCGTCACCCGACTCCAGACCGACATGAAGACGGTCGAGCCCCGCTTCGCGAATGGCCACAAGCTCCGGGAGTTTTCTCTGCGCGAGTGTCTTGGAGCGGGTATAGGAGGTCACCCGCTTGAGGCTCGCCAAAGTTTTGCGCAGGTGCTGCAAAACCTCAATAAACTCGTGCGGACGCATGATCATGCTGTTGGCATCCTGCAGAAAAGCGGTTCTCCCCCCGTAATAGAGCCAGCTGAAAACATTGGAGAAACAATGATTTTCATTCAGAAAGGCATTGGCACTGAGAAGCGCCCGGAGAACATCTCTGTTGATCTGCCCGTTCTGACCCGCCTTATGTGAAACTTCTATAATCTCATCCGCCATGGCCTTTACCGTATCGATATCCTTTTTGATATCTTCCACCGGGCGGTAAACAAACGGATAACCTTTATACATTTCGCAAAACGTGCACTTATTCCAGGGGCAGTTTTCCGTTACACGAAGCAGAAGAGAGGCGCTGCCTCCCTCGCTGGGTGGACGGTAAACCCCGACCGCGAACCTCAATTTACTTATCTTCTCAACATTTTCCCTGTATTGGTTATTTTGAGGATTTAATGCCATAAAACACTCCTTTTCCAATCTGAGTGCTAATATAACAATTTATCCGCCTTTGGCAACGAAGCTTTGTACAAAACTGCGACGTTTGCCGCGGTTTTACACGCCCCATGATAAATGACTCGCACTCCGGACAAAAATTGACAATTCGTCTTTTGCCGGGCATTCGCTCAGGGCTCTTTTTGGGGAGCCCAAACGACATAAAAAAAGTCAAATATGTTGCTTGCACAACAGGTGTTCTTTATGTATAAGGGCGATGCATTTCAAAGGCTTTTCCGGCGCGATAAAAGCATCAGCGCCCGCTCATGCATGCTTTTTAGCCGCGTCGCCAAATACATCGATGCCTGACAACGGCAAGGAGGAAGTTAAAGTATGGCTAATGAAAATTTGGAGAGTAAGCGTTGGTTTATCGCCATCGCCGCGGTCGTCATTCAATTGTGTCTCGGCACCGTTTACGCATGGTCGGTTTTCAAAAACCCCCTGATGAATATGCACGGCTGGGACGGTAAAAGCGTTCAGTACACTTTCATGCTGCTGATGCTCATCATCGGTCTGTCCGCCGCTTTCGGCGGAACACTCGTTGACAAAAAGGGGCCGCGCTTTGTCGCCACCATCGGCGGTATTCTTTTCGGTATCGGCACACTGCTGGCTGGTTATGCCGACCAGGTAGGTAATATCTGGCTGCTTTACCTCGGTTTCGGCGTGATCGCCGCTCTGGGCAATGGTTTCGGCTATGTCACCCCGATTGCCACACTCATCCGCTGGTTCCCGGACAAACGCGGACTGGTCACGGGGCTGGCCGTAATGGGCTTCGGCGCGGGTGCTTTTTTCATGGGTAAGATCGCTCCGGCGATGATCAATTCCTTCAAGGAGATCGACGAGGCCGGAAAAGTCATCTCTTCTGGTGTGGCCATGACCTGGTACATCTGGGGCATTGTCTTTTTGATTCTGGTAGCCGGTGCCGCCCAGCTCTTCAAGAATCCTCCGGCCGGCTGGCTGCCCAGAGGCTTTCAACCTGCCGCTACATCCGTCAGTGCGGCTGATTCCTTCAAACTTGGTGAAGCGATTAAACGCCCCCAGTGGTGGATGCTCTGGGCCATGCTCTGCCTGAACATTTCCGCCGGTCTGGGATTGATTTCCCAGCATTCGCCCCTGGCACAGGATGTTTATAAAAAAACAATGGGGCTTCTGGGAGATCTCACCCCTGATCAGATAGCATTAGTTGCCGCCGCCGGCGGAACCGTCGTGGCGGTAGCGGCCATCTTCAACGGTTTGGGGCGGCTTTTCTGGGCCAAAATTTCGGACAACATCGGCCGCCGTATGGTCTTTCTGATCATGTTTTCCACCCAGGCGGTTGTTTACGTGCTGATCGCGATGGGCTATGTCTCCAACTACTATCTCTTCATCGTTGTTTCCTGCTACCTGCTGGCCTGCTACGGAGGAGGATTTGCCACCATGCCCGCCTTTGCCGCTGATTCCTTCGGGCCCGGCTACATTGGGAAGGTTTACGGCTTCATGCTGACTGCGTGGAGTGCGGCTGGTCTTATCGGGCCGTATGTCTTTGAAACCTTTAAAGACCAGGCTTTGTATATTGCGGCTATCCTTCTGGTGGTGGGCTTCTTCATCGCGCTTGTTTACAAGCCGCCCAGAGCGAAAAAGGCCTAGGCTGCAAACAGACCGACTATAACAAAACCCCCGCAGACTTTCTGCGGGGGTTTTTTACTTTTCCTTTGAGCCGATGGGCAAATCTGCTACGTTACCGTACGTCCCATCCAGTCAAGATTTTCCAGATCACCCATCCTTTCACGGAAAAGACGATAGTAGAGAAGTTCTTCCTTGCCGGTCAGCTCCCAGCCGTTGGCAAGTGTCTTCTCCTGCGAAAATTGAGTGTCGGTGATTACGGAGGCGGCATGCCGGGCCAGCATATCCTGCACACCCGCACCCTCCCAGAATTTTACTTTGCCCCTCTCCAGAATCGGACGCGGTAAAAGGTCTCGGGACGCCTGGCGCAAAATCCATTTTTCGACACCATCGCTAAGTTTCAGTTCAACCGGGATCTGCAAGGCCAGGTCAACTACCGCAGGATCCAGAAAACAAATATGAGTGTCCAGCCCGAAGGCCCTGCCGCAACGATCCACCCGCTGCAGGGCGTTACCCGACATCCGTTTGGTAATGGCGATCAACTCGCCGTCCAGCCGCTCGCGGGACAGGTTCTTAAGATAGGCGTAGCCGGCAAACAGCTCATCGGCACCCTCGCCGGAAAAAGTCTCCTGCGCATAGCGGCTGATCTGTTTTGCTGCAATATAATGCATGACGCTGGAGCGGACGAGCGGCGCGTCAAATGACTCCAGATGATCGATAATTTCCGGGAGCGCCTGCAGGATATCTTCCTGTCCAACGATAATTTCATGATGCTCCGAGCCGATAAAATCCGCCACCATACGGGCATAGGCCAGATCAGGTGCGTGTGGCATCCCTGCGGCAAAGGTCCGCAGTTTGTTAACATGCCGGCGCACCAGCGCGGCAAGCAGACTGGAGTCCAGACCGCCGGACAAAAAACAGGCCGCCTCGTCCGAGTGGATCTGCCTCTGGACGGCCGCCTCCAGACGGCGGCATAACTCCGCGGCCAGTCCCTCCGGCCCCTCATTTAAAACAGGTTTTTGACGAAGCTCAAAATACCGCTCAAATGAATCACCGTCGTAGCGGCAGCCGGCGGGAAATTCATTTATATCGGAGGTGATTGCCGCCAGGCTTTTAACTTCCGAGGCGAAACACAATGAGCCGTCACTTCGCCTGCCATAATAGAGTGGAACGATGCCGAGGGGATCCCGTTCCATAAACGGTTTGCCCCCCTTTGCACCGGCCGCTGCATATTGATAATCGTTTATGCGATCCTCCATCATGCCCGGTCCGGCTGCGGGTTTTTTGCCGTTCGAGACACAGCCCAGCGTGGCGCCCGGTACGTTTTCGATATAAATATCCCCTCTGCCCCGGTATTTTATAAGCCCGAGCATCTTTGTTACATCGGCGTCGCAATTCTTCGAGAAAATACCGGCAATGGCCGCCATCGTTTAACCCCTTCCTGTAGGACTCTTCAAGGGCAATTGCCCGGCGATTATATTCGCCCGCATTGTCGCAGTTATTACCCGGTCATCTTCATCCACAAGGCTTACCCCGCCGTCGAGCGCTTTTGTTCGCCAGCGGACGGCTTTTTCAAACTCCCGGCGGCATTCCCACAGATACGGCACGGGGAGAAATCCCTCCTGAAATACACGGTAAAATCCTTCCGGGCTGTAAAGATCGGAAATGGCTGACTCCATCGCCTTGATGAGGGTTTGCGCCTCGGCAAACAAATGATCAGCCCTTTGCCGCACTTCCTGGTTGTGGCTCATATTTTCCACATTGCCGTTTTTTTTCTGCCGGCGATATTCGAAAAGCGCATGACGGGTTATCCGGATGCTTTCGTTGATGACCGGCGGGTCCGCCAGATGTGAGGCCTCGGAATAACTGACCACATGAATCATAGGCGGACTGGTCGGATCATCCGGCTCGATATCGTCCATCAGGGCGGTAACGGCGGCCAGCTGTGCTTTTGCCTTTTCCAGGTCATGGGAAAAATAGTCAAGGCCGCCGCGCGGCTGCAGAGTCACCGAAAAATACCTGTCTTCGAGCTGCCTCACTATTTTTAACGTCGCCCTGGCCTTGGCCAAATCCTGAATGCCCCAGGTCCAGCGCGGCGTATTGAGCATGTTTTGCAAAACCAGATGACGGATGCCCATTTGTTTGGCAAGCTTCGCCGCCAGCGCCACCGAAGCAATGCAGGTGACGTCGTCGGCGCCCCGGAAGGCAAAATGATGAGGCACGTTAGGCTCGAATGGTTTACCCGTCGTGGCAATATATCTGAGCGTCTCGATGTGCTGGCGGAGGTTCTCATCAAGCGTATTGGGACCGCGGCCGTCAAGCAGGCAAAACCACCAAAGCGAAAGGGCATGCCAGGCAATGTTGAGCGAGTCTTCATGAATGCGGGCCAGCTCGGGCACATTGTGCGTACCGGCGTAGGTACGCACCAGCATGGGGCGGGCCGCTTCATGTATCTTTGCATACTCGTGGCGCGAATTGACGGGTACTCCCCCGCCGTTGGGCTTGTCACCCCAGTTTTCTTCGAAGTTCGACTGCGTCAGCTGTGAAGTGCCAATGGAGAGCACATCCAGAAAACCGGCGGCGGCCAGACTTTTTGTCCATTCAACAAACAGCCTTACCGCTTCTTCCCGCTTGGGTAAAAAAGGCCCGACATGCGCGCGTATTACCGGCGGAAGGCCACGTCTGCGGCCGTCGGCGACTCTCGCCGCCAGTGTGTCTTTTTTTGTCCCATATCCTTCATAACCGCCGCGATCCACTGGTTTAACACTTTCGTAATCTCCCCTGCGGATGAGTTCTTTTGCAAAGGCCATTCTGCCTTCGTCATAGGCCATGCCGGAAGACAGGGCGGCAGGCGCCCAGCCCGTCTCGATGCCCAGAATTGCAAGCGTCTCCAGCGGAGTTTCGTCTCCGGCAAAGACACCCGACACTTCCGGCACAATCTGCCGGACACGCTCGCAGGCAGCGGGCAGGCCGGCGAAAAACAAACCACGCACCGGGCCACCCTGGCGGGCCAGCAGCTTCTTCTCTTTCAGCCGGTGAACCCAGCGTGCAAACAGCTCGGACCCCTGCTGCGGGTCAAGACGATAACTGAAACCGAGCATGGTAATGCGGCGTAAACGCAGCCACCGCTCAACCTCTTCGATGGCCTGATCCGACTGAGGATGTGCAAATGCCTCGCAGATCCGGGCATCCCCGATCAGTGCCTCTATCCGGCAGTCCTGAAGGAGCTGATACACGGAATAGATCCCCAGTGTATGCGCTTCGAGCCCGGGGCGCACCAGTCCGAAACGGTCGGATCGTCTGGTCGTAACGGTATTCATCAGGTTCCTCCATTGTGGCCGTGCCTGCCGAATCCCAGTTGCAGTGTGTAGTCGATTTCTTTGGGTTTACCCGGTTTTAATTCCATTTTTTTATTTTCAGCGCCGACAATGAAAAAGCGGATATCCTTGACCGACATGCCGGCAATACCCAGCTTATCCACGGTTCTGCCCAGCGACATATAATCCACTCCATGCATGATGGAAGCCAGGTGGATAATCGAACGCATGGCCGGCGTCGGCACACCCAGCATCTCTCCAATTGATGCGATGGGCACCAGACTTGCCGGAACGTCTTCGGCAATATAGCGATGATGAACAGTAGAGGTCGCCATGATACCCCGGTAGCCGGGATTGGCGCGCATTGCCTCCAGGAGCGTCTTCCCCGCGGCGTTATAAGCAAGATAGAGCCATTCGCGCGCCGTATTGGCGCGAATGCCCAGTGCAGCCGCAACGGCGACCCGCTCTTCGTCGATCGCCTCCAGAATATCGGCCACGGCGGGCGTCACTCCCTCAAGATAGAACTGAAAATCGCCGTTTGTATCCTCGATCCGCCCCGAATTCAAAATAGTGATGGCCGGATGAAAAACAGCACCGATATTGTCCAGCCCCGTTTTCAGCACATTGTCACCCGGCACGAATTGCGGAAGGGCGGTTCTGATGATGGGCAGGATATCGGCAGTCTGATAGGCGGGCAGCGCCGCCAGCGGCACGGAATTTTTGATACCGAAAATGTGCACCTGGCCGGGATTGGTCAGCCGCGAGGCATAAATCAACGTCTGCGCCTCGGCTATATACGGATGGACATCCGGATTGATGGTTTTGATGACCTGCGCAAACTCGAGGGCGCCGCCCGTTCTGCCGGGATTGAGCACGACAATCTGACCGTCACGGATATGAGGACCGATAATCTGTGCTACACTCCGATGCGCCGTGGCCGGAACCACGACCATCAAAACATCACAATCCTCGACGGCCCGTGCGGCTTCGGTCGTGACGACATCAAGCCTGGCCAGCCCCTGCACTTCGCCCGTCACATCAATCCCGCCACGGGCGATAACCGGTGCCAGACGGTCAAAATTCCTTGTGAACAAATTTACTTTCCGCCCCATGAGCGCTAAATGACCCGCCATGGCCATGCCGCCGGCTCCGGCGCCCACTACGCAAAAACGTGGCGAATTAGTTTCTTCCATCACGTCTCCCAGCAGGGCCTCCACCGCTTCAAGCACGGAGACAACTTCCTGCGGGCTTTCCGCCGCCAGCAGGCGCTGAACAAATTCTTCATGTTCGCACATGTGCGCAATACGGATTAAAACACGTATATAGAGATCATGCGTCTGAGGAGGGGCCAGCAGAAGGAAAACCAAATGTGCATGCTCATTGGGGCCATCCCCCCACAGGACACCTTCGCGGCTGGAAGCTATTGCTACAAGAGGCTGTTTGCATGCCTGGGAAATAGTATGAGGGATCGCCACAAAATACTTCCCTGCCTGCATACGCACCAGGTAGCTTCTTTCGTGTACGGCTATGTCACGGGCGGCCAGTTTTTTATCCAGTCCCCAGACACGGCGTGCCGCGTCCAGAAGCCTGTTGATGACTTCCTGTCGTCCCTTGGCCGCGATATTGACTATTGCTGCTTCCGGCTTTAATATTTCGGCGATACGCATCGTTCCCCCTTAACACTGCCATGAAACCCACAAGGTGCAGGATTCATCTAAAGACTGCGGCAAGCTGTATCGTGCTCTTTTTTGTTGATAAATGCACAATGCGTCTTTTTGAAACCTGCGCCCGAACCTCAGGCCTCGGCAATCAAATTATTTTTGCTTGGTTGGCGATCCGTTTTTGTCAAATCGCAATGTTATCCAGAGAACCGGCTGAAAAGCGAGGCACTCCTTTACTTTCGTCGCGGCGGTAACTTTCTTCTTTACCGCCCGGCCTGAACCATTTCAACACCTGTCATTCATGAGATGGAATTTGGGGAAAAGAAATGGTTGGCGGCCAAAGGAATTGCTTTATGCGTGCTAGTATAGTTAATGCTCCCTGTGATGTCAATAAAGAATTGTTTTTGCCAAAGCGGTTTAGAAATACCTGGTTTGCGGTTCATGTTGGATAGTGGATAGCTGATAACTCGTAGTTTTCCGTTGATGCTTCGACAGGCTCACCATGAACGGCAATAAAGCGCGAAGCGAAACGCCAATGTCCCCCGTTCATCCTGAGCTTGTCGAAGCATGCCCTGAGCCTGTCGAAGGCATGCCCTGAGCCTGTCGAAGGCATGCCCTGAGCCTGTCGAAGGGGGGGGAGGTGTGATTAAACTTCCTCACACACGGCGTTGAATTTGACAGATGAAGCATCACAGATTATAAGGTCTTTACATGAGTTTTTGTAAGGAGGCAGTCATGGACATTGCCGCAATTTATCATTCGGAAATATTCAGAACCGGGATACTGGCTGTGCTGATATTTTTGGCCCGCATCTGCGACGTTTCTCTGAGTACTTTGCGGATAATTTACACTTCACGCGGAATCAGATACCTCGCCCCGATTATCGGTTTTTTTGAAGTTCTGGTGTGGCTTGTCGCCATGTCCCAGATCATCAACAACCTGACTAATCCCGTACTTTATATCGCCTACGCGGGCGGCTTCGCAATGGGAAATTTTGTGGGGATTTTTATCGAGGATAAGATGGCCATCGGCAGTGTCGTCATCCGGATTATCACTCAAAAAGACGCCTCTAGCCTTCTCGTTCATCTCAAAGAGGCTGGTTATGGAATCACACATGTTGACGCACAGGGTGCCATGGGAATGGTAAAAATTATTTTCACCATTGTCCGCAGAAAAGATATCAAGCCTGTTTTAAACATTGTCAGCCGCTGCAACCCGCTTGCTTTCTACACCATCGAAGACGTCCGCGGCGTGCGTAAAGGCGTGTTTCCCATCATTAAAAAAGGTAATGGCCTGGCCCACATGCTTCATCTGCCACGCGACTGAAATTATCAAAGATTAGCCGTCTTTTCAGATAAGTTGTTTTTCGCATCAGTGGACCGGATTTTTACAAAAGCACCTTTATCGCCGTTTGCCATCGTAAAATCCATTCATCGACATGCCCGTGTTCATCTTAGGGTATGCAATCATTTATCCACCTCGCAAGATTAGACGCTGTAGGTTCAGCCATAAATTTTCTTGACATTCATGGTTTTTTGATTATTATGAAAACTGGAATGATTCCGACATGAAAAAAGTGGACAAAAAAGAAATGATCGGCCGCCTGAAAGAAAGAGGCCTTAGAATTACGCCCCAGCGTCTTGCTGTAGTGGATGCTCTTGCCGATAATTACCATAAGCATCCGGGGACAATGCTGATTTACGATGAGGCCCGCAGGAGAGCGCCTCACATAAGCCTCTCTACGGTTTATGCGACACTTAAGGAATTTTCAGAAAACGGCCTGATCAGACAACTGGAGTTTGATCGTCTGGAAAATCGCTATGATATCGATCTTTCCGACCATGTTAACCTCATCTGCCGGCGTTGCGGAAAAATTGTGGACTATCATCTGCTGCAATCAATTGAGCCACGGGATATCGCCCGGCAGACAGGTTTCATTTTAACGGACACCCGACTTGATTTTTACGGGTATTGCCGCGATTGCCTGAAGCGTCCTGTATAAGCCGATCGGTTGTGTGGGCATGCCACCCGCAGGTATGCCGATGCGTCAGGATGGATATATAATCAGGAATCATTCCAACCCAGTGCAGGGTGCCGGGCTTACGGAAACCTAAAAACACGGCCGGTAATACCGGCTGCAAAAAATATCAAAACCAGGAGGAGGTAATTATGTCAAAAACACAACAGGCATTGATGGAGGCGTTTGCCGGTGAATCTCAGGCAAACCGTAAATACCTGGCTTTTGCCGCCAGGGCGGATCAGGAAGGATTCAGCCAGGCGGCAAAGCTCTTTCGCGCTGCTGCAGAAGCGGAAACCGTACACGCTCATGCACACCTGCGTGCCGCCAAAGGCATCCGCTCCACACAGGAAAATCTCAAAGAAGCCATCGCCGGTGAAACCTACGAATTTGAAAGCATGTACCCGCCCATGATTGAAGCGGCCAAAGCTGAAGGCAACAAAGAAGCTGAGCGTTCGTTTACCTACGCCTTTGAAGTGGAAAAAATTCATGCGCGTCTGTATCAGGAAATGCTGGATAATCTGGAGACCTCAAAAGAGACCTTCAGCTATTATGTCTGCCCGGTCTGCGGCTTCACGATCGAAAAGGAAGCGCCGGAAACCTGCCCAATTTGCGGAGCTAAAGGAAAAGTTTTCAAAAAAATTGATTAATCAACTGATAATAAACAAGGAGGGTATTTGATGACTGCCAAAAATGAAATATACAAATGCGATTTATGCGGTAACATTGTGGCCGTACTTCATGAAGGGAAAGGCCAGTTGGTATGCTGCAACCAGCCGATGAAAGCGCTCGCCGAAAACACCACGGACGCGTCCAATGAAAAACATGTCCCGGTAATTGAAAAACTCTCAGACGGGATAAAAGTGACTGTGGGCAGCGTTGCTCATCCAATGGAAGAAAAGCACTATATCGAGTGGATAGAGCTCATCGCCGACGGAAAATCCTACCGTCAGTTCCTTTCTCCGGGTCAGGCGCCGGAAGCTTTCTTCCCCGTTGTTGCCGATAAAGTCACGGCCAGAGAATACTGTAATTTGCACAGTCTCTGGAAGGCTTAAGTCAACAACTGAAAGGATGAATCATGGCAAAATTATACCGATGTGAAATATGCGGCGACGCCTATATCGGATTCAATCCGCCACCCAACTGCCCCTTTTGCGGAGCGCACAGTGAACACATCAAGGAAGCCCATAAGGCCAGGGTGGACTTTGATGTGGAATTAACCGCGGCAGATCGCGCCAACGCCGAGCGCGCTTTGGGTGTAGAAGTCAGCAATGCCGCATTTTATATGTGCGCCGCCGCTCAAACCGACGATCCGGAAGGCAAGATTTTATTCAAGGCGCTGGGCAAGATCGAGGCGGAGCATGCCTCGATTTGGAGAAAAATCCTTAAGCTCGAATCTGTGCCGCAGGGTAACGACCCGTGCCATACAAGCAATACCGATAATCTGAAGGAGTCACACGACAGGGAAACCCGGGCCATCAACTTTTACCGCAGTGCGGCCGCCGGGGCGGACCATCCGCGGATCCGTCAGATTTTCGAGGCTTTGGTGGATATAGAAACGGATCATCTTCATTTGTCTGAAGACCGGCTCAAATAAAGCGCACCGTGGAGAGCCGGGGTAAAATGCCCCGCTCTCCCGAGACGTTTGCATAACCACATAAAAACAATAATAATGTTATTCCCGCTGGTTGCTCGGCCTGTCGAAGCAGGCGGGAATCCATTTATTTTAAAGCTTTCTGGATGCCGGCCCTCCGATTTCGCGCAGGCATGACGAATAAGAGTCGTTTTTCAATGCTCTTCTCCTGTCTGCCTGCAAACGCCGGGCGTGCCGAAATCAAACGGGCATCATCGGTTATTTACCCGGACCGGAGCCGTCCGTCTTTCTAATCATTTCAATTATCGCTATCGATTCCGGCGGGAGCTCCCCGACCTGCTTCCCGGAGGCGAGGGCCAGATAGTAAATATGAGCTACTTTCTCCAGCAGCTCGGCATTCAAGACAGCCTGATCAACTGAAGCACCTACCGTCACGATACCGTGGTTTTGTATGATACAGGCGTTGGCACCGCCGGCTAATTTCGCCTCTACATTACGGGCAAGCTCCGCTGTTCCGGAAAAAGCATAGGGAGCGACCTCGATTGTCGTTCCCAGCGCTAAGGCAACCTCGTCGAACAGCGGTGGTATGGCTGTTTTGATAACGGAAAGAACACTCCCGTATGTCTGATGAGTATGGACAACAGCCGCTACCTCCGGCCTTACAAGATAAATAGCACGGTGCATTTCTGATTCAATAGACGGCTTGAGCCCCTGCTTCCCCTCAATGATCGCCCGATCAAGGCCGACGATAAAAATGTCGCCATCGGTCATCTCCTGGTAACGTAACCCTGAAGGTGTGATGGCCATGGCGTCTTCACCGTCAATGCGTACCGAAACGTTTCCGCCTGAGCCGCGCAAAGAACCGAAATAGCCATGCCCGGAAAGCCATAAGGCAGCGTCACGCACTTCTTTTTTATATTTAAGATATTTCTCCATGGCGGTCAGCATTATTCCTTTCCAGTGGTTATGATCGACCTGGTCTCCTTATTAGCATGTGTTACGGACTCTGACAAGTGATCCAGCCTTTTTCCGGACGGCAAATATTATCCTTGATTTTCACGTGCGTCTGGTGTAGAAGCCGCACTACAATTCAATAGGGTCTCCCCTTGCTCGCGGCACGGACCGCGGGCTTTAGAGCCGAAAGGAGGAAGTTTTGAAAAGATACGAAGTTGTCGCTATTGTCAAAGTTGACCTTGCAGAAGAAGAAATCAGCGCCATCATCGATAAGGCGTCGCTGATCATCACTGAACGCAAAGGCATCATCGCCAAAGCCGAAAAATGGGGCAAAAGGCGCCTGGCTTACGAAATCAACAAGCAAAAAGACGGATTTTATTTATTTATCGACTATGCGGGCGACGGGGCTATCGTCGCCGAAATGGAGAGAAATTTTAAAATTGACGACCGGATTTTAAAATTTCTGACTGTGGCCACCTCCGGCGCTGTAACCCGAGAAGGTATTGACGCTGAAATTGCCGAGGCGGAAGCCAGGCGTTCGCAGGCGCAAGCTGAGCCACAGGCGATTACCAACGTGGAAAAGCCGGCAAAAGAAGAGAAACAGGAAGACGAGCCGGCCCGGAGTGACGCCCAAACAGAAGCTAATGAGACGAAAGGGGAATAATAATGGCTGCACCGAACAGAGAAAAACCATCCCGTCCGCACCAGAAAAAATTTTTCCACAGAAGAAAATTTTGCCGTTTCTGCTCGGACTCCAATATCAAAATTGATTACAAAAACCCGGTCATTCTCAACAATTTCATTACCGAACGCGGCAAAATCATGCCCAGAAGGATCACGGGCAATTGCGCCTACCATCAAAGAGAACTGACGCTCGCGATCAAGCGCGCACGCGCCATCGCCATCATGCCTTTCGTCAACGCGGAAGGCAGGTAACTATGCAACAAGGTCGCCGGTCGGCATGACCTACTCGCCGCCGGCGCCTTTTTATCAACGATTTTTTACCAAAACATTTTTTCCGGCACGGGTTGAATTTCTTGTCCACGTCAAATTTACTGACCATCAAAGGCGGATTTTGGCGGCTTTTGCTAGTTGTCTTTTTGTATCTGTCTGCCTGCCTGTTGCCCCTTGCCGGTTTGTTTTTTGTCCTGACCCTGCCCACATTCATGTTCCTCATCTCGGTTTTCAACGGCTGGGCGAAAACAATGAACGCCTTTTTCACAGCCATCGTGGCTATCTTCGCCATCTTGTCTTTCACACACACCTTTTTCCCCTTGCTGGTGCCGGCGGCTGCCGGACTTTCCGGTATGGTGATGGCGCGCATCATGAAACTGAACCCCTCCATTGAGGCGCTCGTTCTCTTTCCTTCACTGGTCTGCCTGGCGGCAATTACCGCCTTTTTCGGTCTGATCGGTATCGAACTGGGAATGAACATCATCGAGGTGGTGAAAAAATACGTTTCCGAGGCGGTCGATCTCAACATCGGCTTCTATGCCCGTCTTCCTTTAAAGCCTGAAGAAATCAAAGCAATCCAGGACAGCAAAGATGGCATTATTGATTTTTTGGCCCGCCTCTTCCCCGCTATCTGCACCATTTCGGTATTATCTGTGATCTGGCTCAATGTGTTGCTCATCGGAAGAATACTCGGGGAAAAAACGGTCAAACCTTATGTTTTTTCGGACCTGTCTCAATGGAAAACACCTCCGTGGCTCGTCTGGGTGTTTATCGCCGCTGCTGCGATGATCATGCTTTCCCACACTTACCTGAGGTTTGCCGGCATAAATATTTTTCTTGTCGCGTCATTCCTCTATCTGCTGCAAGGCCTTGCTATTGTCAGCTTCTTTTTCCAAAGTAAAAACATTTCCATGTTTTTCCGTGTGATCATCTATTTTTTAATTGCGGTTCAGCAACTGCTTATGGTAGCAATAGCCCTAGTGGGTCTGTTCGACCTCTGGGTTGATTTCCGCAAATATTTCCGTAAAGATCAGGCAACCGGTTAACTCTTTTGTGCATATTCAGGAGGTTTTCGACATGAAGGTAATTTTAAAACAAAACGTCCCCTCGCTGGGAAAAGCAGGTGATCTGGTCAAAGTCAATGACGGGTATGCCCGTAATCTGCTCATTCCCAAAGGCATGGCCGTGGAAGCGGATGATAAAAACATCAAGGCTCTCGAGCTGCAAAAAAAACAGCTGCTGCAAAAGGCCCAGAAAGAAAAGGCAGCAGCCGAGGAGCAGGCGTCGCGTCTGTCGCAGATTACGCTTACCATTTCACGCAAGGTCGGCGATCAGCACAAAATATTCGGCTCGGTCACCTCCAAGGACCTGGAAACAGCATTAAAAGAACAGGGATTCGATATCGACCGCAAAATGATTGTCCACGACGAGCAGATCAAAAGCCTGGGCGAATTTGAGGTAAGAATCAAACTGGCTGCCGGCGTGGAAGCAAAAATTAAACTAAACGTCGTCGGCGAAGAATCATGAAACACATCGACCCGTCACTGTACAAACTTCCACCTCAAAACCTGGAGGCGGAACAGTCCATTTTGGGAAGTATCCTGCTGGAGAATTCCACACTCAACGCGGTGCAGGAAATTCTCAAAAAAGAGGACTTCTACAGTGAAGCACACCGGAAGATCTTTGGCGCCATTGAAGAGCTTGCCGACCGTAACGAACCGGTCGATCTGATCACCCTAAGTAACGTTCTGCAGGCTAAAAATTCACTAGACGCTGTGGGTGGGGTGGCTTATCTGGCATCGCTGGTGGATAACGTTCCTTCCGCCGCCAATGCCGCCAACTATTCACGGATTGTGAAGGAAAAGGCCGTCCTGCGCGGGCTTATCGCTTCGGCGACAGAAATCATCAACAGCTGCTATGAAACAGGCTCGGATGTCGACGATGTGCTGGACAAAGCCGAACACAGCATCTTTGAAATATCCGAAAATAAAATACGCACCTCTTTTCATCCGATGAAAGAGATCGTCAAAGAAAGCTTCAAAGCGATTGAAGATCTCTTCACGCGCAAGGAGCTGATCACCGGCGTACCCACCGGCTTTTATAAGATCGACGACATGACGTCCGGCCTGCAAAGTTCCGATCTGATCATCATCGCCGGACGCCCGAGTATGGGGAAAACCGCTTTCGCCCTCAATATCGCCCAGTATGCCGCACTGGAAAGCCAAACACCTGTTGCCATTTTTTCATTGGAAATGTCCAAGGAACAGCTCGCTTTCAGAATGCTCGCCTCGGAGGCCAAAGTCGATTCACAGCGTATGCGCAAAGGCTTCCTGGGTGAAACAGACTGGCCCAAACTCACCACCGCGGCGGGACGACTTTCCGAAGCTCCCCTCTTTATCGATGACACTCCCGCCATCACCGTTTTGGAAATGAAAGCCAAATCACGCCGCTTGAAAGCGGATACCGGGCTTGGCCTGATTATCGTCGACTACATCCAGCTGATGCGTGCCGGCAGCAATACCACCTCGCGTGAACAGGAAATCTCGGAAATCAGCCGCTCGCTCAAGGCACTGGCCAAAGAGTTGCGCGTGCCGGTCATCGCCCTGTCACAGCTTAACCGCAGGGTCGAAGAACGTCCCAACCGCCGCCCGCAAATGGCAGACCTGCGCGAGTCCGGCGCCATCGAACAGGACGCGGACGTCATCGCCTTCATCTATCGTGACGAGGTCTACAACAAGTCGGAAGACAACCCCGACAAAGGCACGGCCGAAATCATCATCAGCAAGCAGCGTAACGGCCCTACCGGCACCGTTAAACTCGCCTTTCTGGACAAATTTACCACCTTCGAAAATCTGACGCGGCCCGACGAACAGCATTAAAACCATACCGAGATTAGCCACTGTTGCGTCTCCGCCCGGATCATGGCTGATGTTTCCCCCCTATTTCTGAGTAAAAACATCTTATCGGAAAACTCGCCAAGTTGAAAAAGCACCGAACGCTCCGTATTTTTGGTGTCTTCAGAGAAACAAAAAAGCAACCCCCTCATAACATATGATTATAAAAAAAGGCGCTCCGTTTCCGGAGCGCCTTTTGAAGTCAGGGGTTAAACTGCTTATTCACCCAGTTTTTCACCGGAGATTCTCATGCCGTAGAAGGAACGGTACACGAAAATCAGCGCGACCACGAAGAAGAAGATCGCCAGGCCGTATTTCAGATTCTGGTTCTTCATGGTGACCGCAATTTCCGTAGCCAGAAGACCGAACAATGTCGTGAATTTAATGACCGGGTTCAAAGAAACCGAAGAGGTGTCTTTGAAGGGGTCGCCGACTGTGTCGCCGACAACGGCCGCCTCGTGCAGGGGCGTGTTTTTCATCTTCAGATCAACTTCCACAATCTTCTTGGCATTGTCCCAGCAACCGCCGGCGTTGGCCATGAAGATCGCCTGGAACAGACCGAAGAAGGCGATACCGATCAGATAGCCGATGAAGAAGTAGGGGTTGATAAACGCCAGCGCCAGACACATAAAGAAGATCACGATGAAGATGTTGATCATCCCCTTCTGCGCATACTGCGTGCAGATTTTGACGACTTCCTTACTGTCTTGAATGGAAGCTTCCGCTTTATCAAGATTGATGTTTTTCTTGATGTAGACAACCGCCTGATAAGCGCCGGTGGTCACAGCCTGCGTGGAAGAACCGGTGAACCAGTAAATTACCGCACCACCCATAATCAGACCGAGGATGATCGTGGGCTGAACCAGTGACAGGTGCTCCATGACATGGCCGAAGAGACCTTCGAGCAGGATGATAATACCAAACACCATCGTGGTGGCACCGACAACCGCGGTGCCGATCAGCACCGGCTTGGCAGTGGCTTTGAAGGTGTTACCAGCTCCGTCACCTGCTTCCAGAAAGTGCTTGGCCATCTCAAAGTCCGGTTCAATGCCGTATTCTTTTTTCACAATTTGTTTTACGTCGGGACGTGTTTCAATAAGAGAGAGCTCATAAATGGACTGAGCATTGTCGGAAACCGGTCCGAAGCTGTCCACGGCGATGGTCACAGGCCCCATGCCCAGGAAACCGAAAGCAACCAGACCGAAGGCGAACACGGGGGCGGCAAACTTAAACTCATCCGGCATTAATGCGACGACTGCAGCATTCCTGGAGACCATATAGGCGACAAACATCAAAAACGCAATAACGAGCCCCAGCCAGAAAGCGGAGAAGTTTCCGGCGACAAAGCCGGACAGAATGTTCAGCGAAGCACCGCCCTGTTTGGAGGCATTGACGGTTTCTTCACAGTGGCGCGAAGAGGAGCTGGTGAACATCTTGGTGAACTCAGGAATCAGTGCGCCGGCAATCGTGCCGCAGCTGATGATGATCGCCAGTGACCACCAGAGACCTGTGTATTGATCAGTCAGCTCGGAAAGCAGAACGTAGCTGGCGATAAAGGTGACGCCGATGGAAACGAGCGAGGTAATCCAGACCAGATTGGTCAGCGGTTGCTCAAAGTTAAAATCTTTCTTACCCGTAAATACGGCTTTGCTGATGCCGTTATTGACAAAGTAGGAAAGAAGCGAGGTAAGGATCATGAGGATTCTCATGGCGAAAATCCAGACAATCAGCTTGCCGCCCATTTCAGCGTTATCGGCAAGGGCAAGCGCCAGAAAAGCGATCAGGGCCACACCCGTGACACCGTAAGTTTCAAATCCGTCCGCCGTGGGGCCGACACTGTCACCTGCGTTATCACCTGTACAGTCGGCGATAACACCGGGGTTTTTCGGGTCGTCTTCGGGAAGATGGAAAACGATTTTCATCAGGTCAGAGCCGATGTCGGCGATCTTGGTGAAGATACCGCCGCAGATACGCAAAGCGGAAGCGCCCAGCGACTCACCGATAGCAAAACCAATGAAGGAGGGGCCGGCCAGCTCTTTGGGAATGTAGGCCAGAATGATGATCATGAAGAACAGCTCGATGCTGACCAGCAAAAGCCCCACGCTCATGCCGGAGCGCAGGCAGATGCTCAACATGCTGATGGGATTCCCGGAAAAGGACGAGAAAGCGGCGCGGGAGTTGGCCACCGTGTTGATGCGGATACCGAACCAGGCGACCACGTAAGAGCCCAGGATACCCAGAATCGAACAGACCAGAATAACGAAAATCCCCCCTGCCGCCATTCCGGACAGAGCGCCGAAGTAATAAATGATACAAATGGCAATCAGAATCCACAGGGCAATGAGGAATTTCCCCTGCTGGAGCAGATAGGTCTTACAGGTTTCCCAAATCGTCTGTGAAACATCAAGCATGGATTGATGTGCCGGCAGATTTTTGGTCTGCACGTATTGAATAATACCGAAGATCATACCGATGACACAGATGATCAGGCCGGCATTAAGAATGGTTATGCCCGAAAGGGTTCCATTCAAAAAACCGACCTGGCTAAGATCGGGCAGTACGATGTCGGCTTCACCGGCCAATGCGGCGCCGGCGGCAAGCAGGACCATCAAACCGCTTAGTAAAAATGTCCAGATACTTCGTCTGTCTTTAAACATTACTATTCCTCCTTCTTTTGAAAATTCGTATTTTTAGCCTGGCACTTGTTCATTGCTTGTTGCAGGCCATTTAAAACGATTTCAGTGACCGCACCGGCTGCCTGACTGAGAATATCGGGCAGGGCCGCCCTTTCTTCCTCATGAAAAGGTTCCAACACATAACCCTCAATCCGGAATTTGTCAACCGGTTTGCCGATCCCCAGTCTCACCCTGGTAAATGCGGTAGATCCCAAGTTATTTTGAATAGATAACAGACCTTTATGACCGGCGGTCCCCCCGCCCGCCTTGAGTCTTACCGACCCAAAAGGCAAGTCGAGGTCATCATGAATAACAATGAGATTACTGATCTCTGTTTTAAAGAACATCTGCAACTGCCTGACGGCAGTGCCACTCAAATTCATATATGTTTGGGGCGCGGCCAAGAGGACTTTCCGTCCTGAAACAGTTCCTTTACCCCAAAATGCATCAAAACTTTGATGCTCAAGCTCAATTTCCAGACGCCCGGCCAGTGTTTCGAGGGCCATGAACCCTATGTTGTGTCTGGTTTGCGCGTAGCGCCGACCCGGGTTACCCAGGCCGACAATCAGGTACTCCATCTTCTCCCTCTCTTTTTTGACCCTCGCTATTATTTTCGCCAAAACAGAGGGAAACATTTTCCACCGCCGGCAGATTGACTGGTGGCCCGTCAGTTACTGTGCCTTCTCTTTCTTGTCTTCTGCCGACTCGGCCGCTTCCGCAGCTTCGCCTTCCGTCGCTTCACCTTCGGCAACCTGCAGAGCCGCCCTTACGGCAATTACGGACGCCACTGCATCGTCGGCATGGTCGACGGCCGTCAGCCCCGCCGGTAAAATTACATCCTGCACCTTCATGGCCTGGCCGATATCAAGCGAGGTCACATCCACTTCGATGCTGTTGGGAAGATCTTTGGGCAGGCAGGAAATCTTCAGATGGCGCTTGATGTGCTGCAAAATTCCGCCATTGTCCACGCCGACGGCCTTGCCGGTCAGAACAAGTTCCACATCGAACACCTGCGCTCTGGACATATCGACTTCATAAAAGTCCGCATGATACAATTTCCTGGTCAGCGGCTGAACCTGCAGCTCTTTAATGAAAGACAGTTTTTCAATTTTTTGGACTCCGTCATCAATAATCAGCTTGATAAAAGCGGCATCCTTTTTTTCCTTCTGCAGTTTTAAAATATCACTGCTTTTTACGCTCAGATGAATATTGTCTGTATTTCTTCCGTAAAAAACGGCCGGCACCATTCCCTGCCTCCGCAACCGGCGCGCCGGACCTTTTTTATGTTCGGTGCGGATCTGGGCCGCCAAATCAGTTGTTTCCATTTACCCCTTCCTCCTAAATAAATAATGAGTGTACCGAATCGTTATAGTAAATACGGCGCACCGCCTCCGACAGCAGGCCGGAAACGGATAAGACCTTGATTCTTTCGCATTTAGCCGCCCGTTCCGTCAGCGGAATGGTGTCCGTAACGATAATTTCACTGATATCAGACGCCTCGAGCCGGTCAAGAGCGGGACCGGATAAAACCGGATGCGTACAACAGACCGAAACGTCCGAGGCGCCGGCATTTTTCAGAGCCGCGGCGGCCTGCACGACCGTGCCGGCCGTATCAATCATGTCGTCGAGAATAATCGCCCTTTTATCTTCGACATTACCGATAATATTCATCACCTGGGCTTCATTGGGGCCCTCACGGCGCTTGTCGATAATCGCCAGCGACGCCCCCATGCGTTTTGCGAAGGCGCGGGCACGTTCGACTCCACCTGTATCGGGTGACACGATGACTGTATTGTCCTGAAAAACTCTTTTTACGTATTCAATAAGAACAGGCGTGGCAAATAGATTATCCACCGGTATGTTGAAAAAACCCTGGATCTGGCCGGCATGCAAATCCATGGATAAAAGCCGCTGCGCACCTGCAGTAGTGATCAAGTCCGCCACAAGTTTCGCGGAGATCGGCGCGCGCGGCGCAACTTTCCGGTCCTGGCGGGCATACCCGTAGTAGGGAACCACCGCAGTGATGCGTCCGGCGGAAGCCCTTTTCATCGCGTCAATCATGATGAGCAGTTCCATCAATGTCACATTGACCGGAGAGCAGGTGGACTGAATGATAAAAACGTCCATTCCCCTTACGTTTTCATCTATTTCAACGCGAGTTTCACCATCGCTGAACGTTGTTACATTGGCTTTTCCCAGAGAAACACCGACTTTGTCGCAGATCTTCTCCGCCAGCGGCAAATTGGCATTCCCAGAGAAAATCTTCATTCTTTCCAGCATTTATTCACTCTCCACTGCTTTTCTGGCTGGGGCGGGAGGATTCGAACCTCCGAATGCAGGAACCAAAATCCTGTGTCTTACCGCTTGACGACGCCCCATCCTGTTTTGAAGTAAATATTTCCCGAATGAAACCGCTAATAAAGTGATTGGGCAAAGAAGACCAGACATTGTGAAGAAATTTTTTTTATTATCGCTTCCCTGGCCTGCCGGGCGGTTTTTTCATCCGCGAAGACGCCGAACAACGTTGGTCCGCTGCCCGACATCAGGGCGCCCAAGGCTCCTTCTCCCATCAATATTTGTCTGAAATCAGCCAATTCGGGTCGCATACGAAAAGAAACGGTTTCCAGATCGTTGCGCATTCCCCGGACGACATCATTCAGATCGTAAAATCGCGAAATGCTATAATTATTTTTTTTCTTTGTCAACGGCAAATTAAGACCACCGTAAACGTCTTTGGTGGACAAAGAGAAGGGAGGTTTAATCAAAACCATATTCAATTCAGGCACATAGGAAAGGGACGCCAGTTCCGTGCCCGTGCCGGTCGCATATGCACTTGTGCCGAAAATAAAAAAAGGGACATCCGCCCCCAGGCGTGCCCCGATTTTCATGAGTTCTTTGTGACTGACGTTTAGCGAACACAGCTCATTTAGGGCAACCAGCGTGGCGGCCGCATCGGAGCTTCCCCCGCCGAGCCCCGCCCCCGAAGGTATGTTTTTTCTAAGTGTAATCCCGACACCGCCCGTATAACCGGTATAATTAAAAAGCGCCGCTGCGGCGCGATATACCAGATTGTCCTCACCTGCAGATAAGTCAGTGCCCGGGCAGGATAGTGAAATCCCCCCCGGGCACAGTTCAAATTCGAGCTCGTCAAACAGTGATATCTGCTGCATCACGGAAGCGAGGTTGTGATAACCGTCGGGTCGTTTCCCGAGAATATGAAGGAAAAGATTTACTTTCGCTGGCGCGAGCCGTCGCATCTCAGCCTTTTTCTTTCACGTAGCGCATCTTGAGTTCGTAGAGCACACCCTGGATCAGATTTTGCTCATTTGCATCCAGGTTCCCCTTCGTCTTTTCGGCCAGCATATCCAGAATATCGATGGTCTGTTTGGCGGCCGGCAGATTTTTTTCCGCCCCTGCGCCTTCATGCTCCGGGAAATCACCGAAGTGGAACAGTGCGGAGGTGGAAAGAGAAATGACAAAATTCGAGAAATTGACCGGCGGATATTCAAAGTCTTCCGGCGGCTGCTTTACTTCCTCTTTGGCGGTCTCCTGCCGCTTCGTTACCGGTTCTTCTTTTTTATCCTCCGCCTCATCGGAAAAACGCCTGTCTTTAATAACAAAACCTTCTCCCTTTGTTTCTTCCGCCATAAATATCCCCTCCTGTTCAAACGTAACTGTCCGCTTGTAATTTCACCACCATTGACACAAGCGCCATCTGTTTCGTGCCGGCCGACCAGACACCGCCGGCCGCAAAACAAACATGCAGCCTAGCCTTTTGTAAAAACAATCCCGCCCCCGGAAACGTCAACAACAATATGATCGCCTTCAGAAAACTTGCCTGCCAGTATATCGAGCGCCAGCGGGTCAAGTATCATTTTCTGCAAAGAGCGCTTCAGCGGCCGCGCTCCGTAAACAGGGCTGTAACTCACCTCGGCTATATATTTTTTCGCCTCCTGTGTCAATTCGATGGAGAGTTTTCTCTCCTTGAGACGCTTGTCGATCAGTCCCAGCTGAATACTCACTATCCGATGAATATCCTCCAGTGACAGGGCATGGAACATGATGATATCATCGATACGATTTAAAAACTCCGGCTTGAAAGTAGCACGCAGCGCCTCCATCGCCCGGTTTTTCCTTTCCTCATCGTCAAGCGACGGGTCCTGAATCCACTGGCTGCCGACGTTGGAGGTCATGATCACCACCGTATTTTTAAAATCGACCGTGCGTCCCTGCCCGTCGGTGAGCCGTCCGTCATCAAGAATCTGCAACAGGATATTGAAGACATCCGGATGAGCCTTTTCGATCTCATCGAACAGCAACACGCTGTATGGTTTTCTCCTGACCGCCTCGGTAAGATAGCCTCCTTCTTCGTAGCCCACATAGCCGGGAGGCGCCCCGACCAGACGGGCCACCGCGTGTTTTTCCATGTATTCGGACATATCGATGCGGATCATGGCGTGCTCATTGTCGAACATAAATTCCGCCAAAGCACGTGCCAACTCTGTTTTGCCCACGCCAGTGGGTCCCAGGAAAATAAAAGATCCGATAGGACGGTTCGGGTCCTGCAGGCCGGAACGCGCCCGTCTCAGTGCCGACGACACGGCCTGAATACCGTCGTCCTGGCCGATGACCCGCATTTTCAGGCGCTCGTCCATCTGGATGAGTTTCTGCACATCGCTTTCCATCATCCGCGCCAGCGGAATGCCGGTCCAGTTGGAAACGACTTCCGCCACGTCCTCGGCATCGACTTCTTCTTTTAGCATCCTGTTTTGTTTTTGAACCTCTTCGAGTCTGAGCTGGTCTTCCTGCAGCTCGCGGTCAAGCTCCACCAATTTGCCGTAGCGGATCTCCGCCGCACGCGCCAGGTTACCCTCACGCTGCGCATTCACTTCTTCTATCTTGAGCTCCTCCATCCGGCTTTTGGTCTGCTGGATCTTTTTGATAACGTCCTTCTCAGACTGCCAATGCAGCTTCATCTGATCCATTTGAGACTGGAGATCGGCCAGCTCCTTTTCGATTTTTTCCCGCCGCTCATTGGCCGCCTTGTCTGTATCTTTTTTCAGGGACTGCTTTTCTATTTCCAGCTGAATGATCCTGCGGTCAATTGCATCTATCTCCGAGGGCATCGAATCCAGTTCGATACGCAGCCTGGAGGCAGCCTCGTCAATCAGGTCAACCGCCTTATCCGGCAGAAACCTGTCCGAAATATAGCGATGCGAAAGTGTCGCCGCAGCAACGATGGCAGAGTCCTTGACGCGCACCCCGTGATGAACCTCGTAGCGTTCCTTCAAGCCGCGCAAAATGGCGATCGTGTCCTCAACCGTCGGTTCCTTCACCAGCACCGGTTGAAAACGCCGCTCCAGCGCCGCGTCCTTCTCAATGTATTTGCGATATTCGTTTAAGGTTGTCGCGCCCACGCAACGGAGCTCACCTCTGGCCAGCGCCGGCTTGAGCATATTGGAGGCATCCATTGACCCTTCGGCCGCCCCCGCGCCCACCACCGTGTGAATTTCATCAATAAAGAGGATGATCTCGCCGTCGGCGCTGGTCACTTCCTTCAACACAGCTTTGAGCCGCTCTTCGAACTCGCCGCGGTATTTGGCTCCCGCCACCAGCGCTCCGATATCCAGCCCCACAACACGCTTGGTTTTGAGGTTTTCCGGAACATCACCGTTGACGATGCGCTGGGCGAGCCCCTCCACGATGGCGGTCTTACCCACTCCAGGCTCGCCGATAAGCACCGGATTATTTTTGGTGCGCCGCGACAGCACCTGCATGATACGACGGATTTCTTCATCGCGGCCGATCACCGGGTCGAACTTCCCCTGGCGGGCCAGCTCGTTGAAGTCCTTCGCGTATCGTTCCAACGCCTGATACTTGCCCTCCGGGTTGGGATCGGTGACGCGCTGATTGCCGCGGATCTCGACCAGCACCTGGAAGATTTTGTCCCGCGTGACGCCGTTTTGTCGCAGGATTTTTCCCGCCTGTCCGTCTTTTTCCTCGCTTATGGCCACAACCACATGCTCGGCGCTGATATATTCATCTTTGAGTTTAGCCGCTTCTGTCATGGCCTGGTCGAATATCTTATTGAGCCTGCCGCCCAGATATACCTGTCCCGAACCCGATCCGCCAATCTTTGGTTGTTTTTCCAGATAGGCCATCAGTTCCTGTTCGATCCTCTGCGGCGGGGCATTGAGCCTGCTCACAATTGACGGAGCGATGCCATCCTGCTGCTGTAAAAAGCACACCAGCAGATGCTCCGGCTCTATTGATTGATGCCCCAGCGAGGAAGCCAGGCTTTGTGCGTCCTGCAGGGCTTCTTGCACTTTGAGTGTGAATTTGTCGAATCTCATAATCTACCTCATTTTATTCCACAGGTTTTTCTATGCTTACAAACAGCTTGCCGTCTTTAAACACGCTGACATTCCCGGTGGACTGAGACACCACCACAGCTACCGCCTTGGTCACATTGGTGATACCGGCCGCCGCGATATGGCGGCTTCCCAGCCCCGATGGGAAATCCTTGCTCTCCAGAGCCGCGCTCAAATAACGGCCCGCCGTGACGATGGCCCCCTTTGAATCGATAACAAAGGCACCGTCGATGGCGGAAAGCTCCTTGATTGTTTCCTCCAGTTCGGGATTTAAAATATTACGGTCCTGTTCAGAGTAGCCCTTAAAGGGGTTAATGATCATCTGGCGGGAAAGCTGCATAACTTTTTCCTCGTCACCGAGGACGAAAATTGTTCCGACCTTCCGGCTTTCCCTCCCCTGGGCGGCCAGTTCGCAGGCGAGATTAAGCATCGCGTTGAATACTTCCGGCTGCACCGCCTCCACCACGTTATTGATATCGTCGGAAGTCAGAATTTCAAACTCACGCCCGACATCGATAAAGAAAATACTGTCGGCATAGCCGAATTTGGGGATCCCGGAGAGACACACAAGCTTATCGCCTTTTTTAAAGCGTCCCGAAACAATGCCCTTAGCTATGGCGATCTTGATTTTTCCCACCCGGGTCAGGTTCACGCCCGGCACATCGAGTTTTGTGGCGACACCGACGAGGTTTTCCGGGAGCTCTTCCTGCTGTTGCATGACCACTACGAAGTTAACCGCTTTTTTGACTTCTTCGGGAAGCCCGGCCAGCTCGTCGAGCACATTGACACACACCAGCACACTTCCAGCCTTGACCTCTTTGGCCAGTTTGACCGCCAACTCAATCATCATCTTGTTTATGGATTTCATTTAATTCTCCGGGTGGTTTTGTCCATAAAATAAACACTGGACGGTCTGTGTCAAGATACGGTAATTATTTGCTTGACCACAATTGGCCTATTGGTTACAAGCTACAAACGAATAACCGGACTTGGAGGCCATCCTTTGAAACTGCCCGCCGCAACGGGAACTTTAGACCTTTACATAGCGGAGATCAACCGCTTTCCCCTGCTGACCCCGGAGGAAGAGTTTACCCTGGCCATGCGCCTGAAAAAGGACAATGATCTGGAGGCAGCCGAAAAGCTCATCGTCTCGAACCTGCGTTTTGTCGTCAAGATCGCCCATGAATACCGCAGTTACGGATTCAAGCTGACCGATCTGATCCAGGAGGGCAACATCGGCCTGATTCACGCGGTGAAAAAATTCGATCCGGAAAAAGGCTATCGCTTGATCTCCTACGCGGTCTGGTGGATCCGCGCCTACATTCAGAATTATCTGATCAAATCGTGGAGCATTGTCAAAATCGGCACCACCCAGGCGCAGCGCAAGCTTTTTTTCAAACTGGGACAGGCCAAAAAACAACTGGAAACAATGTCTAAACGAAACCCCGAATTCGGGGAGATAGCTGACGCGCTGGGGGTTAAGGACTCGGAAGTGGCGGAAATGGAGCTGCGTATGGGCGCACGTGATTTAGCTCTCAATGAGCTGGTCAGCGACGACGGCGACACTTCCCATATGGATTTCCTGGCACACGAAGGAGACGATCAGGAAACCGCGCTCATCAAACACGAAGAACGCAGCCTGATCAAGCGCGACATTGCCGGTGCGCTCGCCAAATTAACAGAGAGGGAAAGCTTCATCATCCGTCATCGGGTCATGGCCGACACCCCGCTGACACTTCAGGAAATAGGCGATAAATACAACATCACCAGAGAAAGAGCCCGCCAGATTGAAAAGCAGGCGCTGAAAAAAGTCCAACTCGCCCTGCCCTATCTTAAACCGGATGATTGACATCTCAAAGCACGATATCAACCAGGAGTCCTGCCCCAATATTGTGCCCGATCTTCCCCCTGCCCTCCTCCAATAGACTGTGTCTTATTTACTTTTTTCTCATTTAGGGCAAGCTAAGCGCGGCTTTTAGCCTGCCCCGTGCTTGACACGGGGGAATCCAGTATTTTCAGCATGTTCTGGCTGCCGGTTTTCACCGGCATGACGATGTTGAGGCTTTCTTGCTATTACGATGCAGTCTCCAAACGGGAATGTGAAATTTTATACCGTACCGCTTTTGCATTGATAAGGTTTGTCGCTTCTTTTTAGCTATCCCGCTTTCATTTCCAGCTTTCAAAGCTTCCCGGATATTCTTTTTTAAACTTCTCGATTACCTTGTCCAGCAAAGGGGTCTCCGGTTTGGGAAGAGGCGTGGCGGGCGAAAGTTTTGCCAGCGGCTGGTTCATTAACGGGTGCTCAAACGTCTCGGGATTGGAAAGACCATGCCACTCACGGATGCGCAGAAAGGACAGTATCTCGTAGGGGAAGATCATCCGGTCTTCCGTGTCGAACTCATCGATTTCATCATGGGCGGTCGCCTTCGTTTCCTGAATATGAAAATCCGCCATCGCCGAAACATATTCCTGAACTTTCATAAGATCTTTTGTTTGCCAATTCGCCAGAACTTCTGCGTATGGGCTCATGTCCTCAGGATAGGAATACAGGGATGTATCTATCTTTCTTCTCCAAAAGGCAATGTCACCGCTTAAGTGCATCAGAAACCAGAAGTGACGGTAAAGCTCGCCCTTACAGTGCTGGTCCGTATGGCGCAGATCAAGTAGTGGCGTATCCAGACCATTATAAAGAATATCACCAATATCGTTTGCCTCCTTCTTCCAGACGGAAAGAATGCTCAAAGAGAGGTAAAACATGCTGTCATCGAGTAGTATGGATCCTCCTTGACCTGCATTTGCAAACGCATCCTCAAAACAAACCACAGCGTAGGCATACCGCGCCGCCAAAGCGAAATCCTCCAGGCCGTCTTTCTCTTCATTCAATACGGCGTTCATGTACTGGACGAAGTGCCAGAAGTGGAGCTTGTCTGAACGGCTCGAAAGACGCCTCACTTTATCTTCACCACTCAAATAAGCATGATATACAGACGGTGGATCATCACGAAACATCTCGAGAATTTCACCATCGTTAACCCATTCTTTTGTCCACCTGGTGACTTTCTTTTGCAGCTTAGCCACTTCTTTTTTCATGTCTGTTTTTGCTTTCATTGCATGTATCTCCACAAATTAAATATTGCCGTCTTTTCCTATCCATGGCTTAGATCTTGATTTACGCGTCGGATGCTTGCCACACCCCTTGGAAATGTCATCGACAAAGACTTCGCGCTTCTCATATGTAACATTTGAAGTATTTTTTTTAGCTGCGTCGAGCCAACGTTGCACCATTCTTGCATTCCTTTTGGCTTCCGGCACCTTCCCGTAATTGCCCCGACCGCCAGCGGCGCGTCCAAGACGGTCGTTGGTGAACTTTTCACCACCCCATTTCGCCTGATCTCCTTTAAGCCCCGGCGCTTTTGCCGTCTCCGTGGTTTTGACTTCCCAGACCAATACAGAGCCGTCGCTTTTGCGTCCAATCAAATCCACACCATGCCCGGATTTATTCTGCACGGACACAACTTCTTCGCAACCCTTTTCCGCCAGCATATCCATCTTCGCCAGCCATTCCGCATTTTGTGTTCTTCCGGGCCTGTTTTCAAGAAAAAAGCGGCTGAGTCATTTTATACACCGCCGCTTTTGCATTGATAAGGTTTGCCGCTTCTTTTTAGTTAACCCGCTTTCATTTCCAGCTTTCAAAGCTTCCCGGATATTCTTTTTTAAACTTCTCGATTACCTTGTCCAGCAAAGGGGTTTCCGGTTTGGGAAGAGGCGCAGCGGGCGGAAGTTTTGCCAGCGGCTGGTTCATTAACGGGTGCTCAAACGTCTCGGGATTGGAAAGACCATGCCACTCACGGATGCGCAGAAAGGACAGTATCTCGTGGGGGAAGATCATGACGTCCTCACCATCAAATTCGCTTATTTCTTCATAGCGTGTTGGTTTCGTCTCCATTACATGAAAATCCGCCATTGCCGAAACATATTGTTGAACTTTGGATAAATCCCTTGTCTCCCAGTCTGCAAGAACAGATTTGTAAGGTTCCATATCATCAGGATAGGAATACAGGGATGTATCTATCTTTCTTCTCCAAAAGGCAATGTCACCGCTTAAGTGCATCAGAAACCAGAAGTGTTGATAGACTTTCCCGGCTTCATGTTCCTCGTTATGCCGCAAATCAAGCAACTTATTATCCAGACCATTATAAAGAATATCACCAATGTCGTTTGCCTCCTTCTTCCAGCCGGAAAGAATACTCAAAGAGAGGCTAAAGATGCTTTCATCGAGTAGTATAGATCCGCCTTGACCTGCATTTGCAAACGCATCTTCAAAACAAACCACAGCGTAGGCATACCACGCCGCCAAAGCGAAATCCTCCAGGCCGTCTTTCCCTTCATTCAATACGGCGTTCATGTACTGGACGAAGTGCCAGAAGTGGAGCTTGTCTGCGCGCAGCCCGAGTAACTCTGAATTGTCTTCACCATCTAAATATGCCTTAAATACATTGGGTGGATTGACCCAGAACATTTCTATCCGGTTTTCGTTTGCAACCCAATCCTTTGTCCACCTGGTGACTTTCTTTTGCAGCTTAGCCACTTCTTTTTTCATGTCTGTCTTCATTTTCATATCGTGTTTCTCCCCGACTTATATGTTTCCGTCTTTGCCTATCCATGGCTTAGATCTTGATTTACGCGTCGGATGCTTGCCACACCCCTTGGAAATGTCATCGACAAAGACTTCGCGCTTTTCGTATGTTACTTTTGATTTACGTTTTTCTGCGGACCTGAGCCAGTCTTGCGCTTTTTCGGCAACTTTATCTAGTCCCGGCACCTTCCCGTAATTGCCTTTACCTTTGGCAGCATCAGCTAATCGATCTCCTGCATATCGTTTACCGCCCAATTCTCTCTGATCTTTACTCAGCCCCGGCGCTTTTGCCGTCTCCGTGGTTTTGACTTCCCAGACCAATACAGAGCCGTCGCTTTTGCGTCCAATCAAATCCACACCATGACCGGATTTATTCTGCACGGACACAACTTCTTCGCAACGCTTTTCCGCCAGCATATCCATCTTCGCCAGCCACTCGCCGCATTTCCCGGTCTCGTTGCTCTTCTTCCCCTTGACCTTTGCCCCGTCTTTGCCTTTCTTCTTTGCCGCCTGTTCCGTTGACTCTTGCGCCGCTTTCTTTGCCGCTTCCTTCCCGGTTTTCTCTGTCACGGCTTTTTCGGCAAGCTCTTTTTCCGCCTTCTCGGCGGCTTCCCTGGTCAGCTTCTTTGCGGTCTTCTTTGCCGCCTGTCTTGCAATCGCCTTGCCGCCTTTGACTACCATAGTCCCGGCTTTTACGCCATCGCCTATACCCGGAACCGCCGCAACCACGGATAGAGCAGCCATCGCCGCGTTGCCTTCCAATCCGTATATCGCGGCATTAGCCAGATCTGGGATTGCCCCCAGTCCGGGTATGAAACCCGCTACGTCCAGAGCGGTATGAACGCCTTCCGACATCCTGCTCCAGAGGCCTTTCTTTTCTTCTTTGGCTTCTTCTTCTTGTGGTGTTTCCGGTTTCACCGGCGGATTGGAGTCGGCGGATATTCCGGAGGCGCTTTTGCCTGTGCCCTGGTAGATCACCTTACCCATCGTGTTGCCATTGTTCATCTTGCAGGGATCACCATGACGTACAACGGGTTTCCTGTTCACATTGACGGAGCTGCTGCCGGAAATCGTCTCCACTATCGAACGGTTCGTCCCGGACTTGACTCCGCCGGCCGTCCCAGGCTCGTCTCCCGTGACTTTCGATATTTTACTCCTGTCATGGATATACGCCGGATCACCCCCGAAGTTGACGTTGGAACTGGTGGACATGCTGTCGCTGAGATTGGAGATGATCGGATAGGGAATGGGAACTACGGTGATCCCCACAGGTGTCTTGCAGACATCCGGGGTGGTATAGATCGCCATGAACTTACCGGCTTTACGGGCTCCTTCGTTATCGGCCACCCTGCGCCTCCCTGATCCTGGCTTCCTTGTCCTGCCTCATGATCATCCGGGCTTCCAAAACGCACACTTCAGGCTCGGTCAGTATCGTGGAGCGCCAGACCAGACCAACCTGTTCCTTTTCCGGATCGATAAAGACTGTGTCCAGATAGGCACTGGCTTCCTTGTGTGTCCATTTAGGCCGGTAGCCGATCCTTATGGGGTTGTGGTCGTAAAAGTCAGTCTGATCCCTTTCCGTTTTTTCATCATAGACGGTGATAATACCGCCAAAGGCGTACTCATAGCGTATGGGCAGGGTTGTCATGGGGTCGGACTTGCCAGAAGTATTCATAACCTGGGCCTTTCGATGTCCGCCTGATGTTGCTTCTTCGGCATGATGATGCGCGGACCAGCAAATATTGTAATAATGTTACGGTGTTGAATTGTCTATTCGCCTAACGCAGGAAATGATTTATGTCAATAGTTTTTTAACGTGTGGCGGAAATAAATTAAGAGAAGAAAAAGAAAGGGGTGGGGAAGTTACAGATCCTGCGCGACGAGGATGTCCGGCGCCCCGGCCGGATCAATGGACAACCTCGAAATCCAGAATCCTGAATTCAATTTTCCCTCCTGGTGAATGAGGCGGGCTAATGTGATGATTTGCATTTAATCTCTCTACACTTTGGTCTACACGTCCCTTAACCCTTTTTGCAAGGCCTCCGGGGATTTGCCCATGATATTTTACGGTTTGAACATCAAGCGGAATGCCTTGCTTATCGTAAAACACAATGAGGCAATACACATTCTTCACCGGATCACGAAGTTTATTGACCAGAGAAAAGGAGTAATTTCCCATTTGCGAATAGGAATCATAGGTCAGGTTGGCGCCCACCACTCCTTCTCTGCTTCGTCCACCAAGATCACCTAAAATTGAACGCGGTAATGTCGCCGGCTTTGCCTGCGCCAATGGCTTTGCACTTCCGGTCTTTTTGAGCAATTCGTTTAAATAGTTTGATGGGATGGCGAAGTTGAGGTTTTGGCCTCCTCTGAAGGTGGCCACCGACACGCCGATAACTTCGCCCCTACAGTTGAGCACCGGGCCCCCACTGCTGCCTGGTGAAATTGGGGCGGTTATCTGCAAAAGTTTGTCTGTTTCGACTTCACGTATGCTGCTGACAATACCCTGCGAGAAGGTTCCTTCCAGGCCCTGAGGGTTGCCAATGGCGTAAACTGTCTCCCCGACCTGTACGGATTCGCTATCGCCAAGTACAAGCGCCTCCGCCTGACATCCGGATATTTTAAGAACAACAAGATCACAGCGCGGATCGACGGCAGTGATGCCTTCTATGTCGAATTTTGTTTTTTGACCAACAATTTTTGCGTACCCACTTGCGGCGCCTTCAATAACATGCAGATTGCTGGCAACTTCGCCATTACGTACTAAAAAACCACTGCCAAGGGAAAGAGGCTGACCGTTTGCATCTTCCATAACGAGAAGCACGGTTGCCCCGAACGCTTTCTTCGCTACTTCCTGAGCGGTCTGGGCAAAAACTGTGGAATGCATGGACGCCAAGCAGATACTGGTCAGGAAAAGTGCAAAGCACCTGACCATAAAAGTGGAATAATTTTTTTCCATTATTTAATAAGCCCCCTTTGCATAGTTACCAAACACATCCGGCATCATTCAAGCAAACACATACAAGCAGTTTCAGAATGGCTTTAGAGCCTTATCAGCGCTTGTTACGGCACAGACGATTTACAGTAAATCATAGCCTGTGTCTTCCTGTCAAAGCTTTACTCCCCGTTTTTTCTTTGTAAAACCTGAAGTGGTTTAAAAGTCTTTTTCTTGTTTTCTACATGGAAACAATTTTTTTGAGCTTTGTATGATATTTATTGTGAGTTTTTCTTCTCCGGTCCCGGGCAGGCGCAGGTTTTTACTTTACCCAGACGGAATAAATATTGAACCATGCTATTTTTACGTATTCCTGGAATATTTTTTTCCAGTCGGACAATTTGAGGCGCCACGGCTCGACCGGCCTGTTTTCGAAAGGTGTGGGGGAAAAATAAAAACCGGAGGATTGACCGAACACCTTGGACACGATCATTTTAATCCGGCGCATATGGTAGGGAGAACTTACGAAAATGGCTGATTTCCGTCCATAGCGATTCATCATCTCGCGGGCGTTCAAAATTTCCAGATGAGTGTCTTCAAAGTATTGTGGGATCATCGATTTTCCTGCCCGGCGGCCGATGTTTTTTCGCGGCAGTTGTCCGACAAGAGTCATTTCATCAAGTTCCATTCGATACGTCCTGCCGTAAGCCGGAATAATCAGATAGTCCGCCATTCCTTCGTGGAGCAGGTTTTTCGCGTGCTGATGGCGGGCACGGAAATCCGGCCCCAAAAGAACAACAATCGCATCCGCCCTTTCGTATCCGTTTGAATACACCAAAAAGCGTGGCGCAAAATAGCCAAGGCCGGCAAAAACGGCGGCAACAAGGAAGGCAATAAGAGCAATGACAAAGGCACGCACGAAAATATCCTTGACATTACAAGTAATTATTTATATCAAATCAGCAAATTGCGAAAATCAGACGCAAACAATTTATTGCGATTTAATACCTTCTAATCGCATCTTTTGTAAAGAATTATTTCAGTCGTATGCAAAATTACGTCAGGGAAAAAACAATCCAGTATGATACGGGAAAAGAGCTGGATCATTCCATTTACACCAGCATCCTGGAAACGATGGATCTGGGCATTGTGATTCTGAGCACCAAAACAAACCAGCTCATCTTCAAAAACAGAGTCGCCACCGAAATTTTTCACAACAACCAGAGCCTGCTGGAATATCAAAACATCATGTCTCTGCTGATGGCGGATTACGAAAGTAAGCCCGCAAATGAGCTTTTCGGTAAAAACTACACACTGCATTTCAAAAACCGGCTGCTCGGTTATACCCCCTACATGACTTCCGGCAATTACATTTGGATTATCATCAGGGACATTACTGAACAAAGCCGGCTGGAGTCAATCGCCGCGGCGGTAAACTCGATGGACAACATCAGTTATGTTTTTTCGGGCATCCGGCATGAACTGGGAAATCCGATCAATTCGATTAAAATGACTTTAAGCGTCCTGAAGAGGAATCTCGCACAATACACGCCGGAGGCAGTAGAAAAATTTGTGGACCGCGCCATGGCAGAAATATCGCGCGTGGAATTTCTCCTGCAGGCGCTCAAGAGTTTCAGCATTTTTGAAAATCCGGAGATTCAAAATGTTGACGTGGACGAATTCATGACCCGTTTCATTTCACTTGTGGAAAATGACCTGCGCCAGTCTGGAATCAGCATCGGTAAAACAATCTCTCCGGATGCAAAAACAGTCAGTGCTGATCCTCGCCTGCTGCATCAGGTAATGCTCAACCTCATCACCAATGCCTCGGACGCGCTCAAAGACGCAAACGAGCCCAAAATCAATATCCGCGCCACCCGGCACAACGGCCTGATCGCTCTTATTGTGGAAGACAACGGCTGCGGTATTTCCAAAGAGGCCCAGGCCAACCTGTTCAAGCCTTTTTACACGACAAAGCCGCGCGGTACAGGCCTGGGATTGATGATGGCTCTCAAAATGGTCATGCTCATGAAGGGCAATATGGAAATTAAAAGTGTAAAAAACAAAGGCACGCGCGTGACTTTCTTCATCCCCGACGGCCGGAAGGAAAATGCTCAAAGTTAAAAGACAAATACTGATCATCGACGACAATGACATTTTCTGCGACTCGGTCACGGACCTGCTGGCGGATGATCAAACGGACGTGCTCACCGCCCATACCGGGCGCGACGGCCTGAAAATATGCAGCGAAAGAAAGATAGACGTGGTGATCCTTGATCAGAAGCTTCCGGACACACAGGGGGTGAATCTCTGCCCGTCTATTTTAAAGCACAATGAACAGACAAAAATCATCTTCGTCACCGCCTACCCGAGTTTCAAAAACGCCATCGATGCCATCAAGGTGGGGGCACACGATTATCTGTCCAAACCCTTTGAAATGGCGGAACTGGAACTGACCATCAAACAGGCCTTCCGCACTCAGGAACTGGAAAAAGGCGAGCAGCTTCAAAATTACCACAGCAGCAGGGAAAGCAAAGAATTTGACCTCATCGCCGGCGAAGGGCCCTTCGACGATATCAGGAAAATGATTGACCTGGCGGCAGACAGTGATGCACCAGTGCTCATCACCGGAGAGACAGGAACGGGAAAAAATGTCGTGGCGCGCGCCATCCATCTCAAAAGCGCACTGCCGGCAAAGCTGTTTCTGACCGTCAACTGCGCCGCCTTTCCCGAAAGCCTTATCGAGGCGGAGCTGTTTGGCGCGGAAAAAGGAGCCTTCACCGGGGCCAGTGCCTCCCGTAAGGGCATCTTTGAACTGGCGGAGGGAGGCACGCTGGTGCTCGATGAAATCGGCTCCATGCCCATACACCTGCAGTCCAAGCTCCTCGGTGTTCTGGAGGAAAAGAAAATCAGGCGCATCGGCGGGGAAACGGTCAAACAAACGAATGTGCGCGTCATCGCCATCGCCAACAACGACCTGGAGGCGGCCATCAGGGAAAAAACTTTCCGCAATGATTTATATTACCGTCTGAGCGTCATCCGTCTGCACGTCCCGCCCTTGAAAGAACGAAAAGAGGACATTCCGAAGCTGTGTGAATATTTCATCAGCCGGATGGCGAGAAATCAGAATGTTTCCCTCGCGGCCGGTGAACTGAGCCGGCTTACCGACTACTCATGGCCCGGCAATGTGCGTGAGCTTAAAAACGTCATTGAACGGTCACTGATCATTCAGCGCGACGGCCCCCTCAAACCGTCGCATCTGCTAAGAGATAACAAAATGGCACACTCTTATGCCTCACAAACCAATGACGATGAAGAAGAAATTCTTACTTTTGAGGATCTGGAGAAAAAATATATCGGACTGGCTTTGAAAAAATACAGCGGCAATTACTCCCAGTCGGCAAAGGCTCTCGGGATTTCCTTATCCACATTTAAGAGAAAACTAAAAGCATATAACCTTTGACACAGTCAAAATCCCGCCCGTCTCCCCGCCTGACGGCTGCCCCGGAAACGCCGGCTCGGTCAAATTGAACCATCCATCATGGCACAAAACCCGGGCTTTTCTTCATTTTCCTCGGCAAAAACACAATAATCTCCTGAAATTGCAGCATCAGCAAAAGATGTTTATCTTCCGGCACATCCCTTGCTACATTATATTTGATTTGTGTTTTTCCGCCGTCGCAGGCAAAACAAATGCACAGCTGCCGGCCATAAGGTAATCGAATGACTATAGAATATGGCAAGAAACCGCCTAAACAAGACAGCCTTGACGCCCCGCAGGTTGAGGAGCTTTTAAAAAACCTCGAGTTCCATAAAGCAATCCAGGAAATCACCGGCCGGATCAATGGCGCCTCCGGTCTTGAAGAGGTCCTGGTTGACATCAGAGAAGAGATCCGCGGTCTTTTTCACATCTACCGGCTCAATATTTACTTAATCGATGCCCGGAAAAGAGAGTTTTTTACACTCATCAGCGACGGAAACAAAATTAAGGAGATTCGTCTGCCCATCGACACCACCACTTTTGCCGGTTACGTCTTCCAGAAGAAAAGAATCCTGCGCATCAACGATGCCTATAATGAGCGGGAAATCAGACAAATAAGTGACTCACTGAAATTTGACGATACATACGACAAAAGTTCCTCCGTAATGACAGGTCAGGTTCTTGTCATTCCGATCATGCATGAGGGCATCATACTGGGTGTCATGGAAATCATGAACCATAAAGAAGCCGATGCCATTGAGGAGTATAAGCTAATCTTTTTGGACGAAATCACTGTGTGCCTCGCCAGGGTTTTTCTTACCCACCTCGATTTTCTGCATATCGGCTCGAAAGACGCTCAACGTTTTTCAAAACTGATACGCGACGGCCTTCTGACACCCCGGCAGATGAATCAGGCCCTGCGTGAATCGCTGGCAAAAAAAGAACACCTGGAGACAATTCTGACACAAAGTTATAACATCTCTGCAGAGCAGATCGGCCAGGCGCTGGAAGACCACTTTGAGTATCCTTTTATCCCTTACAGCGACGCAATTTACATCCCGCCCCAGATGCTGGCCGGCATAGAACGAACAAATATGGAGAAAATGCTCTGGCTTCCCCTCAGAGTGGTTGATGGGATAATTCAGATTCTCATCAGTGATCCTGCAGACCGCCTCAAAAAACTTGAAATAGAAAAAATTCTGGGAACGAAGGCGCTGAATTTCAACGTCGGCACGGCACCAGATATCCTGAAGCTGATAGACGATTTTTATCCGCGGGGTCAAAAACCGTCCACGTCAGTTCATACACGCAAGCCGGCGGCGGAAACAAAGGCAGCGACGGGGGGGAAACAGCAACCTGTCAGAGACATCTTGCATTCTACTTTCATCTTTACGGAATCGCCTGAAATCCCCCTTTCCTCCGGTTCCGTTGATCAATCCTCAACCTTGCCCCCTGAAGCTGCCATGTCGCCGCCCTGGCCGGACCATTCTCACCATGCCGCACAAGCGCCGGTGGAAAAACCTAAATCTTTTACCATTGTGACCCGGCCGGCCGACGACAAGAAGCAGGTGAACATGCCACAGCCGGAAAATGCGGAAGCAGAAAATCAGGCGTCGGCACTGTCGGACAACCTCTTGCGGGAGGCATTGAGCCGCCATGCCTCAGATATCCACTTCGAACCAGACCCGCTGAAAGGCAATATTTTTTCACGCATCAGGGTTGATAACCAATTCTTCCCTTTGCGCGCCCTCTCGTTGGACGAATATGAAAGCCTCACCAATGATATCAAACGAAGAGCAAATCAGGAGAAGACCGGCAACGCAGGTATTGAGTCGGTCAGGTTCACCTTCCAGCCGGCGGCGGAGGAACAGATACAAGTGACGGCGACCTTTATACCGACCATCGCCGGCGTCCAGGATACGGTCATTCATCTTTCCTCAAAAGCAAAACTTATTCCACTGGATCTTTTGAGCCTGTCGGAAACACTCTACGCCGAGTTACTCAATCTCCTTTTCCAGCCCCGGGGGGTCATTTTCATTGTCGGGCCGACCGGCGCCGGCATAACCACCACGCTGCACGCCTGCCTGGAGAGCATCAATACACCGGATAAAAAAATATGGACGGCGGAAGAATCACTGGAAATTGTGCAAGAAGGGCTCAGGCAGGTCGAAATTGATCCACAGAAGGGATTCGATTTTCATCACGTCCTGCGTGCATTTCTCAACGCGGATCCCGATGTGATTATGGTCAACCCGATTCGTGATCTGAAAACAGCGGCTCTTTGCATGGAGGCATCACTCCGGGGCAGGATGGTTTTAGCTTCCTTTCCCGCCGAGACCATCACCGGCACAATGGAAAAATGTTTTGACCTGGGGCTGCCTCATCTGTTGTTTGCCGACGCCATGCTGGCCATCGTCGAGCAGAGGCTGATGAAAACACTATGTCTGAAATGCCGGCAGAAATACCATCCGAACCGCGAGGAGTATGACGAAATTGCCGATATTTACGGTCAGGAGGCCTTTGAGAAGCTGAACATTCCCTATTCCGATTCCTTCAGGCTGTACCACCCCGCCGGCTGTGATGAATGCGGGCAAACCGGTTACCGGGGGAAAACATGTGTCGCGGAAATATTCACGTTCACCCCGCAGATCAAACGCATGCTCCGGAGAAAGGAAAACATCGGTTCCATCTACCAGACGGCCCTCGACGAAGGCATGAACACACTGATCCGCGAGGCGCTTGCCAAGGTTCTGGCCGGGCATACTGACTACCGGCATGCCAGGCTTTCCTGCCTGCAGCAATCATACTAGTTTGTCTTTCCATTGGCTAAGCTTATTGAGCGCCTCAAGCGGGGTTATCGAAGATACATCCAGCTCCCGCAGTTCGGCCAGCACCATGTCTTCGCTTTGGGCAAACAGACTCAGTTGCGGATTGGCCGGCTTTTCGGCCTTTTCTCCCCGGGCGATCCGCGGCATGCCGATCTCGTCGAACTCTCCCCTTTCCAGATTGGCAAGAATTTCCCTGGCTCTGGCGATCACCCCGGCCGGCACACCGGCGATGCGCGCCACTTCAATACCATAACTGCGGCTGGCTCCGCCGCGGGTGATTTTGCGTAGAAAAATAATTTTTTCTCCCCATTCCTTAACGGCGATATTATAATTTTTCACTCCCGGTTTGGATGCCGCAAGGTCGGTCAACTGATGATAGTGAGTCGCAAAAAGCGTCCTGATGCCCCTGCCGCCGAAATCGTGGATGTACTCCGCCACTGCCCAGGCGATGCTCAGACCGTCAAAAGTGGATGTCCCGCGGCCCACCTCATCGAGAATGACCAGGGACCGCGATGTTGCCTGAGTCAGAATGCGCGCCGCTTCGGTCATCTCAACCATGAAAGTGCTTTGCCCTTTGCTCAAATTGTCCGCCGCGCCGATACGTGTAAATATTTTATCCACCACACCGATGCGGGCCCGCGCCGCCGGCACGAAACTGCCCATCTGCGCCAGCAGCACAATCAACGCGACCTGGCGTATATAAGTTGATTTGCCGGCCATGTTGGGTCCGGTAATCACCAACAGTCGGTTGTCCCCGAGATCGATAAGCGTATCATTGGCTACAAAACCGTCTTTCTTGAGCGCCTGTTCCACCACCGGATGGCGGCCGTCGATAATCTCAATCACATCTTCTTCATCCACCTCCGGGCAGGTGAAAGAATATTTTTCCGCCGTCCGGGCCAGCGCGCAAAAAACATCCACCGCCGCCACACGGGTTGCGTTGTGCTGAATCTCCGGTATATACGGGACAAGGTCGTCACGCAGTTTGTTGAAGATTTCATTTTCCCGTTCGCGAATTTTTTCTTCGGCGTTGAGTACAGTCTGCTCGAACTGTTTGAGCTCCTCATTGATATAACGCTCGGCATTGACGAGTGTCTGCTTACGCACATAGGAGTCGGGAACGGCGGCGATGTTTGCTTTGGTCACTTCGATATAGTAGCCAAAGACATTGTTAAAGCCGATTTTCAGCGAGCTGATGCCCGTCGCTTCCCTTTCTTTCGCTTCGAGTCCCGCGATCCATTTTTTACCGTCACGGCTGATCAGACGCAAACGGTCAAGCTCCTCATCGAAGCCGTCGGCGATGAATCCCCCGTCTGCCGTGCGCGGGGGCGCCTGGGCGACAATCGCCGCCCGCAAGAGTTCTGTCACGGTTTCCAGGGGTTTGATTTCGTGACGTAACGCCGCGAGCGCCGGCACGGCGGCTCCTTCCAGCGATGCCTTAATCTGCGGTAAAATCTCCAGCGAGGCGGCCAGAGCATTCAAGTCTCTGGGCGTCGCCAGACCGAGCGCGACGCGGCCTGCCAGCCGTTCGAGGTCATAAGCGCCGGACAGAGCTTTCCTCAGCTCCTCCCTGAGCGTGTAATTGCCTTTTATTTCCGCCACGGCGGCCAGCCGCAGGCGTATCTTTTCCACGTCGAGCAAAGGATAGGCCATCTGACGGCGCAAAAGCCTGGTGCCCATCGGCGTGATCGTTTCATTGATCAGTGAAAAAAGAGAGCCGGCGCGCGATCCGTCCCCCAGCGTAAAAAATAACTCCAGGTTGCGCCGCGCAGTTTCGTCAATGACCAGATAAAGATCCGGGTCATACCATTTTATTTCGGAGATATGCACGGCCCGCGTCATCTGCGTGTCACGTATGTATCCCAAAATCGCCCCCGCGGCCACCGCCGCCGCCGCATGGCTGTTCACAGGCGATCGCTCAAGGACGCCGGCCTCGAGTTCCCGCTCCAGAAAATCACGCGCACGTGCCGGTGCGAACAATTCCTCGCCGACGGCACGAATGACACCGGGAGGCAACTGCTCCCCGAGTATTTTTTTTAAAAGCTGACCCGGAAATGAAGAGCTGATAAGCAGCTCCTGAAATTCCAGGCCGCCCAGCGCTTCGATGAGCGCCTCGCGCTCCTGAAATTCACCTGCCTGAAACTCGCCTGTGGACAGATCCACAAAGGCCAGACCGAAGACGCCGTCGCGGCAGGCGATCGAGGCCAGATAATGGTTTTCGCCGGCTTTCAAGTTTTCCTCATCCAGCACAAGGCCGGGAGTGATCACCCGGATGACATCGCGCCTGACGATTCCTTTGGCGTTTTTGGGATCTTCCACCTGCTCGCAGACCGCCACTTTGAATCCTTTTTCCACAAGCCTGGCGATATAGGAGGAAGCGGCGTGGTGGGGAAAGCCGCACATCGGCACCGCATCTTCTTTGGATTTGTTGCGGGAGGTGAGGGTGATTTCCAGAACAGGTGCGGCGGTGAGGGCGTCTTCAAAAAACATTTCATAGAAATCGCCCATCCGGTACAGCAAAATACAGTCCGGGTATTTTTTTTTAATTCCGGCGTATTGCTTCATCGCGGGGGTGAGGCTGACAGTTGCATCTAGCGCCATTTGCCGTCATCCCCCTGCTCCAGATCGATATAATCGGGATGTCCCCCGCCGCGCGGCCGTGTCGGGCCGTCGGTTTTGCTGATGAAACGGTTGGCGATCCAGCTTATCACGCTGATGAGCAAAGCCCCCAGAAAGGCCCACCCGAAACCGTCGATTTTAAAGCCCGGCACGAACGCGGCCACCAGAAGCAGCATCAGAGCATTGATGATGAAGGCGAAAAGCCCCAGCGTGAGGATGGTCAGAGGCAGTGTCAAGATGAGCAGCACCGGCCGCATGAAGGTATTGATGATGCCCAGAATGGCGGCGGCGGCAAGTGCTGCGGCCAGAGATTCGACATGAATGCCGGGCAAAATCACCGCGGCAAGAAGAATGGCCGTGGTAATGACGATCCAGCGGATTAAAAGATACGTTATGAGCTGTCCCTGGTACATGAAATTTACAACTTTCATTTGAGAGCGTCATCCGGCACCATCGTTTTTGATTTAAGAAAAACCCAGGTGACGCTCAAACCGCCCATCAGGGATGTCTTTCTCTTGACCAGCGGGCTGTCTTCAAACGCCGCCCCGTGCAGAAAATCGGCACTGATAAAAGCGTTGAACAGGAAACTGCGGTAGCTCTTCCCCAGCCCCAGCGTCAGCACCGCTCCGCTGTAGCCTCCGCCTGGCGAATAAACGGGGCGGCCGATTCTTGCATAGTAAGGCTCCACCTCGTAAAAATAGCTGTGGTAGCCGCTGTCGGCAAACATTGGCCCGGTGGAAATCCCCGCGTACAGGCCGGTTCCCGGAATAACATCCTTCTTTTCAAAGTTCAGCCGCGGGCTGAACACAACCCCCTCATAGCGTACGGAGGTGAAGTCCGTGGAAAAAACGGCGCGGACCGGCAGAGCCACACTCAGGCGGCTCTTCAGGTCTTTCCCCTCGAATATTTTTATATGCAGCGCAGGCCCCAGCTCGAAGGTCGGGTCCAGATCCTCCATACCGGAGCGCGCGTCATTATGGCTTGAGCGCACCGGTACCGCACCGTAAACGCTCGTGTCGAGCGTTATCCGGTCGCTTTTGAATATTCTGCCGGAAAGTACATTGTCCTGCACACGGAAGATCCCTCCGCGATACACGGCGTAGGGATAAGGCAGGACATAAACTCTTGTTTTATTGGCACCACGGTAATCCGGCATGACCAGGAAACCGCCGCCGATACCCAGCTCCCACAGAGGCTTCTCTTCCCCCCACAGAGGGGCGGGAACGGCCAGGAGCATCGCCATCACGATGAAAACCGCAATACGTTGCACTCTCATCTTCACCCGTCTCCTTCCAGGTGACACGGGGATCTTCGGTTACCGGTCGAAAGTCACAAACTGGTCTTTTTTCGCCCCGCAAACCGGGCATTCTTCGGGAAGCACTCCGTCGGCCACATAGCCGCAGACCACGCAGACGTGATAGACCGTTTCCCTCTCTTCCATGAAATGGTTCATCGCCTCTTTGTAGAGCTTGGCGTGAGTCTCTTCGACGTCGCGGCTCTGGCTGAAATGCAAAAGAGCCGCCTTGTCGCCCGCTGCTTCGGCCATCTTGATGAAACTGTCATAGGCGACTTCCGCCACTGTTTTTTCCGACTCGAAGCTGGCGGCCAGATTTTCTTCCGTTGATTTAATTTCCCTCAATACGCGCAGGGCGCGTTTGCCGTGAATCTCCTCGGAAAAGGCGATGACGCGAAACAGGCGCGCCATCTGCATATAACCTTCCGCTTCCGCTTTGTCGGCAAAGGTTTTAAGGCGCAAAACAGCCTTAGCCTCCCCCACATACGCCTGTTGCAGGGCATCACGGATCCTGTCGTCCATTTACAAACTCCTTTAGTTTTTTTATCAGGCAGGTGAAAACTGGCTTTTATCCGCGCCGCACACCGGGCAGGTCCAGTCCTCCGGCAGGTCACGGAACTCGGTTCCCTTGGGGACATCGTTTTCCGGGTCTCCGTTGGCCGGGTCATAGATGTAACCGCAGATATCGCACACATACTTTTTCATAACAGCTCCTCCTCATTGGTTTGATGAATATTACTGTGACAATCTTTTTTTCAACTCCGTCGAAACGGTTTTGCCCATTTCGCGGCATTTACCCAAAACATCATCATCCGGAACATGCCGGGCGGATATTGTATCAGCTACGATTTCCACTTTCATGGCCGCGAGCGTCGCCTCCAGGTCCTTCAGCGATTCCCCGCTCCATCCGAAAGAACCGAACACGCCGCCTATCAGATTGGCGGGCTTGAGACCTTTCATATATGTCATGACATCGGCCATCTGGGGCATCATGTGATTGTTCAGCGTCGGCGAACCGACAAGCAGCGCGCCCGCTTCCAGAATCTCGTAGAGCACCTCACTGCGGTGCGCATCGTCGACGTTGAGCAGTTTGACACGGATACCTTCCTCTGCCAGCGACTCGGCAATCGCCTCGGCCATCATCTGGGTGGAGTGCCACATTGTCGCGTAAACGACCACGGCTTTTTTCACACGCACCTGACGGGCCCATTTATTGTATAAATTCAGGATGAAATTCAAATCCTTGCGCCATACAGGGCCATGATCCGGCGCGATGATTTTAATCGTCCAGCCGCTTGCCGCAACTTTTTCCAGAGTTTTCAGCACCTGAGGGCTGAAGGGCAAAACAATATTGGCATAGTAGGTTGCCGCCTCATATTCGAGCATATCCGCGGCCAGTTCGTCATCGAATCGTTCAAATGTTGCCAGATGCATGCCGAAGGCATCCTGCGAGAAGAGCACACCGTCTTTTTCCAGATAGGAAAACATCGAATCCGGCCAGTGGATCATGCGGGTTTCCATAAATTTGAGATCCATATTGCCCAGAGACAGGCTCTGGCCGTCTTTCACCGCCTCGATGGAGTTGTTTTTATGGAAAATTTCACCCAGCGCCTTCACCCCCATCGCCGAGGCAAAAATCTTTTCCGGTTTCACCAGTTCCGCTACCTGCCACAGGCAGCCGGTATGATCCTGTTCGGAGTGATTGGAGATAATGTAGTCGATTTTTGACGGATCCACCACGGAAGCGATGCGCGAAAGCATCTCATCCATAAAAGGGGCCTTGACCGTGTCGATGAGCGTGATTTTGTCCGCCATCACCAGATAAGCGTTGTAGGTGCTGCCATGGGGCGTCGTATAGCCGTGAAAATCACGGATCGCCCAATCAATGGCCCCTACCCAGTACACATGATCGCTGATTTTAACCGCCTGATAAATATCCGCCATTTGCATATCTCCTGTCTGTATATTGGCATGGGCTGTAATATAAGCTTTGTTCCGTCAACGTCAACCGCTATTTTACAGCCCGCTTTCCCAAAGCGGCCCCGGCTCGCCCGATCATGGCCGCTCCCTCATCGAAAGCCTTCATATTGATAAGCCGCTTATCCGGGGACAGTGTTTTTTTGATTTCCTTTTCAAACATCCTGCGGTCAAAAGGCACCAGGCCCGTGGCCCCAAGAGCGCCGATCATCACAATATTGCTCAAAACCGGGTTACCCAACCTCATCCCGATATCTGTCGCGTCGATCATCCATGAGGAGGCGGCCAGCATTCGGAATTTTTCTTTGATTATTTCCGGCGCTGGATAGTCAAGCTCGCCGGTAATCACACCGATGGGGTACACAGGCCGTGTGTTGGACAAAACGCTGACGGACGGATTTCCGTAAACAGCCAGCACACGCAGTGCCTCCAGTGGCTCGAGCGCCACAATCACATCCGCCCCCCAGGCTGGTATCTGCGGGCTTTTCACCTCAGCCGAAGAAATACGCAGGTGACTCATCACGGAACCGCCCCGCTGGGACATGCCGAACGTCTCGCCAATGGTCACCACATAGCCGGCATCCACCAGCATGCCCGCCAGCACGCGCGAGGCCATGACGTTTCCCTGACCGCCCACACCGGTCAGAATCAGGTTTATTGTTTTTTCAGGCCCTCTCTTTTTCATATCATATTACCGCCTGTGCCTTTTCGATCGCCTTTTGCGGGCAGATCGACACGCACACGCCGCACCCGGCGCAGATGACTTCATCGACCACCGCCTTTTTTTTGTCTTTGTCCCAGGTGAGCGCCGGACAGCGAAACACCCGCGTGCACAAGCGGTTACAGCCGCAGGCATCCCCCAGACAAAGCTCTTCATTCACCCGCACATCAAATGTCTTTTTGCCCTTCTTCTCGGGGCTTAGCGCACAGGCCTGCCGCAGGATGAGAACCTTCACCTCGCCCTTCTGAGCCAGATAACCGGTGAGTATTTTGGTTGTCGTATCGATATCGAACGGGTCGGCAATCGCCACCTTCGCCCCGATACCGCGGCACACGGCGGCGATGTCCACCGCCGGCACAGTTTCCCCGAGCGCGCTCATCGTCAGGCCGGGATGGGGCTGAAAGCCCGTCATCGCCGTTCCGGCGTTATCCAGGACGATAAAAGTGATGTCCGCCCGGTTGTGCTGCGCGTTGATGAGCGCCGGAATTACCGCATGGTAAAAAGTGGAATCGCCGCATACGGCCAATATGGGTTTGTCCAGACCAAAGGCGGATAGTTTGGCAAAACCGCCGGCCAGACCGGTTCCGGAGCCCATCGAATGCAGCGTGGGCATGGTGTGATAGCCTGTTGCGGGCGAGAGAGCCGCCATCGAATAGCAGCCGATATCGCCGCAGACAAACCCTTCGCGTCCGTCAAGCGCAATGGCGCGGCGAATATTCCAAAAAGAGGCGCGGTGCGGGCACCCGGCACAAAATGTCTGCTCACGCGCGGGAATAAGGGAAACCGCCTTTTTTATTTCCGAAAGGTAAGAGGCGGACGGCTTTTTTCGCCTCACTTTCATGATTCCGCCGATGGCGTCCGCGACAATGTCCGGGTTCAGCTCGCCCGCTGCGGGAAGCGTCCCGTCATATTTTCCGAAAAAGGTTTTGACGCCTGTCTTTTCCGCCATTGCCGCCGCCAGCACTTTAACGTTCTCCTCCAGAAAGGGCAGGACCTCCTCGACAACAAGAACCTTTGCGGCGCGTCCGAGATGTTTTCGCAAAAGCCTGCCCGGCAGGGGCCAGGTCGTGGCCAGTTTCAGAATACCTACGCGCCCCCGAAGCCCCAGCATCGACAGCGCCTCCCGGACATACAAAAAACAAACGCTGGACGTGATGACCAGTAACTCGGGCCTGGCCGGCCCTGTGTAGCTGTTGAAGGGGCTTTTTTCAAAAAGAGCCTCGACGGTTTTAAGCTTTTGTTGATGAAGCAGATGCTTGGCGACAACCGGAGTGCTGATCATCGGCCCGGTTTTAGAATCCATCACCGGCCCGTCGTATGAGAATTTCGCCCGCCGGGATCTGGCGGGAAGCTTTGCACACACCACATTGCCGCTGGCGTGCGACATGCGCGTCACGGAGCGGAGCATCACCACATTCCCGATGATTTCAGATAGCTCAAAGGCCCACTTCGTCAGATCTTTCGCCTCCTGAAAATCCGCCGGCTCCAGAAGCGGAATCTCGAGCATGCGCGCAAAATAGCGCGACTCCCCCTCGTTGACACTCGACAAAGCGCCCGGGTCTTCGCACGAAACAAGCACCAGTCCGCCACGCGTCCCGGATGCGGTCAGATGCAGGAGAAAATCAGACGCCACATTAACGCCGTTTTGTTTCATCACCGCCATCGCCCGCAGACCGGAAAAAGACGCGGCTGCGGCAACCTCAAGCGCTACTTTTTCATTGACCGACCACTCCACATACAGATTCCGCCGGTCCGCCACCGCCGCCAGCGACTCGATCACCTCCGACGACGGAGTTCCCGGATAACCGCTGGCCACGGCAAGGCCTGCCTCCAGCGCACCGCGCGCGATCGCCTCGTTGCCCAGAAACAGAACTGTCGATTTGTCCGGCGAAAGAAGCTTACTCATGAATCCCCATCCTGCCTTTTTTGTCGGGAAACAGATTTCACCCTGCCTGCTTTTTTATCCCGTGGCTGCGTGTAGTTTTTCAAATACAAAAGATTTTTCCCAGATCCGCTTTTGGCTACGATATTTTCCAGCCCTCGACGCTTTTTTTCCACGGCCGCCTTTTTCAGCTCATCCAGTGCCCCGTCCGGCGCGTCACAAATTTCCAGCACGCCCTTTTCGCACGCCAGACCGATCAATTCCTCCCCCCGGCGGGACCGGACAAGCACCTGATTCCAGCCGCTCATCTGGCGTTCGCCCATCCCATAGCGGGCCGCGCCCACCGAGACATCGGCAAACTCGCCTGTGCTGTCCAGACAATAACGGCAGGCGCTGCGGATACAGGACTCCACCTCGCCCAGCGGCACCTCCAGTGTCTTTTCCGCTGTGCAAAGCTCCAGCACATTTCGCCCCGGCGGTATATCCATCCGTTTGAGCTCCTCAAGCGGCAGACAATACTCGCCAATGAGAGAGTGAAATTTTTCCGCCGCCAGCGTCCAGCCGCAAAACAGGCCGATAACCAGACCGATTGATTGCACCCCCGTGTAGCCCTCGATGGCGGCCGTCCTTACTTTGGCCAGAGCCTGCGCCTGGCAGGGCGTGGCGACGATGCCGATTTTTTTCCGCCCTTCTTCCTTTATCCTATTGAATGCCGCCAGCGTCGGCGACACGGTGAACCTGCTTTTGGCGTACACGGCCAGATCACTTTTGTTCGTGACCAGTCTGCCTTCCGGTTCTCCCTCATCGTTTTGGCCGGAAACAAGCGCCGCCTCGACAAGACCTTCACTCATCGCCAGCTCCAGAAGAGCGGTGACCGTCCCGCCATGCTGCGCACGGGAGCGCACACCGGCATCCGCGGCACGCGCCAGAAAAAAGCCCTTTACCGGGCCGATTTCATCGGTGAGGTCATCGTGGTCGAAAAGCAGTTTTTTGAGTGACTGGTAATCGGTGGGCGTCCGGGGACAAAAAGCGTAGCACTTCCCGTCGGCGAGGTCGCAACGAAAGAGCTGCACCGTCCGGTCATGATAAAAAACCTGATACGGGCAAAGCTCCGCACATGCTCCGCAGCCCGTGCAAAGCCCCTGCGTAAGAACATATTTTTTTAGTCTGGCCTGCGCCCCGAGCTTAATCATCCATCAACCTCAAAAGAGATGAAATTGCTTATAGCGTAACACTAAAGTTGAGGCAAGCGAATGATGCAAACAGGGAAAAACATGATAAAATCAGGTAAATGGCCGACTTTATCCGGCTTTTGGCGCCCGGCCCCGACCAGGAGAGGCCCCCAAAAGCAGCGGCAGGCGCGCATCTCCGTCAGCGGTCAATGAATTGATTAATCCTGTCAAACATGCGCGGCATGAAATCTCCCTTCCAGAAATGGTGGACGCCACGACAAACATTCATAAAAGTGGTGTTTGGCGATATCCGCCGCCAGGCGCGTCCACTGAACTCCAGGGAAATGTATAAAACCGGCACATCCAGCGGCTTTGGTTTATAGTAAAAATGGTTGGAGAAGTAATATTTAAATCTATCGCCGACTCCCCCATCGTCATCGGGTAAATCCGCCGCATATTTGTTTGGCCCCGAGCGGTGGATTTGACGGATCAATTTGATCCTGTCCCTCCAACTGCGGTGCAAAAGATAACGCACAGGATGAGGGACATCCGTTATCCGGCACGACGATAACTTCAGTTCCTTCCACATCTTCACCAGATGATTCAGGCGCCAGACGTCCTTTGTTTTGATGTTTAGATCATATATTTTTTTGTACGTCTTCACCAGGAGCTCATGACGCTCATCCGGCGGCACCCCCTTCAGACGCATAAAAAAATCTTTTGTTTTAAAAATGGCCTGTGAAGATCTTCTGACCGAGATGATCACCGGATCGATCAAAACGATGGATTTTATTTCTTTTCCCAAACCGGCAAGAAGCCTGCCTGCTTCAAACCCGACCAGCGCCCCGGCGCAATACCCGACTATGGTATAAGGCCCTTCAGGCTGCGTTTCTATGATGCTGTCCACCCTTTCTGCGGCCATCTCTTCCAGAGACATTACTCGCTCTCCCTTTTGCGGAATATGAGGCAGGATGGGGTTGATCCGGCGCTTCTGGCCCATAAATTCCAGAAAATGCCTGATATGAGCGCCACCAAAATTGAAATCACCATAAAACAAATGGACAAGCTCCCTGCCTTCAGAGCCGGCCGGCACAAACCGTGTACCGGACAGACTGAGCCTTTTTACCACTTCCCTGATCGTCCCGGCGTTAAAGATGAAGAACGGCGGCACTACCTTCCCGGTAAGATTTTCTATTTCAAACAACAACCGGGCGGCAAGCAGCCAGTCTCTCCTGACAGGACAAAGAACATCGTCAATCGTCAACTGATCATTACCCAGCACACTACGGCTTATTTTCAGCAGGGCGTCGGTCAGTTGCAAATCGTCCGGAGATTCTTTTTTTTCGCTGTCCATAAACAAAACTCTGCAAATATTTTACGGCTCGTTCCGGCGGCGGTGACTCTCCTTATTGAGCCGGGCACCGCAGGAGCTTTCCCCTATAATACAACCCGACTGGTAGCTCTTATAACTCCGGATACAAAATGTCCAGTTTCAGTTTTACAAATGCCGCACAATTACCAATTAATTAAGGATTCTTTTCGAAACGTTTGCATAACCACATAAAAATAACAATATTGTCATTCCCGCCGGTTGCTGAGCTTGTCGAAGCAGGCGGGAATCCAGTTATTTCAAATCTTTCTGGATGCCGGCCCCCCGATTTCACGCGGGTATGACGAATAAGAGTAGTTTTTCAAAGCTCTTTTTTCAATATCCATCGAAATCGAGAAAAAACATGACAATTTTTCCTGCTTGACCAAATATTTCATAAGCGGTAATTTTTCATGTAAGTGGTTGACAACGACGCCCGGTTGTAATATGTAACCGCTTCGTTATTTCCGGTGCGCCGGAAAGAATCTGAATTGTTTGAAAAAAATATTCCCCAGTAGCTCAGTCGGTAGAGCGGCTGGCTGTTAACCAGCATGTCCGTGGTTCGAGTCCGCGCTGGGGAGCCAAATCGGGTAGGAGGCGGGGTCACCCCCGCCGTCCTCCCACACCACCGGACATGCGGTTCCGCATCCGGCGGTTCATGAAACGCACTGGAGACGTGAACCTGTCTCCGCTTTCGTCCGCCTCCGGGTCGTCGTGTCCGCCTCAGCGCCGGTCAGAGCCCTGACGGGGTTCCGCCCCATCTCCTCTCTGCCGGTCGTTCCTTACCGGATCGCTTCTGCTTTCATGGGCTCTCCACGTGATCCCGATGCCTACTTGCGGCGTTTCATGTTCGGCCCTTCAGCCCAGGTTGGCGCCTACTATGGCCTCTGCTGACTTCCGGCAGTCCATCCCACGACCTCTCGACCGCGGTAGCACAAATCGGCAGACTGCCGGATCTCCCCGGGTATGACGCACAGACCTTCACGCTTATACCTGTCGGATATACGTTACAGCGTTCCGTGCAAGTACCGGGCTTTGACGATATGCGCCGCCTTACCCCGCTGTAACGCCTCATATCCGCTTCCTGTTCGTCAGGCCAGCGCTTTGCCTTCGGCTTCCTCCAGATTCGCAGTCACCCGCGACACCCTTGCCGTTTAGCTAACTCTTCCCCTTGCCGGGTGAGTAGTGGACTTGCACCACCAAGTCTGTGCGCCCTGCCGGGCGCACAGACAAAATGAAAGAGTCCGTTTACAAACGGGCTCTTTTTTCAGGTGATGACATGCCGTTTTGGGTTTACATTTTGCAAAGTGATGCGAGCGGCAGATATTATACGGGGCATACAGACAATTTGGAGCGACGGCTTGGCGAGCACAATGATCCGGGCTATCTTGGTTCTAAGACCACGAAAAGATTCAAGGGACCCTGGAAAGTGATATGGACACAGCAGGTAGCGAGCCGTTCTGAAGCAATGCTTTTAGAGAAGCAAATCAAAAACAGAGGAGCCTTTCGCTACGTACATGAGCTCAGCACGGCAACTTCTCCATCCGGATATTCAGCGCAAACCATTAAAATAACCGGACAAACACCTTGACAAGGCTTGGCAGTTTGATACTTTAGCCACTGTTTGACATAATTTGTGTAAATGCATACGCCGGACAGCCGGGAAAAAAGAAAGCACTATACCGCAACCGCGGATTGTTCTGTGTTGATACCCTTGCGGTCTGGGACTGCATCGGGTAGGATAAGCACGGTAAACAAATTACTCCAAAGTAGATGGCGGTGTGCCCGATCAGCCGCTTCTTGAAATCCGGCAAGGAAAAGGTAGACGAATGGGCGAAAACAAGGGGAGTTTAGTAATCCTATTCCCAGAATTCGGATAATGGAAAGAAATGATGGATGTTCTACTGACATTTACAGGATTTCATGACCCTTATTTCAAGGGATTGGTTGACCAGGAGGAACAGCCCGGCCCCATCCTTTCCCTTTTAACCAGACGCTCATTTGATCATATATTTCTCTTCGATACCCCAAGCACGCAGCGGGTTACCGGGGAAACAAAGGACGCTATCAAGAAGCTCCATCACAGGAGCGAGGTTCACGTTCTCGAAATCAACCTTGCCGATCCGACAAATTACCAAGAGATATTCAGGGGGCTCAAAACTCATCTTAATCGCATTATTGAGAATTTTGCTTCAGCACGCTTCTTTGTCGCAGTCGCGTCGGGAACGCCCCATATGCATGCCTGCTGGGTGCTTCTTACGGCATCCGGCGAAATTCCCGCCCGCATCCTCCATGTGCGACCACCGCATTTTGTAACAAAACAACACCCGCTCGTGACCGAGGTGGATTTCTCCTCGCGTGAGTTCCCTACCGTCAGGTTCCAGGATGTATCGATTCCTGTTGAAGAGAGCCAAGCCGATGTTGATTACGTCAGAGTGCAGCTTGGCATTGTGGGAGATCACTCTGCGATGCAGCGTTCACTCGAGATGGGTGCGATGCTGGCTCCATCACAGGCCCCGGTCCTCATCTTTGGCGAGACAGGGACCGGCAAGGAGCTATTCGCACGATACATTCACCGATTGAGTGGAAGGCCGCGAGAGACCTTTGTCGCTGTAAATTGTGCAGCGATTCCAGAAGACCTTGTCGAAAGCCTGCTGTTCGGTCACAAGAAAGGAGCCTTTACTGGCGCGATTAACGACCAGGTTGGGAAGTTCGATACGGCAGATAAGGGGACTCTTTTCCTTGATGAGCTCGGCGAGCTTCCCATACGCGCACAGGCCAAGTTGTTGAGAGTTCTGCAAGATGGAATGGTAGAGCCGATTGGACAAGCCAAGGCGCATAAGGTTGACGTGCGGATTGTGTGTGCAACGAATCGGGACTTACGCAAGCTGGTGAGGCAGGGTAAATTCCGTGAAGATCTTTTTTATAGGCTCAACGTCGGCGAAATCAAACTTCCTCCGCTCCGTGAAAGACGCTCTGACATTCCCAAACTGGCGCTCCACATTCTCGATAGGTTGAATGGCTCTTTGCGACGACCCAAGAGGTTGTCGGCGGAAGCCTTGTCCAGGCTGCAATCTCACAACTGGGCGGGAAATGTTCGCGATTTGGAAAACGTCATCGAGAGGTCTGTTCTTCTTTGCCGCAACGATGTTTTGGACGCAGATGACCTCCTGATCACGGAACCGGTCACCTACGCCGACCCACTGGATGCACTTCCCGAGCCTTACGAGGGATTCTCATTGGATGCGTTTCTCGGGAGCGCTCGGAAGCAAATGATTCTCCGTGCGCTTGAAGCAGCCGGCGGCAACCAAAGCCAAGCAGCTCGAATGCTTGGGATCACGCCGCAGGCGGTGCACAAGTTCTTGCAATCGAGACCAAAGACTTAAACCAGGGTTTAAGATGTTTCAACCTGGATTGAAGGATAAGATGATGCCAGGGATAACGACAAGGATATTAACAATTGTGATAACAATGGGTTGCCGCTTATTCAGAGAAGTGGCATGGGCGTTGCTTTCTATCGGTCATAGACAGACCGATCAAGGGTCCTAAACAAGAAAGGAGCAGACATGCCAAGATTTACGGTTACATCAATCATCGACGGAGATACTTTCGAGGTCAACCCCCTATGGAAATGGAATGGTATGACGGGCACCCGAGTCCGCCCGGCGGGCTACGATGCCCCGGAACTTCACTCCTATGGAGGCCAGGCGGCTAAAGATAAATTATCAAAGCTCATATATGCAAGAGAAGTCGAACTCCGCACAGCCCACAAAATCGACCGAGGACGTTTGGTTTGTGAGGTATATTTCAAAAATAGAAATCTTGCAGATTATTTTCCTAAGTGGCAGTGATCTGCCAAGATTTCAGAAGGAGTGTCTGTGAGGGATTATTCTACTGAAGCAGATGCAAGAATAGTAATAGACGATCTGCTCCGCCAAGCGGGGTGGAACCCCGCTGACAAGTCGCAGGTGCTGACCGAGGTTTCCATTCGTGACACTTGCTGGGTGATTGCCGAACCCGTTGCCCCCTATGGGTATAAACCCAGCCGTAAAACGAAAGATGGTGATGAGATAGCAACCGGTCGCGCTGACTATGTCTTAATGGACCGTCGTGGACGCCCGCTCGCTATAGTTGAAGCGAAACGCTCTGCGATCGAACCCTACCAAGCAAAACAGCAGGCGTTGCCCTACGCTAAAGCAATAGGAGCGCCATTCATCTTTCTTACCAATGGAGAACTCATCTATTTTTGGGATTACGGCAATGATGACGCCCGCATTGTAAATTCATTCTTTTCCTGTCGTGATCTTGAAAGAATCGTTGAAATGCGTTCTACGCGCAAACCCCTCGCAACTATTGAAATACCGGAATATTATCTTCGCCAGGGTGAAACAAGAAAAGTGCGCCCGTATCAGCGAGAGGCCATGCAGGCACTGGATCACGCTGTGGAGCTAGGCAAACGACGCTTTTTGATTGAACTCCCCACCGGCACAGGCAAAACGGATCTCATCTCCATTTATATCAAGCGCCTCATCCAGGCAGGACGTGCCGAGCGCATTCTGTTTCTGGTGGACAGAGAGCAGCTCGCCAAACAGGCACTCGAAGCTATTCAGGACATTCTGAACCAACACAGCAGCTACTGGTTACGCCCGGGCATGGTCCGGCAGGAACAACAGATTACGGTTTGTCTGCTCCAGACAATGATCAGCCGCTACACGGAATTCACCAGTGGCTATTTCGACGTGGTCATAGCCGATGAATGTCACCGTTCCATATACGGCTCCTGGCAGACCGCTCTCACTCATTTTGATGCGCTTCACATCGGCCTGACGGCAACACCCTCTGCATATATCGAGCGGAACACTTTCCAATTCTATCAATGCCACGACGGACAGCCGGATTTCACCTTTCCGATCCTGCAGGCCTTCAGGGATGGTTTTCTGGTGCCATACAAATTTGCCACCGGCATCACCCAAATCCTTGCTGAAGGCGCGGAAGTCGATGAACAAACATACGACCCATCCGAATTTGAACGCAAATGGACAAACGAAGACTCCAACAGGAAAATGATGCAGGAGTTCGACCGGCTCGCCTGGGAGAACTTCAAAGAGTTGGCTCCTGGTCAAAAGACCGGGCCCGGCAAGACCATAGTTTTTGCCATCACCAAACACCATGCCGCAAGACTCGCTTATTTCTTGAACGAACTCCATCCTGAACTCAAGGGCCAGTATGCCGAGGTTATCACCAGCGACGTTGCCGACGCTGATGACCTCATCCGCAAATTAAAACGGGAAGAATACCCGCAGATAGCTGTTAGTGTCGGTATGCTGGATACAGGATTTGACTGCAGGGAAATTCTCCACCTGGTAATGTGCCGCCGGGTGCGCAGTCCTATACTATACCAACAAATGAGGGGCCGCGGAACACGCACGGCAGATCATATCCAGAAGCAAAAATTTGTCATCTACGACTTCTTCGGTAACCACGACTACTTCAACGATAGCGATACTGACATTTTCAGCGGCATCGGTCGCGGACATGCCCCTGGCGGCGAACGTAAACCACCTAAACCACAGGGTGACCTTATCGAACTTGGTCTTGAGGACGAATGGCTCCACGCTGTCACTTATGTGGAGGTTGGCCCGGACGGTGGGCGATTCGACAAGCGTGACTATGTCACCAATTGGGAAACAACCGTTCGATCCGCTGTGAAGGATGACCCGATCCTCCAGAAGATACGGAAGGAAGAATTATTAACCGAAAATGAAGAGAAGGCATTGGCCGACCGTTTAAACCGGCCGGAGATGTATTTTAACGAGGAGAACCTTCGTCGAGCCTACCGCCAGCCGGGTGGCAACCTGATCGATTTTATTAAAGCCGCCCTTGGCAGGCTAAGGATAAAACCACGCGAAGAGGAATTGACCGAAAATTTCCAGGCTTGGCTGGTTGCAAAATCGATCACACCACAGCAGGCACAGTATCTTTCACTCCTCAAGAACCGCGGCATCGCACGCGGCCGCATCGAGCTGGAGGATTTGTTCCAGCCGCCACTTTCGATCTTAAATGCGGCAGGGCTTGGGGTTGAGCTATTCGGCGAGAGGGGGCTCAAGGAAATAATCCAAGATTTGAACGATTCGGTCTTCACAAAGACAGTCGCATAAGGAGCAGCGATGAACCAGGATTTGCGCAGAAAACTAAACCGAATTACTGACATCCTCTGGGCAGGCGGTGTAACCAATCCGGTTACCTATATCGAGCAGATTTCCTATCTGATTTACCTCAAGCTGCTCGACGAAGAGGAATCCAGCCGCGAACTCCAGGCCCGGCTCATGGGAAAACCGCTCTACCCGAAACAGGCCGAACGTTTCCGCTGGTCCAAGTGGCGTTTCAAAAGCGGCACCGACCTGCGTGACTTCGTGCGTGACCACGTTTTTCCCTATATGGCTTCGCTGGTGAAGGAAGAACCGCAGATCGCCGAGTATTTCCGCGACGCTGTGCTTGAGGTTGTTGACCCGAATGTGCTCAAGCAAGTAGTGGACGAGATCGACGGCATTGACTTCGCCAAGCTCGGCACTGACGTGAAGGGCGACATCTTCGAGTACATGCTGACCCATCTCGGGCAGTCCGCGCTGAATGGCCAATTTCGAACGCCCCGCCAGATCCGAACCATGATGGTCGAGATGATGGACCCCAATCTGGGGGACACAATCTATGACCCGGCTTGTGGTACCGGTGGTTTTCTCATTGATGCAGTAGAGTACATTCTGGCCAGATACTCGACCGAGCCTCAGGAAGTCCCCATCTACGGCGAGGAGTGGCTGGAAAAGCGTAACCAGTCCATCAAGGAAGCCAAACAGGAAATCCCGACGCTGCAGACCTATCGAAAAGGTCCGGGCGAAAAAATCCCTGACTGGGGCATTCTTGAGCGCTCCATCTACGGCATCGACGTGTCACGCCAGATGATGAGGATCGCCATGATGAACCTGGTTTTGCACGGTATTCGTCAGGCCAACGTCAAGCGCGCCAATACGCTTTCCGATATGGGCGGCCTCACCGAGGACGATCTGAACCGCCGCTACAAAGTAATCCTTTCCAATCCGCCTTTTGCCGGTGTGCTGCCCAAAGAATCGATCCGCAAGGATCTTCCAACAAATTCCAAAAAGAGCGAGTTGCTCTTTCTAGGAGTGATGATGGAGGCCCTGGCTCCTGGCGGCCAATGCGCCGTCGTTGTGCCCGAGGGGCTTCTTTTCGGCTCTACGTCCGCGCATATGGAACTCAGGCGCAAGCTGATTGAGGATTTCGACCTTCTAGCTGTAGTGTCGCTGCCTGCCGGGGTGTTCAAACCCTACGCCGGAGTAAAGACCGGAGTCATCGTTTTTAGAAGGCCGGCTTCGGGCGCTAAAAAGGACAAAAATACAAAGCATAAGGAAAAGATCTGGTTCTACGAGGTGCGGGCGGACGGGTTTGATCCGGACAAGATTTCCGGCGGAGGCAGACCGGAAACTCCGGAACGAAACGACATCCCTGACCTGCTCAGCGAGTGGAAAGTTTATAAAGAATCCAAATTTACCAATCCCCCCGGTGTTGAAGGCGGAACCCTTTTGCCTGCTGGAAGCGACGACCCGCGTTGCTGGTGGACAAGCATCAAATCCGTAGTTGAAAACGACTACAACCTTGCTGCCGGCCGCTATAAACCGCAGATCGCCGAAAAGGCGCCGGATGAAGACCCGGTGCAGCTTATCCAGGAAACACTCGCTATCGAGCGTGAGATCGCCGAAGGGTTGGAGAAACTGCTTCGGGAAGTGGAGGCAGTTGAATGAAGTGGCCCACACCCGCTTTGGGACAAATTGCCACCATCACCGGAGGGAGTACCCCAAGCCGTACTCAAGAAAAGTATTGGAACGGTTCAATTCTATGGCTTACTCCGACCGACCTCCCAACGCCTGGCAAAGGCATTACCGATGTGAGTGACACGGCAAGTAAAATTACTGAGGAAGGGTTAGCTGCAATCTCAGCACAGCTTCTTCCTGTAGGGACTGTGTTGTTCTCTTCTCGTGCAACAATTGGAAAACTTGGAATCTCAAGGGCCCCTCTCGCCACGAATCAGGGCTTTGCCAATTTCATTCCCAAAAAATTTGTTGATGCAAAGTATCTTGCCTACTGTTTGCTACACTATACAGCCGAAATCACCGCTTTGGCTGGGTCAACTACTTTCAAAGAAGTTACCAAGACTGCATTAAAGAAATTTAAAATCCCTCTTCCCGCTCTCGCCGAGCAACGTCGCATTGTCGAAATACTGGATCAGGCGGATGCACTGCGAAAACAGCGCGCCAAGGCCAACGCCAAAGCCGCCTGCATCCTCCCCTTGCTCTTCTACAAAATGTTCGGCGACCCGGCTACGAATCCGCAGAGCTGGCCAACCAAACGGCTTGGCGATCCTAATGTGGCAACAATCAATCCAAGGTTCTCATGTAAAAATATTTCTGCTGACACAGAGTTTTCTTTCGTTCCGATGGCCGATGTTGATGAAACATGGGGGCGTATCGTTGGCAAACAAGTGCGATCCTATTCCGAAATAATGCGGGGATTCACTGCCTTTCAAAACGACGATGTACTTTTCGCAAAAATCACTCCATGCATGCAGAACGGAAAGGCGGCTATCGCCCGAAATATGGTTAATGGGTTTGGATTCGGCTCCACGGAATTCCATGTCCTGCGTACGGGCGCTTTGTGCACACCTGAATGGCTGTATGTTCTAGTTCGGCTGCCGTGGTTCAGAAAACAGGCAGAATCAAGCTTTACGGGGACGGTCGGGCAACAACGGGTCCCGGCAGATTTTCTTTCACACTACACAATTGGTTGCCCGCCGATTGAACTACAACGGAAATTCTCTAGGGCAGTGATGCGCTTCCAAGAATGGGTTGAACAAAGTGACCGCAGTAGGAAAAATTTGGAGCATATATTCTCTGTCCTTCTTCACCGCGCCTTTACCGGCGACCTTACTTCCAAATGGCGCGAAGCGCATATGAAGGAAATCCTGCAGGAGATGGAACAGCAGGCCAAGGTATTAAACTTATCGAGGAACGAAGCATGAAATTGCGCCGTATTGAGATCGAAAACTTTCGCGCATTTGCGCCTCCCTTGGAAATTGAGATAGATGACTTTACGGCTTTCATAGGTCGGAATGATGTTGGAAAATCATCTATTTTGGCAGCACTGACCATCTTTCTTGAAGGCGATGGCGTAAAGATTGACCAGGCCGACGGATCGCTTCATGGAGATCGTTCAAGAGTACGTATTACCTGCGAGTTCGACAATTTGCCTGAAAATATAGTACTCGACGACGCGTATGAAACAAATCTTGCAGATGAGCATCTGCTTCGTTCAAATGGACGTCTTCGAATCACAAAACTTTACGATTGCAGCAAGTCCAAAATCAACCCTTCTATATTTATCAACGCAGAAAATCATCCTGTTGACGAAAGCAGCAAGTCTTTACTGCCGTTAACAATTCAGGAATTGAGAAAAGAAGCTGAAAATCGGCAAGTGACCCTGGAGGCGGGGGAAGGAACAATCAAAGCAAAAATCAGGCGTGCCATCGTTAAGCGATCAAATGCTTATGAATTTCGTCCCATCGATATTCCAGTGGATAAGAATGAAACAAAAACACTCTGGGAACAAATTCTTAAACACCTTCCAATGTGCGCTTTGTTTGTTTCCGACCGGTCAAGTTCTGATCAGGATCCAGAAGCACAAACCCCGATGGGGGTTGCTGTCGAGCGAGCATTGGCAGATTGTGTAGATCAGCTAGATGCACTGGCTTCCCGTGTAGAAAAACGAGTTAAAGAAGTGGCGGATAGAACCTTGTCAAAACTCAAAGAAATGAATGCGGAACTGGCGGCGGAGCTTAAACCACAGCTCAAGGAAAAAAGCATCAAATGGAAAAATCTTTTTAAATACACACTTACCAGCGATCTGGAAGTTCCAATGGACAAGCGTGGTTCCGGTGTCCGCCGACTGGTTTTGCTGAATTTTTTCAGGGCGGAAGCCGAACGGAAAGCTTCTACAGATGGGCATCGCCCCATCATTTACGCCATTGAGGAACCGGAGACATCGCAACATCCCGATCATCAGCGCATGTTGATACGTGCCCTTCTGGATATTTCGGATAACATGTGGCAGGTGCTTGTCACCACACATTCTCCGGGCTTGGCTGGGGAGGTACCTGTCACCAGCCTTCGCCTCATTGATATGGACGAAAACAAAAGGCGCTTGGTGAAAAGCGTTGACTCGGATGACCCAGCACCGTTCTATGTGGGGTTGGCAGAGAAGCTGGGCATGTTGCCGGACAATCTTGTCCGCGCACTCATATGCGTCGAAGGCGCAAATGATGTTCGTTTCCTCAGGCACATCAGCCACACCTTGCACACATCCAACAAACAAATTCCAGACCTTAGCTGCAATCCTTGTTTTGCCATCATCCCTATGCACGGAGGGAACCTGCGCGATGTAGTCAACCTGCATCTTTTCAAAAACTTCAGGAAGCCTGAATTTCACATTTATGACCGTGACGACAACGACACATACAAAGAACAGGCCGAAAAAGTCAGCAACAGAGGGGATGGATCGAAAGCTGTACTAACATCAAAACGTACAATGGAGAATTACATCCATCCTGCGGCTATAGCTCGTGTCACCGGTGCGGCAATTGATGTTACGGACGAAAATGATATTGTTACGCTTTTGTGTGGAGCTCTCGGCAAGAAAAAGACCGAGGTAAAGGCCATTTTGAGTGACGAGGTTGCCCCCACAATGACAGTGGAAGAAATCGATGAACGTGATCCCAACGGTGAAATACGGGGTTGGCTGAGACAGATCGCTGACCTTGACGAGGCGCCATTGGTAGAAGGGAGTTAGGTAATGCAAGAGGATCTCATCACTTGTCCATATTGCGGCCAGGAATTCGAACTTTCGGAAGCCCTAACCGGTAAAATTAAGGAACATTTGAAGGTTGAGCTTCAAAAGGAGATCGAGGCAAAAACAGCCAAAAAAGTTGAAAACAAATACGCTGACCAGATCAAAGAACTCGAGAGTGATCTTAAAGAACGTGATGAAAAAATTGCTGCATTTAGGGATCAGGAACGCGAGCTACGTAAGAAGCAACGCCAATTGGAAGATTCACAAAACTCTATCGATCTTGAAATCAGCCGGAGGCTAGATGAAGAGCGCGAGGTCCTAAAGACCGAAGCTAGCAAGGCCGTGGCAACGCAGTATGAAATACAGTTGAAAGAATTGACGGAAAACCTCGAAAAAAAGGACGAGGCCATTAAAGATTTCCGTCAACAGGAAATTGAATTGCGAAAAAAGCAAAGGGAGCTGGAAGAGTCAAAGCAAGAAGCTGAACTAGTAATTGCCCGAAAATTGGATGAAGAGCGAATAAAAATTCAAGAAGCTGCGTCTAAGAAAGCGATGGACGAGCACCGTCTGAAAGACCTTGAAAAGGACAAAGTCATTAACGACCTAAAAGCCTCACTGGAAGACATGAAACGAAAAGCTGAACAGGGCTCTATGGAAACCCAAGGTGAAGTCCTTGAGCAGGATCTCGAAACCCAACTGAAGGCGTTGTTCCCTCACGATGATATAAAACCTGTTCCGAAGGGAATACGGGGTGCTGACATTATCCAGTGTGTACATACACCTTTAGGTCATGAATGTGGCATTCTTCTGTGGGAAACCAAGAACACCAAGGGTTGGAATGCATCCTGGTTGCAAAAGCTGAAGGATGATGCAATTGCCACTCGTGCAACTCTGGCCATTCTGGTCTCTACTGCTTTGCCTGGCGGCATCGCTCGTTTTGGATATGTAGATGGTGTCTGGGTAAGTGATCCACTCTGTGCGTTACCACTTGCTGCAGCCCTTCGGCATCAATTAATCGCGGTAAGTCGGGAACGGACAATTTCATGTGGCAAAAATGACAAAATGGAGGCGCTCTATGAATACCTGTCCGGGACCGAGTTTAAACAGAAGATCGAAGGCATTGTAGAAGCCTTTACATTGATGCAGGATCAACTGAATCAAGAACGCCGCGCGATGGAGAAACACTGGAATCAGCGGGAAAAGCAGATTCAACGAGTGATAAAAAATACAGTGGGTCTTTATGGCGACATGCAGGGTATCATCGGGGGACAGATACCGAACATTCCCGCGTTAGAATTAGATGATCAGACTATAAAAAAACTGCCACCAGATCTTTCGAAAAGATCGTTACAAGTTATAGATGATGCTACGGAAAACGATGAGATGCCCTTCTAATACTTATTGAATTGAGTGAATACCTGAATCTTGCACGCATTTATTAAATATTGAATGAACCATCTGGGAAACCTGTTGTATAAAGGAATATGCAAATAAACCCCAAACAACAGGAGATACCCAGATGGTAAAAAAGCGAAATAAG
>JAGPFA010000037.1 GCA_018056765.1 Syntrophaceae bacterium
GTATGACGACATTGCCGTTACTTAGTGCTGTGCAAAGCTCTCGAGACAAAGGTGACGGCCGGCAACGTTTTGCCCTTTGCCTGTAAGTATGCAAGGTGCTGATATTTATGAAGAAGTAAGTACAGCGCCGCTGTTTCAGGTCACTGGGGGCAGATCATCGTTTCATCGGAAAATAAAATATTTCTTGATTTTCGTTCGTTATCTGCTAAGCAAAGCGCCGAATCTCCGGTGTTTCCCTGCACGGATGCAGCGCCGGCTTTGCCGTTTTTTGCATACCCGGCGTTATCATCATGAAACCAGTGATGGGCAGTTTTGAAACATCGTCAATCAGGATTCCCTGGCTGCACTTGTCGCCGCACCAATTCCGCAGCGCGGCGGGCAGCTGACATTATAGCGGGTTTTTCGTACCGGCAGACGAAAACTAAAAAGAGTTCGGGTAAATTAAGGAGTGTCATTATCGTACCGGGCACTCAGCAAATCTGTCTGCCGGTCCGTTATTGAGAAAAAAATATTTCAGGAGGAAAGTATGTCGTTAAATCCGTTAATTGATTCACGTGATGTCCGCTTTACACTATTTGAGATGCTGGAGATTGAGAAGCTCAACCGGTTTGATGCATTTAAAGATTATGACCGCACCGTCTATGAGGATACGCTTGATCTGGCCGAAAAAATTGCCATCGAGCAGTTTTACCCGTGCAATGCCGACGGTGATAAAACCGGCCTTCAATTCGATCCGAAGACGGCCCAAGTCAAAGTTCCCGAATCATTCAAAAAAGGATTCAATGCCTATATCGAGTCCGGTTTTCATTCCCTGTCCCTTTCCCAGGAAATTGGGGGGATGGGTTTCCCCTCCAGCATTGCGATGGCCTGTGCCGAGTATTTCAATGCTGGCAACACCGCTCTGACCATGTATGGCGGCTCCATCACCGGGGCGCTGGCCATCATTGCTCCTTTTGCCGATAAAGAATTATACGACATGGTCGTTCCCGGTTTACTGGAAGGGAAGTGGGGCGGCACGATGTGCCTCACGGAACCGGGCGCCGGCACCGATGTGGGCTCGCTGAAAACAAAAGCGGTCAAACAGCCCGACGGCACCTACCTGATCACCGGCTCAAAGATTTTCATCTCCAACGGCGAGCACGACATGACCGAAAACATCATCCATCCGGTTCTGGCCAGAATTGAAGGTGATCCGGAAGGGACCAAGGGAATTTCGATTTTCGTAGTTCCCAAATTCCTTATCAACAAAGACGGCTCGCTCGGTGAAAGAAACGACGTTTACTGCACCGGCGTTGAACACAAAATGGGCCTCAAGGGCAATGCCACCTCGTCGCTGAGCTTCGGCGAAAACGGCAAATGTGTCGGCTATCTGCTGGGCAAGGAGCGTCAGGGAATGAAAATCATGTTTCATCTGATGAACGCGGCGCGTATCCACACAGGTGTACAGGCTCTCGGTTGCTCCAGCGCCGCTTACCTGCATGCCGTGACCTATGCCCGCAACCGGGTGCAGAGCGCGCTTATCACAAATCCCAAAGGCGGTCCCGTGACCATCATCAACCATCCGGATGTAAAGCGGACGCTCCTTTACATGAAAAGCCAGGTAGAGGGAATGAGCATGCTGTGTTTGTTCCTCGCTATGCACGAGGATATCATGCATGGTTCAAAGGATCCCGAAGAAGTGAAAAGGGCGACCGGCATCGTCGATATTCTGACCCCTGTCGTCAAGGCCGGTATCTCCGACGCATCCTGGCTGGTGACCTCAGAGGCCATGCAGGTTTACGGCGGATACGGTTACTGCCAGGAATACCCGATTGAACAGTATGCCCGCGACACCAAAGTGTTTGCAATCTACGAGGGGACCAACGCCATTCAGTCACTCGACCTGATGATGCGCAAGATTTTGATGAATCCTGAGATGTATAACTACGCGCAGCTCAGGGAATGGATGAACAACACAATTGTCAAGGCCAAAGGCGTCGTCGATGACAAGTATGTCAAACCAGTGGAAGAAGGGGTAGCCAAGCTCGACGAAGTCATCGAAATGATGAAAAAACAGATGGGTGAGATGAAGATTCTCCTCTTGCTCAACAATGCCACCTCTTTCCAGCGGACCGTGTATCCGCTGGTTCTGGCCTGGCTGCATCTGTGGAGTCTTATCATCACCACGCCGAAGGCCAAAGCGCTTTTGGGCGATGCCAAAGGGGAAGAGCGCGCGAAGATCATTGCCAATGACCCGGAAGCAGCCTACTACAGCGGCCGTGTGCTCTCATCGCAGTTTTTCATCGGCGCAGAGTTGCCGAAATTCTTCGGCATGATGGCCGCCATCACCGGTAACGAGGCTGCGGCACTGAAGATGGAATCGGATAATTTCACAGGCGCGTTGAAAGAATAGTACGCACGCTCCAGAGTGCAGACCCGACCAACAGGGATCGCTCCGGCCGGAGCGATCCCTGATTTCCAGCCTCCCCCGGATCCTTGATGAAAACAAAGCGGGTACGTCCCGATTGCCGGATAAATGAAGTGCAATAATAATTTTGGCAGTTTACCATCTTCACCGTAATATCTATAACTCCACACAAACAGACATAACATGGATGCCTTGCCGGATGCAGGCACCTGCCGGGGCGACATCAGGCTCATTATAAAGCTGATTGTCATTGCTGCGAATATGATATAGTGAATTGAAAAAAGCCTGCACGCCATATTTTGTGTACAGGAGTTGCAGACCAGGAGGCATTTTGAAAAAGCTTCCGCCCCAAACAGCATGGACGCCGGTAATGGCCGGTGGAAAAGTGGAACAACCAAACCATGATTACTTAAGGAGGCTCCCTACGATGAACAAATCCTGGCATCTATTTTCTCCCTATAACGTTTTGCAGCCGATTCCCTGCCCGCAGTTAATTGTTTTGTGTCCGGCCGCGCGTTATCCGGGGGCGAATGACAATCCCCTTTATGCTCCCACCCTGCTTGAGCTTATCATCGAAAAACCGACATGCAGGGCGAGGCGACCTTCGACCCCGTCGGAAAAACGTCTTGCCGATGTCTTTTATCATGAATGACAACAATTTAATCAGGAGGTTCATTATGAAAGCAGGAGATGTAAAGACGATTGCCATGATCGGCGCCGGAGACATGGGACATGGAATTGCCGCCATCTGTCTGATGGGGGGCTATAAAGTCATTCTCCGGGACATTGAACAGAAATTTGTGGATAAGGGTGTTGCGGGTATTAAAAGCAGCTTTGACCGTTTCAGAGAAAAAGGCAAAATGACCAAGGAGGCTTATGATGACGCCTTCAGGAGGCTGGTTCCCGTGGTCGATTTACAGGAAGCGGTGAAAGGCGCGGATTTCATCATCGAGGCGGTGCCGGAAAAAGTCGAGCTGAAAAAAAGCGTTTTTGCCGAGCTCGACAAGTTTTCTCCTAAACATGCGATTCTGGCCTCCAATACATCCAATATCAGTATCAGTGAGATTGCCACAGCGACCCAGAGGCCAGAAAAGGTCATCGGTTACCATTTTTTCAACCCGGCCATCCTGATGAAACTCGTCGAGGTGATTAAAGGCAACAAGACCAGCGATGAATCGATTGCCGTGGGCTATGACATCGCTAAAAAAATCAACAAAGTCCCCGTCATCGTCAAGAAGGACTCGCCCGGCTTTATCTTCAACCGCGTCAATGAGCCCACGCTGGTGCTCTTGTCCAAGATCGTGGAGGCGGGGAAACCCACGCCGGAGGAATTTGACGCGGCGGTCAAACCGTTTATGCCCATGGCGCCTTTTGAACTTCTGGACTATGTAGGCATTGACGTGGCCGTAAACGGCCTGGAATATTTTGCCAGCGTCCTTTCAAAAGATTACACTCCATCCGACGCGATCATGGAATATCTGAAATCAGGCAATCTGGGCAAGAAGACAGGCAAGGGGTTTTATGACTGGTCCGGCGGGCGGCCCGGTATCGACCTGTCGAAGGCGACCAAAGAATACGACCTCAACCATCTGATTGCCCTGCAGGTGAATGAAGCGACCAAGCTGCTGGAAGAGGGAGTGGCCGACGACCCCAAAGAAATAGATCTGGCCATGGCCAACGGCGGTGGCTCGCCCTTCGGTCCCTTCGCGCTGGCCAAGGGTATAGGCTATCCTGTACTGCTGGCCAAACTCGAAGAGCTCTACAACAAATTCCCGCTGGATATTTTCAAGGCCACCAAAACCATGAAAGAGGGGAATATTCAGGTGTAGCGTCCGGCTGCCGGCGTGGCTTTTTTTCACCCAACCGGCGGCATGTGCCGCCGGCTGCCGCCGGACGAGAAATGTCCATAACAATTTGCTGATGAAATGGAGAAGTTCGCCAAAAAATAAATCATGTGTGGCCGATTCATACTGATCACTGACCTGTCGGAAATCGCGCGGGAATTCAATATCACGCACGTACCTTTCACTTTTATGCCTGACCGGAATATTGCACCGGGCCGCCGGATACCGGCGCTGATCGCGGCAGGAGGTGTCCATGAGCTGACATCGTTTTTGTGGGGCCTGATTCCCTTCTGGGCAAAAGATCCTTCCATCGGTGCCGGATTAATCAATGCCCGCGCAGAAACTGTCCTGCAGAAACCGAGCTTCAAACACGCCTTCCTGCACAGGCGCTGTCTCATTCCCGCGGACGGCTTTTATGAATGGAAAAAAGAAGGCCGCAAAAAGATACCCTTCTGTTTTGGCCTGAAATCCGGCTCGCCCATGTACTTTGCCGGCCTTTACGAAAGATGGACGGGGTCGGACAAAAAGCAGATTGCCTCCTGCACGATCATCACGACAGCGGCCAACAGCCTTGTTGCCCCTGTCCATGACCGCATGCCGGTGATTGTGCCTGAAGCTGACCGACTTGGCTGGCTTGACGCGCGTGTGCAGGACCGGACGCGGCTTTTGACTTTGCTCAAGCCATATCCCGCACAGGAAATGTCTGCCGTGCCGGCTCAATTGTGAGGCACGGTCGTCAACTCATATTTTCCTTCCCGCTATTGGCCAACGGCCCGCGGCTCTGCCGGGGCGTAAATTAATCTTGCAAAAAAATAAATGAAACTGTTAAGGAGCGTCATGAAAAATCTGGTGAAAGGATTCTTTCCGGTAATGTTTTTCAAGGGCATTATCACGGTAATACGCGTTCCTTTTTTACTCCTGGCACTGATTCTGGGGATTTTGGGGGCGGCCGTCGCCTGGTATGAAGCCAGACTTTGGGGATCACCTTTTCATTTGGGATACGCTCTTTTGGCCACCTTTGGCCTGCTGGTGGCACATGCCGCCGTCAACATCTTCAATGACTATTTTGATGCACGCAGCGGTCTGGACTATAAAACCAGACGCACTCCCTTCAGCGGCGGCAGCGGGGCCGCGCCCGAGGGCTTACTCACCGTCGGCCAGGTGCTGTGGCTGGGGATCGGATGTATCGTGATCCTTGTGCCCATTGCCGTTTTTTTTGTCGTCAAATCGGGTGCGATGCTTTTGCCGCTTTTGGTGATCGCCCTTTTGCTGATCATCTTATACACCCCCGTGATTTTGAAAACGCCCTGGCCGGAGTGGTCGCCGGGCCTGGGGCTGGGGATTCTACCGGTCCTGGGAGCTTACTTTGTGCATACCGGCAGCTACTCGGCTAACGCCTGGGTCGCTTCGATGCCTTCCTTTTTCCTGGTGCACAACCTCCTTTTGCTAAATGAATTTCCGGACGCTGAGGCCGATGTTACCGTTGGCAGGCGGACACTGCCTGTCATCGTGGGGAAGAAAAGGGCCGCCTGCTTCTTTTCGTTTGTCACTGTCGTGGTTTACCTGTGGCTTGCCGGTGCCGTTTATTTGGGTTTCATGCCTGCCTGCACACTGGTCGGGTTTTTGACCCTGCCGCTTGCGCTCAAAGTCATCAGAGGATCATTTCACTATGACAACCGCGAGATATTCCTCAAAGTCATGGGGCAAAATGTCCTTCTGATCCTTGCCACGCAGGCGCTGATCGCAGCTGGATATATCGCCGCCGGAATCTTTGTGAAATAGCGGCACTCTTTATTCCCCGGATGGATTGCGGTACAAAGTTTTTTCAGCCGCACACTCTGGTGCACCTCTGGAGAGCACAAACAAAAAAGATACCTCCTTGTGTGAATTTGAAACCGGTTTTGCGCCAGCAGGCATCAACCGGCCATACGACTGATGTCCATGCCCAACCGGAAATGTCGTCATACCGGCACGTGCAAAATCGGGGGGGCCGGTATCCAGTGTTATCAAGTGCTTTGGGGATTCTTGGTCAAGCCCGGAATGACCGGAGGAGGTATATTAAAACTCCTTATAACATCAGGGACGGACGGCGATAAATTAATCGTGGAAATCAAGTTGGATTTCGTATAGTCATAAAGATGAAAAAAATAACAGATGCCATAATGGGAAGCACCGGTGCGGTCCCGGATAATTTCCCCAAAACACCGCTTTGGTTATGACGACAGTGGTGCCCGCAGGAAAATGGCATCGCGGCAATGACAGTGTAATTGAAGTGACGCGTTGATTTAATTTATAACAGAAAAATGGATGGGTACTCATGAGCCGATTCTGGAGCCGGACAGTTAAAAATATCACGCCTTATGTGCCGGGGGAACAGCCTAGGGACCGCAAATACATCAAACTCAACACCAACGAAAATCCCTACCCGCCTTCCCCCAAAGCGATAGAGGCGATTATCGCGGCGGCAAATGATTCCCTGCGCCTTTATCCGGACCCCTCGTGCGGTGCACTCAGCGACACAATCGCCAAAGCCTTCAACCTCCAAAGTGACAACGTCTTTGCCGGCAACGGCTCCGATGAGCTTCTGGCCTTTTGTTTTCCCGCTTTTTTCGAGCCGGCCGGCCGGCCGATTCTTTTTGCCGATGTCACCTACAGCTTTTATCCGGTTTATGCCGAATTCTTTCACACACCATACAAATTGATCGAAGTGGATGAATGTTTAAATGTACCGCCTGACGGCTATCTTCAGGAAAACGGCGGCATCATCATCGCCAACCCCAACGCGCCGACCGGCAGGGGATTTTCTATCACCGACATTGAAAAAATTCTCAGCCACAACGATGAAAGCGTGGTGATTCTTGACGAAGCGTACATCGATTTCGGGGGAACCTCCGCTGTTGGTCTGATCGGTACCTACCCGAATCTGCTGATCATCCGCACACTGTCCAAATCTCATTCGCTGGCGGGACTGCGCGTGGGCTTTGCCCTGGGCAATCCGGAACTGATTGAGGGAATCGTCCGCGTCAAAGATTCGATAAACTCCTATACGGTGGATCGCCTCGCGCAGGCGGGCGCATGCGCGGCCATCAAGGATGAGGCCTACTTTCGGGAGACCAGCGCCAAAATCATGAAAACGCGCCGAAGTGTGGCGCGGGAGCTGGAAAGCCTGGGATTTACCGTACTCCCCTCTGAGGCCAATTTTGTTTTTATCACCAACCCCGAATATCCGGCCCGTGAGCTGTTTTCTTGCCTGAGAGAAGAGGGGATTCTGGTGCGCTATTTCGACAAACCGAAAATCGATAACTACCTGCGGGTGACGATTGGTACGGACGACGAGATGGACTGTTTTCTGCAGGGGCTGAAAAAGATCTGCAAAAAACGTAATGGATAGAGACCTTTTACTAATACCTCCCCAGTCATTCCGGGCTTGACCCGGAATCCCCCAAGCACTTGATAACACTGGATAGCGGCCTTCACCGCTATGACGACATTGCCGGTCAGGCAGGGTTTTGTACAGCTCTCGGATATTTACGGTCGCCGCCCTGTGCCCCCAATGGTCGTCCACGGGCGCGGATGGTCGAGCGGCACACATTCAGACCTCAAATGTAAGCGGCCGATGCCGGTAATACACCCCTCATCAGCAGCAGGTCTGTATCCAGGAGCGTGACAAGCTTGATGCGGACGCTTTATCATGCCGGCGGTTGTTCAGACGATGAGGCACGGCCGGTTCACCAGCCCAAATACCTATGTGTGGTGGACGGCGACGGAAAAGGAATTCGAAGCAGTGAGGAAACTCACCACAATAAACCCTGCTCGGATGATGTGGAAAAAAGACAACTAAAATCATTCCGGCGCGGCCCGTGGAAGAGCCGCGCCGGAAGCACAAATTTTCATTTCATCCACGTGCGCATTGGTAAATCAGTTCTTAGCCCTTCAACTTCCGGCAAGCATCCCCTTTACCGGTCGGCCAGTGACCAAAAAGTAAAGACGTACAGCCGGACATCTTTGTTTTTACTCTAAAATTTTCCTTGACAATATCTCTTCACAGCAATATTTGTCACGTCCATGTATCTGAAGATGTATTTGACACAGTGAGCGTTAAGATAGTGCCATACAGAATTCGTTTTGCCCGGCCGGAAGATATTCCCTCCATCATCGAGCTGATGCGTCCCTACAACATGCATCACATTCCTTCTCCGGAAATGGGCGCTCTAGACTACAAGTACTTTATCGTTGCCGAACAAAATGGCCGGCTGGCGGGTGCTGCCGGATACACTTTTGTATCGGCGGATGTCGGAAAAACGACCCTCATGGCCGTGAACCCCGAATACGTCGGGCATGGCTTGGGCATGGAGCTCCAGACCAGGCGCATGCAAATACTGCGCAGTCTGGGCTGCTCCAAAATTATCACCAACGCGGACCGGCCGCACACCATCGCCTGGTATAAACGTCATTTCGGCTACCGGGAGATCGGGCGACTGCCCAAGATTCATTCGTTCGGCCTTGACGATGTTCACGAATGGACGACGCTGGAAGCGGATCTGACAGGCGTGCCGCTTGCGCCTCCCAAACGTGATAAATTGCTCATCAATGCCGCTCTGACCGGTATGAAACACAAAAAAAGCGACAATCCTCATCTTCCGGTCACGCCGGACGAGATTGTCCGGGCGGCCCTGGAAGCGGCGGAACTCGGCGCGGCGATCGTTCATCTGCACGCCAGGGATGCCCGCGGAGAACCAACCCCCGATCCGCCAATTTACGCGGACATCATCGGCCGTATCCGGGAGAAAAATACATCATTGATCATCTGTGTAACTTCCAGCGGCCGCAACTGGCAGGAGCTGGAAAAAAGATCAGCCGTTCTGGGGCTGCCGGATGATTTAAAACCGGATATGGTTTCTCTGACCCTGGGTTCCATGAATTTTCCGACGCAGGCGAGCGTCAATCCGCCTGAGGTGATTCAGGCCCTGGCCCGGGGCATGCTGGAGAGAAAGATCAAACCGGAGCTGGAGGTGTTTGAAGCGGGCATGATCGATTATGCCAAATACCTCATCAGGAAAGGATGGCTGGTGCAGCCGGCATACTTCAATTTGATACTTGGGTCGCTTGGCACGATGAACGCGTCCGGGAGTCATCTTGACTATCTCGTTTCGCAACTTCCCGCTTTTTCCACCTGGGCTGCTTCCGGCGTGGGCCGCTCACATGGTTTGGTGCGTGAGCTGGCCGCCGGTATGGGTGGTGGAATCAGAACGGGTCTGGAAGATTGTCTGTACCTGGACATGGAAAAACAAACACCGGCGAGCAATCGTGATCTGATCAGACAGGCTCTGGAGACGGCGGTAAGCAAAGGGCGGGAAATTGCCACACCCGCCGAAGTGAGGCAATGGCTGGAGCTGGAAAACCGGTGAAACACCACATTGCCATACTGTTTCATGAGGCCGACCGTGACCGTGTTCACCATTATGCAGTTTCCGAACTGGCGGCAATGTGGCGAAGTGACGGGCATGACGTCACATACATTTTCGGCGTTAAAAAATTTATTCCCGCCGATTTAATTCTCGTTCACGTGGATTTGTCGGTTGTGCCGCTCCATTACATCCGCTTTGCGCGGAAGTACCCGATTGTTTTAAATGACAAGCCCACGGATATTCGAAAATCACGCTTCAGCCGTCATCTTCTTGCCCCCGGGGACAGCTACGCGGGGCCGGTGATCATCAAGTCCGATCTGAACTATGCCGGACTCCCGGAGGCCGTGCGCCGGAGGAGCTTCCCGCTGCCGGGCTGGTTTGGACGCTTGACCCATCGCGGTGCTTTTCGGTCTCCGGCGGACTATCAGGTGCTGGGGAGCATCAGGGAAGTCCCTCCTCACTGGTTTAAAAGAAAAGATGTGGTTGTGCAGCGCTTTTGCCCCGAGTTTGAAGAAGGGCTCTATCATATCCGCCTTTATCAATTCCTGGGCGACCGACATACCTGCACACGCTTGTCCTCACCCGAGCCGATTGTCAACGACGGCACCGGTGTGCGTTCAGTAAGCATCGAAGTTCATCCCGAAATAGAAAAAATGCGCCGTGAACTAGGCTTTGACTACGGTAAATTCGACTACGTAATACATGACGGTCAGCCCCTGCTTCTGGACATCAACAAGACGACCGGCGCGGCCGCAAAAACAACCCCGGAAATACAGGCCGCGCGAAGACACCGCGCCGGAGGCATTTACAGCTATTTTCAGAACCGATAATCACGTCCGTACCCAATAGACAAAACTACATCCGGTATGGACCATGCCGTCGCCGGAACATTGCCGGACGCTTTTCATCTTTGTGCCCCGGCGATACTGCGAGAGCTTTATCTTAGGAAGTAAAACAGCCTCCAGTCATCCCGGGCTTGACCCGGAATCCCCAAAGCACTTGATAACACTGGATACCGGCCCCCCCCGATTTCGCGCGGGCAGGCCTTCGCCTGTATGACGATGTTGTCCCACGCGCGCGCGGTGGACATTAGTGGTTGCGCTTCGCGTTTTATTGCCCGTTCGTGGTGAGCCTGTCGAACCATGAACGGGCAACTTTTCTGATAACCTGCGGCTCATCCCCCCCCCACCCCCTTCGACAGGCTCAGGACGAGCGGAGTTTTAAATACGTTGCCGTTGAGCCACGGGCTATCAGCTACGAGCCGTGAGCCATGTGCTATTTGCTCCTTATGTTCTGGATACCGGCCCCCCCCGATTTCGCGCGGGCAGGCCTTCGCCGGTATGACGACGTTGCCGGTCACGCAGGGCTTGGCAAAACTCTTACTGCATTACCAGTATTTCGTTGACATCGACCGGCATTGTTCCTATAAGTCACCCATTGACCTGATCGAGGAAAAGGCCGCACCGGTGCCCCGGCCCCGAAAACCGGAATTCACACCGCAAAAAGCCACCTTGAAACAAATAACCCCGAAGGAATGAAGCGATGCCTATTACAGACTATCTCACACAAAATGCCGCCCTGTACGGCGAAGAAATCAGCCTGATTGAAGTCAACCCCGAAATCGAGGAAAAGAAAGCCAGTTGGAAAGATTATGAACTGGTGGAAACAGACCCGGAAAAAAGATACCGTCGCGAGCTGACCTGGCGCGAATTTGACGACAAGGCCAATCGGTTGGCGAATTTTCTTCTGGACAGAGGCCTCGAGCGAGGCCAAAAAGTCGGCATACTGCTAATGAACTGCCTCGAGTGGCTGCCCATCTATTTTGGCATATTGAAAACCGGGGCGCTTGCCGTGCCGCTCAATTACCGCTACACCGAAGAAGAAATCAAACACTGCCTGGAGCTTGCCGAATGTGACGTTTTGATATTCGGGCCGGAATTCATCGGACGGATCGACGCCATCCGTGAACTCATCCCGAGGGTAAAAATCCTCCTGTTTGTGGGGCAGGACCCGCCCGCCTTTGCCGAGAGCTATTATGCCCTTACCGCCTGTTGCTCGTCCGTCGCGCCCCGGATCACCCTGACCGATGACGATGACGCGGCCATCTACTTCTCATCCGGCACCACCGGCTTTCCCAAGGCCATATTGCACCGCCACGCCGCACTCATGCACGCAGCTGAGTGTGAAATGAACCACCACGGCCAGACCAGAGAGGACAACTTCCTGTGTATCCCCCCCCTGTACCATACAGGCGCGAAAATGCACTGGTTCGGAAGCCTGCTCGCGGGGAGCCGCGCTGTCTTGTTAAGAGGCGTCAAGCCGGAATGGATACTGAAAGCCGTTTCGCAGGAGCGAGTGACCATTGTCTGGCTTCTGGTTCCGTGGGCGCAGGACATCCTCGACGCCATCGAATACGGCCAGGTAAAACCGGATGATTTTCACCTCGAACAGTGGCGGCTCATGCACATCGGTGCACAGCCGGTGCCGCCAAGCCTCATCAACCGATGGAAGCAACATTTTCCCCGTCACGACTACGACACCAACTACGGCCTTTCGGAATCCACCGGGCCCGGCTGCGTCCACCTGGGAGTCGAAAACATTCACAAAGTCGGAGCAATCGGAAAAGCCGGCTACAAGTGGGAGATACAAATCGTCGATGAGAGCGGCGCCAGCGTAACGCCCGGTTCAGTGGGAGAGCTTTGCGTGAAGGGAGCAGGTGTCATGAAATGCTACTTCAACAATCCGGAGGCCACCGCGGAATCACTTAAAAACGGCTGGCTCTACACGGGCGACATGGCCCGCACGGATGAAGACGGCTTTGTCTATCTGGTGGACAGAAAAAAAGACCTCATCATCACCGGCGGCGAAAACATCTATCCGGTGCAGATCGAGGACTTCCTGCGCGCTCACGAGGCAATCAAGGACGCGGCCGTTATCGGCCTGCCGGACCATCGCCTGGGTGAGATCGTTGCGGCGATTATTGAGCTGAAGCCCGGCGTAACTCTCACCGAGGCCAACCTCGCAAAATACTGTGAGGCCCTTCCGCGCTACAAACGCCCGCGCCGTGTCATCTTCGACAAGGTGCCACGAAATCCCACCGGCAAAATAGAAAAACCGCGTCTGCGCGAAAAATACTGCGGCGACGAAAGCCTCGTCGAAGCCCAGACCGGACATTAGGAGAGAGCACCGGCCCAACGCGAGGAACGACATTTTCCATGCTTATTGTCTGATGGATAATCATTACCATCTTTTGATAGAGACGCCGGACGGGAATTTGTCCGGTGGCATGCGTCAACTCAACGGGGTTTACACGCAGAAACATAATTGGCTGCATCAAAAGTCGGCCCATGTATTTCAGGGCCGGTTCATGATGGGTGCCCCGGTCTTTGATCCTTTGCTCAGATCCTAATCTTTGCCCCTGGTCTTTTTTATAATAAAGCGTATAAAATCCAATGAACATCGAATCCCATGTCATAAAGGAGGAAATGATGGATATTAAAAATGAACCGAAGGTCAAAAATAAGTTCATTCGGGCGATACGGGAATTGCTCGAACACAGGGCCCTGTGGCTGTATCTTCTGGTTGATGAAGCCGAGAAGCGAGGTGTGAGCACAGAGGATTTTGCATCGTCGGCGATTATGAGATGCGGCTGCTTTCAAGGCAATGAATTAACAGCCAAAGCCGGCACGAAAAGCTTAAAGGGACTGAAGAAAACGCTTTTCACTTTGCCGGCCAGAATGGTTTTTGAAATGAAGATACTAAAGTGCACCGATGACCGGTTGGATATAGACTTTCATTATTGTCCGCTGGTTCGGGCATGGCAGAAACAGGGTGCCTCCAACGAACAGATCGACAGGCTTTGCGATATTGCCATGCAGGGGGACAGGGGCATTGCCGATTCCTTCGGCTGCGAGCTGGAGCTGGGTGAAACAATCGCCAAAGGATTCGACAAGTGCGAAATCAGATTCAAGAGAAAAGCATGAAGGCTAAAAACCGACTAGCGCATGATGCAGTTTGTGATTCAGTTCGGCTTGCAACAGGGGAAGTGCTTTAAATTGGTGATAGCAAGTAGTTGATGGTGGATAGCGAATAGCTAATAGCTCGTAGCTCGTGGTTTCCCGTTCATGCTTCGACAGGCTCAGCACGAACGGGTATTATAATTTGCCACGAACTGTCATTAGAAATTGCCGCGAACGGTCACAATAAAGTTCACCTCAAACGGTCAATAAAACGTAAAGCGCACCCACTGATGTCTCCCGTTCACACTGAGCTTGTCGAAGCCTGCCCTGAGCTTGTCGAAGGGGGGGGCCGGCGGAGGTGGAGAGTTATAGGATTAGATGATTAGAAGGTTGGAGGATTAGAGGAATGGTGGGTGGCTTGTAGCGTTCCGCTCCACGAGGTAGAGGTTTGTTGGCGACTAACTTGCTGATTCTGAGATTATGCTGAAGTCAGTTAGAAGCTCATGGCGCGTAGCTCATAGTTGACGGTGGATGGTGGATAGCGATTAGCTCGTAGCTCTTGGCACAATGTTTCATTGTTACCGTGCCGGTGTGGTCATGGCCATAATAAATAATGGTATTTCGCGGCGAATTTTTCTATATTCGCAAAAAGACCATATGGAAGCAGGCCGGCGGACACAACCCAGATGAAAAAAAATATCCGCAAAAGAATATTGACAGGTATTGCTGCTTTGCTCGTGGTGCTGGCGATTTTGTTTGCCGGGGCGTGGTGGTTTGCCTCCAGGCAGCTGGCCGGACTGGATGCTCATAAGGATACCATCCTGAAAATCATGCGCGAGGCACTCGACAGAGAAGTTACTTATGAAACGGGACAGGCGTCTCTCACTGTCAGGCATGGTCTTTCCATTGATTTCACACATTTGACCGTCTGGGAAAATGACGGCTCATCGGAGCTTTTTCAAATAGAGTCAGCCGCATTCCGGGTCGATTTATTACCGCTTCTCGTCAGGCGTGTGGTGTTACGAAAAACGGTTCTGAATAATCCCCGCCTTTTTTTGCGGCGCGCACCGGACGGGCTTTTGAATATTGCTGATTTGCTCACAAGTGAAACAAAATACGAGATGTCGCTGGGGCTGAAAAATGTGGTTATTGAAAACGGCGAGGTTTCCTTTACCGATTATACGCGCGGCGAAAAAGGGCTGAAGACTTCGCTTGACGGTCTGCAGTGCCGGATTGTTCCGAGACGTTTCCGCTCCGGGTCGCGCTTCAAAATTTCGGCGCTCATTCATGAAAACGAGAGCAGCGGCAGTCTCCTGGCCGCGGGAACTTTTTCCCCCGCATCCTCAGGGAAGTCGCTTATGGATAGCAAGCTGGAGGCGTTTGTGCGGCTGACAGGTCTGGATCTGCGCCATTATGTGTCCTATCTGGGCGACTATGTTTCTATTGCCGGACTGGCGGGCCGCCTGGATGGAGAGATAAAAATGTCGGGGACGGCGTCCAGGTTCAACGCAGAGGGTAAAATTGCCTTGAAAGACGCAATGCTGGATTATCCGGACGTTTTTGAAAAAACGCTGCGCCCCGAGTTGGTACAGCTTCAGTATCAGATCAGGCGTAACGGAGGGGAGCTTCAACTGGAGGTTCCCAATATGACGGTAGATCGTGTGTCGCTGGCCGGCCGGTTTTCCGTAAGCGGCATGGGCGAGGATGATCCTTTCTTGTCCGCTTCGGCAAATTCGTCATTTTTTTCTCTGACGGAGATGCGCTCCTACATTCCCTGGAAGATTATTCATGAACCAGTAGGTGATTTTATAAAGGAGCATGTCACAGGGGGTAATTTCAGCCTTGCCGAAGGAAAGCTTGCAGGCAGGCTCAGTCAGATTACGGGCATGATGGAAGAGGAAAATGCCGGCGTGCTGAGAGTTCGCGCTCATGTTCAGGAAGGGGTATTTACCATCGGTGCAGCCGGGGTGCCTGATTTTACCAATGTCCGCGGTGTGCTGGAGTTGAAAAACAGGCAGTTTTCCCTGACCGGGATGGAAGGCAGATTCGGTTCATCTGAGTTTCGTCTCGATGGCTCTATTTCTGATTTCGCCGCGCCGGGGCCGGTTGTTTACACGGCGAAGATGTTCCTTGAGCCGGCACGCGACGAGGTGTTTTGGCTCATGGGCAGAGAAAATGTGTCTGGGTTTGCTTTTGACGGTGTGTCGTCGCTGAGTGTTTCGGGAAGTGGCCCGGCCGAAAATTTTCAAATTGACGCAGCGTGGGATCTGACCGGGGTGGCCTATCGTTACGGCGAGGTGCTGGAAAAGCCGGGTGGTCACCATAACCGCCTGGCCGTTTCTCTCATAATAAACGAAGACAAGCTGAAGGTGCCGTCCTTTGAGTTTGATCTCGAGGGACAAAAGCTGGGCGGCAGCGCTGTATATAATTTTTCGGGCAAATCTCCTCTGTCTTTGGTTTTGAAGTCGGAGCATGTCGATATTCACAGGATCGCATCATTTTTACCTGGATTAAAGAAGATCGATCCGGCAGGTAGGGGCATGATTTCTCTTTCCGGCAGGGGCGATCCCGGTACACCGGCGGAGTTTCTCTGGAGGGGCACTGTGTCGTTCGACAATATCTCGTTTAAGCCCGCCGACGGTATGGAGCGTGTCCGCGGCCTGACGGGTGTGGCCACTTTTAAAGACGGAGGAATGCAAACGTCACGTCTGGAAGCGCTGATCGGTCAAAGCACAGTGAAGGGCCTCTGCAGGATGAGGAAGCTCGGCAGTCACGACTTTTTCTGCCGTCTGGAAACGCCGCTGGCGGATACGGCGGATTTCGGTTTGACAGGTGACGACAGAGGCATCAAATTGCGGGATGTCCAGGCGCGTTTTACGGTCGGCGCGGATCGTCTTCGTATCTGGCGTTTTTCGTTTGCCGCGGGAAAGTCCGTTTTTGTTTTTTCCGGTGAGGTTCCCTACCGGGAGAATGCGGCAGTTAAACTTAATCTCAGGTCTGCGTTTATTCATTCCGATGACGCGTTTGCCCTGACAGGTCTGGGGTATGTAAAAGACTCGGGAGGCCAATCTTCCGAAAGGTCTCTTAATCTATCCTTGCAGGTGGACAAGGGAGTTGCCGGCGGGATTGATTTCAGCAAACTGGAGACCCGGATAAACTATGCGGGGGATGTTGTAGACATCGAGAGCCTGGCGGCGGAAGTGCTGGAAGGCCGTCTCCGCGGGACGGGAAGGGTGGATCTGCATTCCGACGGCCCTCATCGGTACCGGTTTGATTTTTCGCTGGAGCAGGCGGAGATGGAAAAACTCTTGGAGCATTTTGATGTAGGCGATCGGCTGGTGACCGGAAAGGTTTCACTCATCGGAGATGTGAGTGCTGCGGGTGCGACCTTTGATGAATTTATCAGGACGGCGGAAGGTTCTTGTCGGCTCCAGGCCGATCGAGGGGTTATAAAGAAGTTTTCCGTTTTGGCGAAAATATTTTCGCTGCTCAACGTTGCACAGTTGTTTAAATTGAAGTTGCCGGATATGGCTGCAGAGGGGATGCCCTATACTGCCGTCACCTCTGTTTTTGAGATCAAAGAAGGGGTGCTCAACGTTCAGGATTTGTTTGTCAGCGGTGAGGCCATGCAGATTTCGCTTGTCGGCAAGACAGATCTCGTGGGCAGGAAGCTCGACGGCATTGTCGGTGTTCATCCGCTCAAAACGCTGGATCTGATCGCGGCGAGAATCCCTGTCGCCGGGTGGGTGCTGACCGATGAAAAGGGCAATCTGGTGACCGTTCATTTTAAAGTTCAGGGTGATTGGGACAACCCCGAGGTCAGGCCGATACCTGTTAAATCCCTGTCCCGCGGCACGATGAATGTTTTCCGCAGGGTTTTCGAGCTTCCCGAAAAGCTCATCACCGATACGGGGGATGTCATTCTGGGGCGTTAGGCAGGCGTGGCGGCGCATCTCCCACAGAGATTTGTCTTGATTAAATGCCTGCCGAATTGTTAAAATCCATTACGTTTCAAGCAGGGAGAAGATTATGATTGCTTATCAGCTTTCCGTTCATGCGGAAAACAAGCCGGGGCAGCTCGCCGGTGTGACGGCGCTTTTGGCCCGGGCGGGAATCAGCATTCGAGCTACCACCATAACAACCTTTGGCGAGACGGGGATCATCAACCTGATTGTCGATGAACCGAAGCGCGCTGAAAAAGTTCTGATACAGGCGGGCAAAACGGTTTATTTGAAAGACGTTTTGGCAGTACTGATCCCCGACAGGCCGGGCGGGCTCGACAGGCTCATGCAGCTTCTTTACCAGGAGGGTATCAACATCAATAACGCCTATGGGTTTGTGCTGGAGTGCGGAGAAAAGGCTGTCTTTGTCGTTGATGTTGACCGGATTGAAAAAACGGAAAAGCTTCTGGAAAAAAACAAATTTGAAACTCTCGATACAGAGGCGCTTTCGGCCGTCGAGCCTTTTCATTACATGAAATACTGATTGCCGCCGGATAAAAAAGTCTGTTGTCCTGTCTGTGGAAGCAACACGGACAATGACAATATTGGGGAAAAAATTGGCTGGAAAAAAACACAAAGACTTCCCCATCTCCGGCCATCATGAGAGAGAGCTTTGATCATATGAAAAAGCTACCTTCCTTCGGGTTCTGTAGTAGAATGAACCCAGGGGAAATAAAAACAAAGGAGGTAGCCACCATGTATTATACAGGAATTGACTTGCATAAGAAAAC
>JAGPFA010000064.1 GCA_018056765.1 Syntrophaceae bacterium
CACTTTTACTCCGGAGGGCAGGGCGGAATTGAGATCGCCGATGAGTACGGCCGGTTCGCCCGGCGGCTGTCTGACGGTGACGTCTGCATATTCGCACAGGCTGGCCATACCCACGGGTGTCGCCGTCGCAAAAGATATTTTCGGGTGCGGGTGAAAGCCTTCCGTGAAGGCCAGTGCCAAAGAGCTGCGGCGAAGGGCGCGGGTCAGTGCCGCGGCCAGTTCCAGATGGGATAAAAAGCGCGCAGAGCCGGTTTTAATAAATCTGATACGGTATATTGTTTCACGGATGAGCTCCTCTTCCCAGCCGGTTTTTGCAGGTGAGGGCGGTTCTTCTTTTTCGGAAAAAATGTTTTGTATTTCCTGAAAATCGCATACGCCGCAGGCGCTGCATTCGTTCTGGCGGCAATCCGGAGTTTCCTCTCCGGCGGCCGCCTTGTCTTTTTCCGCCACAAGAAAAGCACGACTCAAGCCGCAGTCGATATTGTCCCAGGGCAGTGGCTCCGATATGGAGCGTTCGCTGAGATAGTCATCAATTTCGAGGCCTGTTTCTTTGATTGCCTCCTCCCACAGATCAAAACGGAAAAGTTCGCCCCAGCCGTCAAAGCGGCATCCTTTCCGGTGGGCACATAAAAGCAAATCACCGATTCTTTCATCACCACGTGAGAGCAGCCCTTCGAGCATGCTCATGCGTGCGTCATGCCATTTGACGACCAGATGCCGGTTTTGCATTTTCTTGCGCAGATAATTTTGTCTTGACTGTATTTCTTCAACGGATAGCTGGGCCGCCCATTGAAACGGAGTGTGTGGTTTGGGCACAAAGGTAGAAAGGCTCACCGTAACCTGACCACGGCGGCGCGCCGTCCGGAGCACCTGTCCGGCCAGATCGGCGATGCCGTCGAGGTCTTCTTCTTCCTCGCCGGGCAGACCGATCATGAAGTAGAGCTTGATGGATTTCCAGCCGGCGGAAAAAACCTGATCGACCGAGCGCAGAAGATCTTCGGCGGTGTTGCCTTTGTTGATGGCGCGGCGCATCCTATCGGTTCCCGCTTCCGGTGCAAGAGTGAAACTTGTTTTCCGCGTGCGTTTAATCTCTTCGATGAGTACTTCGCTTAGCGACTCGACACGCAGCGAAGGCAGGGCAAGCGCCACTCTTTTTTCCTGGTGAACCTTCATCAAAGCCTGCATGAGTGGTTCAATCAGGCTGTAGTCGCCGGAGCTCAGCGCCAGCAGGGATATTTCGTCATGCCCGGTCGCATCAAGCGCCTCAGCGGCCATCTTCCTGATGAGCAGAGCGTTTCTTTCCCGATAGGGACGCCAGATCATGCCGGCCTGACAGAAACGGCAGCCGCGTGTACAGCCGCGTGCTATTTCCACAACGACGCGGTCATGAATCGCCTGCATCAGAGGCACGATCGGACGTTCGGGATATAGCCTGATGTTCAGATCGACCCCCCTGCGCTTTTTTATGATTGTCGTTTTGCCATGAAAGGCGGGAGCGTAAACACCGTCTATTTTTGCCAGCCCGGCAAGCATCTGGGCACGGCTGAATTTTTTGTTTTTTGCTTTTCTGAGCCAGGAGATTATTTCAACAATCGCCTCTTCCCCCTCGCCGATGACAAAAGCATCGATGAAAGCGGCCAGCGGAGCAGGATTGAACGCGCAGGGGCCGCCGGCGATAATCAGGGGATGAGCCACGGTGCGGTCTTTTCGACAAGAAGGGATGCCGCCCAGCTCGAGCATGTTTAACACATTGGTATAGGATAATTCGTACTGCAGGGAAAAGCCGATCACGTCGAAATCAGCGATCGGTCTTTCAGATTCGAGCGAGCTCAGAGGCAGGCGATGCTGACGCAACTGTTCTTCGCGGTCCGGCCATGGGGCGAAACAGCGCTCGGCGGCGGCCCAGAGACGTTCGTTTATTACGGAATAGAGAATCTGCAGGCCCAGGTGCGACATGCCCACTTCATACGTATCGGGAAAAGCCAGCAAAACTTTTACTTCCGGATTCGGCTTGACTAAGGAATTGACTTCCGTGCCCAGATAGCGGCTGGGTTTTTCGACCAGCGCCAGTTGTTTGCCCGGGGCAGGCAGGGACATACCGGGGTGAGAGTTATGCAGCATTGGTAATTCCTGATTCAATCGTCCACGCCCGCATCCGGCTCCGGCCTGCGGTATTTGAAGGGGTTTTTCCTGATATCCCGAAGCAGCGACAGGGCCATTTTCCGGGCAAAGCCGGGCGAGGAAAGATAATTCAAAGAATTGTTCTTGAAGGTGGTGATAAGTTCGGCACGGATGGCTGATTCATCCTTTTCAGCGACAAAGGTGCGCTCCAGTTTGTGCTCATAAGTGAGCTCATCGCCGAAGACGCCGGTCAATTCCAGATGATCATTCTCCGAGGCAAAAAACGACGGAGCCACTTTTATCTTCATCTGAAAGGATAGTTCCACTTTCACCGTGTCCGTGGCAATACGGCGCGACAGATCATGAATGGTCAATTCAAGCCCGTTAGGCAGAGGTATGGTCTCGATTAAAAGCATATTTTCACGTCTTTATTTATTTGCCGCGTTCTTATCTTGTTTCGCGGTTTCCGGGGATAATTTCTTGCGCACACACCGGGGAAGTGTCCATACCATTTTTGGTCTTGACCTGCAATGCCAATCCTTTTATAAGGCGGCGATGTCTGCTTTTATGGAAAGATTGATTTTATGTCAGCCGGACCCGGGCAAGTCCTGCGGTGCCTGCTGCGGCTTGTATAATTATGTGGACAGCTCGCGTGAAGCGCTGGCGGCGAGGCTGCGTACACGCACCAGGCGCTACCGCGAGATGGTGAGTTCGTTCGATGACCTCGCCCGTTACGCTGCAGCAACCTTTGCTGAGGAGGACTTCACAAAACGTTATGAGGTGATTTACTGCTGCGAGTATCTGGGGTTTTTAGACGATAGTGAAAAAAAAGTGGGCTGTCTTTTGCACCCCATGCAAAATAACGGTATCGATATGCGAGGCGTGTCTTTTTATGGGCAGCAAGTGTGTGCCGATCATCTGTGTCCAAGTCATCATTTCATTCGCCGCAACCAGCAGCTTGTTTTGCTGAAAATTATCGATGACTGGTATCTTTACGGCTTGTGCCTGACGGATATCGATCTGGTGGTGACTTATTTCCGCCTGATTGCCGATCAGGTCGGGCAGGAATTGAAACCCCGGAACTTTGATGACCCGAAGCTGAAATCAATTGCGCTTGAGTATTTCAACTGGAAAACCTCCTGGCCTTTCCGGTCGGAGGAGGCCAATCGTCTGGGCAAGTATTATTTTGACGGTTCTCAGTACATGATCAGCCATATTGATTACGAGAAGTTCGGCCGCGACATCTCCCCGTACAACGCGATACTGCTTAGCCTCTCATCGCAGTTTGAGACGGCAGCCCAGCTGGAAATGGCTGAAAGCATGATTCGCGGCAATATTGATGCTTTTGTGCGCAGATACCTTGCCTGCTCTGATTTGACGTTGACAGACTCCGGATAAATTGAGTAGATTAGCCTAAGCGTCAAGTGAGGAAGGTATTGGCGGAAGTGTCGGAAAGTAAAATGGAAATACTGTTTGACCGGCCGGCGATTGACCGGCGTGTGCGTGAACTGGCCCTGGAGATATCGGGCGACTATGCAGGTGGTGAGCTCCTGGTGATCGGTATTCTCAAAGGGGCGTTTGTTTTCATGGCTGACCTGGTAAGAAGCTTAACCATTCCCTGCCGAATCGATTTTATGAGGGCGGCCAGCTACGGAGATGCCCAGGAAAGTTCCGGGCGCATCACCATTATCAAAGACACGGAGCTTTCCGTCAGAAACTGTGATGTACTGGTTGTTGATGATATTGTCGATACCGGTCTGACGCTTGACTATATTGCCCAAGAGCTTAAATCAAGAGGCGCCAGGTCTCTGAAAGTGTGTGCCTTCCTCGACAAGAGAAAAAGAAGAAAAGTGCCGTTTGAAGCGGACTATGTCGGCTTTACCATCGATGACGGGTTTG